>PLBO01000076.1 GCA_003134555.1 Actinomycetota bacterium
CTACTCGCAACCCGCTCCGTCAAAGACGCGAGTAGCTCCCTCCGACCTCATCGTTGAGGGCGGGTTCAACCGCCGAGCGTCGAAAGCGCCCAGCGTCCGCCGCGAGCACCCCTGTGAGCCCGCCGGACTATTCCAACCCGGCAATGTGCGCCGGTTCACGCCGCCCCGCTCATCCGCCGCCGCGACCGTGAGCAGCTCGTCCTTGACGTCGTCATCTCGCACCGACGGTCCCTTCCACACGCGGCCCCCGTGCAGCTTCCTCGCATCGCCACCCGACGACGTCACCTGTTCGAGTGGTCCTTCGCCTACGGAATAAACCACTCGTTCGAGGGAGGCGCCGAGGGACCTATTCATCGACGATCGCGAAAGGCAGAAAGACACCTGACGAAGCGCGTACTACGCGCTTCGTCGGCACGCCTACCGAGGGCGGGGGGCCAAATGTGGAAACGGACACAGGCGTTGCGGCACCGACTGCGACTCTGGCTCGCGAACATCTGAGAACAGGTCCGAACCGCGCGCAGCGTCAGTAGGCAACTCGATGAGGCGGACTCGGCATTACCGACGCTCACCGCTGGTGCTGACGAGGCGAGCCTACGAGCGCCTGCGTGTCGACGAGCCTGGGTTCCTTCCCGTTTCGTGCTGGTGTGAACGGAACATGGTCGCCGTCACCCCGAGTGACGTGCGGGACGGGCGCACCGCCTCATGCGGACACCCGACCTGTCACGCGCCCGGAGAAGAGGACCGCGACCTCTGAGAACCGCACCCGGCGTCAGGTCGGGATGGAACCAAACGGGCGCCGTGACGTGCTGTTGAGGTGACTGCCCCTGCACCTGATCGCGTCTTTCGCCGCCCCAGCACCGGTGCCAGAGCGGTCGACACCCCACCAACGTGGCCGTTGTCGCGGACCGGGCGGTTAGGCCGACGCGGCGAAGAGGTAGCTCACGCCCGCGTCGTCGAGGTCGTGACGAACGCGCTTCGACGCCATGTCGAGCACAACACGTTGCCCGCGCCGCTGGGCGTTCCGGGCAATCATTACGAGCATGCCCAGCGTTCCCTCGTCGAGTCGATCGAGTTGCGCACAGTCCAAGTCGATGTGACCCTCGACTTTGTCGATCACGGCGGACGCGCTCGCGATGAACAGGCGCCGCGCCTCGAAGTCGAGATCACCGCGTACGACCATCCGATCCGACATCACCGCTCACGCTCCCGAGCGCGCGATAGACGCGCGCACATCCCGGTATAGCGCACCGGTGACCTCAGCCCGTGCCCCGCATGACCGTCGTGCGGGCGACACCGAGGTCTTTTGCGCTTGCCCGGTAGCTCATGCCCTGGCTGAGGAGGAACACCATGCGGCGGAGGCGGAGCTGACGGTGAGCGAGTTCCTCCCACGAGCCGACCGGACCGGGCTTCGCGCAACTGACTCGTCGACCGGCGGCCGAATGAGCGGCCGTTCTCGTGGAGCGAGCGACGGGAATCGAACCCACGCTCTCCCGACCGTCGGCCTGCCCGCGCTGCGCACGCGGCTCCGCTACTTGCGCGCCAGCGGAGAGTCTGACAACAATTGCTTCCAGCTCCCTACGCGGCAGCAAGTTCACATATCGTCGCAAAACGGCTCGTCCGATGAGGCGTCACCCTTTCTGACAGGCCGCTAACCCGAGTTGTCGCGCAAGGGATGTGCATGAAGGTTCACAGCAAGCCATCGACAATCTGGCTGTCGGCCGTCGCACTCGGGTGTGGCCTGGTCGTCGCGATGGCGGTGCCGCCCAGTCGGGGTCTCCCGGGATTCACGCCCGCCGCGACGACCTCAGCACCGGTTGACATCCACAAGATCCAGCACATCGTGATGATCAACCAAGAGAATCGATCGTTCGACAGCTACTTCGGCACCTTTCCGGGCGCGGATGGTATTCCGATGGTCAACGGTGTCCCGACGGCCTGCGTCCCCGATCCGGTCAGAGGTGGGTGCCAGCGGCCGTATGTGAACCACGCGAACAATCAGGGGGCAGGTCCGCACGGTGCCGCCGACGCCGTGACCGACGTCAATGGCGGCAGGATGGACGGCTTCCTCCGCAGTTTTGCTTCAGCTCAACAGAGCTGCACGGACCCGACGAATCCGCAGTGCTCGAACGGTCCGGTCGACGTGATGGGCTACCACACCGCCAGCGACATTCCGAACTACTGGAAGTATGCGAGCAACTTCGTCTTGCAAGACCGGATGTTCGAGTCGAATGCCTCATGGAGTTTGCCGTCCCACCTCTACAACGTCTCCGGTTGGTCCGCCACGTGTACGAAACACGACGTTCCAAGTAGCTGCGTCAACTCGCTCGAAACCTTCAAACCGCCGCCGCCGGCCGATGTGAGCAAGGTCCCACCGGGATCGCAGGACGCACCGGTATACGCGTGGACCGACCTGACGTACCTTCTGCACAAGAACGCCATCTCATGGGGTTACTACGTCGTATCCGGCACCGAGCCCGACTGCACCAACGATCGAGCATTGAGCTGCATCCCGGTCCCCCAAATCGCGCGCACGCCCGGGATCTGGAACCCGATGCCCTACTTCGACACGGTCAAGGCCGACGGGCAGCTCGGCAACATCCAGTCCGTCGCGAACTTCTACAGCCAGGCGAAGAACGGAACGCTGCCCGCCGTCTCGTGGATCGTCCCCTCGGACGATGTCAGCGAGCATCCGCCGTCGAGCGTGAGTGCAGGGCAGTCATACGTGACAAGCCTGGTGAACGCAGTCATGAATGGCCCGAACTGGAGTTCCACTGCCATCTTCATCAACTGGGACGACTGGGGAGGCTCCTACGACCACGTGGTGCCGCCGGTTGTCGACCAAAACGGCTACGGACTTCGGGTCCCCGGCATCACGATCAGTCCCTACGCTCGCCGTGGCCTCGTCGATCACCAGACGCTGAGCCCTGACGCCTACCTCAAGTTCATCGAAGACGACTTCCTCAACGGCCAACGCCTCGACCCCGCCACCGACGGACGCGCCGACCCTCGTCCGGACGTCCGTGAGAACGCCGCGATCCTCGGTGACCTCTCGGCCGAGTTCGACTTCACACAGACGCCACGGCCACCGCTGCTGTTGCCGGTCCACCCCGCCACGACGCTGACCTCCATCGTTCCGTTCAGTCCGATCTCGGTATCGGCTGAACCCGGCAATGGTCGAGCGGCCGTCCACTGGATCAAACCATGGAGCGACGGTGGGTCTGCGATCACCGGCTACGCGGTGACACCTACTCAAAACGGTGCCGTCCAACCGACGATCACCTTCACGGGGACCGCGACAACCGCAACCGTGACGGGCCTGACCAACGGGGCGACATGCACGTTCGTCATCGCGGCGATCAATAGTGTCGGCCGCGGTGTTTCATCGTTTCGAACCGCCCCGATCATCGTTGGTGCGCCCACCGAACCCACGTCGGTGACAGGCGCGCCCGGCAATACTTACGCAACGGTCTCCTGGACCGCGCCGACGTCGAACGGTGGTTCCGCTGTCACGGGATACGTCGTCACTCCGTTCCTCGACGGAGTCGCCCAATCGCCGCGTCTGTTCGACCCGTCGGCCACCACGCGAACGATTACGGGACTCACCAATGCGCGGGGGTACCGGTTCACAGTCGCCGCGACCAACGCACGCGGAACCGGCCCTTCGAGTGACCCCACTGACCGACTGATAGTCGGTGCGCCGACACGACCGACGAGTGTCACCGCCGCCGTAACCGCGGGATC
>PLBO01000079.1 GCA_003134555.1 Actinomycetota bacterium
CACCGTGGGCGGCACGGTCGTCGGATAGGTCGGCGGATCGGTCGGGGCCACCGTCGTCACGATGTGCGGCGGCACCGTGGACGCTGCGGTCGTTGTCGTCGACCGGACCGTCGTTGTCGTCGGCCGGACGGTCGTCGTCGTCGTGTGCTGATGCCGGGCGCGCCGGTGATGGTCGATTGACGCCACGGTGAGCGTCTTCGTGGAAGCGCTGTCGCGCCAACGCGGCGCCGCGCCCACGGGAAGCGCAACGGCAAGTCCGAGAGCCACGACGAGGATCTCGACCTGGGCACGTCTGGTGGCACCGAACCGGGTGCGCGCAAGATGTGTGCGAAGTTTCGACATGAGTCCCCCCACGGGCGCGGTCTTAGTCGCCGATCCCCTACGCCGGGAAGCGGTCATGAATCTCTTCGACCATCCGCGGGGCGGATCTGAAGGCGTGACCGAAATGGACGAAACGCGGCACGGTACGCTTTAGGGGTGCATAAGCGGGGCGGACACTGGCGAACACGCACGTCAGCGACCCGTTACAACAACGCTGCGCCCCTGATACTTCACGCTACGCAGCCGACAACCGCGGGCGTTGCGCAGTATGTCTGTGCAATTGCTGCGGCCCAGCGCGAACGCGGTTGGCGCATTGCGGTGGCCTCGCCGTCCGATGAAATCTTCATCTCCCGTCTGCGCGCCGCCGGCGTCGAACATGTGCCCTGGAACGCCTCGCGCAACCCGGGACCGGGCACCGTACGCGAAACACGCGCGCTGCGCGCCATCGCGCGTGCAGCGCGGCCCGATGTGCTGCATCTCCACTCGTCGAAGGCAGGTCTGGCCGGACGCTTGTGGAAGAGCGACGGCGCGCCGGTCGTGTTCCAACCGCACGCGTGGTCGTTCGAAGCGGTCGACGGTCCGATGCGCGTCGCGACCACGACGTGGGAGCGTCTCGCGGCGCGCCGGACCGATGTCGTGTTGTGCGTCAGCGAGGCGGAACGCGAGCGCGGCCGCGCCGCCGGCATCCGTGCGCGCTTCGATGTGGTGGCGAACGGCGTCGATGTCGTGCAGTTCCCGTTCGTCGATTCGGCGGCCGCTCAGCTGGCAAAGGCGCGTCTCGATCTCGGTGTGGCGCCCGTCGTCGTCTGCGTCGGTCGCCTCTGTCGCCAGAAGGGTCAAGACCTGTTGGTGCGAGCGTGGGGGCGGGTCGTCGACGTCGTCCCCGACGCCCGGCTCGTGTTCGTCGGGGACGGCCCCGATCGAGACGATCTGTCGGCGGGCGCTCCGCCGTCGATCACCTTCGCCGGTCATCGCGACGATGTCGCCGCCTGGCTGGCCGCGGCCGATGTGGTCGTGATGCCGTCGCGGTGGGAAGGAATGGCCTTCACCGCGTTGGAGGCAATGGCGGTCGGGCGCAGCGTCGTCGCGTTCGACGTCGACGGCGTCCGCGAATCACTCGGCGACGCCGGTGCCCTCGTGCGTCCGGACGACATCGCCGGCCTGGCATCGGCGATCGTCGTTCGGCTCGACGACGAAGAATTGCGCGAGCGCGAGGGACGTTTGGCGCGGGCCCGCGTCGAGAGCTTCCACGACGCACGCCGCCAACTCGAGCGCGTCGTTCGGCTGACGGCCGACCTCGCCGGGGTACGCCTGTCAGTGAACGGCGACGGGCTCCCGGACCGGGACGGCGACGTGCGCGGCGTCGACTAGCACCAGACCGAGGAGCAGGGCCTCGAGCACCGTCGTCGGTCCGCCCAGATCGCCGTACACGCTCGTGACGGCGAAGAACACGATCGTGCCGAGCGCGAAGAGCGCGTAGCACCGACGATCGGGGATCGCGGAGCTCGCACGCACCGATCGCAACGAGGCAACGAGGAGCGAGACCACGAACAGGACGAACGCGAACGCGCCGAGGGCGCCGAGCTCGGCCAGGACGAGCATGTAGAGGCTGTGCGGCGTCAGCAGCTGCACGACACGGAAGCCCGACGAGTCGGATACGGCACTGCTGTCGGAGAAGTTGAGACCCGCGTAGCTCGACTTGTAGTCGGCGAACGTCTTCGGACCCGTGCCGGTGATCGGATGGTCTTCCCAGATGCCGAATGCCGCCGACCACAACACGTACCGGTTGCGCACGCTGTTGTCAGGGGAGCCGCTCACGGCACCGACGAGTGTGTCGACGCGCTTGCGCTCCGTGCTGTTCGGACCCTGGAGCGCGATGGCCAGCGCGAACATCGTGGTTCCGACCGCGACGATCGCGAGCCCGCGGCGCACGTCCCACGCGAGCAGCATGACCACTATGGCCACGATCGCGCCGACCCACGAGCCACGACTGAGCGACATGGCGAGCGGCGCGACGAGGAACACCGCGCACAGCGCCCCCACGCGCCGCCGCCGTTGATCACCGGCCATGGTCCACGCGAGCGCGACGATGAGGGCGTAGGCCACGACCTTCGACAGGGCGATGATGTCGTACGCGCCGAACGTACCGATGGCGCGTACCCTCGCCGTGCCGAAGCCGGCGCCGGTGCCCGTGAGGTACTGGTAAACGCCGATCATGCCTTCGAAGATGCCGAGACCGAGCACGGCGCGCATGACGAGCTCTTTGTCGCGCGCGTCGCGGACGGCGATGTACGCGCAGAAGGGAACGACCACGAAGATCTCGAGGTAGCGGACCGCGCCACCGATCTGGCTGGGGCCGGGCGCGAAGACCGTCGAGAGAACCAACGCGGCGGTCAGCGCGACCAGGGGCAGCACGACCCACGACTGCAGAGGCCTGCGGTCGCGGTCGAACATCAACCGCAGTCCGGTACAGCCGACCAGGATGACGGCACCTAAATCGGCAAGGGTGACGTGCGTCCCGGGCTGCGACGCGGACCCGCTGCGGAACGGGATCGCGACGAGCACGATGGTGAGCACGATGGCCCACGCCGGACGCCGCCAGAACACGCGGATGATCCGCGGAAGAAGAGGAAAACAGACGATCGCGGTTGCGGCAACCACGAACAGGGTCAGTTCTCGCATTCCGTCGGACGTCCCCTCGATCTGCGCAGACCGCGGTCACAACAGTACCGTTCGAAGCTATGTCTGTTCCCGGACGAGCGTTGATCGTCGATGAAGGCCGGACGTGGAGCACCCTCTGCGCGGCCCGTTCGCTCGCGAAGGCAGGGTGGTCGGTTTCGGTGGCCTCGCCCGGCGCGCGAGGGCTGACCTCGTCGTCGCGCGTGGTCTCCTCCCGCCACGACGTGCCGACGCTCGCGGGGGGCATCGAGGGATTCACGGACGGGGTGCGGCAGGCGCTGATCGACAGCGGTGCCGACGTCGTGTTCGGCGGGGGCGACGCCGAGGTGCACGCGCTCAGCCTCGAGCGGGATCACCTACCGGCGATCGTGCCCTACCCGGCGGGGCCGGCCGTCGTGCGCGCCTTCGACAAGCTCGAGTTGACGCGAGCGGCCGTGCGCTGCGGACTCGAGGCGCCGACGACGATGGACGCGCCCGAGCACATCGACACCGACGGGCCGGTGCTCGTCAAGGCCCGCCAGCACTGGGGCCCCGGATCGGAAAACGGCGCGACGCGCCTCGAAGCATCGGTCGAGACCGGCCGCGTGGCGATCGCCGAACGGGTCGCCGAAATGCGCCGCGACGGTGGTGCGCCGATTCTGCAAGAGCGACTCTTGGGCGACAACCTGAGCTTCATCTCGTTGCGCGGCCAAGACGGGCGAACGCTCGGGACCGAGTACCACCAGGTCGATCATCGCTGGCCCGTGTCGGCGGGATGGACCGTCCGCGCGCACACGCTCCCGGTCGACGCGGACCTGGCGCGGGGAGTGGAGCGCCTGCTCACCGACCTCGATTGGGTCGGGCTCGCCGAGCTGGAATTCATCCGCGGCGACGATGGCACGCCGAGACTGATCGACTTCAACGGACGTTTCTACGGCTCCATGCAGCTCGCGGTGTCCGCGGGAGTGAACTTCCCGTTGCTGTGGGCGCAGGACGCGATCGGCGCACACCCGGATCCCGCGCCGCCCGCCCGCGTCGGGATCAGGTTCCAGCGCTTTGCAGGCGACCTCCGGCGGTCTCTCCATGAACGCCGCGATGGAGTCCGACGCGACTTCTTCGACACCCTGGCGTACGGGGTGGGGGCGCATCACAGCGTCGCGAGCATTCGCGACGTGCGTCCGGGTTTCGTCTACCTGCGCGAAGCCCTGCGCGACATGTGGTTCGGCTGAGCGTCAGCTCTCCGCAGTCGGGCGCGAGCCGTCTGCAGCCGGGCGCGGTTCGGTTGCGCCGTCGAGCTTCGGCGACCCGGCGCGCTTCGCGGTGTTCGCGCGCTTCGCCACTCCGTCGCGCTTCGAAGCGCTCTCCCGCTTCGGACGGGGCGCCGGAGCCACCCGGCGGGTCTCGTTGTCGACCTTCTCCGATGCGCGCTCGAACTGCCAGGGCGCATGCGCAGCCGTCGCCGGCGGACGATCGTCGGTGGACGGCGGCGGGATCGACGCGACCGGAGGGGGCCAATGGGGCTGAGGCGGCGCCGCGGCCGGCGGTGGCGCGACGAACAGCGGTGGCGTCGCGGCGGGGGGTGGCGCGGCGGCCGCAGGTGACGCGCCGACCGGCGGCGGTGACGCGTGCCCGGCCGAGGGCTGCTCACGGATTTCACCGATGACGACGATGGCGATGACCGCACCCAGCAGGCCGAGCAGAACGCCGGCGAGCGCGAACAGGACCGCGCCGGGACCGACCGCGCCGGTGGGCGGGGTCGCGGAGCGGAAGGCCTGCATCTCGTAACCGGTACCGGGTGACAACGAGCTGCTGTAGGTCGCGATCGCTTTGGCAACGGCGTTCGCGAGTTGCACACACTGCGACGCGGTGTCGGTGGTGGCCTTGATCTCGAGCATGGGCGTGTCAGGTGAAGCAATCGCCGTGACGTACTGGGCCACGCGTGTGGGGTCGAGGGTGACCCGCTCGTTGCGCAGCTCCGAGGCGATGACGCCGGGGTCGGTCGCGGCCCGCGCGTAAACCTTCGCCGAGGACGCGACGAGTGAGGAATCGGCGGGGTGGGGGCCCGTCGCGTGTCCGAGCAGGAACGCGCTCGACGCGTATTTGGTCGGGCGGGTCGCCGATATACCGATGCCGATCGCGCCGCCGATGACCGCGGCGATGACCAGGAAGATCCAACGCCTTACGAGTAAGCGCAGCACTGTGTCGGCGCTTGATTCCATGGCCGTCGAGGCCCTCCTTGTTCCGGTCGGCTGGCCCGAACGCTGCATGATCGTACTGCCGATGCTAAGGGGTGCCCGGCGCGGCCTGATCCAACCGCCCTCGGCGCGTGGGCCCCTTGCACAGCGTGTCATAGAGGTCGTCGACCTGACGGACGACGGCCTTGATGGCGAAACGCTCGAGCACCGCCGGCGCCCGCCGGCTCTCCGTGCCGTCCGCAACGAGCGCCCGGGCACGATCGAGCGACCGGGCGAGCTCGGCGGTCTCGGGTGCGCACCGCACGATGCGCGGATCGTCGACACCGTCCAGCGCGGGGCAGTAGGTGACGACGATCGGAAGGCCGCTCGCGAGCGCTTCGACGGTTGCCAACCCGAATGTCTCCTCCCCGCGTTCCGATGCCGACACGAACATGTCGAAGCCGGCGAGCAGGTGATCGATGTCGAGTCGCTCGCCGAGGAAGCGGACGCGGTCCTCGACGCCGAGGCTGCGAGCGAGATCCGCGATCGCCGCGCGTTCGGGCCCGTCGCCGACGATGACGAGCCGGGCCTGATCCGGAAGCGTCGAAAAGCCGCGCGTGATCAGGTCGTAGCCCTTGGACGGAACGAGGCGCCCGACAGCTCCGACAACGAGCTCGTCGTCGCCACACCCGATGGCTTGCCGGGCTGCCGCGCGGCGCTCGGCGCGAAAAGCGAAACGCTCGAGATCGACGCCGTTGGGAATCACCTCGATCTTGGCGGGCGCGATCCCCCACGCGACCAGACGGTCGCGCACGACCGACGACACCGCGATGGTGCGGCGCGACAGGCGGTCGGTCGCCCGGTACAGCGCGCGCACACTGGGCGTGATGGGCCGACCTTCCATGAGGCGCGTCCCGAGCGAATGCTCGGTCGTGACCACCACCGGCACCCGCGCGATCGCAGCCGCGATCCGACCGTAGAGGCACGCGCGGTAGAGGTGTACGTGCACGAGGTCGAACTTCCGGCTGCGCAGCAGACGTACCAGGCGCGGCATGACCCGAAGGTCGCGGTTCGAACCCATGCGAAGGTCGTGCACGACGATGCCGGCGGCCCGGAGTTGCTCGCCGACCTGCCCGACGTCGTAGAGCGCGGCGACCTCGACCTCGTGCCCGCTGCGGATGGCATGGTCGTATACCTGCACCTCGGCGCCACCCGCGCGAAGGCCCGTTATTACGTGGAGGACGCGCACGCGATCAACGGCCCGCGAGCGCGAGCTTCAACCGCAACCGCATGCCGCCGTCGCGCTCACCGACGAAGCGCCGGGGAAGCAGCCAGGGACTGGCGGGATTCCCGGGCTTGGTCGCGCACGCGTAGCCGTAACCGGCGTCCTTCGCTATGGCGGCGACCGACTCGTCCGCGTCGCCGTACGGATAGGCGAAGCCCTGCACGTCGACGCCGACGATCTCTTTGAGGGCGGCCCGGCTGTCGACCATCTCGTGCACGCGATGCTCGTCGTCCACGCTGAGGAGACGCGCGTGGCTCGACGAGTGGCACCCGATCTCCATCCCGCGCTGCGCGACCTCGCGTACGCCGGCGGCGTCCATGAGCCGGAGCCGGGGTTCGTCATCCCACTCGTTCTCACCGCCGAGACGGTCGGAGATCACGAACACCGTTGCGGTGAAACCCGCATCGTTCAGCAACGGAACCGCGTTCGTGCGGAAGTCGTCGTAGCCGTCGTCGAAGGTCATGCCGACGAGGCGCTCCCCTCGGCCGTGCGCGTCGGCATCGAGGAACTCGACCATCGACACACCGCGATAGCCGTGGTGGTTCAGCCATGCGAGCTGCTCCGCAAAGCGCTTCGGTGAGACGCAGATCTGATTGGGATCGGGCTGCGTGTCGGAGATCGAGTGGTACATCAAGATGGGCAATCGACGGCCCGACAACCGAGTGGTCGTGCTCATCACGCGTCGACCCCGAGACCGATATTGCTTGCGGACCGGTCGTCGTTCCGGCGGGCGCGGTGGCGGCGTACGAGGTCGAAGACGGGCTCCATCTCGCGCACGCGAAACGCGCGCCCGATGAGCGGGTACAACACGATCACGAGTGCGCCGCCGACCGACAAGTGCACCAGTGAGCCGATACTCGCAGGTATCTGTTCGGTCGCGGCCCAAGCAATGACACCCGCGGCGGCGGCGACGGCGACCAGCTCGACCGTGCCCCGCAAGAGCGCCACGAGATCGAGCGGTTCGACCGTGCGGTGGATGCCGACGACGAGTACCACGCCCATCGTCAGGATCCCCAGCGCGTTTCCCAACGCAAGCCCCTTCGCCTCGAGCGGTCCCAGTAGCGCGACTCCGACGATTGCGTCGACCGCCAAACCCGTCAGCGCGGCCGCGACCGGCAGCCAGAGCCGCGAGCGGGTCGCGAAGAACGCCAGCACCGCGACCGAGACGACGACCTGACCCACGAGACCGATCGAGTAGATCCGCATGATCGACGCGGTTGCCGACGCGTCGGCGCTGGTGAACTCGCCGTGGCGGTACAGCGTGCGGATGATGTCCGGCGCGAAGGCGATCAGCCACACGACTGCCGGGAGTATCAGGGCGACGACCAAACGCAACGTGCGTTCCAACCACGAACGCATGGCGGCACGGTCTTGCGCAGCAGCGTGGCGTGCGATGACGGGGAAACTCACGATCGCGACGCCGAGCGCGAACGTCACGGGCACCTGTGCGGTTTTCATCGAGTAGTTGAGGTGCGAGATCGATCCGGCGTTCAGAAATGACCCGAGGAAACGCTCGACGTAGACCTGCAGCTGGCGGAAGAGGAAGAAGAGCCCGATCGGCACGAAGGCCGAGATCTCCAGCAGCAGGCTGCGGTCGACGCGCAGGCTGAGCCGGCCCGGCTTCGCGATCCGCAGGAACGCCGGAACCTGCACGAGGGCCATCAGCGCGCTCCCGACCGCGAGCCCGATCGCGGCGCTGAGGATCCCGAGCCGGGTGTGCCCGGCGACGATCAAGCCGATGATCCCCACGTTGTACGCGATGTACACGAACGCCGGGACGACGAACCGCCCGTGCGCGCGCAGAACCGCGCAGAGATAACCCGCGGCCCCCATGAAGAAGATCGTGACCGCGGCGTAGCGCAACGATGTCACGGCGACCGCGGTGTTCTCGAGACCGGGCGCCGCCACTTTCGCGACGATGGGCGCCGCCACCGCGGTCAGCACGGTCATCGTCGCGAGCAACGCCAGGAGCGGGCCGAGGGTGCGACGGACGAGGGCGCGCACGTTGCCGTACGCCGTGATCTCCGACGCGAGCAACGGAACGAGCACGTAGACCATCGCGCCCTCGAGCAAGATCGTCGACGTGGTCTCGGGAATTGTCCATGCAACGAGGAACGCGTCGGTCTTCGCGGATGCTCCGAACAGATCGGCGATGAGCAGATCGCGAACGAAGCCGAGCAGATTGCCCGCCAGGACGATGAAGCCGACAATGGCGGCGACCGTCAGGACGCGCCTCGTCTCCGCCGCGTGAGCATTCGTACTCGTGCCGTTGACTTCCGGCACGCGTGTCGCCGTGGCGTGCCGGTCGAGTCGTTCGAGGATTTCTGCGGGCGAAGGGTCGCCGATAACCGTCGCAGCGGACGGCGCGCGGTTCTGATCGCCGATCACCGTCAGTACGAGCCTCGGCGTGATGGGCGCATCATGACGGTGACGGTCTTCACGATCAGCTTCACATCCGACCAGAGCGAGCGGGAGAGCACGTACTGCACGTCGAAGGCTACGCGCAGCGGATACGGAATGTCGTTCCGTCCGGACACCTGCCAGAGCCCGGTCAATCCCGGCCGCGCCGTCTGCACCAGCGGCAGGTACGGCCCGTAGTACTTCGTTTCCGGAAGGACGATCGGACGGGGTCCGACCAGACTCATGTGGCCGCGCAGGACTGCGAAGAGCTGGGGCAACTCGTCGAGGCCGGTCCGGCGCAGGATGCGACCGAGTCCGGTGATGCGCGGATCGTTCCGGAGCTTGTAGGTGTTCAGAAATTCTTCGCGCAGGATCGGATCCGACGAGAGCAGCTCTTCGAGCCGCAGCTCGGCGTCCTTTGCCATCGTGCGGAGCTTCGTGCACAGGAAGACGCGCCCGTGCCAGCCGACACGTTGCTGCCTGTAGAACGCGGGGCCGCGTGACGTGCACTTCACCAGGAGCGCGAGAACCGCTACGACGGGCATCCACAGCGGCGCCGCGAGCAGCACCGCGAGCACGTCGAAGCCGCGCTTGACGCGGTCGTTACCCGTCCGGCCGATCGGAATGCGCGGATAGAGCAGCCCGACGCCGTCGAGGTCGATCGCGATCTCGTTGCCGTTGAGTGGCGGCGCGACCGCCCGCGGGCCAACGTCGACAGTTCGTAGGTCGACGGTGATCTGGCGGGTGCGGAGGTCGACGAGCATTCGCCCGGGCAGCGCGTACGCCTCCTGCGGGCCCGCCAATGCGGTGCTGACCTCGTTCAGCACCGCTCGCGTGTCGATTCCGTTCAGCCCCGGTGCGACGCTGACCTCATTCAGCGCCGATCCTGTGCCGACTTCGTTCAGTGGTGCGCTTTGCGCCACGATTGCATCCCTGCTCTGCGCGTGTTCATTCGGTCACGAAAGCGAAGCATCTACGCGCAGCGCTAAAACCCCGCCCCCCAGTTACGACCACTGTAAGTGGTGATTGCGCGAGTTTCAAGCAACGTTTCCATATTTGTCCGGGGCGCCTTGATAAATCTCCCCAAGGCTGTGCCGAACAGACACCGCGTTCTTTTCGCCCTGCGCGACGAGCGCCGAAATGCCGTGTGCTCGTGAGCGATGCGCGTATTGCGAGTCTGCCAGACTCGCGCGCTCGCCGTAGTCGGAGGTAACCACGAAACCCGCACGCCCGGTCCGCGCGGTCATCGCGTTAACTGCGATTGCTGGCGCAACTGCGCCATGTTCGCCAATCGGCGCAAACATCGCAGATCGGTGCTTCACCGCAGGATTCGCGGCATTCGCTGCGTATTGCGGGGCTACCGCCGCGATTCCCGCACTCGTCGTCGCGGCCGCCGTGCTCGCCCTGTTCGGCGGGAGCCTCGTACTGCACGCTCTCGGTCTCGTGCTCCTCGTGAGTCTCGTGGTGCTCGCGCGGCGCGGCCCCCTCGAGCCCGTCGCCGGAGCATTGGTCGCGGCCGCCGCGGTGCAAGGGCTGTTGCGTCTGCCGATCTCGTCGCCGACCTATGCCTCCGCCGGGCTCGCCGCGCTCGGGACAGTGCCGATCCTTGCGTCCGCCGCCGCGCGCTCGCGTGGCGCGGGGCGGCGGATCGTCGTTCGAACCGGACTCGCCGCCCTCGGCTTCGTGCTCTTGGGCGCGGCAATCGCGGGTTTCGTCGCGCTCCGAACCCGCTCGCTCCTCGATGATGCCGAGCGCAGCGCTCGGGTCGGCGTCGACGCCGCGAAAGCGGGTGACCGGCCTCGGGCGGCGACGGAATTCGCCCGAGCCGAGCAGGGATTCCGGGACGCGGCCGACATCGCGGGGGCGTGGTGGACATGGCCGGCCCGGCAAGTGCCGGTGGTCGCACCGCAGGTACGCACCATCGACAAGGTGGTGGCAATCGGCGCGCGCACGATGCCGCTCGCCGCGGCGGGGGTACACGATGTCGATCCCGACCGTATGAGACTGCACAACGGTCGTGTCGACCTGGCCGCGCTGAAGGAGTACCTGCCGGTGTTTCAGCGGCTCTCGGCGGGCGCGGCGCGCGCCCACGCCGAGTTGAGCCGCACGCCGAGCACGTGGTTGCTGAGTCCGCTGGCGGATGCGCTCGCGAAGTTCGATCGCACCGTCGCGAAGGCCGACGACAGCGCGCAGACGGCGCAGGAGGCGGTCGCGCTGGCCCCGCGGATGCTCGGCGGCCGTGGAACGCGCAGATACCTCGTCTTGTTCGTGACGCCGGCGGAGGTGCGAGGGTCGGGCGGTCTCATCGCGAACTACGGAGTGCTCGTTGCGCGTGACGGCGTGTTGCGGCTCGAGTCGCTCGGGCGCGGGCCGAATCTCAGCGTCACCGGCGCGCCGGTGAAGCACCTCTCGGGCCCGAAGGAGTATCTCGCGCGGTACGGCAGATTCGATCCCGCGAACACGTGGGAGAACGTCACGATGTCGCCCGACTTCCCGAGCGTCGCACGAGTCGCGGCGGAGCTGTTTCCCCAATCGGGCGGCACGAACGTCGACGGTGTGATCAGTCTCGACCCCGTGGCTTTGCGCGACTTGCTCACCCTCACCGGCCCGGTCTCGATCCGTGGTCTTCCGGAGCAGCTCGACGCCGCCAACGTCGTGCAGTTCCTCTACCACGACCAGTACGTGCTGGGTGTTTCGCAAGACCAGCGGATCAACCTGCTGAGCGACGTCGCGCGCGCCACCTTCGACCGGTTGACCCACGGACGCAGCGCCTCCCCGTCGCAGTTCTCGAACGAGATGAGCTCCGCGCTCGCAGACAAGAACCTCACGATGTGGTTCAAGGACGCAGCCGAACAAGACTTCGCCGTGCGGATCGGCGGTGACGGATCCGTGCCGGCGGCGGCCGGCGACTCGCTCGGGCTCATCGCGCAGAATGCCGGCGCCAACAAGTTGGATGCCTTCCTGCATCGGCGGGTGACGTACTCCGCGACGGTGAACGTCGACTCGGGGCGGGAGCAGGCGAAGGCGACCATCACGCTGAGCAACGACGCACCGTCGTCGGGATTGCCGGCCTACGTCATCGGGAACGAGGTCGGTCTCCCGATGGGCACGAACCGGCTCATCATCGCCGCCTACTCCCGGATGGCGCTGCGGGCCGCGACGCTCGACGGCCGTCCCCTTCAGTTGGTAGGTGAGCGCGAATTCGGGCGAAACGTCTACTGGGCATACGTCGATGTGCCGGCGACTTCCTCGCGCACCATCGTTCTCGACCTCGAGGGCGCCGTCGACCTCTCTCGGGGGTCGTACACCTTCGATTGGTTCTCGCAGGCGTTGGCGAACCCCGATCGCCTCGACTGGTCGCTGCACGTCGAAGGCGGACACGTCGCCCGCGTGGCCACGACGCCGGGCATCACCTTCGATCTCCGCGGGGGCGGAGCACACGCTTTGTGGGAGCGTGCACCCGTCGCGTGGTATTCAATGGTGGCACTCCAACACGGAACGTGATATTTTCCTCTGTAACAAGTAACTGGGGACACAATTGGGAGGAAGCAACGTGAAGCGCATGGCCCTCGTTGGTCTGACGGTTCTGATCGGTGCGCTCGTGTTCGGGCTTGGCGCATCTGCGGGCGCCGCGAACTACCCGCCGACTACCAAAGCGGTCGCGATTGCTGCCAATGCGGCTCAGACCGAGCCGGCCGCGGTGGCCCAAGCTGCGGCATTGCCGCGTACCGGCGGCGACTCGATGCGCCTCGTGTGGACGGGCGGCGTTCTGCTCCTGGCGGGTTCGGTGCTCGTGGTTCGTGGGCGGCGGCGCGCGGTTCAGTCGTAAAGCGCCGTTTTACGGGCGTTCGCGAAAATTTTCTCGGCTGACCCGACCGATCACCGCGATCGCCACGACCTCGGTATTTCTCATGAGCGCGGCCGCGGGTTGTTCCAGTTCCCGAACCTCGGCGCAACCGGGTTCGGAAACCACCCTCGGTCCGGCGGCTCGAGTCACGATGACCCGCGCCCACGTCGAGGGCGTCGTTGCCCGGCACCTACCGAGCATCCGTTCGGTGCTTGCGGACGAGCGGAGAAAATGCGGCGGCGCGGCCGTGATCGAACAAGCGGACCCGGCGGGCGCCCGGCAATGTGCGAAGTCGTTGCGCCTGTTCTCGACGTCCGTGCAGGATTTGGTGTCCGTGTTGGTCGGGTTGCGACCACCGGATGACCTGACGACACTCGTCGCGGACACGATCGACGCCGCGCGACCGGTTGCGGTCGTGTTTCGCGCGTATCCGATCGGCGACTGTCTTCCGTCTCCGAGCCCGGAAACGCCGAGCCGGGCCCGTTGCGACACCTCGGGACGCGAGTTCGCCATGCTCATCGCCCAGTTCGAGAAGGTTCTCGAAGGTTGGCGCCCGTAGGTCGGGCGACCCGCCGGCGATGAGCCCCTATGGGCCGAGCGCGATGCAGCCCCAACACACGTGGCGACCGCCATCAGGGTTCGTCACGACGACCGCGTGCAATCCGGGCTTGGCCCAGGGCGCGACCGTGGCTCGGAAGCGCAGTTGCTTCGCGCTGAGCACCGTCGTCTGCGTCACGGTCACACCAAGAATCCACGCGGTTGCACCCGGCGCGAGGTCGAAGCCGGTCAACGTAACGGTCGCGTTGGGCGACGCCTTCGACAGCCTCGGCGGCGTTCGGCGCCACGCGCGGATGTAGTCGACCCGTTTGCGCTCGACCGTTCCGGCCGCGGGCGGACGAAGCGAGTGCACGAACAGGTCCGAGATGATGTTGGCCATTCCCGTCGACGTGCCGGCAACCATGCAGACACTCACACCGTCGACGTACCAGGTTGTTCCGCCGGGCTCGATGTCGACGCCATATGTGTGGAAACTCGTTGCCGGGTCGAACGGCAACGTGTACTGGCATGCGCCGAGAAACCCCGAATGTTGCGTCAGGTAAAGCCTCGTGCGGTCACTGCTGTAGTACTCGTACGCGTCGGTCTCGATGTGTTCGTGGATGCTGGGAATCTGCCATGTCCACAATGCAGGCCAGAATCCTCCCTGTGACGGCAGCATGGCGCGCTCTTCGATGAAGCCGTACCGGAAGGCGTACGACGGTGTCGACGTGATGAGACAGCTCGACCAGCTGTAGTGGTGGCCGCTCGGTGAGGTGATGTTGTCGGGTCGCGCGGTGATCGTGAGCGCGCCTCCGCCGACCGAGCAGTTCTGCGGCTGGTTCCACTCCAGTTGTTGATTGCCGCCGGCGTTTCCCTGCTGACCGTCCGACTCCGCGAACGATTTGGTCGCCCACTTGCTCGCGTTCAAGGTCGTTCCCGAGAATTCGTCGGCGAACGTCGGTATCCAGGTGCCGGGCGCGACCGGTCGGGGCGTCGTGGTGCTCGCGCCGACCGCCGTCGTCGAGACCTTCGGGCCCACGGTGATGTTCAGACAACCGCGGCAAACCGCGACGCCGCCGTCGGTGTTCTTGACCGTGACGTCGACGGGACCCGTCGCGAACGCGGGCACTGCGAGATTGGTTCGGAGCTGCGTCGCGCTGTCGATCACCGTCGAGCTCGCCGCGATCCCTTGGCCGACTACGACCGTTGCCCCGGTCCGGAAGTCCACTCCGGCAAGAGTCATGCTCACGCCCGACGCACCCTGCGGAACGGACGCGGGCACGACGCTCGACACGCTCGGCGTCGAGATCGCGCCCGAAGCCGACATGCCCGCGAGCGCCGCGATCACGGCGACGGCGGGGGCGACGAACACCTTCAA
The DNA here is from genome assembly GCA_003134555.1 of Actinomycetota bacterium. Taxonomy (GTDB): domain Bacteria; phylum Actinomycetota; class Acidimicrobiia; order IMCC26256; family PALSA-610; genus PALSA-610. The sequence continues at coordinate 14,601 of PLBO01000079.1, forward strand.
GCCACGACCCCTCGGTCGCGAAGTTCGCCGCGCGGTTCGTCCACCTACCCCCGGCCGCATCCGCGGGAAGTTAGGCGACCTGCCGACTTCTCGCTACGGGGCCTTCACACGTCGTCTCCACGCGCCCTGCGGGTTGTCATTCGGCTTTCGTGTCGTTTCCGATCAATCGGACATATGGAGCCGCGAAGCCGCTGGTTTCCGTCCGACCTCGGGACGGAATGCGCCAACCTTCACATCCGGGCGTGGCGTGCCGATGTCGCATTGTGAGTCTGGTCGGCGGGCCGAGGCTGTACGAAGCAGTGCGGATCGGTGGCGTCCTCGACGCCTCGGAGATATGGGCGCGGCTCCACGCGCGGCTCGAGCGCGGCCTGCTCGAGGTCGAACGCATCATCTCTTGCTGTTTCGATCGCCGGCTCGAGTCCGACGAGTGCGAGCGGGGCTCCGAGATTTGTGCGGTGCTGGCGGAGGCCTTCGCCGAGTTGCACCTGACCGCGGGCGGGGACGTGATCATGCAAGTGGCGAGCACGTTCGTCGGTGCCGCGCCCGGGCCCGCCGAGGCCTCGTGGCTGAGCGCCCTCGTCGAGGACCTCCGCGGCATTCTCGCGGTGACCGCTTCCGACGCGCCCGCGAGCGACCCCGACGCTCCGTTGTTGGTGGTGATCGGTTCGCCGACGCGCTTTACGGACAGTCTCCTCTGGATCGCGTGCACCCGAGGATTGCGCGTCCTCGACGAGCCGCCCGGCGCGACCGCGATGCTCGACACCGCGTGCATCGTGGTTGCCTGCGACGAGCCGGATCCGAACGTGGCGCGTCGCCAGTTCCGCTCGCTCGCGGAACAGTTCGGGTCGTGCCCGATCGTGTTTTGCGCACGCGCCCCGAGCATGGACGTGAGGTTGGCAGTGGCGCCGTACGTGGCGTCGGCCTTCATCGGCGGCTCGCCATCCGACGTCGTCGCGGAGGTGCATGCGCTGGTCGGCCGGAGCAAGTTGCAACCGGTCCTCGCGGTGTTCGCCGTCTCGCCTGATTCGCTCGTCGCCGAGCTCGCAGACCACGGCGTCGACGCCTGCCCGTTCACCGACATCGCAGACCTGATCGGCGCCGTCGGTTCGCGGAAGGTGCACGCCGTACTCGTCGGGGCCGACGTCGATCGCTCACTGCGGGCCGCGATCCCGGCGCTCGTACGGAGCGACCCGCAGAGCCGCCACGTCGGCGTGATCTCCCTGCTCGCCCGGAATACCGCGGCCGAAGCCGGAGCGCTCATGCATGCCGGTACCGACGCCGTCCTTCCGGCCGGCGTTGGTCGTGCCGTGCTCGGCGCATCGTGCCGCGAGCGACTGCAGCGTGCTGTCGAATTCTCGACCCGGCCCACCTCTGATCCGCGCGCGCGATCGTTCTCGCAGCCGCACGCGTCTCTTCTCATCGAGCGGATGCTCGTGGGCGCGCACCGCCGGCGCTCCTCCGTTTCGATCGGTGTGCTCGCGTTCGAGTTGGCCACCGTCGACGAGTCGCGATTCGCCGAGTTGTCGGAGCCGCTCTCGCGCGAGTTCCGCGGCGACGACGTGATCGGGAGTTGGACCGGCCATCGCTATGTCATCGCGCTCAAAGGCGTTGGCCGTCGTACCGCCGTGCGCCGCTTCGACGACCTGCTCCGGAATCTCGGGCTCGGAACCGAGTGCCGGGTGGGCGTCACCGAATTTCCCCATGACGGTCGTGCGCTCGACGAGCTCCTTTCGGTGTCCGAGACCCTGATCGAACGCGCGCGTGCCGACGAGGGTCCGAGAGTCATCTCGTCGGAGTGGCACGCCGCATCCGCGCCGGCCGCGGACGTGCTCGTGGTCGACCCCGACGTGACGCTGCGGGCCCTGATCGTGACGCTGTTGGAGCGTCAGGGCATGACCGTCGTGCAGATGAACGACGGCGCGTCGGCGTTCGATTACCTCACCGCGTCGGAGGACCGGGTCCGGCCACGCGTGCTCATGATGGAGCTCGACCTGATGGGTATCGACGGCCTGCAACTCTTGCGGCGGCTCCGGGACGCGGGCGTCATGGGCGGTCTTCGGGTCCTGGTGTTGACCGCGCGAATCCGCGAGAGCGAGCTGCTCGACGCACTGTCGCTCGGTGCGAGCGACATCGTCACCAAGCCGTTCTCGCCGGGCCTGCTCGTGCATCGCCTGCGCCGGGTGATGGAGTCGTGAACCTCGTCGCCGTCGGGCTCGTGATCCTGCTCGCCGCTGTAGTCGGCTTCGTCGGCCTGGGTGTGTTGCACGACGCGCAACTGCGGCGCGACAACCGCAGACTCGAGGTGGCCCGCCGCGCGTTGGCCTCGGTGCTGTTCGATGACGACGCGGCCGCCGCGGCTCGTTCGACATTGCTGCGGACTCCCAAATCGCTGTTGCTACGGATCGTGCAGAGCGTCGCGGTAGATCTCGGCGACGCGGCGTACGACCGGTTGCGCGGCATCGTGGTGGACGCGGCTCTGCCGGCACGCATCCACGTGCTCGCGCAGAGCCGCTCCTGGCGGCGGCGCGTGCAGGCCGCGCACCTTCAGAACCTCCTGCCCGACGACGATCCTTGGCGATCGCAGCTCTTCGAGGACCCACACCCGCTCGTGCGGGCCCGCGCCGCCGAGAGTCTGCCGTGCGACGATGTCGGCCCGAACGCGGATCTCCTCCTGCGCATGCTCGACGACCCGGTGCAGTGCGTGCGCGTGGGCGCCCAGCAGGCGTTGCTGCGCGGCGACGCGCGTATCGCGGAGCCACTGTGCGAGTACCTGTGGGGCGGTGCCCGACTCGGCACGAGCCTGGCCCTCGAGACGGCCGCGAACCTGCCCGATCCACGATACGGGCCGGTGCTGCGACACCACGCCGACGACCCCGATCCCGTCCGGCGCGCCATGGTCGCGCACGCGCTCGGCGCGGGCACGACGCTCGAGGGGCTGCCGGCATTGGAGCTGCTCATGGCTGACGGTGACGCCGACGTCCGTGCCGCGGCCGCGTGCGCGGTCGCCACGCTCGCGGCCACCGAGCTCGTCGGCTCGCTCGGACGTTTGCTCTCCGACCCGTCGTGGTCGGTCCGGCGGGAAGCCGGGCGGGCGCTCGACTCGCTCGGCGCGCCCGGCGCGGTCGTACTGCGCGCGCATCTGTTCGACGACGACCGGTATGCGCGCGACATGGCGCATCAGATCCTCGACGCGGCCGCCGCCCGTCACCGTCAGCCCGAAGTGATCGTGCCCGATGCGCTTCCGTCGCTCGAGGACTTCCTGGGGAATTCCGGCGCGTGAGAATCCTCTGGCACGCCCTTCCTGTGCTCGCCCTCGCCGGCGTCGCCGGCGTCACCGGGGCTCAGTTCGTCTTGTTGGTGAGCGCGTCGATCGAGCTGTATCACGCGCGCCAACGCGATCGCCACCAGCTCTGGCGCCGTGTGCTCGGCTCGCCGTTGGCGCCGCGAGTATCGGTGATCGTGCCTGCTTACAACGAGGAGAGGTCGATCGTCACGACGGTGAACTCGTTGCTCGCGCTCCTCTATCCGAACCTGGAGCTCGTCGTCGTCGACGACGGCTCGAGTGACCGCACGCTCGAGGTTCTGATCTCCGAGTTCGAGCTCTCGCCGATCCATCCTGTGTTCCGCAAGACGCTCCCGACCAAGCCGGTGCGAGCGATCTACCGTTCGGGTTTCGAGTCGCGCCTCGTCGTGGTCGACAAGGAGAACGGCCGTAAGGCCGATGCGACCAACGTCGGCCTCAACGTCGCTTCGGGTGACCTTGTCTGCACGATCGACGCGGACACGCTCATTTCACCTGACGCGCTCCAGCACCTCGTCGCACCGTTCCTGCTCGACGACCGCACCGCGGCGATCGGCGGCACGGTGCGACTGACGAACGACTCGGTCGTGCGTGCCGGGCGGATAGACCAGCAACGGGCTCCTCGCAAGTGGCTCGCCGGGGTTCAGGCCGTCGAGTACACGCGGGCCTTCTTGGTGGGACGAGTCGGGTGGAACCTCCTCGGCGGCAACCTGATCATCTCCGGTGCGTTCGGCGTGTTTCGCCGCGATGCTCTGCTCGCGGCCGGCGGCTACGAGCATTCGACGATCGGCGAGGACATGGAGCTGATCGCGCGGCTTCGCCGTCGCGGATACGAGGTCGGCGCGCCGGTTCGCGTCGAGTTCAGCCCCGATCCCGTCGCTTGGACCGAGGCACCCGAATCGATCCGGAGCCTCGCCCGGCAGCGAAACCGGTGGTATCGCGGTCTGCTCGAGGTGCTCGTTCGCCACCGAGTGATGCTGTTCAATCCGCGGTACGGATCGGCCGGGTTGTTGGGCTTGCCCTACTACCTGATCGTCGAGGCGCTCGCACCGATCTTGGAGATCATCGGCATCGTCGGGCTCTCCATCGGCTTCGCGACCGGGCATCTCGGCGTCGGCTCCGTCGAGCTCGTCGCGTTCGCTTACATGCTGGGCGCGGTCGTGAGCATCATGACCCTGATGTTCGACGAGTGGGCGTATCACAGCTACCGCGGCGCGTTCGATCGCGCGCTTCTCTGTGTGTACGCGATTTCCGAGCAGATCGTCTATCGACCGATGAACCTCGCCTGGCGAGTCTGGGGTCTCGTGTCGAAATTCCGTGGCAGTTCCGAGTGGGGCGAGATGCAGCGCTCGGGATACACGGTCGCGCCGCCCGAGATCGGCTCGACGTCCTCAGTGGGACCCCTACGAGGACGATAATGAGGCCGTGGAGCAATCGCCGGAGCAAGTACTGGCTCGGCTGGCCCGATACCACGACGCGCTGAACGGCGCGCCGCGATCGCCGAGCTCCGGCCGGCGCCCGATGTCGCCGGAGTCTCCGGTCGTGCATCGGGGCGCGGTGGACGGCGCCGGGGACGAGCTCCTTCCGGAGTCGGCGCGGGTGGGGCGATATTCGCCCGGATCCGAGCACGCCACGACCCTGGGCACGCTGCGGGCGACACTCTTCGGCCATCTGCTGGCGGTGTTCGGGTGCGCGCTCGCGGTGCTTGCCTTCGAACGGCTCGATTCCAATGTCGCGTTGGGCATCGTCATCGCCGCGACGGCAGCCGGCGTGGTCGCAGTGGCGCGTCGTGTCCCTCTCGCGGTTTGGTTGACGCTCGGCGTCGTGGTCGGTGGAGTGCTCGGGCGCTGGTCCTGACGTCGTGGGGCGTGGTCGACACCCCGTGATCGCGTGTTCCGGTTCGATCCGCGACTACGCGTATCGGAGGTGTCATCGCCGCGGCGCCGCGCGACACTGCGCGGGCGCGCGCGGTCGGTAATTTCCGTCTGCCGTCGATCACGTTTAGCTTCGACCCGACCCGAAGGAGCGCTTTCATGGCCCAGAGTGCGGGACTGCACGAACCGGAAGACCGGTTGACGCCGGAGACCATCGACCGCCACCGCGCGCTCACCTCCATCCAAGAAGAGTTGGAAGCGGTCGACTGGTACGCCCAGAGGGTTGACGCCGCAACTGACGCGGAGCTTGCTGCGGTTCTGGCGCACAACCGCGACGAGGAGAAGGAACACGCGGCGATGGCGATCGAATGGTTGCGTCGGCACGACCCCGCGCTCGATCGTCACCTGCGGACCTATCTCTTCACCTCCGGGTCGATCATCGAGATCGAGACCGAAGCCGAGTCGACCGACGCTTCGACATCCGGGACGACGTCCGCGGCGGGCGCGCCCGACACGTCGGGTTCGCTCGGCATCGGAAGCCTGAAGGGAGCGGGGCGATGAACCATCTTCTCCGTTCTTCGGCGCCGATCAGCGACACGGGGTGGAGCGAGCTCGACCGCGAAGTCCAGCAGCGACTGCTGCCGGGGTTGGCGGCGCGCCGGCTCGTCGACTTCTCCGGGCCCCACGGCTGGGAGCACTCGGCCGTCGACCTCGGCCGCGTGGCCGGCATCGAAGCTCCGGGCAAAGCACTACGGGCAGGCGTGCGGCGCATGCTTTCGCTGGTCGAGCTGCGCGCCGACTTCGTCGTCTCCCGAGCGGAGCTGCGCGATCTCGACCGCGGCGCCGTCGATCTCGACCTCGGGGCAGTCGATGCTGGCGCGCGTCAGATCGCGCAGGCCGAGAACGTTGCCGTGTTCCACGGTTGGGCGAGCGCCGGGATCGTCGGAATCACCGAGGCCGCCGGGATGCCTCCCATTACACCGGGGAAGAAGTTCGCCGACTACCCGAAGTACGTCGCCAAAGCGGTCGAGACGCTGCTGTCGGCGGGTGTCAGCGGGCCGTACGGCCTGGCGCTCGGACCCGACGGCTACACCGGCGTCGTCGAGACCACCGAGAACGGCGGGCTGATCGTGTTCGACCACCTCCGCGAGATCCTGGGCGGCCCGATCGTCCGGGCGCCCGGCGTGCGCGGCGCGGTGACCACCGGCGTGGCGCGCTCGGCCGGGGCCAGCGCGGCGTAGAGTTCGCGCGCCTTGGCGCAGAGCACGGAACTGACGCGTTGGGAGCCAATCTGCACGATGCGATTGTTCTTGTGCGCGGCCTCGACCATAGCCAATCCGTCGGCCACATTGTGCGACATGGGCTTCTCGCAATAAATATCCTTGCCCGCGTTACAGGCATCGACCACCACGCGCCGGTGCCAGTGATCCGGAACCGCCGCCACAATGCAGTCGATATCCTTGCGATCGAGCAATTCCTGGTAATGACGCGAGGCCGGAAGGCTCGGATTGCCGGTAATTTCCTTGGCCAAAGTGTGGCGTCCGTCATACAAGTCGGCGGCTCCGACGCACTCCACGCCAGGAATTGTGATGGCGCCAGCCAACAGGCCTGAACCCTGCATTCCGATTCCGATCATCCCAAAGCGAACCCGATCGCTGGGCGCCACGGCCCGCGGGAATGGTTGAGCCTCAAGCCGTACCGTCTTTGAAACCAGCAGACCACCAGCGGCGGCGGCCGCACTGCCTTGCAAAAATGCGCGTCGCGAAAGAATACGTTTCATGCCAATCCCTCCAAGTGATTTTGACTGCGACCGGCTCTTGTCACTGCTTCACTTCTTCAGCGGTTTAATCGCTACTTCCTTGAAAAATACGATGTCGTTGTCGCTGTGGTTCTGCAAGCCGAAATAACCGAAGTTGGGCCGCGGACCGCGCTGCGGTTCGAAATCAAACTTGCGCTCCGGCACTGGATCGCCATCTTTGTAGTCGGTGACCTTCACTCCATTCAACATGACAATCGTGCGCGATCCGTCCAGCGTGATCTCCATGGTGTTCCACTCGGGACCGGGCTTCCAAGCTTTCGCCAGCGGTTTGGTTAGCGAATACAGCATTCCCGTGGAATGGTATTCATCCTCTTTCGAGGTTTCGGGATGATTGTCGATCTGCACTTCGAATCCGTAGTG
>PLBO01000124.1 GCA_003134555.1 Actinomycetota bacterium
GCCGATCCCGGCATCGTGCGCAATCGGCTCAAGGTGAAGTCGTCGGTGAGCAACGCGCAATCGTTCCTCGCGGTGCGCGCCGAGCACGGCTCGTTCGCTCAGTACCTCTGGGCGTGGGTAGACGACACGCCCGTCGTCAACCGCCCGCGCACGATGGCCGACCTCCCGACCCGTACCGATTTGTCGGACCGACTCGGCAAGGACCTGAAGAAGCGAGGGTTCAACTTCGTCGGCTCNNCGGTCGGCATGATCAACGATCACGTCGTCACGTGCCCGCAGGCGGCACGCTGACCGGCGTTTGCGGACTTAGAGAGTGTCCAACGGGCGACGGTCTTCGACCTGGGGCTGGCGGCCGGTGCGCATCGGGCTGAGCGGCGAGTCGACCATCAGCGTGCGCTGCACCGCGGCGTTCAACGCCACGAGCCGGGCCCGCCACGGCGAGAGCTCGGAGCCGTCCCACGCCTGCTCGTAGCGGCCCCACGCCTCCCACGACGGCAGCGCCCAGATCACGACCGCTTCCGAATCGTTGATCATCGCGACCCGGTGCGCGCCCACACATCGGAGATCGAGCGACTCCAACGCGGGCACGCCGACCTCCGAGAGCGCGTCGAGAAATGCCCGCACGGTGCCGACGGGTACGCGCACGATCTCGTGGGCGTAGACGACTCCCCGCACTCCCGCGTCGGTCAGCTCGTCGATCGGCGGGCTCCACGGTTCCGGAATGAGCACCCGGTCGAGACCACCCCGCCGCAATTCGGCGGCCGCGGCCCACCATTTCGCGAGGGCGGGATCCTGGAGCGACGGCGATGCGAGCTCGTGCGCGAAGTTCGCGACGAGGCCGTCCCAGCCGTCGAGCTCCCACAGGTTCACGACCTCCGGCCAGCGGCCGGTCGAGCCCACCGTTCCCCACACGCCGAAGCAGGCCATGTTGCGCTCTTCGCGCGCCGTCGGGCACCAGTTCGCGGTCATGTGGTGCANNGTCGATCAGCTCGTGGATGTACACCTTGTTGTTGGTCATGGTGTATTCGTCATGTCCTCACCTCGGCGACCGCCTCGCCGAACGCGGCGACGGTGTCGCAGAACTCGGCGACGCTCCGCGCCGGAAGATGGAACGCGAGCCAGGTGACGCCGATCGCCGAGAGCTCATGCGTTTCCGAGACGAACACCCAGGGGTCGACGACATCCTTGTGCGCCGGGTGCGAGAAGGGCGTGAAACACACGTCGAGCGGCTCGGTGCGCCCGGCCTCCTCCGCGAGCTCGTTGAGCCGCACGATCGCGTGGGCGAGCATGCCGGCATCGGTCATCGACGCGGTGTCGACGGCCGCCGCCGTGCGCGGCGATGCCGGAAACGGACTCCAACCGTCGCCGTGCGTGATCGCGCGCCGCATCGCCGCCGCGGAGTTGCCGCCCGCCCAGATCGGCGGGTGCGGTTGCTGTGCGACGCGGGGCGTCACGACGTGTTCGGGGATCGCGTCGGCCCACGCCGCCTTCATCGCCCACAGCGTCTCGTCGAGGCGCCGGGCCCGCTCCGCGAAGGGCACGCCGAGCGCGTCGAACTCGGCCTCGAGGTAGCCGACCGCCACACCGAGAATGACGCGTCCGCGCGAGCACGCGTCGAGGGTCGCGACCGCCTTCGCCGCGAGGTACGGATTGCGGTACGCGGGAATCAGGCAGTTGGTGTGCAGCCGCAGTCGCCGGGTGGCCGCCGCCGCGAACGAGAGCGCGACNNCGTCGCGAGCCAGTCGCGCGGCGGAACCGGATGATCGGTGACGAAGCACGCGTCGAAGCCCGCCGCCTCGATTGCGAGCGCGCACGTCATCAGCGCGTCGGGCGACGCGACGGGAAGCTCGACGGAGAACTTCATGCATCCGGTCGCGAGCTCGCGGGCGGCGCCCACCGCGGTTCACGCTTCTCGGCGAAGGCGCGCGGCCCTTCCTCCTGGTCGGGGTGTCCCCACATCGACACGAGCTCCGCGGCGCCGGCCTTGCACGCGTCGGTGAGCCCGAGCTCGAGCGCGGCCCACAGCGCCCGCTTCGTCGCGGCCATCGCCGCGGGCGAGTTGCGGGCGATCTTTTCCGCCAGCGCCTGCGCGACGTCTCGTAGGCGCTCCGGCGGGTCGACCACTTCGCTGATCATGCCGAGCTCGTACGCACGTTGGGCCGACAGCCGCTCGTGGCGCCCGACGAACGCCATCCGCATCACGGCTTCGACCGGCATCTTCTTCATCAGGCCGATGGCCTCGACGGCAACCACCTGCCCGATCGACACATGCGGATCGAAGAACTGCGCGTCGGCCGCGGCGATGACGATGTCGGCGTCGGCCACCCAGTGGAATCCTCCACCCGCGCAGATCCCGTTCACGGCCGTGATCACCGGCTTCCACACGTCGTTGTGCCACGACGTGAAGTGGAGGTCGAACTTCTCGAGCGACTCGCGGTAGCGCTCCATGCCGCTGCCGTCGGTCGCGATCTCGGTCACGTCGACGCCGGTCTGGAACGCGCGGCCCTCACCGGTGTGCACGATCACCCGCACCTCGGGATCGGCGTCGAGCGCGCGCCAGGCCAGCTCGAACTCGTCGCGCATACGGGCGTTCATCGCGTTCAACTGGTCGGGTCGGTTGTTGATCAACCAGCCGACCGGCCCCGTGCGTTCGAGGCTCAACGTTTCGAGTCTCGGATACTCCACGCTTCCTCAGCTCCTCGGAACTTCGCGCCAGGGCGCACCCTGCCACGGATCGGGCTCACGCGGCAGACCGAGCACCCGCTCACCGACGATGTTCTTGTTGACCTCGGTCGTACCACCCTCGATCGTGTTCGCCCGGCTGCGCAGCATCCCGCGCACCTCGAGCGGTTGATCAGTCGTCCATGCCATCGCACCCGCGCCCAAGAGGTCGGCCGCGAGGAGTTGGATGCGCTGGTTGAGCTCCCCCTGGTGCACTTTGCCCACCGAGCTCTCCGGCCCGGGTGAACGCCCGGCCTTCAGCTGCGCGCGCACCCGCTGGTTCGTCCAGTCGCGGATGCGCTCCTCGCTGAACACGCGCACGAGACGTTGGCGGACGACGGGGTCGCGGTCGCGCCCCGACGCGCGCGCGATCTCGAGCAGGTGCTCGACTCCGCGGCCGCCGATACGGTCGACACCACCGGAGCCCGCGCCCGAGACCATCTGGCGTTCGCCCGACAGCGTCGCGTTGGCGACCTTCCAGCCCTGCCCGATCTCGCCGACGCGGTACGCGTCGGGCACGAGTGCGCGATCGAGGAACACCTCGTTGAACTCCACCTCGCCGCCGATGTGGCGCAGCGGCCGCACCTCGACGCCGGGCTGGTGCAGGTCGAGCAGGAAGTAGGTGATGCCCTGCCGCTTCGGGACGTCGAGATCGGTACGCGCGAGCAAGATCGCGAAGTCGGAGAAGTGCGCCCACGTGCTCCATACCTTCTGGCCCGTGACGCACCACGTATCGCCGTCGCGCTCGGCCCGCGTCGCGAGCGACGCGAGATCCGATCCCGCGCCCGGCTCGCTGAAGAGCTGGCACCACTTCTCCTCGTTGCGCACCATCGGCGGCAGAAATCGCCGCCGTTGCTCCTCGGAGCCGTACGCGTACAGCGCGGGCGCGGTGTTGTTCAGGCCCAACGGGTTGAGCCGACCGAGGTTGAACGGCCGCAACACGACCTCGATCGCGCGCGCGACCTCCGGGGAGAGGTCGAGTCCGCCGTACGCGACCGGCCACGTGGGCACGACGAGCCCGGACGCCGCGAACACCGGATACCACTCTTCGTACTCTGCCCGCGTGCGGACCACGCGTACCGCCGACGCGCCGCCGCGCCGGCCCGCGTCGATCCAGGCGCACGGAACGTTCGCTTCGACCCACGCCCGCACCTCGCCGACGGCCGTATCCGCCGGCGTGTCGGCACCGACGTTCATCTCCCCTCGAAGCGCGGCGCGCGCTTCTCACGAAATGCGGCCATGCCCTCCCGGAAGTCGTCAGTGCGCGACGACAACTCCAGCGCGAACGCCTCGTTCGCGAGCTGCGCCTGCAACTCGGCGCTCGCACCCGCGTTGAGAAGCCACTTCGTGAGCCCGAGTGCCACCGTCGGCCCGCTCGCCAGCTGGTCGACGACCTCACCGACGGCCGCGTCGAGCTCCGCACCCGGCACCGCACGATGGATCGCACCCCACTCGGCTGCCTCCGCGCCGCTCAGCATTCGTCCCAGCAGCAGCAGCTCACGCGCGCGCACCTCGCCGACTCGTCGGGGCAGCAACCAGGTGGCGCCGCTGTCGGGGGTGAAGCCGCGCGCGCCGAACGGCTCCCAGAAGCGCGCGTCGTCGGCCGCGATCGTCACGTCGGCCGCAAGTGCGATCTGGAATCCGATGCCGGCGGCCCAACCGCGCACCTTGCAGACCACGGGGACCTGCACGGTGCACAACAACGGGATCAGCCGGTGCGCCTGGGTGGGCAGTCGGCGCTGGATACTGCCCGCGCGCGGCTTGCGATCGGCGCGCTCGTTGCGGGCAACGATGTCGGCGCCCGCGCAGAAATCCTCGCCCACACCCTCGAGCACGACAACGCGCACACTCTCGTCGGTGCCGGCGCCTTCGATGGCGGCGATCAGCTCGAGCATCGTCTCGTCGTCGATCGCGTTTCGTTTGTCGGGCCGGTTCAGCCGCAGGGTCAGCGCCCCGCGGTCGTCGCGCAACACGTCGAGACTCATCGGCTCGTGAACTCCTCGGAGATCGCGGTCAGCGCGGATTGCAGATCGGAGGCCCCGCCGGGCGGATCGGGCAGCCGCACCGGTCCGCGCACGCGGCTCGGCACGAGGATCGTGGCATGACCCGGCGTCGTGAGCTCGCCCCGCTGGTTGACGGCCTCGAGCTCGATGTCGACGGCGGGACGATCACCCGCCGCGAGATACGCCCGAGTGATACGGCCCCGCAGCCATTGCGTGTCGCCTACGTAGTTGAAGCGCCGGAACTCGCAGTCGAGCTTCCACAGCCAGGCGTCGTCGCCCATCCAGTCGGTGCAGAGGTGGACGAGCCAGGTCTCGCGCATGCGGCCGTAGTCGAAGGTCGTCGGGTTGCCCGACCGGCGCGCGAACTCGGGATCCCAGTGCACGCGTTGCATGACATCGGGGACGTTGAGGTCGTCACGATGGAAGAAGCGCGGGATACGCATCCGGTTGTCGTGGCCCAAACGCAACGGCTTGACGCCGTACAACCCCATGCCCATACCCGCGTGCCAACAGACGATGTCGGTGACCGTGAGCGGACCCTTCACCATCGGCCCGACCTCGTCGCCCTCGTGCACGTCCTCGAACCAACGCGGTTCGGCACCCCGCGGGCGCTCGCGCGCGTACTGGGCGTCGACGTCGGCGATCTGCTCGTCGGTGTACGGATCGATCGTGATCGCGTCGTACTTCTTCTTGGCGCGGGCCTTCTCCCGTTCGGTCCGCACCATCAGCCGGTACTGACCCGACAGCAGCGCGCCGTTCTCGTCGCGAAAGACCTGGGCGGTCCACTCGTGGATGGCGCGGCCGGCGAACTCGCTTTCCTTGTCGAGCGCGGCCACGAGCGCGTTACGGCGAAACGTGCGGCGCAACGGGAACAACGGCGACCACCACTCGCGCGCGCTCGCCGCGTAGAACGCGTGCACGCCTCGCAGCGGGTCACCCTTCATGAGCTCCGCATGCTCGGGCGCGACCGCGTCGACCTCGTCCTCGCCGATCAGCGTGTCGCCGCCGACGAGTGCCGGCGACGCGATCGACTGCTCCCACCGCGTCTTCGGTCCGTACCCGGGATCGCACCACAACGGGTTGTCGTCGCCGTATGCCACCGCGACGTTTCGAAACGTGTCGTGTGTCGGCAGGGTGTAGTGGGGCGGCATCGGGTGCGGCTCGGGAATGCCGATGCGAGCGCGGAGTCGTTCGACACCTTCGTCGGTGATACGGCCGGCGTCGCCCATGCGCCCGAGACGATACCCGGGCGACCTCGACGCCTAGGCTGACCGGCCGTGAGCCGGGTCGAGACGCAACGCGCGCGCGGGCCGCGCACCGAAAACGTCCCCGGTGCGATCCTCACGCTCGGCGCGTTGACGCTCGTCGCCGGAGGCGTCCTCGGCGCGATGTGGATGCTCCACCCGTACGTGCGCAAGTGGGACCTCGCCGATCTCGCCGTCTACCGCGCGGCCGGCCGGGCGGCCCTGCACGGTCATTCCGTATTCGGCTCCTACGTGCACGATCAGCTCCGGCTGCCGCTGCCGTTCATCTATCCGCCGTTCGCGGCACTCCTGGCCGCGCCGTTCTCGTGGGTCACCGAGAAGACCGCGAATCTCGCCTGGACCACGGTGACGGTCATCATCCTCGCGGCGGTAGTCCGCGTGTGCTTCGCCCCCCTCGTCCGCCGCTTCGGCCGCGCCGCTCCGATCGCGCTCGTGCTGACTCTCGCCGCGGTCGTGGCCCTCTCGCCCGTCGAAGACCACCTGCGGTTCGGACAGGTCGGCATCCCGTTGATGGCATGTTGCGTCTTCGACTGCATGGTCGAAAATCCTCGCTGGCCGCGCGGCGCGCTCATCGGACTCGCGACCGCGGTGAAGCTCGTGCCCGCGATCTTCATTCCCTACCTTTGGTTTTCGGGGCGCCGGCGCGCGGCGGGCGTGGCCACGGCCACCTTCGGCGCACTCACGTTCATCGGCTTCGTCGTGACGCCCGGCGACTCGTGGGACTTCTTCCACAAGAAGATCTTCGAGCCGACGAGTCCCAGCTTCTTCACGAACCAGTCACTCGAAGGCATCCTCCAGCGCGCGATCGGCGGGCCATGGCGCGTGTTCTGGCTCGCGGCCGTAGTCGTGGTACTGGTCTTCGGCCTCCGCGCGGCAGTGGAAGCGAGCCGGGCCGGCGACGAGCTCCGCGCGGTTGCGATCACCGGACTCGTGAGCGTCCTCGTGTCGCCGATCTCGTGGATCCACCACCTCGTGTGGGTCGTGCCCGCGATCGCCGTGATCATCGGCGCCGGGCGCAACCGCGCAAACGTCGCGATCGCCTTCCTCGTCGCCGCGCTGTTCGTCGCCCGGCTGCCCTACTTCGGTCACGACGAGCTGAAGACCGGTCTGCTCGCCGCGTTGCTCAAGGACTCGTACGGCTTCCTCTGCATCGCGCTGCTCGTCTACCTGGCGCGCCGATCGCGCGCCCGCGCATCGGTTCCCGTCAGCGCGTAGCCGACGCCTTCCGAACCGGCTCGATGCGGTACGTGCATCGGCGATCGCCGGCGACGATGTGCTGCGTGCGCTCGACCGACACCTGCGGACCGAGCACCTCACGGAACAACGCGAGCTCCGAGCCGCACAAGCCCGGACACGCGGCGGCCGCGGTGCAGATCGGGCAGTGGTGCTCGATGAGCAGCACACCCCGGCCGTCGGGGTCGTCCGGGTCGTCGGCCACCTCGGCCACGTAACCCTCCTCGGTGCGAATGCGGGCGAGCGCCTCGACGCGGGAGCGCAGCGGACCGCGCTTGGGCACCGCGCGCGCGTACGCGGCGCGCTGCACTTCGCCGCGCGCGTCGATGACCCGCGCGAGACCCTGGTCGCCGAGCGCGGTTCGCACTGCGGTGATCAACTCGACGGTCAGGTCGTCGTGGCGATCGGGGAAGAGATCCTGCGCGAGGTCGGTGAGGGCCCAGACGGTGGGCGGCCGGCCGCGGCCCTCGGCCGGGCCGGTGCGCGACGCTACGAGTCCGTGGTCGCCAAGCGCGTCGAGATGCTGGCGCACCCCGGCTTCGGTCATGTCGAGCGCCCGCGCGAGGTCGGACACCTTCGCGTCGGCGCGCTTCAGCCGCTCGACGATCCGGCGCTTGGTGGGGCCGAGATTCGCCTGCTCGAGATTCGCCGGTTCGACGTTCCGGGCGGGTATCTGCGGGAGCGTCTTGACGTCGTCCATCGGGAGTTAGATTATCGCAACAGAACACTTGCAGAAAGGCTTCGGATGATCGAACAGGCAAACCCGGTCTTCGCAGCCCGGGCCGGGACGCTCACGGAGCTGCAGGAGGCGGGCCGGCTGGTCACCAAGGTCGGCTCCGTGCCGGTCGTGGTGTTCTGGCACGACGGCGCCGCGTACGCGATCGAGGACCGGTGCCCGCATTTGGGCTTCCCGCTCCACCAGGGCACGGTCGAGGCCGGGCTCGTGACCTGTCACTGGCATCACGCGCGCTTCGATCTCGTGTCGGGATGCACGCTCGACATGTGGGCGGACGACGCGCGCGGCTTCGAGGCCACGGTGCGCGACGGTGACGTGTTCGTCGAACCGCGCGCCGACGACGACCCGATCGGGCATCTGCAGGCGCGCCTGCGCAACGGCCTCGAGGAAGGGATCACGCTGGTCGTCGCCAAGTCGGTGCTCGGTCTGCTCGACGCGGGCGTGAGCCCGGCCGACATCGTGCGGACCGGGGTCGACTTCGGCACGACGTACCGAGGCGCGGGATGGGGCGCGGGCCTCACCGTCCTCGTCGCGATGGCGAACCTCTTCCCCCACCTCGACGGCGACGACCGCGCGCTCGCGCTCGTGCACGGCCTCGCGTTCGTCTCGAACGACACCGGCAATCAGGCGCCACGCTTCCCCGTCGGTCCCCTGCCGACGCAGGCGGTGCCGATGACGCGCCTCGCCGGGTGGTACCGACGCTTCGTCGAGACCCGCTCGAGCGATTCCGCCGAGCGCACGCTCGAGACCGCGCTCACCGATCCTTCCCGTCTGGCTGCGGTCGAGGCAACGATGTTCGCCGCCGTCACCGATCACGTCTTCGTCGACGGTGGGCACACGATCGACTTCACGAACAAGGCCTTCGAGGCGCTCGACCTGTTGGGATCCGATGCGGCCGGCCAAGTTCTCCCGACGCTCGTCTCCCAAACCACGCGCGCGCAACGCTCGGAGGAATTCTCGGAGTGGCGTCACCCGCACGATCTCGTCGCGCTGGCCGCCGAGACCGCGGCCCGGGTACAGGGACCGGCCCCGGCCCGGGCGGCTGGTATCGACGTCGGCGCGATCGGGTGGCAGCTTCTCGGCGACGAGCCCCACGCGGTCGCCGACGCGTTGGTCGACGCGTGGTTGGCGGGCGCGACCGATGAAGAGCTGGGACGCGCGCTCGCGTACGCGGCAGCATTGCGCATCGTTCGCTTCCACACCCGCAACGATCACGCCGACTGGGACACGGTGCACCACTCCTTCACGGCCGCGAACGCACTGCACCAGGCGCTGCGCCGCAATCCCACGCCGGAGCTGCGGCGAGCGGCCGTGCACGCGGCGCTGCGCATCTATCTCGACCGCTTCCTCAACGTCCCACCGGCGCGCCTGCCGCAGACGACGCACGGCAGCATCGAGGCGATGAACCGCTGCTTCGACGCCCAGGGAATGATCGACGAGGCCGCGAACGAGGCCTATGGCTTCTTGAAGGCGGGCGGTTCCCGAGCTGAGTTGATCGCCGCGCTCGGTCACGCGCTGCTCGTCGAGGACGCCGGGTTCCACTGGTTCCAGACCGTCGAAGCCGGCGTGCGCCAGGCGACCGCGTGGCCCGAGGGCTCCGAAGAGTCGGCGCTGATCCTCGTCGGCATCGCGCGCTTCCTCGCCGCGCACACACCGACGCGCCGCGAGCTCCCGACCGTCGTCCGCATCGCCGCGCGCCTACGCCGCGGCGAGGCCCTCTACGAAGACGACGAAGGCGGCGACGGGAACTAGATGGCGAGCTGTCCGGCTAGCCGCCGCCGAGGTCGACCGCGTACGCCTCGTACACCAGATCGGCGCCGCGCTGGCGGTGCCGCGCCAGTGCCGCGAGCAGCGACGTGAGCTCGACGCGCAGATCCTCGGCCCAGGAGACGTAGGCATCGTCTTCGGTCGCGGGCGTCACGAGACGCTTCTCCGCGCGCACGATGGTTGCGAGGATGTCGCTGTGCTCGCGGCGCAGACGGGAGGCCGGAGTAGAGAGCCGCGGGGCCTCGGTGACCAGCTCGTCGAGGAACGCGCCCGGCGCCTCGGTCTCGACGATGTGGCGCGTCCACACCTCGTGGACGATGTTCAACGACTCGCGTACGTGCATCACCCACTCGGCCCGATTCGCGAACGGCGCGGCGAGCGCGAGCTCGAGGCCGCTGAGTGCCGCCTTCAGGCCGGCTCGACGCAGACGCACGTCGTCGAGTGTCGGTAACAGATCCTGCGTGTCCGTACCTGCGCCCATAGCGCTGTCGAAATTGCGGTAGCGAGCCAATGCCGGACCTCCTGGGGAGGGCTAGTCCGCCGACGGTACGCCGAAAATCTGCCCTTGACCAGTGGCGTGCCTACCCGGATGCAAGGGGTCGCAAGCCCGGAAGGACCTTTGCCGCGAACAGCTCCAGGCTCGACCAGGCGAGCGCGGCGGGAAGGCCGCCCGCGAGCGGGTTGAAGACGATGCCGCCCTGGGCGGGCACCTCTCGAAGGCGGGCCAACACGTCTTCCGGTGTGCCGACGACGTATTGGGGGGAGGCCTTCAGGTCGTCGACCGAGGTCGCGTGGATGCCGGGCGTCGAGTGCTGTCCCGGCGTCTGGAACGACGCGTAGGTCTGCGCCTCGTAGAGCACGTACTTCCCGATCTCCGCCCACGCGCGCTCGGGATCGTCGGCCACGTGCACGAAAGTGGGACCGACGGGTTGCAGCACAAAACCGCGGTCGAAGCCGATCTTGCGCGCCTCTTCGAAGTACGCGTCGCGCACCGAGGCGTCCGAGTTCATCGGGAACATCGCGAGCCGCAACCGCGCCGCGCGCCGCGCGGCCGCGGGCACACCGCCGCCGACGAACAGCATCCGGCGCGGATCGGTGACGGGCTTCGGCGTGACCCGCACCTCGCGTCCACGCCATTCGAAAGACTCCCCCGACAGTGCCTCGAGCACGACGCCGACGTGCTCTTCGAGGATGCGACCGCGCGCCGCGTGCTCCAAGCCCGCCATGTCGAACTCTTCGACGCGGTAGCCGGCGCCGAACACGACCCACATCCTTCCGGGGAACGCATTGTCGAGCACCGCGATCTGCTCGGCGACGCGGATCGGATCGTGCAGCGGCAGGATCGCGGCACTGATCATGAGCCGGGCGTTCGCGGTGCGCGCGAGCACCGCGGCCGCCATCGTGAGCGGGGCGGGAAGCCAGCCGTCGTCGACGCCGTGATGCTCGGAGAGCACGAGCGAGTCGAAGCCGTGGCCGTCGGCCCACGCGAACTGCTCGAGCGCGGTCGCGTAGATCTCCGGCAACGACTCGGGCGCGAACGCCGGGGCGCGGAAGTCGTGCCGCATCGAGAGGAACGCCATGGAAACCCTCCTTCAGGCGAGAGGAGCGCGTACGAGATGGGGCCCGACCTCGGCGCCGAACGCTGCGATCTGGTCGCAGTGCTCGTTGGCGTCGCGGGCGAACAGGCGAACCTGGAGATGGGAGACGCCGATCGCACCGAGCCGTGTGTTCGCGAACTCCGCGATGCGATCGGGCGAGCCGTGCATCACACCCTTCGGCAGGTCCCACGTCGGCTCACCCACGTGCGCGACGAGGTGGTAGCCGATCTCCGGAACCGCACCCGGCCGCACGCGATCGCGCTCGCGCAGGATCGTCGCGATGTCGGCGGGGAGCTGGTCGAGCGGCGTCGCCTGGGGGATCCAGCCGTCGGCCATCGTCGCGACCCGGCGGAGCGCGGGCTTGCCCGAGCCGCCGATCCAGATCGGCGGATGCGGTTGTTGCACCGGACGCGGCCGCTGCCCGACCTCGCCGGTCGAGTCGGGCCCGGTCCACTCCTCGGTGAGCGCCGCGGCGATCGTCGCCAGCGCGTGATCGGTGAGCTCGCCGCGCTTCGCGAACGAGACCCCGAGCGCGTCGAACTCACCTTCCACGTGTCCCGCGCCGATGCCGACGATCGCGCGTCCGTTCGACAAGACGTCGAGCGTGGCGAACGCCTTCGCGGTGGTGAGCGGCGCTTGGTAGGCGGCGATGAAGACGTTCGACATCAACCGCGTGCGCGTGGTGTGCGCCGCGAGGTAGGCGAGCGTCGCGATCGGGTCGAACCACTGCGTCGACATCATCTCCGCGGGTTCGCGCGGGATGGCGACGTGATGGCACACGGCGACGTAGAGGAATCCGGCGGCGTCGCACGCTCGTGCGACGCGGACCATGTCGTCGACCGTTGCGTCCTGCTCCCAGGGCATCGACACGCGCACTGAAAGCGCCTGCACCGGGAGCTGCATGCCGTAGGCGAGGACGCCGTCGGGTACGACCGAGACCGTTCCCGTCATCCGGGCCCGATCACCCGGGCCACACGACCGACTGGAGATCGGTGTACGCGTGGAGGCCGAACATGCCGCCGTCGCGGCCGACCCCGCTGAACTTGGTGCCGCCGAACGGGGTGTTGTGGTTGCGCTGGGTCGTGTTGATCCCGATGTTCCCGGCGCGCAACCGCTTGCTCGCTCGGAACGCCTTGTTCGTGTCGGTGCTGAACACGTAGTCGTAGAGGCCGAAGTCGGTTCCGTTCATGAGCGCGATGCCTTCGTCCTCGTCGTCGAACGGCAGCACGACGATCACCGGCCCGAAGATCTCTTCCTGCACGACCTTCATGTCGAGCCGGCAGCCGGCGAGCAACGTGGGCGCGACGTAGTAACCGGTTTCGGGCTTCTCCGGCCTCTGGCCGCCCGCGACGACCTCCGCGCCTTCGCGGCGGCCCGCCTCGACGTAGCTCTCGACGCGATCGCGGTGCGCGGCCGTGATCACCGGTCCGAGGACGGTGTCGGGCTCGTACGGGTCGCCCACCTTCAGCATGTTGGCCATCTTCGTGAGGCCGGCGACGACCTGTTCGTAGACACCGCGCTGCACGATGGCGCGCGTCGGTGCGGTGCAGATCTGACCCGAGTGGAACGTCCACGTAGAGCCGATCATCCCGATCGCGGTCTTGAGATTCGCGTCGTCGAAGACGAGCGCGCCACCCTTGCCGCCCAGTTCGAGCAGCAGGCGCTTCATCGTGCGACCACCGACCTCGCCGATCCGCGTCCCGACTCCGGTCGAACCGGTGAACGACACCATGTCGATGTCGCGCGTCGCGACCAGCGCTTCACCGGTGACGGGAGTCGAGCCGGTCACGACGTTGACGACACCCGGCGGGAAGCCGACGTCGTGCATGATGCGCACGAGCTCGATGACCGCGAGCGGGTTCTGCGAGGCGGGCCGCACCACGACCGTGTTGCCCATTGCGAGCGCGGGCCCGAGCTTGCCGGCCATGTTCACGACCGGGAAGTTGTACGGGGTGATCGCGGCGACGGCACCGACGGGCTGGCGCCGCGCGATCGCACCCATCAACCCGCCCGGCGCCAGCGCGGTCGCGGGCATCTCCATCGGCGCGAGCGGGATCACCGGCGATTCGTGCGCGAGCCGCGCGTACGTCTCGAAGCGAACGCGGGCCTGCGGAACCTGCATCTGCTTGCCGACCGTCGCCGTGCAACCGGTCTCCGCGATCACGAGCGGCAGCAAGGTGTCGAACTGGTCGCGCATCGCATCGGCGGTCTTCTGCAGCAGCTCGGCGCGCACGTCGGGCGAAGTCTGCGACCACGCCGGGAAGGCCTCCTGGGCCGCGCGAGCCGCGTCGAGCGCCTGGCGCTCGGACGCCTCGGGCGCGACGCCGACGACCTCTTCGGTCGCCGGATTCACGACGTCGTAGCCGCCGTCAGCACCGTCGATCCACTCCCCGCCGACCAAGAGCTGAGGTGTCGTCATGAGCCGGAACTGTAACGCGTTCTCTTTTCGCGGACCTCTTCGGCGGGCCTCAGCCGACCGCCGCGGCCCTGGTCAGGAGCCGAGTTCGAGATGGAGCATCTCGATCGCGTTGGTGCGGCAGATCTTGTCGACCTGCTCCTGGGTGAGATCCTTCATGATCTCCTCCGCGACCTTCTTCGTGTGCGGCCAGGTGGAGTCGCTGTGCGGGTAGTCGGTCTCGAAGGTGACGTTGTCGACGCCGACCGCGTCGAGGTTCTTCAAACCGTGCGGATCGTCGAAGAAACAGCCGTAGACGTGCTCGTAGTAGTACTCCGAAGGCGGGCGCATGACCTTGTCGGCGACCCCGCCCCAGCCGCGGTTGTCCGCCCACACCTTGTCGGCGCGCTCGAGCACGTAGGGGATCCAACCGATCTGACCCTCGCTGTACGCGATCTTCAGCCGCGGGAACTTCTCGAACAGGCCCGACATCAACCAGTCGGTGAGCGACATCGCCGCGTTCATGTAGGTGAGCGTGCTCCCGACCGCCGCGGGCGCGTCGGCCGACGTCGACGGCATCTTCGACGAGGAGCCGATGTGCATGCACACCACCGTGTCGGTCTCTTCGCACGCGGCGAGGAACGGATCCCAGAAGCCGCCCGCGTCGTGCATCGACGGCAGTCCGAGGAACGCCGGGATCTCCGAGAACGTCACCGCGTGGTTTCCGCGCGCCGCGTTGCGCCTGATCTCCGCGGCCGCGAGGTTCGGGTCCCACAGCTGCACGATGACGAGGGGGATGAGACGCCCGTTCGTGCCGGCGCACCATTCTTCGACCATCCAGTCGTTGTAGGCCTTGACGCAGAGATCGCCGAGCACCCGGTCCTTGCGCTCCGTGAAGGTCTGCCCGCAAAAGCGCGGGAAGCTCGGGAACGCGAGCGACGCCTCGACGTGGTTCACATCCAGGTCTTCGAGGCGCGCCTTTTGGTCCCAGCAGCCCTTGCGCATGTCGTCCATCGTGATCGGGCTGACAGTGATCTCGTCACGCGGGTAACCGGCCGCCGCCGACAATCGGGTGAGCGGGTACTGGAGGTCTTCGATGAGCCACCAGTCGCACCACAGTCCGTCTTCGTTGTCGCCGGCCTCGTCGTAGCTGAACACGCCCCCGACGAACTTCATGTTCTTCACCTTGCGGCGAACGATGCGCGGCCCGATCGCCTTGTACTTCTCGGGTAGGCGGTCCTGCCAGACGTTCGGCGGCTCGATCACGTGATCGTCGACGGAGATGATGCGAGGGATCTGCGGCGCCATGGGGTGCAGGCTACATGCGGCGATTCGGCCGGCCCCAAGGCCTCCGGCTCATTGCCGGCGCCATGCCGCCACGATCTCGTCGGTCGTCGTGATCGTGGCGACGAGCGCAAGTGTGTTGTCGACAACCGCTTGTGCGTACTCGGCCGGGACGCCGGCCATGGCATCGCGCGGCATCACCATCTGGTAGCCGCGGTTGACCGCGTCGAACGCGAGGTTCGTCATCCCGATGTTCACCGACACGCCGACGCCGACGATCGTCGTCGCGCCGAGGTTCCTCAGTATGGAGTCGAGTTGGGTGCCGGTCATCGGACCGATGCCGTGATAGCGCGGCAACACCAGGTCGCGCGGGTCGACGCCGATCTCCTCCGGCACCTGAACCTCGGGTGTCCCCGGCGAGAGTCGAACGGCAGACTTCTTTACTCCGGCGAAGAGCCGAGCGTTCGTATTGGCGCCCCGACCGTCGTCACGGGTCTCGGCGGTGCAGTGCAACACGGTGACCCCGACCGCCCGGGCCGCGTGCGCGAGCCGCGCGCAGTTGCCGACGAGATCGACCGCCGCGGCCGCCTCAGCGAGAGCGGGCAACACCGACGGTGAGCCAATCACACCGTTCTGCACCTCTTGTAGCACGAGCGCGGTGTGCTCCGGCGCGACGAGTGCCTGCAGGTCGAGCGCCATCAGCTACTCCTCGACGAACCCCGTGTCGGCGCGCGCGTCACGCAGCACGTCCTTCAAGATCTTGCCCGCCGCGTTGCGCGGCAAGGAGTCGCTGCGCACCTCCCACTCTTCGGGCACCTTGTAGTAGGCGAGCTCCGTCGCGCACCACGCGCGCACCGACTCGACATCGATGGTGCGCCCCGGCCTGGGCACGAGCACGGCCTTCACCGTCTGGCCCAGCTCGGGATGGTCGACGCCGATGACCGCGCACTCCTCGACGTCGGGATGGTCCTCGACGCGCTTTTCGATCTCGACGGGGTAGACGTTCTCGCCGCCCCGGAAGATCAGGTCGCGCTTGCGCGACGAGAGGTAGAGCCGGCCGCCTTGCATGCGTCCGATGTCGCCGGTGCGCAACCACCGCCCCGGCGCGATCGTTTCCGCGGTGGCCTCCGGGCGGCGCCAGTAGCCAGGCATCACCATCGGCCCGCGAATGCAGACCTCGCCGTCGACACCTTCGGGCACCGCGACACCGAGCGGATCGCGGATCTCGAGCTCGACGGTCGGAAGGGGTCGCCCGACCGACATCGGGAAGTCGATCAGCTCCTGGCCGTTGTTCAACGTCGCGAGCGCCGCACATTCGGTCTGGCCGTAACCGATACCCACGCTCTCCCGCGCGTTCGGGAACACGCGGCGGGTCCGCTCGATCAGCGACGGCGCGACCGGCGATCCGCCGCCACCCACCACCTTGATGCTCGAGAGGTCGTACTTGGCGGTATCGGGGTGGTTCACCATGCGGTGCAGCACGGTCTCGGTGAACGACCAACCGGTGCAGTGCTCGCGCTCGATCACCTGCATCGCGACCGCGGGATCGAAGCGTCCCATGAGCCACACGCTCTTCAGCCCGACCGCGAGCATCATGACGGCCGCGCTGTGCAGACCCGACACGTGGAACAGCGGGCTCGACACGAGCTGACAGGGCGCCAGCGGCGGCGGATCGTCGGGGCCGGGCGGCGGCGCCAGCATCGCGGCCTTGGCGCCGTTGTAGAAGTTGAGCATCAGGTACGACGCGACGTTGCGATGCGTGTTGATCGCGCCCTTCGGCCGGCCGGTCGTTCCCGACGTGTAGAGGATGATCGCCGGATCGTCCTCCTCCACCTGCACGTCGGCGAACGGGGCATCGGCGAACCGGGCGTCGGGGGCGTACGCCTCGAGCTCGGCGAAGTCGTCCTCGATCACGACGACGGGCACGCCGAGGTCTTCGCCGGCCAGACGCTCCATGCGCTTGCGGTCGGCGACGAGCAGCTTCGGCTCGCAGTCGTCGAGGAAGTAGCGAATCTCCGACGCGGTCGACCACCCGTTCAGCCCCACCGCGACCGCTCCGAGACTGATCGCCGCCCAGAACGAGATCACCCACTCGGGACAGTTCGCGCCGAGGATCGCGACGCGGTCGCCCGGCTGCACGTCGAAGCGATCGCGCAACGCCGTCGCGACCGAGGCGACGAGGCGCGCGTGCTCCGCGTAGCCGAGCCGGCGTTCGTCCACGCCGTCGGTCGCCAGCATGTACGTGTTGTCACCGAAGTCGACCGACTTCAACAACAGATCGCGCAAAGTGCGGATGCGGTTCTTGAACGAGCGGATCGTCACGCCGTCGACCTGGACCTCGACGAGCTCGAAGGGTGCTCCCTCGGCGAGCAACGACGCCTCGACGCGAGCTATTTCCTCGGGAACACCGACCGACGGCACTCGAGAAACCCTATAGCCGGGGAATCACGGCGTGCAGAAGCTCGGCGATCTCTTGCGCGCAGTCGAGGAACACGTCGAGATCGCCGCCCGCAGGGTCGAGCACGTCCTCGGTCGGTTCGAGCTCCACTTCGTGCAAGCGCATCCGGGCCAGTCGATCGGCAAGCGGCGTGCCGTCGTCGACGAGGTCGCGCGCCAGGCGCTTGAGCGTCGCCGTACGCGGCGCCGCCTTCGGGTGCACGCGCCGCATCCACAACACGTGCTCACGTGCCAACGCGATCACCAGGTCGGCCGAATCGAGCTCCCGCACCGTCGCCTGACGGCTCCGGTGGTCGGGGATCGGCAGGCCGAGCGAGGCGATGGCATCGCGCGTTCGCCAGCTCATCGGCATGCCCTCGATGACGTGCGTCCCCGACGTCGTGACGAGCAGACCCGGCACGTGCTCGCGCAGGACCGCGCCCGCCATCACGGAACGAGCGGCGTTCCCGGTGCACAAGGTCACTACGTGGAGGTCGGTCATTCCTCGATGCCCATGTCGGGGCCGGACACTACCGGTCGGGCAGAATGCTTCCCGTGCCGTACACGCTCGTCCTACTGCGCCATGGGCAAAGCGAGTGGAATCTGAAGAACCTGTTCACCGGTTGGGTCGACGTCGACCTGACCGAGCTGGGTCGCGACGAGGCGCGCCGCGGCGGGCGCGACCTCGCACACGCGGAGGTTCGGCCCGACGTCGTCCACACGTCGGTCCAGGTGCGCGCGATCCGCACCGCCGAGCTCGCGCTCGACGAGTGCGCACGGAAATGGATCCCGGTGCGCCGCTCGTGGCGATTGAACGAGCGGCACTACGGAGATCTACAGGGGCGGAACAAGCGCGAGACGACCGCGCAGTTCGGCGCGGCCAAAGTGAAGGTCTGGCGTCGTTCCTACGACCAACGGCCGCCCGATCTCGACCCGACCCTCGCCAAGAACGCGAAGCGCTGGGGCTACGACGAGCGGTACGCGGCGCTGCCGCGCGACCTGCTGCCGCGCGCCGAATGCCTGAAGGACGTGCTCGAGCGGATGCTGCCGTGGTGGTACGACGCGATCGTGCCCGACCTCCGCTCCGGCGCGACTGTGCTCGTCGCCGCGCACGGCAACTCGTTGCGCGCCCTCGTCAAGCATCTCGACGGGCTGACGCCCGAAGCGGTCGTCGAGCTGAACCTGCCGACCGGCGAGCCGTTGGTCTACGAGCTGAACGACGACCTGCAGCCGGCCCGACGCAAGGGAGCAGGCGGCGTGAAGGGCCGGTTCCTCGACCCGAAGCGGGCACTCGCCGCGGCGGCCGCGGTGGCCCGGCAAGCCGGCTGACCCTCGAGGTGAGGCACCGCGGCGCCGACAGAACCTCGATGGGATCCAACATGGGTGCGCGGGCGCTGCTCGTGGTGGGGTTCCTCGCGGCGTGGATCGGCTACGACGCCTGGCTGGTGTCCCATGTGGTCCTCGACCCCAACTCGACCCGCGCCGCCGCGCACGCGCTCTTGGAAACGCCCGCGGTACGGCGCGGGCTCACCGACGATCTGACGAGGGACCTCAACCGGAAACTCCCCGCGGCGGCGAAGAACCCACGGGTCCGTCCCGCCGTTGCGGCTGCGTTGCGCGATCCGCGGGTGACGAACGCGTTCGCCGACACCGTCGTGCACATCCAGCAGACGATCTTGACCGATGGCGATAGCGCGAGGTTCGCGGTCGACGGGCGCGCGCTCAACGATGCCCTGCACGACGCGCTCGCGCCCGGCGATCCACGACTCGCCGCGCAGGTAGAGCGTCTGCCTCCGCTCGACGTGCGCGTCAAGGCCGACAACCTCCCGCACCTCCACGATCCGCGGACGACGGCGGCCGGCGTGGCGTTGCTCGGCATCATCGCCGCGCTCTTGTTGATCACTGCGTCGCTTCTGCTGCAGCACGACCGGCGATCGATCGCGCGGGTCGGACGCCGGACCGCGTACCTCGCGATCACGCCGCTGATCGTGTTCGCCGTGCTGCCGCGCGTCCTCGCGCACGCGTCGGGCGACGCGCCCGGAATCGCGGCGGCGTTGCTGAGGACCTACGGCAACCGCGTGCTGCCGTCGGCGGTCGGGCTCGTGATCGCGGGGCTCGCGATCGTCGCCGGCGCGATCGTGTGGCCGCGCGCCGGACGCACCGAGCGCGCCGCGACACCAACCGCCGCTGCGCCTCCGCCGCCGACCGCGGCCCACCAGCCCGAGATCACCGAGAAGTTGTATCTCTAGCGAGGCCGTCGGCGAGCTCGCCGTAGTCCGCGGCCAGGACCCGCACGATCGGCACGGGCTCGGCGATGCCGCGGACGAAGACCGGACCGAGCGGTTCGAAGCCCACGCCCGGACGCGCGCCGATGACGTCGGCCGTCGCCTCCGAGCAGAGCACCTCACCCGGCCCGGCGAGATCGACGATGCGAGCGGCGAGGTTGACGTCGCGACCCACGATGTCGTCGCCGCGCCGCCGCGGACAACCCCAGTGCACTCCCATGCGAACCCAGAGAGGAACGTCGCCGATCTCGGTGGCCGAACCGGCCGCGCGCGCGGGGCCGTTGTCGGCGGCTTCGTTCACGGCATCGAAATCACTCTGCAGTCGCAAGCACGTATCGATCGCCTCGCGCGGATCGTCGAACCAGAGCAGGAGTCCGTCGCCGAGCTCCTTCACGACGCGCGCGGTCGCGGGAAGCGCGGCCCGCACCATCTGCTCCTGGCGCTCGAGGAGCAGGAGCGCAATGTCGTCTCCGTGCGTATCCGTGAGCGCCGTGAAGCCGACGATGTCGGTGAAGACGATGGCTCCGTGCTCGGCCATCAGGAGCTCGACACGCGGATCGCGCCGCTCACACTCTTGACCGCGATCTCACCGTCGTCACCCGTCGCGCAGTCGCACTGGACCTTTCCGCTGATCGAACGCAGCCGGGTGGCCGGTCTGCTCGCGGCCGGGACCCGCACCTCGACCTTGCCCGACACGGTGTGCACCGACACCGGCCCCGCGTTCGGCGCGACGGCGAGCAACACCTTGCCGCTGACGGTCTTCACCTCGGCCGCGCCGACGTTCTCCAAGAGCACGACGCCGGAGATCGCGGCCACCATCGCGCGGCCCGCGCTTCCCACGTGCACGCTCGCGCTCTTCGTCATGATCCGGCACTCGCCGGAACACGTTCCGATGTCGATCTTTCCGGATTTCGTACGTACGTCGACGCGAGTCGCCTCGACGACCCGGATCTTCCCGCTCACCGTCGCGACGCGTACCGCGCCGAGGGAACCGAGGAGCTCGACCTTCCCCGAGACCGTCCCGACCGTCATGTCGGTGCCGGGCGCGCACCGCACCTCGATCGAGCTGGACGTCGGCGCGCGGCGGATGTGGATCGTGCCGTCGTCGTGGTGCTCGATCGTGCCCCCTTCGACTGAGAGGTCGGCTCCCTCTTCGGTCAGCACGCGCACTTCGCCGCTGCGGGTCGAGATGTGCACAGAATCCGGGTCCGGCATCGAGGCGAAGCCTACGCGTCCTCGTCCGCGGCGGCATCTACGAGCACGGCCGGCAGCGGCCGCGCGTGCGCGAGCGCGAGGTGCTGGACTGCCCGAGTCAAGGCCACGAAGAGGAGCCGTACACCGTGCGGCCCCTCTTCTGCGATCTCGGCCGGCTCCGCGACGATCACCGCGTCGAACTCGAGGCCCTTTGCGAGGCGGGCCGCCAACACCACGAGCGGCCGGTCGGGGTCGACCTCACCCGGTTCCGCGAGCACGACACCGCGATCTTCGATCGCGCGCCGAAGTGCGTCGACGCGGCCGTCGCCCGCGATGACCGCGACGGTGCCGAACTCCTTCGCGAGGGCAAGCGCGTGCTCGGCGATCGCGGGCACGAGTTGTTCGGGCGCGAACTCGTGCGTGTCGGGAGGATCACCGTCGGCGCGCACCGACCGCGAGGCCGCGACGCCGGGCGCCGCGGTCGGGAGCAGCCGGTTGGCCAGCGCGAGAAACGACCCCGGAAGCCGGTAGCCCATCGTGAGCTCCGCCGGCTGCGCGTTGACCGGCCGCCCGAGATGCCGGAGCGTCGCTTCCCAGGTCGAAGGGGACGCGGGACCGGTCGCCTGCGCGAGATCACCGAGCACGGTCATCGAATGCCGCTGCGCCCGCCGCGCCAGCATCCGCAGCTGCATCGGCGAGAGGTCCTGCGCCTCGTCGACCACCACGTGCCCGAAGCGCCGCGGTGCGCCCCGGACGAACGCCTCGGCCTCGTCGATGAGAGGAAGGTCGTCGGCCGTCCACGCGTCGGCGCGATCACGCGGTCGCAAGATCGCGCGCTGCTCGTCGTCCGACAGCACACCGGCCGCGGCGCGCGCCAGGAACGCGCGTTGGGTGAGCAACGAGCGCACGAGCCCGACGGGGCTCACGCTGCGCCAGCACGCGTCGATCGCCTTGCGCGACTCCGCGTCGGCGAGCAGCGCCGCGCCGAAATCGTTCTCGTCGAGCTCGATCGCGACACCGCCCGTGTAGCGGTCGTACGCGCGCCGCACCAGCGACTTCCGGAACCGCTCGCGTTGGGTCGCGAACGGCGCGTCGCGCCGCCGGGCCTCGTCGACGATCTCGCGCACGTCGTGGGCTTCGAGCGTCAATCGACGCGTACGGAACCGCACGGTCAGCCCGTCGGCCGGCACGCGCACCGCATCGGCGGCGCCCCGTGCGATCACGTCCGCGAGACGCGCGTCGCCCTTGATCGCCGCGACCGGCCGCGCATCCTCGGACACGACGCGGAAGCGCAGCGCGAGCAGACCGTCGACCGTGGTCTGCGTCGCCGACGTCTCACCCAGTGACGGCAAGACCTGCGAGATGTAGCGCAGGAAGACCGGGTTCGGCCCGACGACCAACACGCCTTCACGCGCGAGCCGGGCGCGGTGCTCGTACAGCAGGAACGCGGCGCGATGCAGCCCGACCGCGGTCTTCCCCGTTCCCGGACCACCTTGCACAACCAGGCACGTCTCGATCGGCGCGCGGATGATCGCGTCCTGCTCGGCCTGGATGGTCGCGACGATGTCGCGCATCTGGCCCGTGCGCGCGCGCCCGAGCTCGGCGAGCAGCGGATCGGGCACTCCACCCGAGCCCGCGAGCGAGTCGGGATCGGTGAAGTCTTCCTCGAAGACGTCGGTGAGCTCGCGCGCGCTGAACACGAAGCGGCGACGCCGGTCGAGGCCGAACGGGTCGGCGAGCGTGGCCCGGTAGAACGGTGTCGCGACGCCCGCCCGCCAGTCGACGACAACGGGAACGCCGTCTCCGTCTTCGATGTGGCGGCGGCCGACGTACCAGCGCTCGCCCGATTCCTCGTCGATACGACCGAAGCACAAGACCGCGACCTCGTCGTCGAGCGACGCGAGCCGGCGCTGCAACTGCCAGCGCACCGCGTCCGCATCGGCCTCGTTGGCGGCAAGGATGTCTTCGTTGGCAACCTTCTCCGCCGTCCGCCGGCGCATGGCTTCGAGACACGATTGGGCGAAATCCAGGCGCGCGCGTTCGAACGAGACGTCCGGGTGCGGCATCGGATCCAAGATACTGAGCGCCGGGCCGCCCGTCCGGGCGATTCTTCGACGATCTTGCACACCTCGTGCACCATCCGTACATTGCGCCTTCGTGAACGGGCCGCAGCCAGTCGTGGTGGAAGGGCCGGCAGTCGACGGCCGCGCCGCCCGTTCGGCGAAGACCCGCGACGCCATTGCCGACGCGCTGCTCGACCTGCTCGCCGACGGCCGGCTGCGCCCGACCGCGCGGGAGATCGCGGAACGGGCCCGGGTGTCGGTCCGCTCCGTCTACGTGCACTTCGACGACCTGGAGGATCTCTTCTGCGTCGCCGCCAAACGACATTTCACCCGCATCGCCCCGTTGCTCGCCCCGGCGCCGGCGACCGGCGCACTGTCGCAACGCGCCGACGCGCTCGTGCGGCAGCGGATCCGTCTCTATGCGCAGGCCGGCGCGGTCGCCCGCGCGACCCGGCTGCACGCCGCGTTCTCCCCCACCCTTGCCCGGATCTTGCGCGAGGCCCAGACCCGATCCCGCGCCGATCTCGAACGGCTCTTCGCCAAGGAGCTCCACACCCTCAGTCCCGCGCCGCGGACGAGCACCCTCGCGGTGCTCGACGTGCTCACCGGGCCCGACGCGTGGGAAACCCTGCGCGAGCGCTACGACATCGACGACGAGACCGCAATCCGGCGCGTGACCGACTCGATCGTCCTCCATCTCCGGGCGGCCCGCGCATGACGCTCGCCCTCGGCCGGCGCGAGGTCGGCGCCCCGCTGAACTCGCTCGCGTCCCGGGCCCTCGCGGCCGTCGCGGTCGTCGCGGTCATCAGCGTGGCGTCGCAACCCACGAGCCGCGCGATCTCCCCCGTCGGCATCGTGGCCCTCGCGCTCGCCGCGATCCCGTACGTCGTGCGCGACTTCCGCGGACGCGCGGCGATGATTCCCGCAGTTCCTCTGCTCTTGATGTACGCGCTCGCCGACGCCATGTGGCACCCGCCCATGAGCTTCGTGCTCGAAGGTGTCATCGCCGGGCTGCTCACGAGCCTGCTCGCGGCCGGCATCGTGATCGTCTACCGCGCGAATCGCATCGTGAACTTCGCGCAGGCCGAGCTGGGCGCGCTCCCGGCGAACTTGGCACTGCTGCTGATCGTGGCGCGCCACTGGAACTATTTCCTCGCGGCCGGAACCGGTCTCGCCGGTGCAATCCTGCTGGGCGTGCTCGTCGAGTTCTTGTTCCTTCGTCGCTTCTTTCGCGCGCCGAGGCTCATCGCCACGGTCGCGACGATCGGCATCGCGCAGATCCTCCTGGGCGTCACGTTGTTCCTGCCGCGCTGGATCGGCAGGTCGAACGACTTCAAGCTGCCGAACGAGCTGTCGTGGTCGTTCCATGTGGGCGTCACGAACTTCGGCGGCAACGAGATCCTCGTGCTCATCGTCGTCCCGATCGTGCTCGCCGGACTCGTCGCCTTCTTCCGGTTCTCGGCGGTCGGCACCGCGCTCCGTGCTACGGCCGAGAGCGCAGATCGCGCCGCGCTGCTCGGAATTCCGGTGCGACGGCTGCAGAGCGTGCTGTGGGCGATCGTCGGGGTGCTCGCGTACGTGACGCTCTTCCTGCGCAACGGTGTCATCGGCGCTTCGGTCTCGCAGGCGCTCGATGCGAGCGTGCTCCTCGCGGCGCTCGGCGCGGCGGTCATCGGACGGATGGAACGACTCCCGACGACGGTGTTCGCCTCGGTCGGGCTCGGCATCGTGTCCGAGGCGGTGTTCTACCGCTGGGACAACGACGCGGCCCGCCCGGTCGTGATCACCTTGATCATCGCGGTCGCGTTGATCACCCAACGCAGCGACCGCGGCGGTCGTCTGCGCAGCGCGGCGACCTCGACCTGGCAGTCGACGCGCGAGATCCGACCCATCCCGACCGAGCTGCGGCGGGAACCGGCCGTCATCGCGGTCCAGGTCGCACTGGCAACCCTCGTGCTCGCCGCGATCGCGGCGGTGCCGGTCTTCTTACCGGCGAACCGCATCTCGCAGATCGCGACGATGGGCATCTACGGGATGATCGGCATCGGCCTCGTCATGCTCACCGGATGGGCCGGTCAGGTGAGCCTCGGGCAAATGGCCGTGGCCGGCGTCGCGGGCGCGGCCGCCGGTTGGTTCTGCACCAACTTCACCGATCCCGTGATCGGCGGCACCGTTGTCGCCATGCTCATCGGCGGGATCGTGGGCGCGCTGGTGACCGCCGCGATCGGCATGCCGACTCTCCGCGTGCGCGGCCTCACCTTCGCGGTCATGTCGCTCGCGTTCGCGCTCGTGACGTCGAAGTACCTTCTGAACAGCGGCTATTCACCGCTACAGCATTGGCTCCCGCAGTGGTTCCAGGACGGCAATCAACTCCCCCGCCCGTCAGTGTTGTCGATCGCGGGCCACAACTTCGTGAGCCTCGAGTCCGAGACGCGCTTCTACTGGATGACGCTCGTCGTTCTCGGCATCGTCGTGTACGCGGCGCGGGGAATGCGATCGAGCCGCACCGGCCGGGTCCTCATCGGCGTCCGCGACAACGAGCGCGCCGCCGAGTCGTACAGCGTGAACACTCGGCGCACGTTGCTGCTCGCGTTCACCATCTCCGGATTCGTCACCGGCATGGCCGGCGCGCTGTTCCAAATCCAGCAACAGTCGATCAGCGTCACCCTGTTCGATCCTGCCGCCGGACTCCAGGTGTTCGCGATGGTGGTCGTCGGCGGACTCGGTTCGATCGGCGGTGCCGTGATCGGTGCGGTCTACGTGTACGGCGCGCAGTACTGGCTCCCGCCCGAGTGGGGCTTCCTCTCTACGGGCGCGGGAATGCTCCTCGTACTGCTCCTCATGCCCGGCGGGCTCGGCGCCGCGCTGGGCGACGCCCGCGATGCTGCGCTGCGCTGGTACGCGCGCCGGCGCGGCATCCGCGTGCCGAGCCTCCTCGCCGACACGCGCGTCATCGCGCCGCTTCCGGAGCCGGCAGCCGAAGCGGTCGCCGAGGCGATGCAACGACCGGAGATCGACGAGTTCGTGGAGCTCCACGAATGATGGGCATGAGCAGTACGTCGATGAAGGACCGCAAGGTGCTCTTCCATGTCGGGAAGCTCGCGGTGCACAAGCCGCGCGGGATACACCGGTACTTCGACGAGATCACCGCGGGCTACGCCCTCTACCCGCTCATCGTGCTCTTCGCTCTCAATGCCCTCGACGAGCTCGATCGCGACGTGTTCGGCGTGCTCGCGCCCGACATCCGTGACCACTTCCACTTGTCGAACCAGGGCTTCTTGTCGATCGTCGCGCTCACCCTGCTCGGAGGCCTGCTGCTCGAGGTCCCGCTCGCGTATTACGCCGACCGGCTCCCGCGCATGCGCATCGCCGTGATCGGTGCCGCCGTGTGGGCGGTGTTCGGCATCTTCACCGGCGCCGCGGTCAGCGTGTGGATGCTCGTGCTCGCCCGCTCGGGCTCGGGCATGGGCCGCGCGGTCGTCACACCGACGCACAACTCGCTCATCCCCGACATGTACCCGCCCGAGGTACGCGCCGAGGTGTTCGGCTTCCACCGGATGGGGCTCGCGCTCGGCGCGTTCGCCGGTCCGCTCCTCGGCGGTCTGATCGCGCAGTTCTTCGGCTGGCGCGCGCCGTTCTTCGTGTTCGTCCCGATAACCCTGGTGTTCGCGTACCTCGGCCTGCGCGTCATCGAGCCCGGACGCGGCCACTTCGAGCGCGCCGCCGCGGGCGCGGCGGCCGACGTGATCGGTACCGACGAGATCCCGCCGTCGTTCGCCGAGTCGGTTCGCATCCTGTGGCAGGTCCAGACCCTGCGTCGCATCTGGTACTCGCTGCCGTTCCTCGCGGCGTCGATCATCGGCCTGCTCACCCTCACGTCGCTGTACTACGAGCACGTGTTCCATCTCGGCGAGGCGCAGCGCGGCCTCGTGACGGCGTTGGCCGAGCCCGCGCAGTTCGTCGGCATCACCCTCGGCATCCCGCTCGCGTCGCGGTTGATGTTGCGCGACCCGGGCATCGGCCTGCGCATGCTCTCGTTGCTCGGCGTGGTGATCGCCGGCGCGTGGGTCGGGTTCGCGCTCGCGCCCACACTGTGGTTCGCGGTCCTGATGCACGTCGTGATCACCGGCGTGTCGGCGCTGCTCGTTCCCGGCATCTTCGCGACGCTCTCGCTCACGATCCCACCCAAGGTCCGCGCGCTCGGGTTCTCGATGGCGTCGTTGTTCATCCTGCCGGGGCTGATCGTGCTCTACATCGTCGGCGGGATCGCCGACACCTACGGCATCCGCGCCGGCCTGTTGGTCATGGTGCCGATCTTCCTCATCGGCGCGTGGATCCTCTCGTCGGCGTCGCTCTTCGTGAAGTCCGACATCAGCCGGGTATGGACGTCGACCGCGGCGCAGGCCGAGGTCAGGCTCAAGCGCAGCCAGGGGCTCGTCAAGCTCCTCGTGGTGCGCAACCTCGACGTGCACTACGACAACGTGCAGGTCCTGTTCGGGGTCGACTTCGAGGTCGACGAGGGCGAGATCGTCGCGCTGCTCGGCACGAACGGGGCGGGCAAGTCGACCCTCATCAAGGCGATCTCGGGTCTGGTCGAGGCGACGAACGGCGCCGTCGTGTTCGACGGCCGTGACATGACGTACGCGCCGCCCAACGAAGTCGCGGAGCGCGGCGTGGTCGTCGTCCCCG
This sequence comes from Actinomycetota bacterium, assembly GCA_003134555.1. GTDB lineage: Bacteria > Actinomycetota > Acidimicrobiia > IMCC26256 > PALSA-610 > PALSA-610. The sequence goes on from PLBO01000124.1 coordinate 27,670, forward strand.
GCGGCCAAGGGGTCTTCCCGACGCTGACCGTGTCCGAGCATCTCCGCCTCGCGGGTTGGGTCCACCGCAAGGACCCCAAGCGCGTCAACATCGCGACGCAACGCGTGCTCGAGCTGTTCCCGATCCTGCGCGACCGGCTCCCCGAACCGGCCGGCAACCTCTCGGGCGGTCAGCAGCAGATGCTCGCCCTGGGCATGGCGTTCATCGAGCAACCGCGCTTGTTGATGATCGACGAGCTGTCGCTCGGTCTCGCACCTGCGATCGTCGAGCAGCTTCTCCCGCTGGTGCGCGACATGGCCGCCCAAGGAACGACGATCGTGCTCGTCGAGCAGTCGGTCAACCTCGCGCTCACGATCGCGGAGACGGCGTTCTTCATGGAGAAGGGTGAGATCCGGTTCCACGGCCCGACCGCGGAGTTGCTCGAACGGCCCGACGTGCTGCGTTCGGTGTTCCTCGAGGGCGCGGCGACGATGATGCACGACGGGGCGCCGGTGGCCGCCGCCGCGACGGTGCCGGCGACGATCGCCGGCGCGCGCACCAACGGCCCCGGCGGCAACGGCGCCAAGGTCGAGAGCGCGGCCATGGCGCAGGCGGTGTCGGCGCAGGAGCGGCTCGTGCTCGACGGCGTGTCGAAGCGTTTCGGCGGGCTCGCGGCACTGAGCGACATCTCGCTGTCGGCGCGCGCGGGTGAGATCGTCGGCTTCATCGGCCCAAACGGCGCGGGCAAGACCACCTTGTTCGACGTCATCTCCGGCTTCCTTCCCGCCGACGAAGGCACCATCGCGTTGGGTGAGGGCGACGACCGGCGCGACATCACGCGCCTGTCGTCATCCGCACGCGCTCGCCTCGGTCTCGGTCGCTCGTTCCAGGACGGCCGGCTGTTCGGCTCGCTCAGCGTGCGCGAGACCATCGCGTTGTCGTTCGAACGTCACCTCGACGTGCGCGATCCCGTTGCGGCCGCGCTTCACCTGCCGTGGGTGATCGACGCCGAGGACGAGGTCGAAGCGCGCGTCGAGGAACTGCTGGAGATGCTCGGCATCACCGACTTCCGCGACAAGCTCGTACGCGAGCTCTCGACGGGCAGCCGTAGAATCGTCGACATCGCGTGCTCCCTCGCGCACGGTCCGTCGGTGCTGTTGCTCGACGAGCCGTCGTCGGGCATCGCGCAACGCGAGGCCGAGGCTCTCGGCCCTCTGCTGCTGCGCATACGCGAGCGCACCGGGGCCACGTTGCTCGTGATCGAGCACGATGTTCCGCTCCTGCTCGGCATCGCCGACCGCCTCGTCGCGCTCGACCTCGGCGAGATCGTCGCCGTCGGTCCACCCGACGAGGTCGTGCGCGACGACCGGGTTGTGCACTCGTATCTCGGTACCGCAGGAACCGCGATCGCGCGCAGCGGAACCACCACGGACATCTGAACGAATCGCTCGACGAAAACAGGGAGAATCGAACAATGCAACCGACCACACCGCGTAAGAGACGATCGCCGCTCGTGCGCTACGCACCGTTCATCGTGATCGTCGTGGTGATCGCGATCGTCGCCGTTGCACTGGCGCTGAGCAACAAGAACGACAAGAAGACGGCGATCACACCCGGCAGCAAGGTGGCCCCGGCCAGCGACGTCCCGATCCAATACCAGGCCGCGCAGAAGGCCGGGACACTGGCGAAGTACACATGGCAGGACCATTGCGACTCGGCAACGGGTCGCGTCGCGATGCCGGTTCTCTCCCCGGCGCCGTGTGTACCCAAGTACGAGGGCACCAACGGCGGTGCGATCGCGGCACCCGAAGTCACGGCCGACACGATCCGAATCGGCTACTACCTGTCGAAGCCGGACCCGGTGACGGACGGGTTGTTGAAGGCGACCGGCACCTACGACACGCCCGCCAAGGTCGAAGCCACGATCAAGGACTACGTCCAACTCTTCGAGAACCAATATCAGCTCTGGGGCCGCAAGATCCAGCTCGTGAAGATCCAGGGCACGGGCGCGGGCGACGACGAGGTCGCGGCGAAGGCCGACGCCGACAAGGCAGCAAAACAGCTGCACGTGTTCGCCGTCATCGGCGGTCCGATCCAGGCCCAGAGCTTCTCGAGCGAGCTCGCAGCGAACAAGGTGCTCTGCGTCGGGACCTGCTCCATTGCCGCGCCGCAGCGATTCATCCAGGAACACTCACCGTACATCTGGCCGATCGGCCCGTCTCCGGAGCAGACCAGTCAGATGCTGGTCTCGTTCATCAAGCAACAGCTCGCCGGGAAGCCCGCGCAATACGCCGGCGATCCGTCGTTCCGCACCAAGACCCGAACGTTCGCGTTCCTCAGCTACGACACCAAGGACGGCCGGTTCAAAGCGTCATGGGACGACATGATCCAGCGGTTGAAGGACGCGGGCATCTCCCTGAAGCTGCACAAGACCTACTTCCTCGACTTCAACGCGCTGACTCAAAACGCGCACGACATCGCGGTGGCGCTGAAGCAGGCCAACGCGACCAGCGTCATCTTCACCGGTGATCCACTCATGCCGAGCTTCTTCACGAAGGAGGCGACCGCGCAGAACTACTACCCCGAATGGATCATGGCGGGGACGGTTCTCGCGGACACGAGCGTCTTCGGCCGTTCCTTCGACCAGAGCCAATGGGCACACGCCTTCGGGCTCGAGCTCACACCCGCTCGGGTCGTGCAGTCGAAGAACCAGGCGTACACCGTGCACCAGTGGTACTTCGGCAGCAAGCCGCCGAGCGACAAGAGCTATGCGATCTCCTACGGCGACGTGAAGTTGCTCTTGGACGGCCTCCAGTCGGCCGGACCGAAACTCACGCCTGAGAACTACAGGGCCGGCATGTACGCCATCGCGCCGCCCCCCGACGCGAACGCCTCTATCGCCACGTCCACGACGTACGGCGATCACGGGTTCTGGAACGGCAACGATCCGAACGGCCTCGACAACGCCGGGCTCCTGTGGTGGAACCCCAACGCCCGCGGCGAGGACGAGACCGGCATCGTGGGCAACGGCATGTACGAGCTCGTCGACGGCGGGAAGCGGTATCCCGCCGGCAGGTGGCCGAGCACTCCTGCGAAGCTGTTCGACCCGGCCGGCGCGGTGACGATCTACAACGACCTGCCACCCGATCTCACGCCGAAGTCGTATCCGTCGCCGCCCGGTTCGCCGGCGGCGGGCGGCTGATCCCGGACGATCACGCGTCGCGGGGGACGGGCACCCAGCCCTCTCCCGCGACGTACTGCCGCACGACGCGCGCGGGAACGCCCGCGACAACGGTGTTGTCGGGCACGTGGAGACCGGCGACGATCGCACCCGCCGCGACCACGACGTGGCGGCCGATGCGCGAGCCCGGAAGGACGATCGCGCCGTGTCCGAGCCAGCTCCCGTCGCCGATCGACACGGGCTCGTTCTTCCACATCTGTACGCCGATCGGTAGCTCGATGTCTTCGTAGCCGTGATTCTGATCGGTGACGTAGACGTAGTGGCCGGTCCAGATGTCGTCGCCGATCTCGATGCGCTCGTGCCCGACGATGCCGATGCCCTTGCCGAGGGTGCAGCGATCGCCGATCGTGATGATCGGTTCGCCGCGCATGTCGGCCTGTGACGGCATCCCGGCGCTGAGGCTCGCCAACGGCCCGACGGTCGTGCCGCGACCGATCGCGATCCGGCCCTCGCCGAACAGCACCGACTGCGGGAACGCGATCATGCTGCCGTCGCCGAAGGTGTGGAACGCGCGGGCGCGGCGATGACGCGGGCCGACCGCGCCGAGCCGGGTGATACCGGCCCATGCGGCGTGGATCGCATCGCCGGCGACACGCTCGACGTTCTCGCGCAGCATCGTGGAAGGATACGACGATGGCGAACACGACTGCGCTTCCGGTCCGCATCGGACTCCTCTACGACTTTCCCCAGATGGGCGACCTGTTCGAGAAGGCATTGCGGATGGGCATCGACGAAGTCGCGGCGACCGGGCGACTCGATCGTGACGTGGAGCTGATCGAGCGCCAGGCGCGCGGACTGCCTTCGGGAAGCGAAGCGGAGGTGGCGCGGGCGTTCGCGGAGTTGGACGACGAAGACGTCGTCGCGATCGTCGGGCCGTCGATCTCCGACAACGCGCTGATCGCCGCGCCACTGTGCGACGCGGCACGCATTCCCGCGATCAACTACTCGGGGGGCGAGCGCACGCGCTCGCAATGGATGTTCCACTACCAGGTGGGTTCGCTCGAGGAGGAGCCGCCAGTCCTGGCGGCACGCATGGTCGAGCGCGGGCTGCGGCGCGCGGCGGTGATCTTCGACCAGTCACCGGTGGGGCGCCGCTACGCCGAGTGCTTCGAAGCCGCACGAGCGCGCCTCGGGCTCGAGGTCACCGGCACCGCGAGCATCTCGGCACTGGCCGAAGACGCGACCGACCTCCTCAGCCGGTTGCGGGAGCCGGGTCCCGACGTTCTCGTGTATCTCGGACTGGGCGTCTCGTCACGCGCGGTCGCGCTCGCGCGCTCGTCGCTCGGATGGGACGTTCCGGTTCTCGCGAACTCCGCGCTGATGTTCGGCTACGCGCGTCCCGACTGGCGCGACGGTTACGCCGGTTGGGAGTACATCGACACGATTGCCGACGACAACCAAAGCCGGGCCCGCCTGCACGAACGGTTCCCCCACGCGGCCGGGGGTCCGATCGGCTGCGCGGCCTACGACATCGGCCGCTTGCTCGGCGAGGGCATCGCGGCCGCGGAGCACTTGACGCGCGCCGGCATCGCCGACGGACTGCGGCGCGTCAAGCAACTTCCCGCGAGCTCCGGTCACGAGGGCACGCTGATCGGCTTCGGCGTGTGGGATCACGCCGCGCTGAAGGGTCATTATCTCGTACTGCGCGCGTGGCGAGACGGTCACTCGGTCCAGGTCTGACCGCGCGTACCATGCCCGGGTGGCCCAGGACCGCGACGCGGCGCGTCTCCGCATCGCCCGCGCGGGGCTGACGCAGACCGCCGTCGAACGCGTGTCGCGCCCCTCGTTCGGACGGATGCCGATCACGCTCGTCGATCGCGCCCGCGCGCAGTTGCGCCGGTTCTTCTCCGAGGGTCCGTGGACCGTGGAGGACGACGCGGGACTCTCGGCCCTCGTCGGTCCGGGTGACGGTTGGACCGACGAGGAGTTGGCGCCCGGGATCCGGCTCGGCTACGGATGGCGCGGCGGTAACTTCAAGGTCGAGGTCGCGGCCGACACCGACGCCGAGGCGTCCGCGGTCGCGGTCGCGACCGGAGTCGAAGTCGAAGTCGAAGCGCCATCGCCGATCCTGCCGCCGCACGAGCGAACCCTCGGCGACACGTTCGAAGAGTCCGTCATCGTCGAGGCCGGCCGCGATCCGGCTGAGCTCCGGTTCGCCACCGGCCCCGGACTGGCCGGCAAGGCCGGACGCTTCACGCGCGACGAACAAGGTTCGTCGGCCGCGGTCGCCGCGCTGTTCCGCGAGTTCGACGACGTCGACGAGATCCACCTCGAGCTCGGTTCGCTGTCGGTCACGCTCAACGATCCGGATCGATGGCAGGACATCTTGTTGGAGGTGTTCGACACGATCACGACCGCGTTCGTGCCGCCGCGCGCCGTCCAGCCCGACCGGCAATATGAACGCGCCGTCGCGGAGATCGGTTCACTCGACGCGTCGAGCCCGCGCGATCTCGCGCGCCTGCTCGACGCGACCACCTCACCCGACGCCGCGTATCGCTGTCTCGCGGTCGCCAAGCTGGAGCTCGCCGACCCGTTGGTGGTCGCCAAGCCCTGGACCCGCTCGCTCGAAGACTCGTCGCGCGCGGTCCGGCGCGCCGCCATCCGCGCGATGGCGCACGTCGCGTGGCCCGATCTCCGATTGCTGTTCGAGCGCGCGCTCGCCGACAAGGACGCGTGCGTGCGCTACTACGCATTGCGCGGCCTCGCGCAGATCGGCGTCGGTCGGGCCGAACCGAGCGTCGAGCGTCGGCGCCTCGACACCGATCTCAGGGTGCGCTTCGCGGCGCAGGCCGCGCTCGAGGGTCGGATTCCGCTCTAGCGCGTCGTCGTCACCGGGTGACTGTCACACCCCTCTGTCATGCTCTCCCGCATGCAGACGATCGAGGTAAACGACCTGGTCAGCGCGTCGTTCGAGGCCTGTGCGACGTTCGGCGTCGGCGGCGACGGCTCTCCGGTGTGTGTTGCCTGCGGGTGGCTCGAGGCCGAGCACGAGCCCGAGATCGCGGAGGTGTACGCGCTGCCGAGGCGCAAGGTGCCGCGACCCGCGCCGAAGCGCCTCGCGTCCTGACGCCGCGTCAGCCCAGGCACGCATTCCGTTGACACGCGCCCGGCCTGCGCTCACGGTGTAGATCGCCTACGCAGAGGAGCCGGCTGTGCCAGAGAGCGTCTACAAAGTCATCGAGTTGGTCGGAACCAGTACCGAGTCCTGGGAGAAGGCGGCGTCCGCCGCGGTGGAGAAGGCGGCGTCGAGCCTTCGCGACCTACGGATCGCCCAAGTCGCCGAGCTCGACCTTCAGATCGAAGGCGGCGTCGTCAAGGCGTATCGAGCGAAGGTGAAGGTGTCGTTCAAGTACGAAGACTGACGACCTTCATACGTGCGAGCGGACCGCTCCCAGGCCATAACACTCGATCGCGTTCGCGCCGAGAATGCGCGCCTGGTCGGCGGACGCGAGCGGTGCGATCCGTTCGCGTATGTCGTCGACGACTCCCGGGTGGTACTCCGGGTGCGGATAGTCGGACGCCCACAGGATCCGATCNNGAGCCAGCGGCGCTCGAGCGGGAAGGCCTGTACCTGTTCGTCCATGCGTTCGAGCATCGAGGGCATCCAGCCGCCGCTCGATTCGAGGAACACCAGCTTGAGTCGCGGGAAGCGCTCGCAGACCCCGCCCATCAGCAGCCGACCCATCGTGACGATCATGTCGACGGGATTCCCGACCGCCTGGCCGAGCGCCGAGCCGCCGTGAATCTCGTCCATCGCCATGTTGGTGACCGTCGCGCTCTCGCTCACGGCGACGAGCCCGAACTTGCGGCAGGCGCCCGGGGTGTCGACGTGCACACCCGGATGAAACGCGACGGGCGTGCCGAGCTCCTGGCACGTCGACCAGAAGTCGTCGTAGACGTGATGGTTGAGCGGAAGCTCGTCGACGTATGCCGACGGACGCACGAACACGGCGCGAAGCCCGCGCGCAATCGCGTGCTCGGTTTCGACGCATGCGCGCGCCACGTCTTGGAGCGGCGCGGCCGCCGCGCCGAACAGCCGGGTGGGCGCGTAGGCACAGAAGTCGGCGAGCCAGTCGTTGTATGCACGCTGGCAGTCGGCGACGAACGCGGTGTCGTGCAGCGCGGGAATCTCGTCGGACGGTCCGAAGAACATCGAGAGGCTCGGGTACAGCACCACTGCGTCGATGCCGTCGGCATCCATGTCGTCGAGGCGAGCCTTGGGCTCGTGCCCGCCCGGCCGGCGCAGTCCTGCGAGCAGGTCGTAGAACTCGCGCGGCGTCATGCCGACCGCGGCCGCCATCTGATCGTGCAACTCCCGGCCGCCGCCGCGCACGCGGCCGCCGACGTGGATGACGTCGTAGATCTCGTCGATCACTTCCTTGTGCGGCACCCAGTCGCCCCAGCGGGCGAGGTCGATCCGCTCGGCCGTCCAGATGTCGTTCGGTTCTTCCATGATGTGGCCGTCGCCGTCCACGATCGTCATGCCCGTCACGCCGCAATCATCCCGCGGCCGGCCCCGACTGAAAAGCTCTACTCGGAGGGACGCGGCGGCGGCGCGTTACGCACTGCGCTTCTTGGCGGGCGCCTTCGCCGGCGATTTGGCCGGCGACTTCTTGGCGGCCGACTTCTTCGCCGGCGCCTTGGCGGCGGGCTTCTTCGACGAGCTCGCCGCGGCGACGCTCGGATGGCGTTCCTTCGCGTTCTGGGCCTTCGCGAGCGACGCTTCGAGCGCGGCGACGAGGTCGAGCACCTTGGCGGGGGCGTCGACGACCGGCTCGGCGACGATCTCCTCTCCGGCGGCCTTGCGTTCGATGAGATCCAGCACCTGCTCGCGGTACTGGTCCTGATACTTCTCGGGCTCGAAGTGGTCGGTGGAGAGTGACTCCACGAGCTGGCGCGCCATCGCGAGCTCTCGCTCGTTCACCTTGACATCGGCATCGTCGGGAACGAGGTCGGTGCGGGGCATCACTTCGTCGGCGTAGCGCATCGTCTCGACGCAGAGCATGCCGTCGAGGGGTCGTATCGCGACCAGGCGTTCCTTGCTGCGCACGATGATGCGACCGATCGCGACCTTGTTGAGC
>PLBO01000110.1 GCA_003134555.1 Actinomycetota bacterium
GCTACATCGAAACCGACGCCCGCACCGTGCTCTCCCGCCTCGCCTAATCAGAGGTCCGTTCCCACCGAGTCAGCGAGTACGTCGCCAACCGACGAGCAAGCTGTCCCAATATCACGCCGCCACGGCGAGGTCACGCGTCACCGAAGTGCCGGTATGGGACAGGCAACTCTCGCGAGCGCGGCCGCGGGGTTTGTGGGCTCTTGAGAATCCAGGCGCCATGACACCCACACCCCGCTCATATCCGAAGTGTCACTATTGAGGTACGAGTCGCGCCCTATCCGCGTAGCCTTGACCTAGTGACGAACACGCCGCTCGCGATCCTCAAGCCGCCGAAGCCAACCGGGCAGATGACCGACGCTGAGCGGCGCGCGTTCGCCGACCAACTCTTCGACGCGATCGCGAAGGCGCGCAAGCGCGCATCCGACGGGTAGAGGCGCATGCACGCGCCCGAAGGTACCCGCCGCGCTCTACCCGCTCGTGACGTTTATCTCAGATCGAGTCTGTGCACGTAGCCGTCGGGCCGTTCGATCTCGACGAGCGTTTCCCCCAGGTCGACCACCCAGCAATGCTCGTCGGGTGCGGGCAATAGTTCGGTGAATCATCTGGAGCTTGTGCTCCGTCTTCCGGTTCTCGTGCGGGTTGGCGACCTCTGGCGGGCGCCGACCAGGCAATCCGGCTACAAGGGACCTTCCGCCCTTGACCGGAACAAGTGAGCGGACCAATATCGGCCACCTACACGGACGTAGCAACACGAGCCGGACCGTGAACCACCTTCGTCGCCGCGACCACCTCCTTGGCCACTGACCTCGATCGAGGATCACAGTTGCGCCTTACGGGTGGAGGCCAAGATGAGCAAGGCCCTGGCGGAGATCCACAGCACGATGATCGGTCGTACCAATCGGCCAGGCCGTCGATATCGACCATGGCTCGCGGCTGGGTGGGCTGCGCTTCTTCTGACAGGAGGGCTGTCTGTCGGCGCCACCCGAGCAAGCGCCGATTCTCTCGGGTTGGTGACGTTGTCGGGGTTGGTGACGGACTCGACGGGTGCGCCGGTGGACGGGACGACGGTGACTTACAACGGTGAGACCGATGTCACCGGCGCGGATGGTACGCCCGGCCACTATCTCCTGAATGTGCCGACGGGGCTGAACGGGCTGGGGTTGAGCTTCACGGAGAGCGGGAGCACGCCAGGGCCGGTGGGACCGTTGAGCGCGCAGACCGGCAGCGGGTCGTATGGGGGTGTCTCGATCGGGTCGGTGGACGTGGTGGAGAACTTCGTGTGGCCGGCGACGACCAGTGTGCTGGTGACGGCGGAGGACGCGAACTCGGTGCCGGTTGTTGGAGCGCCGGTGGGGTTCGGGAATCTGACCGCGTTCGGCGGCGGCCCGGTGACGTTGTCCGACGGGACTCCTACTCAGATCGACACGGTGGGCAACCCGGCGCCCCAGGCGTGCACGACCGACGACAACGGTCATTGCTCGTTCTACGCGCTGGTCGGCTCGACGCCGTTCATTTACTCGTCGTTCCAGTTGGTCCCGGGTNNGGCCCCCGTCACCCTCCAATTCGTGAACATTGTCCAGCAAGGATCCGCTGGGTCAGTAGCAGGCGCCATATTCGTGGCTGCTCCCAGCGGGACAGTCATCTCGAACGTGTCGAACACGCCAATCGTGGGCGACACCCTGCCGTCGGGGGCAACCGTCCTGACAGGGGCGCTGTCCTACACAGTGAGCGGATTGACACCGGGAGCCACCATCAGCGTGACGCTCCGGCTGCCGTCCGGTAGCGATCCAACCAGCGTCTTCAAGTTTCAGAACGGTGCATACGTCGATGTCTCATCGATTGCCACGATCTCCGGAGACGAGGTCACCCTCCAGCTCACCGATGGTGGCCTCGGTGATGCGGACGGCCTGGCCAATGGCGTGATTGTGGATCCGGTCGTGCCGGTCCGGGCAGTCGTGCCGTCCGCGCCGGTCGCGGTGGGCGCAGTGCCAGGGAACATGTCTGCGACGGTTCACTGGACGCAACCTTCGAAGAACGGCGGTGCTGCGATCAGTGGCTATGTCGTGACCCCGTATCACGGCACGACGGCGCTGGCCTCGAAGGTCTTCGGGTCGTCGGCGACGAGTGGTGTGATCGTGGGGTTGACAAACGGGCAGACGTATTCGTTCAAGATCGCGGCGAAGAACGTGGTGGGGACGGGACCGACCGCCACAACGGCTGCCATCCCGATTGGTCCACCGGGTGCCCCGACGCTGGTCGTCGCGATGCCGGGAAGCGGGCAGGTGACGGTCTCGTGGGCGACCCCAGCGCCGAACGGGACTTCGGCGATCACGGGGTATGTGCTGACGCCGTACGTCGGTACTGTTCCGCAGACCGCGCTGGCGAAATCGTTCGGCCCGCTCGTACGAACGGCCACGCTCATCGGGCTAACGAACGCGACGAGCTACACGTTCCGGGTTGTGGCGAAGAACTTGGTCGGTCCCAGTCCGGGGGCGGCTTCGCTGCCGATCACGGTGGGTGCGCCAGTAGCGCCCGTCGTCACCGCGGTCGGGTCTACCGGTCAAGCGGTCGTGTCGTGGACTTCGCCCGCGAACAATGGTTCCGCGGTGACGAGTTATGTGGTGAGGACCTATCTCGGCGGTGTGTTGCAGTCGGCGAAGACCCACACGCTCACTTGTACACCGCAGCCGTGTAGCCCTGCGAGGACATGGACGGTGAACGGCCTCACGAACGGAAGCCTCTACACGTTCAAGGTCGTAGCAGTGAACGCGAGAGGGACCGGCCCTGCCGGGGCGACGACCATCAAGGTCGGTGTGCCGACACTCCCTGGCGTTCCCGCGAGCGTCCACGCGACCGCAGGGGTCGGGAGCGCGACCGTCTCGTGGGTGGCCCCCGCGAACGGGAGCGCCACGATCACCGCCTACATCATCACCCCCTACAAGGCCGGAGTCGCGCAAGCCACGATCACGGTTGGGGGAACGGTGACGACACGGACGATCACTGCCCTCACGGCAGGGCAGAGCTACACGTTCAAGATCGTTGCTCGAAACGTCGTCGGCCCCGGCCTCCAGAGCACGGCATCGAACGCGGTCACGCCGACGTAATGCCTGCCCTTCCGGGCTAGTGGTGCTGCGTCCATAACGTCCGAGCCGAACGTCGGCGGCACCGAGGTCATCGCGTTCGCGACCGGCGACGGCTCTGTTGCATTTGGTCGGTCCTGGCCGCGCGAGACCGCGCCTGCGGTCTGGGTCCGTTCAGATGGTGCGGGCAAGTTCGGTGAACGCGGCCGCGACACGTCGATGGGCGCGCGCATCGATGCCGAGTTGGTAATGGCCGCGCCGAATGTTCTGCATCAGCGCGTGACCGCGAATGATCACGCGTGCGGTGTGGTCGCGTTTGAGGCCGCGCATCGGACGGAGTCGTGCCTTGAGCCGGCCATGATCGGTTTCGATCCGATTGTTGGCGTACTGCTCGGTGTTGTGGAACGCGCCCGGGATGAGCTCATCGATCACAGCCCGTAACGTCCAGGCCCGGTCGGTCACCACCTCCGTTGGTTCGTCGTGGGCGCCGAGCGTCGTCATGAAGAACCGTCGCGCCGCCCGGATATCGCGTCGGTCCGAAACGTAGACGTCGATGATCTGGCCGTACTGGTCGATCGCGCGGTAGACGTATCGCCACCGGCCGGCGACCTTCACGTAGGTCTCATCGACGAACCAGCGGTCACCGAGCGCGTGGCGACACGGCCGGGCCGCATCCGCGAGGAGCGGCGTGAAGCGTTGCACCCACCGGTACACCGTGACGTGATCGACCTCAATCCCGCGCTCGGTGAGGAGTTCCTCGACATCGCGGTACGAGAGCCCGTACCGCAGGTACCAGCGCACGGCGAGGACGATGATCTCGGGAGGGAACCGAAAGCCCTTGAACGCAGAACTCGAGACGACAGGTACCGGACCACCATGAGATCGGAGCATCCCACCACTGTCGCCCTCAGACGCGCGCATCGCCCAATGCAACAGAGCCACTTGAGGTGACCCTTCGGCGGTACGCGCGCTGGTTTAGAGGCTGATGCCGCCGGTGGCGAAGAGGGCGATCGCGGCGGCGGCCATGATTGTGGCGGTGAGCCATCCGAGGATTTTGGCGGCTTTGCCGTTGACGTATTCGCCCATGAGGCGTTGGTTGCTGGAGACGAACATGACCACGACGAGGAACGGTGCGGCGGCGACACCGTTGAGGACGGCGACCAGTACGAGCAGCTTGATCGGGTTGACATGGAGAAGGCTGAGAGCGGTGCCGCCGAGTGTCCCGAGGGCGACGAGGCCGTAGAAGACGGGTGCTTTGCGGACCGACCGGGAGAATCCCCATTGCTTGTGGAGCAGTCCGGCGAGGCCGACCGAGCCGGCGCCGGCGAGTACGGGGATGGCCAAGAGTCCGCTGCCGATGAAGCCGAGGGCGAAGAGCGCGCTGGCGAAGCGTCCGGCGAAGGGTTTGAGGGCTTCGGCGGCTTGGGCGGCGCTTTGGATGTCCGTCTTGTTGTGGGCGTGAAGGGTCTGGGCGGTCGCCACGATGACGGCGAACATGACGAGGTTGGAAAACGTCATGCCGGTGAACACGTCGAGTCTGCTGGTGCTTTGCTTGCGGCGCGCGCGTGCTGGACTTTGGTGTTTGAGGGGTTGCGCTTGCGCGCCGCCTTCGGGTTCGTCGCGCATTTCTTCGAGGCGGTGGGCGCTCTGCCAGAAGAAGAGGTACGGCGAAATAGTGGTGCCGAGTACAGCGACGAGGAGCGCGAGATATGCCTTGTTCAGCTCGATATGTGGGATGACGGTGTGGCTGAGGACGCTGCTCCACTGATGGGTGACGAGGACGGCCACGACTAGATAGGTCAACAGCGTGGCGCAGAGGACCTTGAAGACGAGCGCGATGCGCGCGAACGAGCCGACAATCAGCAGCGTGGTGATGAGGCAGCCTGCGAGGAGCGCCCACAGCCAGGTGGGACCGGCGTGGAGGAGTTGCATACCGGAGCCGATGGCGATCAGGTCGGCGGCGATGTTGAGCGCGTTGGCGACGAGGAGGGCGACGAGCAGCACGGCCAGGATTGCTCGACCGCCTCGGCGGAAGCGCTTGACGGCCAGCTCGCCGAGACCGGTGCCGGTCGCGAGGGCCGTTCGGTCACAGATCTCTTGGACGCCGGCCATCAACGGCAATGTCAGTAGTGCGGTCCACAAGAATGCGAGGCCGTATTTGGCTCCGGCTTGGGAGTAAGTGGCGATCCCAGACGGATCGTCGTCGGACGCGCCGGTCACCAACCCCGGCCCCATGGCCCGCAGGTACTGACGCCAGACCGGACCCGCGCTCGACCTCGTGAGATCCAGTTCCGATGTCCGCGTTGACGCCGGCGAGTCAGTGGCGCTGGTCGACGCCGATTGCGCTTCGTCGTCGGGCTTGATCGCCACTAGGGAGTTCCAGCCCGAACGCCACGACGCCTGAACCACGGGATGAGCGATGTGCGGCCGCTCCACCAGGCGTCGAGGAGGTGACGCTCGAAGATGGTCAGGCTCCGATCGTAAACCTCGTCGATCGGGGTACTGGCTCACCTTGACCTGGCTCCTTGACGAACAGGTAGGTGGACGGCCTGCGCCTTCCGTGTCCGGGCCGGGCGGTAGAGGGGCACGGTGGCGCAGCCCGTCCCGACGCGACGCCGCGAACCTGAAGGGCGTTACACGATGAAGGCGACCGAAGGCAGGCCGGTGCGGGGCCGCCGTAGTGCATCTCCGATCCGTGTCGACGAAGCGCAGACGGTTCCGTCGTACTTGCAGCGCTACGCAACCGAACTCGAAGCGTGGCATGCCCAGCGGCGTGCGATTCGGGGCCGCAAATCCTGAGTCTCGCCGCCGTCCACAGATGGACCATCGCCGAACGGCGCGAGCACGTCAGGTGCGAAGCCGGTCGTGTCCACCGAACGCGGCGGTTCAGGCCCGGTCCGATCCGCAGATTGCGGGTCGGGTCCTAGTTTGAGCTCGGACCGGGCCGCGCCTACAGGAGGTGTAGGGTAGGCGGTAACACGGAGTGAGTACCCGCACCGTGTTGGACTCTGCCGTTAGCAATGGCACCCTCCTGGGAGCGTTGCTCCGGACCCTGGTAGCGCATCAAGTGCATGCGTTCACTGCCAGGGAGGTTGCCAATGGCCCAAACCGCGCCACCGGTGATCGTCTTGCGCGCCGGCACATGGGCTGCGACATCGGCGAGACGGAGTTCGTCGACGCTGCCGTTCGGCGCGCCTCGGAACACTCTCCCCTCTCAAGAAGTCACCTCGGCCGAGATCGACCACCTTGTTAGCCAAGGGCCGTTTCGGCTGACCGAAACATCGTCCGAGCCCGTCACGGGCTCGGCAAGAAAGAAGGAATGAAGTCATGGGTAGTGGCATAAGCGTTTTCCTCATCGCCGTCGGCGCGATCCTGTATTTCGCCGTCAGCAAAGTCGTGGACGGGCTCAACGTGGGCGCGGTCGGCGTCATCTTGATGATCGTCGGCGGGATCGGACTCGTCGTTTCTCTGATCGTGCTCGCCATGAATCGCACTCGCGACACCCACACGACCGTCGTGCAGGGAACAACCCCCGTACAAGCCGGCACGACCGTCCTACAAGACGGCGGACGCTGACACAACGGTCAACGCACTAGGCCGAGCGCGCAGACCCATCCCCCCGGCGCGGTGAGCAGATGTCGCGCACGAGCGCGACATCTGCTCAATCGATCTGACGACAGACCTGCAGCATCTTCCAACCCAAAGCGAGGACCCAAGCCATGGCAACAACCGACAAGGCAAGGAACAGCGCACAACGAGCAAAGGGCAAAGTCAAAGAGGCCGCCGGTAAGGCCACCGGCAACGACAAGCTCCAGGCCAAGGGCAAAGTCGACCAAAGGAAAGGCAGCCTCAAACAGGCCGGCGAGAACGTCAAGGACGCTTTCAAGAAGTGACCGGATCGCCGACAACGCGCCACGACATGCGGACGCTCGACCGGGGCATGGTCATCGCTGACCGCGACCCGGCCGAGCGGGCTCGTCGGTGACACGCGAAGGCGACGTCGCACCCGCCGATCGGTTGCGAGTTGCGGTCGGCCGTTGCCACAAACCCCGAGGGCTCGTTCACGCGAGCTCCCGGTTCATAGCTCGTTGTGAAAACCAGTCGAACGCGGGAGCTCGGGCCGATCGGTCGTTCGGAGTCGCGATTCGGTGCGCAGACTCGTTGTCGCCTGGTGTGCGCGGGCCAGATACCGGGAACGATGGTTACTACATTCGCATCCGCCCACAGCAGCACGACCGGGACGTTCAACGATGGTCCGCAGATTGCGCTTCGTGTTTCTGGTCGCGGTCTTGGTCGGCTGCTCCCCGGCTGGTGGCGCGAGCGCGCGCCACGCAATCGTGGCGGCTACGGCGCCGCCAAGCACGGCCACGATCCGATCGGTTCGCGAGCCCGGCGCCGTTACGCTCCCGGCGCCGGGCAACGGGATCAGCCGGGGGAGCCGCGGTGCGGTCGTGCTCGCGTACGAACGTCGCCTCCACCAGTTGCACTTCGATCCGGGCCCGCTCGATGGTGTGTACGGCCAAGACACCCAGTACGCGGTCACCGCGGTCGACAAACTGCTCGGTCTGCCGCGCGACGGCGTCATCAATGCCGCCGTGCAACAGGGCCTCGAACACTTCAGTTACCAGCCCGCGCTGCCAACGGCTGAGGGTGATCGGGTCGAAATCAACCTCGACACGCAGGTGCTCACCGTCTACAAGCAATGGCAGCCGGTCCTGATCACGACTGCGTCTACCGGCAGCGGCGAATACTTCTGTGGCGGAACCGACGGCTGCCAGTACGCCATCACGCCCACCGGGCACTTCCACTTCCAATCCCTGCACCGCGGGTGGGACATCGGCAAGCTCGGCAGCATGTGGAACCCGTACTACTTCAACGGTGGAATCGCGGTGCACGGCCTCCCGTCCGTGCCCGCCTACCCGGCCTCGCACGGATGCGTTCGCATTCCGATGGACATCGCCAACTCCTTCCCGACCCTCGTGACCGACAGCGAGTCGGTGTACGTCTTCGGCACCCCCATGAAGCCCGGAAGCGCCTACATCGGACCCGCGACCACGACGACCAGCACGACCACGACACCCCCCGCATCGACCACGATCGATCAGACGACGACGACCATCGGGCACACGACGACGACCGTCCCGCACGCGACCACGTCGACCTCGATGCAGTCGTAACCGGTCTGGCCCTCGGGTCAGCGAGCTCCGGCCGAGCGAGTCGTTCGGCGACTCGCTCGGATATCAATCGCGTTGACGGTGTCGGTCCTCAGAAGGTGTCGCTGCGCTTGAGGCGCGATGGGCGTCCGTCGGGGTCGAGGACGTGTGTGTGCACCCAGTGGACGATGCCATGTTGTGCGACGTTGACTCGTTCGATCACGTGGGCTCTCAGGTGGCCGGGCGGGCGCGGGCCACGTTGGCTGTCGCGATGCCACGCATCAAGGGTGTCGGCGCTGTGTCGCAGCGCGGCGAACCAGGCCCGGGGTTCGATCATCTCGTTGATGTGGACCGCGCCGACCGTGTGCTCGCTTGCGAGGCGAAGGCGCGTATCGCGAGCGAGTTTGCGCGCGCCGTCGCCGACACCGGCGGGGTCACGGGGTTCGCGCTCGTCGTGCGTGTCGTCGAGGATGGCGCATGAGATCTCGGAGTCGTGGGTCCATGATCTCCGGTTGAGGTTGTCGGAACCGACCGCGACCCAGATGTCGTCCACGATGCACGCCTTGGAGTGAACGTAGACGGCGGTTCCGTCCTCCCGCTCGAGGTCGTAGATCGCGACGCGGTCGCCGCCCGCGGCGTAGAGCGCGTCTTGGACGCGTTCGCGCCCGAGCACGCTTGCGGCGCCCGAAATGCGGCCGTTGGGTTCGGGGTAGCGGGGAATGACGATCACGACCAGAAGCTCGGGCTCGCGGCGCAACGCCTCGCAGATCACGCGTGTCGCGTGGAACGACCACAGGTATTGGTCTTCGAGGTAGATCAACCTACGGGCGCGCCCGAACGCCTTGACGTACGCGCGCGCGATGCTCCGTTCTCCTTTGGGCGCGAACGGGTATGCCTTGCGGCGCGCCGGGTAGGTTCGCAGCACCTGCACTGCGTGCGGACCGACGCGGGGTGGATCGACGCGTTCGCCAGCGAGTGAAGCGCGCTTGGTTGGCTGTCGCGAGAGTCGGTGCAGCATCCAGCGCAGGGGATTGCGGGTGTCGAGTGGCGTCGGATCGTCCCAGCGTTCGCGGAAGGTGAATGCGACGTCGTCGACGACCGGTCCGGACAGCGCGACCTGGACGTCATGCCATCCGGGGCGTTCCCCGTAGTCATCGGGATCGAGGTCAGCGGATTGTGGATCACCGAGGTGGCGATCGTCGTCGTGGCGTCCGTGCACCAGATCCATCCCGCCGACGAACGCGACGTCGTCGTCGGGTTGATGCGCGTGGCGGACCACCACCATCTTTTGATGATGGCTCCCGCCCCGACGTATCCGGTTATCGAGCAGCACGTCGCCTCCCGCCTTGTTGACAGCCCGGGAGAACATCAAGTTCTTCTCTTCCGAATACGACGCACCGTGGGAGCGCCACACGAGCCCGTGTACGCGAACGCCTCGCTGCACCAAATCGCCCAGCAGTCCGGCGACCTCGGTGCCGGGCCCGGCGAGTCGTTGGTCGGCGTCGCCTTCGAGACCGGTCAGGTCAACCGAGTCGCCGGACGCGGTCGCGCACAGTGTCGAGTACAACCGGGTGAAGTACTCGGTGCCGTCGACGAGGATCTCCGCGAGGTTGCCTTCGGTCCAGGGAATACCGTCGTGGCGACGATCGATCGCGGTGTGATGATTGCCCCGCTCTCCCGCCGCGAGAAACCAGTCATCGATGCGCATGTCTCATCATTGCTCGCGGCGAGAAGCCAGGTCTCGATGAGCGAGACGTGTTAGGTCACGGAGCCTGGAGCCGCCGGCGAGTGAACGTGCCGACGCAATGGAGCCCGTACGCCATCAGCCCGAGGCCGACGCCCGCGACGACGAACACGCCCCACGACTCGAGCGTCAGGCGCCGCAGGGCGCCATCGAGGCCGGTCGCCTCGGCGGCTTTGAACGTGACCGCGGCACGCACGAGAAAGAAGCCGATAAGGCCCATGGCGATGCCGCGCCCGACTTCTCCGATCGCGCCGAGGCGGCGCGTCCAGCGGCGCCGCGCGGGCGACATGCCACTCATATCGATGTCGTCGGTGACGTCGGCGTTCAGGCCCTTCACGATGCGGTAAAGGCCGGCGCCGATCACGACCGCTCCGGCAATGCCGATGAGCCACCGGCCGCTCGTGTGATGCATGACTCGACTCGTCATGTCGCTGACCGTCTTGTTGCCGTTCGCCTTCGCGGCGCGGGTGCGTGCCAGTGAGATCGCGGTGACACCGAACGTCGTGTAGATGATCGCGCTCACGCCGTAGCCGACACGCGTCGCCCACCCTTCGGCATCGGTGCTGCCGGGCAGCACGGCTGTCGCGAGCCGCCACGCGGCATAGAGGAACATCCCAACCGCGAGGGCAATGAGCAGCAGCGGCCCGCCGGTCGATTGGGCGACCTCCTTGATCGCGCCGGTCGGGCTGGCCTCCTTGGCGCCGGCGGTCACGTTCGACCATCCAAACGAGCGGACCACTACGAGCAGCGCAAGCCCGCCCGCGAGGAGGTAGACGACGCCTTTGGCGAGCCAGCCGACCCGCCCGAGCTGCACGATCGAGGGATGCGCGGCCGTAACGCGTCCGACGGGGTCATGGGTTATCGACGCGGTCGGGATGGCTGCTCCTCTCGCACAGTGCTACGCACCTACGACGGACCGATCAGGTGCGAACGCATCCGGCACACACACGCACACGGACGCCGGCTCGACCCGGACGCGCAACTTGCGGGTCTTCCTACGCGCTCCACCGTCGAGTTCGTAAGGCATCGACCGTTCGAGTCGCACAGAAACCTTCCGTCCGTGGGTCATGTTGACCATCGGTGACCCGTCGGGATCATGGGCGACGATTCGGGTCAAGACCCGCAGCCAGTCGGACCACCGGTGCGCGGTGACCACACCGATCTCGAGGAGCCCATCGTCGGGCCGCGCGTCGGGGAAGATGCACAGGCCGCCCGTGACGGTGCCGACATTCCCGAACAGCACGCAACTCGCCTTGCCGTCGAACCAGAGCTTGCCGTCGACCTTGATCTTCATCTGACGGCGCCCGGCTCTCATGGCGCGCGCGCTGCTCCCAAAATAGGCGACCCGCCCGAGGCGCTTCTTGGCCGCGCCGTCGACCCCACCCATGATCCGCGCGTCGAAGCCTGCCCCGCCCATCACGACGAATCGCTCACCATTGAGCACGCCTACGTCGAGTGACCGGCGCGAACCGTGGAGGCCGACGGCGACGGCCTCCACCAGGTCCTTCGGGATACCGAGGTTGGTGGCAAGGAGATTCGCGGTCCCTGCCGGAAGGATCGCGATGTCGACGTCCGAACCCGCCACCGCGTCGATGCAGCGCTGCACCATTCCATCTCCGCCCCACACGAACACGAGATCGGCGCCGAGCCTGACCGCGCGCCGGATGCTCTTTGGTGCTTTCGCACTCTTGGAGACCTCGAACCACAACGGATCAGTCACGCCGCTCGCCATAAGCGTTCGGCGTAACTCGGGCAACCCGCCGCCGAGGCGCTTGTCTCGATGGGCCACCACCGCGACCGACGTCATGCGACGAGCTTCGGCTCGAGCGACCGGGCAGGCAACGGCGCCTGATGACGCTGACGCTCAGCCGCCGCCCGCTGACCGGCGCGCACCGCGACGATGGCAACTCCCAGCACCGCGAATCCGAGCAACACACCAGCTACGACATCGGAGGGGTGATGCATGCCGCCGTACACGCGAGCCAAGCCAACCGCCGCCGTTGCGAGCACAGCGAGAATCCAACTGACGAAGCGTACGATCCGCGAGCGGAACCGAGCGCTCATGACCACTGCGAGGCCACCATAGAGCGCGATCATCGCCGCGGTGTGCCCCGACGGGAAACTCGACGTCGACGGCAGAGAACCCAACCGCACCACATCGGGTCGAGGCCGCGCTACAAGACTGTTGACCGTCAAAAACGTCGCCAGCTCCATACACAGCGCGACGACCAGAAACAGTGCATCCCAACGGCGCCGGAACACGAACAGCACAATCGCCGCAACAAGAAGCACAACGAGAATCCCGAACGTATCGGCGACCTTCGTCGCGTAATCCGTCCAGTGGTTCAACGCAGCCGCGCGGTTCTCGGCAAACCATCGCACGACATGGTCGTCCCAGCGGGTCAACGCGCCCAACTGGTGCGTCACCAACATGCCGATGGCGACAAAGACAAGAGAAATCATTAGGTAGCCAGTCACCGCCACCGAGACCATCGCCGCCGCGGGGTGCATGCGAGTGACGCGGTCTTCCAACGCAACGAACCGACCCTGCGCGCCATCCTTGGCGTCGTGTGGCCTTACAGCGGCCCGCGATGCCGTCTGCAGAAAGGGCCGATGATCTTCCACGCTCGATCCGGGCGAGCGAGTTGTCACGCATTGCCACCTACCCAATAGAAGGCCGTGGCAACCATCACTAGCGCTTGGGTGGCGCGCGATGCACTCGCGACAACCGCGGCATTCGAGCGGTACGGTCTTCTCGAAGATGGATATCTGAATGCTGATACTCGGACTCGTTGGTTTTGCCAGATTAGTGCTAGCCGCCGCGACGTCGTACGCCGATGGCCGGCAAAGACCCTTCCGCGCCCCGACTGACGAGCGCGGAGACACGTGAAGTCCGCGATCGTAGGCTTCCGTCGATGAGCGATGTTTTCCGGGTAACAGCCAACGGACCCGAACACGTTCGTGTTCGTTCGCTCGACCAGCCCTGCAAAGCGTGCATGGCGCCCTGGCCGAAGCAGTGTCCGGAGTGTGAGGTTGGGTTCGTTCACACGGAGCCCGATGTTGAGAGAGTGCACAGCTACGGCGATGGGGAACCGTCGCTGAAATTCCGGTGCGAGGATTGCGACGTGAACGGGATGGCCTGACCCACGGGGGCAAGCCCAGCCCAGTTGCCGTGGCTTTGTTGCATTGGCGCGTAGTCGCG
>PLBO01000084.1 GCA_003134555.1 Actinomycetota bacterium
CGCCCGCCATAACTGCCGATCGGCGTACCTACCGCGCCTGGCGCGACGATTCCCTTGTGAACGACAGCCTGCGTGGGAGGAAGGGACGGATGAGCAACCCGGCAGTCGTGCTGTACGTGTTGGCCATGGTCGGCGTCATCGTGGCCGTCGACCTCCTGTTCTTCCGAGACAAGACATGGTCTTGGGAACGGCTCGCCGCGAACGTCGGCATTGTCCTCGTCTTCGGCGCGTTCTACTTCAGGTTTCCCGGTAGTTCATGATCGGGCGTCTCGCTACGACGACCGGGATCGGGCATTCTGTGCGTCACCGTGCAACGTTACGAACGCCTGAGGCGTCCGGTCGCGGTGAGCCGTTGGCCACTCTTGCTACTCCCTCTAATAGTTGCCGCCTGCGGCGGCGGGTCCGGCCATCCCTCCGATGGTCCGGTGACCGACAGCGGTCCGACATCGACGAGCCACATTGACAAGGCAGCGCGGCCGTCATCGACTCCCGCGCGCATCTGCACCTCCTTAGAGCTGCACGGCACTGCCGAATGGCAGATCGGCGCAATGCCGATCGGCGGCGTGCCAGGCGCGCGGCGCTTCGCGCGAGAGATGGAGGGCCTCGTACACGTCACCAACGTCTCGAACGCTGTCTGTTCAATGCCGCAAGCGTTCAGTGCGCAACTGGTCGCGGCAGATGGCCGAGCCCTCGACCTACCAAGCGCGATGCGAAGCTTTGAGCAGGCGCCCTACCACCGGAAGGGCCCTCTTGGCCCCAACGCTTCCGCGGCCGCGCCCATCATGTGGGAAGCGAGCTGGTGCGGACCCGACCCAGGGACTGCGCCAACACTGTTGCTGACGCTCGCGCCGGAAGGACCTCCACTCAGGGTGCATGTCGACCTCGTTCACGGTGAGTTTGGGCATGTGCCCAGCTGCGACCGCACGATCGCCGCCTCGGACCTGGTCTTCGCGCCGTTCCGGCAGATGTAGCCGCAGCGATTGGAGCGCGCACAGAACTGCCGATCGGCACTCGCTCCGACGAGTCGGATCGGGCATTATGCGTTCACGGTGATCTATCGAGGTTGCGCTCTCCGTGGGACTTGGGGGCAGTGACGACTCAGCGATTGCGTGTCGTATCGGTTGTCGGGTTGGTCTGCACTATCGCGGTCGCGTGTTCGTCGTCGAGTCGGCGCGGTGCTACGTCAGGAACGACGCGTCCGACGTCGGCTACGGCGGCACCTTCAGGCGGGACGGCCAGATCCTCTGCTCCTCCGCCAGTTGGCAATCCGCCGCTCACTCGCCCGATCATCACCCTCGACGGATGCACCCCGTCACGGGCGAGCGCGAGCCATGAATCCGAGGCCCTGTTCGCGTGGCCGAGCCCGAAACGCACCGTACAAGTGCTTGCCGATCCGGCGCGAGGTGCCACGGGCTCATACGCGATTGTTGAACGCTTCTTCGCCAACACTCGGGGTCACGGCGCTGGATCTCCCGTCGACATCAACGGTCGGCAGGCGGACGTGTACGTCGGTGTCTATGGCCAAGGCGCAGTCGAATGGACACTGACGGATGGCAGCGAGGGCTACATCCGCACGCGTGGGTTCGACCGCCCCGGGCTCGTGGCGCTCGCTCGTGCGCTTCGGCCGCGTCGTGTGCAGTCACTCGTTGCTGGATTCGATCTCGTAGCGCCCGCGCCCGATCGGCTCGCCATCGTGGGTGAGACCGCGGGAGCCGTGCAAGGCGACGCGTTGTCCTCCACATGCACGCGGGCCGACGGATCGACGCTCACCGTCTCCGCGCTACGGGGCAATCCCGTCTACCAGTACGGCGCTGCCCTCGACGCGCTTCCGCTACCAGTCGTCAGACAACGCGGCGATGCCGTCGTGATCGTCGCCGGACCAAACCCAGCCGCAACCGCGGCGCTCACGTCCGTCCGAAACGCAACACCCCAGCAATGGGCCCAGCTCCTCCGTACCGACACCAGACATCCCTGACCAGCGGCGTCCATAACTGCCGCTATGCGCTCGCAGATGCGAGCCGGATCGGGCAATCTGTATGCCTAGCCCAAGGGAGGCGGCGCGCTGTGGAAAAGGGCATCGAGACAGATACGGGCGCGCGCACCGCGGACCGGAATGTGATCGCCGCGAACTGGTTCTCGATTGCGCGTTCCGTCTGGAACATGCATGACGCGTTGCTCATCGAGCAACGGCGGACGAATCAGCTTCTTGAAGCCCTTATTGAGGCGCAAGGCGGGGTCGTGCCGAAGCCGAATGAGCCACCGAAAGCAGCAGCCCGGACCGAGACCGCGGGTTCATGGCATGCGGATCCGACCGGGCGATATGCATGGCGGTGGTGGAACGATGATCTTCAATGTTGGACGACGACCGTCAGTAATGGCGACGAGCAGGAGTTCGATCCCAAGATCGTGCCTCAGCATGAAAGCGCTCCGCCCGTCGCGTAGCGGGTGTACCGAATCATGTCCGTCGGAGCCACGCGACGTGTCCAGATCTGCCGATCTGCTCGGCATCGGCAGCGGTTCGCTCTGGGTACATTGCCTGACGCTCGGGTGATGCGGCGCACTGACGCTTGAGGCTTGTCGCGCCTTCGACCCGTGCGGCGTTCTGGGTCTCTTGGTCGGCCTCGTAGAGACGTAAGAAAGAGCTCGGGATGCAACCGCGGATGCCGGTTGGGCGTTGAAGAGAGTGTGGGTGCTAGATGTATGCGCAACGCTCTCCCGAGAGAGTCGGCGGCGCCCGTGGGTGCGGGAGCCGATGATTGTGTCGAGCCGCCAGTGACGGACGTGTCTGAGCACGATCTCGACGACGAGCCGGATCCGAGCGAACGATTCGCGGTGCTGTTCGCGACGGAATATGAGGGTCTTGTTCGCTTGGCGTACCTGATGAGCGGCTTGGGTCAGTCGTCCCTCGTGGCCGAGGAGATCGTCCAAGAGGCATTCGCAGACGCCTATCGTCGAGGGCTCCCCGGCTGCAATGGCGCGTACGTCAGGCGCGCCGTCATCAATGGATGCCGAGACCACACGCGTCGGCTCGCGCGCTGGCGCCAACGCCTCCCGAAGCTCGTGTTTGCACATACTGAGGCTGCACCGGTCGCCGATCGGATCGATATCGAGCGCGCGCTTGGTGCCCTGAACGCGAAGCAACGAGCCGCAGTGGTCCTTCGCTACTACCTCGACCTCACGACCCAAGAGATCGCCGACACGTTGCGCGTACCGCCGGGCACAGCAAAGTCGCTCATCCATCGCGGGCTCGAACGACTGCGAGAAGACTTAGGAGACACGCTCTCGTGAACAGCAACGACGCCGACATCCAGGACTTCGAGACGCGACTGCGCGGCGAGCTACGACGCCGAGCAGACCAACTTGTGCTCGACAACGTCCCGCCGGGGTTCCGTCCGCCAGGCCGACGACACCAAGGCCCAATCTTGGGTGCTGTCGTCGCCGGCGCGCTCGTCGCGATCGCCTTGGTGGCCGCCCTGGTGGCGAATCACTTCGGCTCCAGTTCGGCGACGCACCTCGGGACGCAGCCCAGCGTGCCGACGACCGGACGAGTCGGTCAACTCTCACCGTTGCATTTCACGATCACGCTGCCCGCGACGCGGCTCCGAGCCGCACAGAACCTGCCCGATACGGCGGTCACTCCCGCTTCGGATACGACATTCGCGGCGGTGACCTATCGGCTGCCGGGAGAACTTCGACCGCCGATCGTGCACGCGACACTCGCCAGGATCTCAGACCAAGCACTCCCGAGCGATCCTCAGCATCATCCTCTGTATCACGCGCTCAACGTCGCCGGCCGTAGCGGCTATGTCGTCTGGCTCGGACACGACATCGCAGACCTCGTTGTGCGGGTTGGCGATGCTCACATCCTTGACCTCAGCGCATGGGGACTGACCCAAGACGAGCTCATCAACGCCGCGAGCAGCGCGGTCGTCCACTCCGACACTTCGTTCGAGCTGCCCGGACTACCCGCTGGGCTGCAAGCAACGGACGCCGCCCCGTCGTCGGTACACGGAGGGTCGAGAGCCGAGTTCTCCACTCCCGACGGTTCGGTTGGCGTCTACGACTACTCGGGCGGCCTCGGGACCAGCCTCGGCGTTTTGCTCTACCCCGGTAGCGGCACACAACTGGGGTTGACGACCATCGAACAGGTTTCGGTCGACGGAACGCGAGGGCTTCTGCGGATCGACAGGCTCGAAAGCCCCAACAGTTCCGCGGGCGTCCAGTCACTGAACTTCCAAGCCGTCTGGGAACCCGTATCGGACCAAAGCGGCGAACTCAACGGTAACGCGAGTAACACGACCGCGATATCCGACATCCTCAACGCCCTCACGCCTATCGACGACAAGACATGGCAAGACATGGTGACGCGCTGCCCCTGGCCCACACGAGTCGGGACAGACACGACCAACCACTGCTGAACAAAGCGATCGGCTGGATCGCGGCCACATCCGGCTTCGTGCCGTGGGCGCTGGGCGCGCTCGTGCTCGGAATGGGTACCGCAATGGTCTATCCGATGCTTCTCGCCGCGATCGGAGACGTAGCGCATCCTCGCTGGCGCGCGTCCGCTGTGGGCGTCTACCGGCGCCTGGCGTGACGTCGGTTTCGCGGTCGGTGCAATCCTTGCCGGCGTCATCGCCGACACGTTCGGGATCGCAACCGCGATCTGGAGTGTCGCTGCGCTGACTGCGCTGTCGGGCCTCGTTGTGGCCGTCCGCATATACGAAACACACCCGAGAGAGCCCTGACGGACACGAGATGTTCGACGGCTCGGTTCACGCGCCGCACCCTCCTTCGCTGGCTGCAACGAGGTCTGAACCTCGGCGGTCTCCCGTCCAGAACTGCCGCTCGGCGCTCGCGCCCGGTGCGCGTGATTGGGCATTCTGCCCACTCGGGTGCGCGGTGACCGGGGTGCAGCTCCGAGGCGGACCGGCACCGCGCGATGTCGTCCGCGGTAGTTCGGACTGAACCTTTTGATGGCTTCGAGGGGTCTTGTCTATGGAGGGGTCAGTCTTGGATGACTTCGAGGAGTTCTTCGCGCGGAACTACTTGTCGGTGCGGCACGCCGTCACGCTTGCGTTCGGGTCAGCTGATCTTGCCGATGACGCCGCTCAAGAGGCGTTCATTCGTGCCTGCGTGCGCTGGTCTCGGGTGCGCTCCATGGCTCGCCCGCAAGGGTGGGTGTACGTGACCGCGACGAACGTTGCGCGAGATCGGCTGCGGCGTGCCGGACGACGCGAATATTCAGAGGGCCGTGAGAATGTTCAGGAAGCTGCCCGCGATGTGGCGATCTCTGCCGTGGCGCACGTCGACGTGCGCGACGCGTTGGCCGCGCTCGCACCTCGACAGCGTATGGCTGTGGTCTTGCGTTACCTGGCTGATCTCACGAACGAAGAGGTCGCCCGGGCAATGGGCTGTTCGGTGGGAACGGTGAAGTCGACCTTGCATAGCGCGCTGGCGGGTTTGCGCGTCGATTTGAAGGAGACACGATGAGCGTCGAAACCTTAAAGGCGGCGTTACATGATGCAGCGGCGGATCTTCCTACCGATGTCGAGGGCGTCTACGAGGCCGTTGTTCGCGTCGCCCGGCGTCGCCGCGGGCGCAGGCGCGTCGCGATGGCAGTCCCGGCTCTCGCGGTGATGTTGGGACTGGCTGTCGCATTCGTTGGTCTCGTCGGCTCGCCAGACCGTCAAGTCGTCGTCGCGGGCTCGACGCCTTCATCGTCGACGGTTCCGGCGCCTTCTGCGCAGTGGCGTCCGCCAACCCAGCGCGTCGGCAACGAACTTGTCGTGACACTGCGGCTCCTGGGCGGCGGCAGCATGCAACTGGCGCTGCCCGCGTCGGTCGATCCCGCAGCCGTCACCACATTCGAGGTCGGAGGTTCCGTGACGGTGACGGGCCAGCCGAACCTCGCGCGCGATGTTCTGGTCGAGCGGGGCACGATCGCCGACATCTACCGCGGGCACCGGTTGCTCAAGACGTATCGCGGCGTCGATGGTCAGCCCGTGTTCCTGTATCGGCGTCCGGAGTCCGACAAGATTGACTACCTCGTGTTCCAGATCGGCGACTCGGTCGTCAGTATCTGGGACTACCCGCCCGGAGACTCACGCGGCGCCGCGATGACCGATCAGCAACGCGAGCTATGGGCAACCCACCTGCGCGGCCACGACACCGCGGACGGTTTTCTTGTCCTCGATCCGCTTCCACCGCTCACGCAAGTCAGAACTACCGACGGTCCCGACGCCTCACTGCAGTTTGGATCGAACGGTATCAACGTACTGTTCCGCGCGTGCCAGCCAGATGAGTTGCGCGGCCCGCACGATGCGCGCGGCTTCATCACTCACGTGTTTAAGGACAGCGGGACGTGGGTCTGCGACCCGCAGGTTCCGCTCATCGTGGACGTCTTCGGCGCAATCGCATGGCAACGGAACATCGCCGCGAACTTCGAACTGCGCCATCTCACCGGCCCGCTCCCACTCCATTGGTGAAACATCTATCTCGACCGCTTCCGCCGTGAGCCAAGCGCTCGCGACCGAGAACAAATGGGCCTGCCCCACGTTGGCTGACTCGCACTTGCCCATCGGGTTCGATTGCATCCTGGCCCTGCCTCGGCGTTTCTCGGCTTGCGCCGGTCAGTGCAGGCCGGGGAACTGTTCGACGAGCGCGCGGAGTTCGCGATCGGGGAGGCTGGGTAGGTGACTGGCGATGTTCGCGTCGTGGCGGTCGGCGTCTTGGCTTCGACAGTAAGACACAGCAGAGCCCGGGGTGTGGAGGCGCTGAAATAGGAGTGTCTGTGTCAACCGGATGGTGGGTTTCGCGTCATGGAGGGTGTGGAGAGCAATCGGGCCTTGTGGGCTGCAGCGGAGCCGCAGGCTTTGCCCGGGTTGGGTGGCGAAGCGCTCTCGACGGTTTTCGAGACTGAGTATGGGCGCCTCGTGCGGTTGGCGACGCTGTTTGTCGACACGCAAGACGAGGCCGAAGAGGTGGTGCAGGAGGCATTTGCACGAACCCTCGCTCGGTGGAGCCGCGTCCGAAACAAGGACGACGCGACCACATACGTCCGCCGGGCAGTGGTGAATCTGTGTCACGGGCGCCTGCGCCGGCGCCGTCTGGTTCGACGGTTGCGTGTTGAGGTTCCCGGAGTCGCGTTTTCGGCAGAGCGTGTCGTCCAAGACGCCGATACGGCTGAGCGCGTGCGGGCGGCAGTGCGGCGGTTGCCCATTCGTCAACGCGAGTGCATCACCCTGCACTACCTGTTGGGACGTCCGGTCGCGGAGGTCGCTGAGCTCTTGGGGGTTTCGGACGGGACGGTGAAGACCTGCCTGTCCCGGGCCCGAAGTCGTCTTGCCTCGCAGTTGGAGGAACAATCATGAACGTTGAAGACCAACTTCGCCGCGCGGCGGTAGATGCGGACGCTGCGGCTGGCGCGACGGCGGGGGTGTGGGCCGACGTCGTGCGTCGCTCCGACACGCTTCGGCGGCGTGGGAGGGTGCGACGCGTCGGTGTCGTCGTGTTAGCGGTCACGGTCGTAGGTGCGATCGTGGCGATCGGCGGTGTGCGAGGAGGCAGCAACGGTCGGGTCGTGACGGGCGGCGGCGCAGGCGTGTCGAACCAAACTGGATGGCGGACGTTCGACACTGGTCCGCTCGCACCTCGTTCCAACGAAGTCGAGGTGTGGACCGGCCACGAGTTGATCGTTTGGGGTGGCAGCACGGGTCTGCGAAGCCGGGCGTTGGATGACGGTGCCGCGTTCGACCCCGCATCCGGCGGGTGGCGTCGCCTCGCTGTATCACCGCTGGCAGCTCGCCAGGATGCGATCGGCGTCTGGACAGGGACCCGGCTCGTCGTCGTCGCCGGCAAGCGCGACGGCACCGCGCTCGCGGACGGAGCCGCCTACGACCCCGCCGCTGGCACCTGGAAGCAGATCTCGCCGCTGCCCAGAGGGACCGCCGCGGTCGATCCGCGACTCGCGGTCTGGACCGGCCAACGTCTCCTCCTCCCGAGCGTCGGCCTCGCATACAACCCGGCCGACAACCAGTGGTCCAAGATCACGCCCATTCCCGCAAACCAAATCGTCTTCCAAGCTGCGCTTTGGACCGGACACGAAGTGATCATGATCGGCGCAGGAGCCGTCTCGGCGAACTCCGGGCCGCCCCCTCCGGTCGTCGGATTCGCGTACGATCCCGCCACCAACCAATGGCGGGACCTTCCCCCGTCTGGCCTGTCCACCTCCGCGGTCGCGGCGACCTGGGACGGCACCCGCGTCGTGGTCGTCAACTGGGCGTTCGGCGCGAGCTATCAGCCCGCCACCAACACCTGGACCCCGCTCCCACGAATCCCGTTGCGGTTCTACGAGTGCTACCCGTCCGCGTTCAGCGTCGCGGGTCACGCGTACGTGCAGATGTGCTCCGGGCTCGCTGAACTCGACACCAAGAATGGTTGGACGCCGATCGCGTACCCGCCACTGCGTTTCGGTCCCGGAAACGGCGTCGCTGCGGACAACTCCGCCCTCATGTGGGGTTCTGCGTTCCCCACCTCCGACAGCCGATTCTCGCCGAACCCGGTCGTCGAATACACACCCTCCGCCGACGCGCACCGCAACGTCTTGATCGGTGTCGCGATCACCGGCCTCCCCGACGGCTACAAGACCACGAGGGTCGACGCGATCTCGCCGTCCCAACTGGAGACGATCACCGCGCACGTCGACGGAATCCGGGGGGCCTGCACCATCACCAGCACCACCAACTCCGTCGAGAACGGCGCAGCGGCCGAACTCAACCAGCTCGATCAGCTCGCCGGGGCAACACGACGCCAACCTCCGCCCGCCCAGTTCCCCGGCGGTCCCGACTTCGCGGTCGAGATTCCTCCAACCACCCAAGACCCGCAACACCATCTCGCTTGGGCACTCACCACCACCGACACCATCAACATCGGCTGCGAGCAACTCTCGCTCGTCACCCCTCTCGCACGAGCAACCCACCTGAACCAATCGGGGTAGTCGAACGAGCCGCATACAACGACGGCGCTTACCCGGTCGTCCTCGGCCACGGCCAGCGCGACCGGACTAACACCTCGGTGCAAAGCGAGCGCGCATAAGCAGCGGGTGGCGCGGTTTGAACGAGCCACATTTCGTTCCGCAGCGAGCGGACACGAAGGAGGTCCCTTGACCAGGGTCAACGTTGTCTTAAGGACAACGAGTGGAGGTGGCGGGAGTCGAACCCGCGTCTCCCGAGCTCTCGATAGGACTTCTCCGAGCGCAGCCGATGATTACGGTCGGGCACGAGTTGGGCATCGGCACCCGACTCTCGCCGTATCCCCGTCAGTGTCCTCGTAGATGCCGGGTCAACTATCTGCGAGTCAGCCGCTCTCAATGACGCACGGGCCGAGCGAGCGGCAGGCTCGACACGGTGCGCGCTACCGGACGAGGTCAGGCAGCGTAAGCCACAGAATTCTTGGCGATTATTGGTGTGCCGACTTTTTCACGACGATCCGGCGACGTCGGCTCGCTTCTCCTACCTCAAGTCTCGAGATCGATGCCGTGCACCCCCTCGGTCAGTTCTTCGCTTCCGCACTGGCGGCCTTGAACACTTCGTATCTCGTCAGGCACTCCTCGCACTCGGGAAGCGCGCCATGGTCTTGGCGGGGCACGAACCACTGTCCGCACAATCCCCGAACGGCAGTGCCGTCGATCGACGCTGCGGCGATTGCGCTGGTCTTGGCGAGGTGCGCATGCGTCACGGGCGCAAGGTCACCGAGCTCCACCTGCTCCGCGACGACACCGGCGTCGAGGTCGGCGGACGCCTTGATGTAGAGCAGTCTTGCCTCAGAGACGGTTGCCAGGAGGCGCACTCCGACAACTTCGGGCGCCGCATCCCAGTCCTGCTCGTAGGGGGAAATCGCCGAGCAGGCGATGAGCTGCGCACGGGTGAGCACGCCGCGATCGGCCCAGTTGTTCACGCGCAACTGCACGGCCACGCCCGCGGGTTGTTCGAGCGGATCGTCGGTACCCCACTCGCCGGGGTACCGCTCGACCTCGATCTCGAGGATCGCGGGGTCGACGCCGCCCTCGAGGACAGTCGGAATGACGCCTCGCGCGTATCCGGTTTCGACGGCCTCAAGGAGCACCTCGACCGACTGCAAGTACAGCGACAGTTCCCAGTCGCGGAGTCGCTCGTGCGCGATCTCGAGCTTGAGGCGGTCCCGATCGTCCGCCGTCGGAAGGAACGGCGCCGGGCCCTCGGCTGCGAGCGACGCCAGGAACGCGGCGTAGAAGTCCGTGGGAGAGTCAGCGCGGCGAATGCCAACGTCAACGAGCCACGCCTGACCATCGTTCGGGTCGATCCAAACTGCGCCACGCCAACGGCCCGACTTCACCTTCCAAAACGGGGGATCCGACGTGTCGGCGATCAACTCACGCTGCGCAACCACGTTCGGATCGCCGTTGTACACCGCGGCGGCGTGACGAACCATCGGGTGGTTGAGGGTGTGAAGTCCTCGCGGAAGGAGTGTGCCCGCGGCGATCAGCTCCTGTTGCCGCTCGTCACCCCAGTCGCCGCCGCTGCCCAGCACCTTCAGGCAGCGCATCGTTGGTCTCGCCGGAACCGCCATGTAACCCCCCGTCTAGAACCCGAGTCGGCGCGCTGTGTCGGGCTCGACGCCGGCGAGCCTCGCGACGAGATCCGTCCGATCCGTCCCACTACGTGCGAACTTCTCCGCAAGTTCGCACCGTGCCAACTCGCGCTTGCGCATGAAGTCGTTGACCTCCTGCACCTTGATCCGTCGGTCGCGACCGACGCGGTTGAACGGAATCGCCCCCGCGTCGAGCAGCTTGCACAGGTGCGGTCGGCTCATCCCGAGGATCTTCGCCGCCGCCGCCGGAGAGATTTCGGCGTCGGCAGGCATCAACACCACGTCACGGCCCTGGCTCAGGTCCATGGCCAACTTCGCGAGCGCTCCCGCGAGCGGCGAGTTCGGGCTCTTCGTCTCAAGGTCGTGTGCCGCCTCCACGAGAGCGTCGATCTCGTGCGTCTCCACCTCGTTTGCGTTCAATGTGTCCATCGTCATCCGCTTTCCCACTCCTGGTCCGTCAGCCCCATCCACCAGGTTCGCTACAACCCAGTTCCCTGCCCAAATGAAACCACTGCAACGACTGAAACCACTATACCCACTGATTTCTCGTTCGGCAACGCGGGACTGCCGCTGAAGTGAAAACTTCACAATTGAGGTGCCTCCGGGTTGAGGAGACGTCGGGGCTCGAGCCGTGCTGCTCGAGGCCAATCCGCGATTTCGCCACAAGCGCCAGGTCGGCCAGGCCCGGTGCCCCTTCGCGGTCCCCGATGCCCCGCCCCCGGCGATGGCCAGGCGCGCGGACTCGGCCATCGGCGGCAAATGGGCCGGGACCGTCAGTGAACGCCGCAGTAGTTGCAGCCATCGAACCAGTCGGTGCACGCGGTCGAGTCACCCTCATGTCGCAACTCGCGACCGCGGCAGCCGTCCGCGTCGTCGTCGAGCGAGCAGCCGGCGCGCGTACCGTCGATGTGCAAGATGAACGAGCCCGGACAGTTCATCGTCGGCGACGGTACCGAGCGGGTGAGACAAGGCGCCACGATCGCGCGCACAGATCGGCAGATATGCACTCTTGGCGGGTGACCTAAAGGCGCGTGGCCGTTAGGAAATCGCTATTCGAAAAGGCGCCGATACCACGCGCGTATTGCGCCGCGAGCGCGGCACCGTCGATCGCCTCCACCGCCCACCCACGAGCACGGAGCCACAAGATCGCGTTGTCGTCGAGTCCTCCTTGCCACATTGACGCGACGTCTTCCATCACTGGCATGGCCTGTGCGCGAGCGAGCAGTGAGTCTTCCGGGATGCACGGTTGATCCAACGCAAGCGTGGTTCCCGAACTCGATAGCTCACTGACGCTTACGAGGAGGTGGTGTGCATCGTCGTTCGAGAGATACGGCAACACGCCTTCGGCGACCCACGCAGTGCGTTCCGTCGACTTGAAACCAGCAGCCAGCAAAGCGCGCTGCCAATCGGCGCGGAGATCGGTCGCGACGATTGTCCGTCTGCACCCTGGCTCGCCACCAACCTGGGCGAGCACGCGCTCCTTGAACGCGAGCACTTCCGCAATGTCGAGTTCGAACAGTTGCGTCGCACTGGGCCACGAAAGCCGAAACGCACGCGTATCGAGACCCGCGCCGAGGAGCACCACCTGACGACAGCCCGCCCCCGCCGCTGCGAGCAGATACTCGTCGTAGAACCGAGTCCGAACGCTTACAGCGGCCTCAAACGCGGCTTCCAATCGCGCGAGTTCGGGGTCGTCATCTGTCGTCGGCCCATCCTCGAAGACGGGTGGGGCCGCCGCGACGAAGGCCGCCGCGTACGGATCATCGAAGAGCGGATGATCACGAAGGCTCTCTCGCGCTCGCATCATCGCCGCGCCGATTGCCGTCTCGCCAACCCCGCTCGGCGTAGCATCCGACCCCGCCACCATCCACGCATGATGCCCGATCCCGCTCGGTCTTAGCGAGTGCCCGATCGGCAGTTAGGTGCGGCCTTGCGCAAGGGCGATGAGATGGTCACGGACCCGCCGGATAGACGTCGGCAGGCTGCACTGGTATTGGATCTGCGTACGGTCGCGAAGCTGCACGGTGAGTACGGGACCGAGGTTGCATGACTGATGCGAAACCGGCGGTGGAAGCTCAGTCGGGAGTGAGGCGAGCGCGACGGCCCACTTCGGGCGTGTAGGTGACCAATCCATCGAGGGACTCTCCGGCAGCGACCAAACCTGAATCGCGGTCACCTCAGAGCGCGCGACGCTGCGAGCCCGGACGACCGCCGTGTCGGTTGAGGTGGCGGCCGCCAAGCAAACGACGATGGCCAGCAGCGCAGTTGTGATGGCCGCTACTGCGCTCGACGCCGCTGCAGCACCGCGAGGTGGCACGCACGCATAATGGCCGATCACGCGTGACCCGTGCGAGCGCCCGATCGGCAGTTCGGTGCGCGGTGTCACTCCGTGGCGTAAACGGCGAACGGCGCGTCGGTGTGGATGGTGCTGTGGTCACCTTCGATCAAGCCAACGGTGCGAATCTCCCCGCGAAGACGCATTTCGAGGCGTTCCATCACCCCGCGTGACGCTCGGTTGTGTCGTTCGGTGAACGAGATGACACGATCGGCCCCGAGCACCTCAACGGCGAAGCGAAGGCCCTCCTGTCCGATCTCGGTCGCCAGGCCCCGACCGCGGAATGCACTGAGCAACGCCCAGCCGAGTTCAAGACGGTCCTTCGCCCACGCTGGGTCGGCTACCAAGGCCGCGATCGATCGCATCTGGTCTGAGTCGGGCGGCAGGCGTGACAGCCCGCCTCGGCCGACAAGCTCGCCAGAGTGTCGCTCGTACGCAATCCACTTGCACGCGCCATCGTGAACCCACGCCCAAGCGCATCGCTCACAGAACGCGGAAGCGTCCTGCTTCAACCACGCACCGCCGTACCATTCGGCGATCACCGGGTCCTGGTGAATCGTCCAAACATCGTCGGCATGCTCCAGGCCGATCGGTTCAAGTATGAGGCGATCCGTCGTCCTCGTCTGTGTGGCTGACACGCGCACAGATTGCCCGATCTCGCGCCGGCGCGGCGAGACCGATCGGCAGTTCGGGGCGGGCGCGCCCCAGCCGCCCCTCCTCCGCGCACGCGCCGGGCCTCATCGGTACTTTTCCCGACATGACGGCACCGCCCGGCCAGCGATACGCGCTCTACCGGAAGTGGGGAACCTGGATCGAGGTAGTCCGCGCCGAGATCGTCCGGGCTCACCTGCACCAAGACCTGTGGACGGAGATCCGAGACGCGGTCGAAGGTCGGCACCGGACCGAGGACATGACCTGGCTCTACTCGTACTCCCGCGTGTACGGCGACCATCAGATGATGACGATCCGACGCGTCGCGGAGAACTCGACGACGACCGCATCGCTCGGGCGCGTACTGGCCAGCATGAGGAAGCAGCCGTTGGTATTGACGCGCACTCGTTACATGAACGCGATGGGAGCGCGCGGCGCGAAGAAGGCGGATGCAGCGAGCGAATGGGACAGAAGGTTCGCGCACACTCCCGGCGACGAGACGGTCGATCCTGCGATCCTGGAGACGGATCTCAAGTACCTCAACGAGGGACTGAAGCCGATCATCGAGCGAACGCACAAGACGATTGCTCATCTCGACGCCCAAATCACCGTCGCCATCCGGGGCGGAAGGCGGCCCAAGTTGGAGCCCGTGACGTACGGCGATCTCCGTACCGCGCTTGAGCAACTTGGCGAGATCACCAACCGCTACTTGAGCATCCTGCGTGGCTACGAAACGGCGTGGACCCCGGCCATCCAGGGTGACTGGCAGGCGCCGCTCCGAAGTTCGCTCTTTCCCAATGATCCCACGTTCTGGCAGTGGTATCCGTCGTTCACGTAGCGCGGCGTCGAGAAGGACGCATATCTCTAGAGAACGAGATGTGCGTTCTCTATCCCTAGATGCGGCGCGCAGATGGAAAGACGCGCCGGGCTCGGCGAGCGCGGATCGGCAGATATGCAGGGTTGCGCGAAACTGATTGCGTGCCGGAAGCGGTTGATCCCAGCCCGCTCATCGAGGAGAAGTTAGCGGACCTCGCCGCCGAGCACGAGCCGCGAATCGAGGCACTTGTCCAGGCCGTCGCGGAGGCTGGCTCCGACGGTGTTCGAGGGGTGAAGGCGGAACTCCGCCGAGCGAGGCGTGCGTACCGTTTCGCTCGGCGCGAGGTCGAGAAACTGCGCGGCCCCGGAGTCGCTTGGTAAGGCCGATCGGCAGATATGGCGCAGGCGAGAGTGCGGTGCTGATCGGCCTGATGGCAGCGATTGCGGCGCGCGATCTCATTTTCTTGTTGGGTCGACTAAACGATTGCGTGTCGTGCGGGGTTCGTGTTGTGAGGGCATGTGTGGATGACTTCGAGAACGCCGACAGTTCCCGTAATGAGCAACACGCGATCAAGCACGCCGCTCAGATTGCCCTATCCAGCTATCGCGATCGAGCGCATAGCGGCAATTATGGGCGGGGCACGCCGTCATGCCTCGGCGACGCGGAGGTTTCGCCCGATCTTCGAGATCCGTGAACCCGACCGCGACCGCCTCGGCGTGGTGAATCGCGTCGCGAGCGTAAACACTTGGACGCCGTGGGGGTTCTCGGATACATGGACGATCACGATCTCAGAGCACTTCTCGACGCCGCGGTGTCGGCGCCTAGGGCCTCTGATGCAGCCCTGGCCCGTATCCGGCGTCGAGCGGCGATCCGGGTCCTGCGGAGACGACTCGCGACCGCGGCGTTAGTCGCGGTCGTTGTCGCAGGCGGTGGCGTGACGGCTGCCGGGTTGGTGGGGACGCGCAACGTCGGGCGTCGGATTCCACCAACGATGTCTGCCTCGAATCCAGCGAGTTTGACCTGCTCCACATCGACCACGACAGGCCGGGGCATCGCAACGCCGGGCGGCGCGAGCTGCACGACGAACGAAGTGACGGTGCCCGGAGGTCCGTGCCCGGCGGGGTCGGTCACCCTCGCGTTCGATCCCAAGAAGGTGGTGTCGAACGGCGCCGACACGTTCTCTTGGCCGGTCATCGCGACTGCCCACACGAACGTCGTGTGCCGGATACACGGCGGGCTCGACGCCGCGATCGAGACATCCGACCGTGCCGTTCTCCCCGGGATCTCCGGAAACCCGGCCGAAGGTGTGGAGGTACTGCAAGACCTCGTCCGACCAGGAACGCCCACACTCATCGCTTACCTCACGTGGTCGCACCCTTGCAGTGCTGCGCCGGTCCAACTCCTCGTGATCTTCCACAGTCGCTACGGACCACCCGCGCGGCAGAACCTTCCGAAGCAGGACTGCGTCATTGCGGTGTCCTTCGGCGGCCGTTCGCATTTCGAAATCGATCCCGGCATTCCTGTGGTCCGCGGCGGCTCTACTACGACTACGAGCACGACCGCGACTGCCAAGCCGTGACGAACGACGCAGAGATCGCGATCGCGATCGCTATGAGCGGGTCGGACAACTTCGACGACCTTTACCGCGAGCACTACCCGCGTCTCACGCGCGCCCTCGCCCTCGCAGGTGCCGGCGACGCGGCGGAGGATCTCGCGCAAGAAGCCATGGCGCGCACCCTCGCGAGCTGGCGACGGGTACGCCACGGCACCAACCCGCCAGGCTACGCCTACACCACCGCTTTCCGACTGCTGCAACGACACCTGCGCCGCACGCGCACAACGGACATGACGTCCGTCCCGACCATTGCCGGACCCGAAGCGGTGGCCATCACGAACGTTGTGCTCGCACAGACGCTCGACGCGATGCCCCCGGCGCGCAGGGCCGTAGCGGCCCTTTGCATCTCACTCGGATGGACGACCGACGAAGCCGCGACCGCGCTCAGGATCTCGCCCTCCACCGCCCGCGTCCAACTCCACCGAGCCAGGACCGATCTACACCAGGCGCTCGGCGAACCCGAACCGGGTCGTACGGACACGCCCACTTAGGACACAAAACCGGGCGCGCAAAGATTGCCCGATCGGGAGCGCCTCGGTCGAACACCGATCGGCAGTTCGGGCGCGGTGGTGGCGAGCGGGCCGGGTCTACTTCCTGGCCCTTCTCATACCTCCCGAAGAAGGACGACCGGACTCCTGCTCCTTACCGGCCAAGACGGCCACCGCCAGCCAACATCGCACACGCGCAGCGCGAGCAGATCCGTAATTATCCGTCGGTCGGCATGTGTTTGGAAACCTCGTCGAGGACGGCTTGCGCGTCCGCGTCACGCCTCATCTGGATCACGAGCAGCGTGCCGCTATCCGTCGACAGGTTGCAAATGTCGCTGACGCCCTTGACCCGCCCATCATTTATCAAGTCGTAGAGCTTCTGGGCGACGACCTTTACGGCGTCCTCATCTGGCAAACCCCGAACGAGAATGCGCTGCCCACTGGGTTCCCACTCGACCTCCGCCATCGCGCCAGATTGCCCGATCGCGCGCCCTCGCAGCGAGTGCCCGATCGGCAGATATGGTCGGCCGGTCAGCAGTGTTGCTCGTGACCTTTGCCTACGTGTGGTGCGTTGGGGTCGATCGTTGTGCCCAAGATGCTGGTGAGGTCGGTGACGAGTCGGCTGTCAGCGCCGATGTAGAGAGCGATGACATTCCCTCGCGCGAAGAAGTGCGGCGGCCCGATCCACAGAATCTCCGTGACGACGTTGCCACGCCTGATCGACCCGCCGTCTCGACTGATCGCACGTGACCAGGTCGTCCGTGTCGCGTCGGACGCGTACTCGTAGACCTGAACAACGCGTACCTTGTCGACGCACAAGTTCACCCCGCTTACCCCGAAATGCGATCCACCTGGCGTCGGCGCAAGGACGCGCACGGTGTGTCCGAGCGCCTGCAGCCCTTGCTGCAAATCACCAGTCGAAAGATCAATGATCGCTGCGGTGGACGACGGTGTCGTTGGCACGGCGGTGCCCTGCGTCGCGATCAAGGTTCTCGGCCCATCGCGAGGTACCAATAGCAACGCGCCAACCGCGACGATCAGTACCCCGACGACCGCCGTCCTCGAGAGCACCCGCCGCCGCCGCCGCCGCATGACGATCCGGTCCACCCGGTCGATATCGGCCGCCGGAGCCTCGCCAACCGCGGCATCGATGAGACGCTCGAGTTCAAGCATGATTCGGTTCCTCTACGTCGTCGGTCATTCGAAGCCGCAAGTGCTCGTATGCCGCCCGCAGTGTCGCCGAGACAGTGCCCCGCTTAACTCCCATGACATCCGCGACCTCCTGCTCGGTCAGCTGACCGACGTGGCGCAACGACACCGCCAGCGCCTGGCGGGGCGGCAGTTCCCGCACCATCAGCCACAACTCGCCCGCCGGGCCTGGCACGCTGGCCTCAGGTACCGGCGTGCGCAGCAACCGATGTTCGAGCGCACGTCGCCGCCAGTGACGCCTCGCTACGTTGTACGCGACCCGATAGGTCCAACCATCCATCGACTCCATGCCGGAGACGCGAGTCCACCGCTCGAACGCTCGCGCGAACGCCTCGTCGGCCGCCTCACGAGCGACATCGACATCGCCAAGCACCGCGACCAACGTCGTGACGAGGCGAGGGTGCAGCGCCCGGTACCACGACTCAAACTCGCCTCGATGCTGGTCGTCCACTACCCCTCTAAGTCACGAACCGCGCAGAATGCAGACCGCGCGCCGTTCCTCGGCACCCCAGCCGCCACGAAACCTCGGACCACGCCCCAGACCGTGCGCGCAACCGGCCGCCCATATTGCCCTGATCCGCGCCCGCGTCGCCGTGCGCCCGATCGGCGTTCTGGCGCGACCGGTGGTGCTACTCGACAGAGACGACGACGACCGTAGAACTCGACGCGGTGTCGATCTGGTAGCCATAGCAGCCACGGTGCTGCACGCGCGTCTCGCTTGGGTAGCCGCGCCAGCCGTCGGCATCGCTTGTGGCATCGACTGCGCGGAGAAGAAGTTGGGTGTCGGGCGTTGTCCCCATGCCGAATCTCATGTCGCCTGGACCGTCAAGTTGGCGGCCTCGGATTAGGACGTCGCCCCGAATCGACGGTGCGACTGCCCACAGGACCTTGTTGCCGCCCCACTTGCTGTTGTGGAACGCGTTCATTGGGTCGGAGGAAGGCGCGGTAAACGACAGGACGCCGTTAGGCACGCCAACGGGACGAACCGGGCCGTTGCCGAGCATCACACCGAGTGCTGCGGTCGGCTGCGATCGTCCCGCCGTCACCGAACATGCTCGGGACGCGGCAAGGCGAGGAAGGCCGAGAGGACGATGTAGCGGGTCGACGCCCTTACTTGACGACGAAGTCGATTGCGTTGCGGCGCGACGATTGCTGCTGCACGACATCGACACGAGGGCGAAAACGACCAACCCGCCGACGGCGAGTGCGAATCGAGCGGTCCCATCGCGGTCACGCCGCACGGACGCATATTGCCCTGATGGTTGAGTTCGTGTCACGCGCTGCGGTTGTTTCGCCAGTCGATCGGATGTTGACACGACTTCTCTTACTCGTTGGCCGCCGACGCAGTCGCGATACGTCGCCGGGAGCGAGCCCGTGCAGTCCAGAGTGCCGCGCCCGCGCATATCGCAATCAACGCCGCAACCGCGGACCATTCCACAAGAGCAGTGGGCGATGTCCGACGGGCGGAGCGAGTAGCTGTCGCAGCCGCGGCCAGTGCAACGCCGCTGATCCGCAATCTCACCGGCTTTGCGTAGTCGCCCTTGGTAACGACACCTTGCAGGCGAACTTCTTGGGCGTACACGCTGGACCACGCGAACACGACGTAGTCTCCGGATCGATCGACCACGGCTGATCCGCGGTACAGGCCCTCGCCGATGCGGCGAAGGGGAACCCGCGTGCCGTGGAAGTTTCGGTCAAGCGGCCAGCCATGCGCGTCGGTCTTGTCGGCCGACACGACCGAAACCTCGAAGTTCTCCCACAGGGCGTCGGGGAGATCGAGGCCTCGCCCGAAGCGCATGACGACCTCGAACGGCTGGCCGGTAGTCGGCTTGGACGTCACGACTTCGAGAGAAGCGACGGGAAGAATCTTGGCTCCCGCCACCTGCGCGGTCCACAAGAGCGCCGCCACAACAAGCACGACAGCCATCGTCATGTGACGAGGAAAAACCGGCAACCTCATACGAGGACTTCTACCCCTGCCGAGCCACTTCGGTTCCCACATCGCCGCTGCTCGGACGCGGCCATATTGCCCGATCACGCGCCTGCTCGGCGACTACCGATCGGCAGCTATGTACGCGGGCGCTAGATCGGACCCGGCGGCGATGCATAGAACGAGTGGAGGTACGGCGTCCTCTTGTGGCTGCGCTCGATCCAGACGGAGATAACAACGTCGGCCGTCGTATTCAGGTCCAGCTGTGCCTCCGGCGAGCGTTGCACGGTCACGTAGTCGAATCGAATGTGCAGTCCCTCGACGTAACGAGTGGGGTCGCCGTAGCGAAGGCCCGTCAGCTCAGAGCCATCCTGTGTGCGCATGCGGAACACGGGCCGGTCGACCATGCTCGTCGGCTGCGCCTCGGTGATCGTGCCTTCTACGCTTCGACGCTCGATGGAACCGTGGTCGATCGCCGCCCACCACTCCTGACTGCGGAAGAGAAAAGGCGCGCTCGAAAAGCCGTCGTCGGGAGAACTCGCGCTCTGCTCTTGCACGCGGCGGACATGTTTCACGTCCTCGCGTAAGTCGTAGATCAGATCCCACTTCTTGACCATCGCGCACGCATGATGCCCGATCAGGCCCGTCGTAGCGAGTGCCCCATCGGCAGTTATGGCACGCGGCTGCTTCGCGCAGTTGTCAGGAGGTTGGTGCCGTTGTCGGCGTCGGATACAGATTCTCACCGGGCGCGAGTCGCTGGACGCCATCGGACGGGGCGACGGTGCTCCGCTGGATCGGGCCGTACACGAAGGCGAGCACGGTCCCCTGACCGTCGGCGGCGTTCAAGGTGGAGACCACCACGATCCGCCCGTTCGCATCGATCGAATACGTGTAATCCTCGCCGCTATACACGCCCCTACGAAAACGCAACGACACGCGTCTTGGCCCACTTCCAGGGCCATCAAGGAAGCGCGCTTCGGCATACGGTTGTGTAAGCGGGAGGCCGATCGTGTCGATCACGACACCGGGCGGCAACGCCCGGTCCGGAACCGGAAGCAGGCCCCGTTTGTCTCGAAATGCGATCCACTTCGCGTCGGCACGCAGAGTTGGCGGTCGTCGAACGGCCGCATCGATCTCGATGTAGCTCCAACCATCCACGAAACGCGCCTCGTACGGCGGATAGCTGCCCGCTCCCCGGGCCGGGGTCAGCGTGAACGAGTCGCTCCGATGAGCAAAATCGACCACGCCGGACACGACGACCTGGTCTTGACCCTGCACAGTCATCGTCCCGTGCAATGTCGTCGACGATGTCGCGAGCGACCGACGAGCTGCTGCTTTCAGCGCGGCAAGTGCATCAACCGGCGCGTTCTTGTGTGACGACCCACATGAGGAAACGGCGAGCGCCAGTAGAACCACCGTTGTCCGAATCCGCAAGAGCGCATAATGCCCTGATGGTTGAGTGGGTGTCACGCGCTGCGGTGGCTTTGTAGCGTCGAGGTGCCGTAGATCAACGAGACGTGCGTTTTGACGAACCGGTCGTACGATTCGCGCGTGCCGAGCGACGAGATCCTGAACGATCCGGGTTGGCAGGCGTTCCATGCGTTCCGGGTCATCTGCCACCTACTCGGCCATCCCGAACCCACATCGCACGGGCATAGCGTCGGCCTCGAAGTGCGTGAGCTAACGCCCGAGCAAGCCGAGGAGATGCGCGCCTATTGGGCGAAACCGCACGACCAGCGCACCGAGGAGGAGCGCCGAAGGCTCTTCACCGAGGCGGAGTGCCGGATGCTGTTTCCTGACGACGAAGCCTGAACGAAACCGCACGATCACCGTCGAAGTCGCGAATACCGACTGGCGGTTTGTCGACGGCTCAGGGGGCCGATTGGCAGACCGGTTTCAACGATTCGTGAACGATGCGCCATCCGGCGGCGCGAAGCGCCTGTGGGGACATGGTCTGCCAGTTCTTCGGGGCTGGCGGCGAACCCGATATGGGGGCGATGACGCGACCCTCGGTAGTGCACGCGGTCGACGAGTCTGCTTGTGGAAGCTGACCTTTGAAGTGCGAGATCAGGCCCGAGACGATCACTTGCATTCTTGCGGCGGAACCGACGCAGCGGGTCGCCGCGCGCGTCTGGGCGTCGGAAAAGGCGTTGAAGGCTTGCATCAGGGAGTGCTTTCCGCTCGCGCCGATAGGGGCGAGACACGCCGATTCGGTCGAAGTCGCTCCTGCTATTTCGTAGATCTGCCGTACGGTCGTGATGACTTGCTCGGGGGTGCAGTCCGTGCGCGTCGGCGCGCACGCGAAAGCAGCGGTCGTTGTTGTCGTCGCGTAGGTGCTGCCAGGGGAAACGGAGCGCGCGGCTGACCCACCTCCACATGCCGACAATCCCGCTACGAGAGAAAGCAGAAGAACGCCGATCACGACGCGGGCAAGCATGCGCACAGAATGCCCGGTCCGGCGTCGT
This sequence comes from Actinomycetota bacterium, assembly GCA_003134555.1. Classification (GTDB taxonomy): domain Bacteria; phylum Actinomycetota; class Acidimicrobiia; order IMCC26256; family PALSA-610; genus PALSA-610. The sequence goes on from PLBO01000084.1 coordinate 22,137, forward strand.
TGTGCGAGCGCAGATCGGCAGTTCTGTGTTCTTGCGTTCAGCCAGAGATGCGTACCGACGTGAGCATCTGGCGGATGAGCGCTTCGTCGCGCGTGACGCCGGGAGCGCGTAGGCACGCAACCATTTCGTAGTGGTTCCCGATCGGCCGCGCGATGTCGACGGTCATGGTCTCCTGGGCGCCCAGTCGAGCGCAGTCGCCCGGTTCGGACACTGAGACGTGCGCCGGTCGTCCGTCGATCGTCATGTTCGGATGCGGGATCTCGGGGCCGGTGTGTGGATATCCGATGTTGCTCCACGACACCAGAACACCGCCCGAAGCCAATCTCGTTACGGGATCACCGCAGATAGTTGTCACCTCGCCCGCAACGTGGGTAGTGGTGCAGGGGTCGTGGAGCTTGGTATTACTGACGTAGACGATGAGGTCGCTAAAGCTGGAGGAGTTTCGATAGCGAGACTCACTCCAGACCCGCGGGTGATCGAACGTCAGCCCAAAATCGGTTGCAGCGACAAAACGTTGCGTCGCCACTGATGTCGTTGTGGTCGGGCGTAGCGTCGACGCGGCGCTGGTCGGCAAGGTCGTCGCCACTGAGCCGTTGCGGCCGGGATGACCACTACAGCCAGCCACAACCAGGACTCCGACGACACCGATCACCCCGATCCGAGAAGCCTTCACGCCACGTTCGACGACGCCGACGAGGAAGCGGTTCCTCACACGCACAGGTTGGCCCGATCCCGGCACGTCAGGCGAGCGCATAGCGGCAGATATGGCGCTCGGTTCAGGA
>PLBO01000153.1 GCA_003134555.1 Actinomycetota bacterium
GCCGCGCCCGTAGCGCCGGTCGCTCCCGTGCCGCCGTCCGGACCCGTTGCTCCCGTGAGACCGTTAGCACCGGTCACACCATCCGCGCCCGTAAGACCGTTAGCACCGGTCACACCATCCGCGCCCGTGAGACCGGTCGAGCCGGTAACACCATCCGGACCTATCGCGCCCGTGAATCCCGCCGCGCCCGTAGCGCCGGTCGCGCCCGTGCCGCCGTCCGGACCCGTTGCTCCCGTGAGCCCGGTCGCGCCGGTCGGACCAACAGCTCCGGTGACGCCCGCGGCCCCGCTAACTCCATCTGCACCTGTCGTTCCGGTTGCACCGGTATTGCCAGTCGCACCCGTGAGACCCGTCGCGCCCGTGAGACCACTCGCGCCCGTGAGGCCGCGCGCGCCGATCGCGCCCGTGGCTCCACGCGCGCCGATCGCGCCCGTGGCTCCACGCGCGCCGATCGCGCCCGTGGCTCCACGCGCACCGGTCGCACCGGTCGCACCGGTCGCTCCTCGCGCACCCGTCGCGCCGGTCGGCCCCGTCGCCGCACCCGCGGCTTCCGCATGCGCCAAGGCGATCGGTCCCAGCACCAAGAACGTGGCACTACCCGCGATCAAAGTGCGCATCGTGCGCGTCGTGCGGCTCATCCGTGGCCCCCCGCGATATTGCGACGCGCCCCCGCGCCGCCCAGTTGCCGCGGAGGATACCGGTCATTCAGTTGCTGTGTCCAAACAAGGTTTGGCGAAACACAAAGCCCGCGCGCAACGCCGTCACGCCGCTTGTGAGCATTCGCCTCAGTCGTCGACTTAGACCCCAGTAGGCGACAGGCAACGTCTCCGACACCGAAATGGCCCGAAGGCGCACTCGGCGCCTGGCAGCAGGTGCCATCGAGCCCTTCGCGAACGACGACCTTCGTAGACTCCCCGGACGACTGTTGGGGGGCACGGTGTCGTTCAGATCACTCGGTGTGTTGCTTGTCGCGGCTGGGATGCTCGCGGCTGGTTGTTCGAGCTCCGCGTCGAAGGCTGCGAGCACGAACTCGACCGCCGCGAGCTCGACGACTACCACCGTTGCTCCGCCCGGAGGGCCGTACACACGCCCGGCGTGCCCCCCGAAGGCAACCGCGCGGGTCGTCGCGGTACCAGTGTCGGGATCGAGCTCCGACTACGACGTCGTCTCGTTCGACGGCACGAGGATCCGGGTTCATTGGTTTCCCCTTCACTCCCCCGCGGGTGAGACGTCGCCGACCGTGCTCAAGGGTCCGGGCTGGGGTCTGGCCGGCGACACGAACACCGCCGGTTCGGGTTACGGCCTGTTCGGCGATCTCGGCATTCACGCGCTCAACGCGGCGGGTTACAACGTGCTCACCTGGGACCCGCGTGGCTTCGGGAAGTCGGGCGGAACGGTCGAGTCCGACAGTCCCGATTTCGAGGGGCGCGACGTCGTGCGACTCATCGACTGGGTCGCGCAGCAACCCGGCGTGCGGCTCGACGGCCCGGGCGATCCGCGTCTGGGCATGCTGGGCGCGTCGTACGGCGGCGGGATTCAGCTCGTGACCGCCGCGATCGATTGTCGCGTCGACGCGATCGTGCCGCAGATCGCGTGGCATTCGCTGGACACGAGCCTCTACCGGACGGAGACGGTGAAGAGCGGCTGGGGGGATCTCCTGTACAGCGCGGCCAAGGGTCGTTCCATCGATCCGCAGATCACGAGCGCGCACAACGACGGCAACTTGACCGGTGTGATCAGCGCGGCCGACCGGCGATGGTTCGTGCAGCGGGGTCCGGGCGACCTCGTCCGCCGGATCACCGCGCCGACGCTGTTCGAGCAGGGCACGATCGACACGCTGTTCCCACTCGAAGAAGCCGTCGCCAACTTCCGCATCCTGCGCGCGGCGGGCGTACCCACTTCGATGCTCTGGATGTGCAGCGGCCACGGTGTGTGCCTGACGAACCCCGGCGACCAGAACCGACCGGCGCAGGCGGCGATCGCCTGGCTCGATCGCTACGTGAAGGGCGACACCAAGGTGAAGCTCGGACCGTCGTTCGAGTACGTCGACCAGAACGGCGTCGAATACACCGCCGGCGACTACCCACTTCGAGCCTCGGCGCCGATCGTCGCCCGCGGACGCGGCTCGCTCGCGCTCGTCGCCGGCGGCGGCTCGGGCCCGGCGCACGCGATCGGCAACGCGGGCCCACTCGGCAGCCTCGCCCTGGCGATCACGCCCGCGAAGGGCGCGCACGCGGCGAACATCCCGATAACCGCGGCAGGCGCGGCGAACGTGGTGGGAGCACCCAAGGTGACGCTCCGCTACTCGGGATCGTCACCCGCCGGCGTGCGCCCGACCCGCGTGTTCGCGCAACTGGTCGACGACGCGACCGGCATCGTGCTCGGCAACCAGATCACACCCATCGCAGTCGTACTCGACGGCCAGGTGCACACGACGACGGTGCCGCTCGAGATCGTCGCGTTCACTGCGAAATCCGGCGCGCATCTCACGCTGCAACTCGTCGCGACGACCACCTCGTACGCCGAGCCCCGCCTCGGAGGGACGATCGACTTCAACTCCGTGAAGGTCGAGCTCCCAACCGTCACCGGCGTCTCGCGCCCGGCCACGTAGCGGCGACGAGGATCACGCCGTGACGACGACTCGCACGATCGCCGCGTAGAAGACGAGCCCGGCAAGGATCACGAGCGCGTGGAAGACCTCGTGGTAGCCGAAGACGGCGGGTACGGGGTCGGGCCGGCGCGTCGCGTAGACCACCGCGCCGAGCGAGTACACGACGCCGCCCAGGACGAGAAGCACGAACGAGATCACACCGAGCTCGCGCCACAACGTCGGTAGGAACGCGAGCGCCGTCCAACCGATCGCGATGTAGAGCGCCGCGACCAGCCACCGCGGCGCGTTCAACCACAACAACTGGACGAAGATCCCGACGACGGCGAGCGACCAGACGACGGCGAGGAGCACGCGGGCACTGGAGAAGTCGAGCGCGGCGACCGCGATCGGCGTGTACGTGGAAGCGATGGCGACCATGATCATCGAGTGGTCGAGCCGGCGCAGCCGCAACCTGACCGGAGTCGACCAGTGGCCACGGTGGTACAACGCGCTCGTCGCGTACATCGACGTGAGACCGACCGTGTACACGAGCGCCGCCCACCGCACCGACATGGTGTGCGCGAGCGCGATGAGAACAACGCCGAGGATCGGCGACACGAACGCAGCAATCTGATGGGACACGCCACGATGCCGCGGCTTGACCGGCGGCAACGTCTGCTCGGATTGGTCCATCGCCTCACCTCCTCCCGGAGTGAATAGCATCATCGCCTCATGACAAGCGATACCTGGACCGACGACGCCTGCTCGCTCGTCGACGCCTTTCGACGCGGCGAACGCTCGCCGCGCGAAGAGCTCGAGTCGACCTTCGCCGCGATCGCGCACAGCGACCTCAACGCCTTCTCGTTCGTCGACCGCGAGCGCGCGCTCGAGGCCGCCGAGCACGCCGACGTCTCGAGGCCCTTCGGGGGCGTGCCCGTCGGCGTGAAGGAGCTCGAGCGGGTTGCCGGATGGCCCCAGACCGAAGCGTCGCTCGTGTATCGCGACCGCGTCGCGACGCGCACCAGCACCGCGGTCGAACGACTAGTGGGAGCCGGCGGGGCGATCCCCGTCGGGCTCACCACCGCCAGCGAATTCGGCGGGTTGAACGTGAGCGTGACGAAGCTGAACGGCGTCACCCACAATCCGTGGCGCCACGGACGAACGACGGGCGGGTCGTCGGCCGGCAGCGCGGCGGCCGTGGCCGGAGGACTCGTTCCCATCGCGACCGGCGGCGACGGCGGCGGCTCGATTCGCATCCCTGCGGGATACACCGGCCTGCTCGGGATGAAGGGCACCTACGGTCGGATCCCGCGCGGTCCGGATGCCTACTTCCGTCCCGGCACCGTCGTGCTCGGGTGTCTCGCCCGATCGGTGCGCGACGCGGCGCGCTACTTCGACGTCTGCGCCGGATACGACTCGCTCGACCCGTGGAGCCTCCCCGCGCGACCCGGCTGGGAAGCGGGCCTCGGCGCGAACGAGCTCCGGGGTCGACGCGTCGCGATCGTGCCCGCACTCGGCGGCGGAACGCTCGAGCCCGGTGTCGAGGAGCAGTTGCGCGCGTCGGCCGCGGAACTGATCAAGCACACCGGAATGATCGAGGTCGACCTCTCGATCGACGTCCCGAATCTCGCGGCGCAGTGGATGATGGGCAACCTCGCGACGCTGCTCGCCGATCTCGGTGATCGCTGGCCGGGTTGCGCGGCCGACCTCACCGACGAGCTGACCATCGGGCTACTGCTCTCGCAGTCGATGTACAACCTGCACACCGCGGCGGTCGCCGAGAAGCAGCGGATCCAGGCGAACGAGGCGATGGCCGCCGCGTTCGACGAGATCGACTTCGTGATCGCGGCGACCAATCCCGGCACCGCGTTCGCGGCCGAGTCGCCGATGAGCAGCCCGTCGGCGAGCTTCGTCGACTGGGCGAAGACCAATCCGGTCGCGCGGCTCGGCTTCCGCGGAGTCATGGGCGGAGTCCGCCTCGCGGGCGCGGCATTCCCGAAGCTGCCCTCGGCGCTGCTCGACGTCGTGTCGGAGCGGTTCCCCGACCTCGTGCACATGGGCGCGCTCACGATCATCTCCAACATCTACGGCAATCCCGCGGTGTCGATCCCCAGCGGTTTCGTCGGCGGACTACCGGTCGGCATGCAGGTGCTCACGCGTCACCATGCCGACCAGCTGCTCTTCGACGTCGCCCTCGCGGTCGAGCGTGCAACCCCGTGGCCGAAGGTCGCGCCGGATCAGCCTCTCGTCAACGCGTCGCCCTGACCCGCGGCGACGAGCGCTTCGAAGAGCGCGAGGTGTTCGGGCCGGTGGCGTAGCAACTCGGGGTGCCACTGCACGCCGAGCGCGAATCCGCACCCCTGCACCTCGACTCCTTCCACGAGACCGTCGTCGCTGTGCCCGACCGCGACCAGCTCCGGCGCGAGAACGTCGAGGGCCTGGTGATGCAGCGAGTTGACCGCCACCTGAGCGGCGCCCATCACCTTCGCGAGCATCGATCCGGGCTCGAGGTGCACGTCGTGGACGCCCTCGTTGTAGTTCGGGAGATCGAAATGACCGTCGTAGTGCTGCTGCAACGTGCCGCCCAACGCGACGTTGAGCACCTGGATCCCCCGGCAGATGCAGAGCACGGGTCGGTCGTCGCGCACTGCGGACTGAAGCAATGCGATCTCGAAGTCGTCGCGAGCCGGTTCGGCGGCGTCCGTCTCCGGCGCCGGTTCCGCGCCATAGCGATCCGGGTTGACGTCGCCGCCGCCGGTCACCAGCAGTGCGTCGACGTGCGCGAGGCCCGCGGCCGCATCGTCGGCATCGCCCATCGGCAGCAAAACCGGAACGCCGCCTGCCTTGCGAATCGCTTTCACGTACGCGACGTGCGCGACGTGGTGCAGGACCTCGACCCCGGCACCATCGTCGACCAGGCTCGCGTGCGCAGTGATGCCGATGAGCGGGACTTTCGTCGTCATGGAGCCACCTCGGAGCGCAGTGTACGCTCCGCGCGATGGACGTCGTGCTCGAGCCGGACGCGACGCCACTCGTCCGGATCATCGCCACAACATTGCGCGACTCCGCGTCCGATGCCGACGTCGCCCGCAAGGCCGAGCGCTTGCGCGGCGTGTTCGCATTGCGTTCCGAGAAGGATCCGCAAGCGGTGACCATGCGCTTCGACCGCGGCCGCGTCGCGCTGACGCACGGCGTCGCCCCCGACGCGCAGGTCGTCGTCACCGTCGACCTCGACAACATGAGCGGTCCCGACGCGCCGAAGCCCAAGGCTCGGGGCGCGTTTCGTCACCTGCGGTTCGCGCTCGGGGTGTCGAAGCTGCTCGAACCGAAAGCGCGTCCGTGGCCGGAACACGTGCACGCCTTCTGGGCCTTCGCCGGTGACCGCCGCGGCATGCCCGAGCGACTGCGCGTGGTGTGCCTCGACGACGGCGCCGCGGTTGACGTCGGGACCGGCACGGAGGAGCCCGCGTCGTGTTACGAGATCCACGGCTCCGCGCTCGCCCTCGTCTCGATCTTCTCGGGCAACTCGGTGTTCGGCCAAGACCTCCTCGAAGGCAAGGTGTACGCGATCGGATCGCTGCAACACGCGTCGGTCCTCACCGGCAGCTTCCTCGAGTGGATGATGCGAGGCGCCGCATGACGCCGGACGAGCTCGGAGGCTGGCTCGACGAGAACCAGATCACGACGGTCCGCACCGAGGGCGCTTCGCTCGACGGTCTCGTGCTCGGCAAGCATCTCAACCGGGGCAAGTTCGAGCGTTCGCTCCCCCTCGGCCCCGCGCTCTCCGACCTCGTCTTTTCGTGGGACATCGGCGGCGCGCCGCAGCTCGGCTGGTGGGCCGACTTCCGTCAGCCCGCACTCGGCGACGTGCATCAGCGCCCCGACCTGTCGACCATCGTCGCGAGCCCGAATCGCCCGGGCATGGCCAACGTGTTGGTCGATCACACGACGATCGACGGCACGCCACTGCCGGTGTGCCCGCGCGTCGTGCTGCGCGGCGTCGTCGACCAGCTCGCGGTGCGCGGCTTGACCGCGTTGGGCGCGTTCGAGCTCGAGTTCATGTTGTTCCGCGAGTCGTACGACGACGCGCGGCGCGCGCACTACCGCAACCTCTCCCCGATCGGCACGCCGTTGCCCGTGGGCTACACCACCCACAATGCCCACTATGTGGCCGGCTTCATGGACGAGGTCGTGCGCCGCCTCGACGGGCTCGGAATCGCGTGGGAGGCGTGGAGCGACGAAGCTGCGCCCGGCCAGGTGGAGCTCAACTTCGTTCCCGCCGACCCGCTCACTGCCGCCGACAATGTTTTCCGCGCCAAGCAGGTCGTCAAGGAGGTCGCGCTCGACCGCGGCGAGAGCGCGACGTTCATGGCGAAGGCGACGGGCGAGTTCGGCAGCGGCATGCACATTCACCACTCGCTTCGCCGCGACGACAAGCCCGCCTTCTTCGACGGCCAGAGCGCCGACCACCGATCGGCCGACATGCGACATTGGATCGGCGGCCTTGTGGCGACCATGCCCGGCGCGGTGTCGATCCTCGCACCGACCGTCAATTCCTACCGGCGAATGGTGGGGTTCGCGGCCGCACCGACAACGCCGACATGGGGTGAGGAGAACAAGTCGACCGCCCTGCGCGTGATCTCGCGCTCGGAGAAGCTCGCGCGCATCGAGCACCGCGTCGCGAGCGCCGACGTCAACGTCTACCTCGCGCTCGCGGTGATCCTCGCCGGCGGCCTCGCCGGAATCGACGGCGCTATCGAACCGCCCCCCGAGCACGGCGGGCTTGCGTGGGGTGAACCTCCGGGCTTCGCGCAGCTGCCGTCGTCGATCAGCCTCGCGGCCGACGAGCTCGAGCACGACAAGCTGCTGACCGAGGTGCTCGGCGATGCGTTCGTCGACTACTGGCTGCACGGTCGACGGTGGGAATGGTTGATGTTCCACACCGGCGGAGGCGACGCCGACGCGACGAGCGTCACCGACTGGGAGCTCAACCGCTACTTCGAGCTCGTCTGACCGGCGCCCCACGTCTTGCCGAAGCCGGAGACGTCGAGCACCTTGCCGGTGAAGTCGGTGTCGATCTGGGCGGCGAGGTAAGCGACGGGCGGCCCGACGTCCTCGGGGGTGGACCAACCGGTCCAGTCGAACTCGGGGCCGAACTCCTGCGCGGTGTGCTCGGTCTTGACCGCGCCCGGCCGCAACGCGTTGATCGTGATGCCGAGCGGTCGCAGCTCGGGCGCGGCCGCGGAGGAGAACCGCTCCAGCGCGGCCTTCGCCACCGAATAGATGACGTATCCCGGCGGCATGAGCGCGCTCACCTCGTGCGCGGCCGCCCCCGACGAGATGTTGACGATGCTCCCGCCGCCGTTGCGCTGCATGTGCGGAGTGACCGCCTGCGTGAAGAGGTAGAGGCTGCGGACGTTGACGCGCATCGAGTCGTCCCACTGCTCGACGGTCGAATCGTCGAGCGGGGCACGCGTGGGCGTCATCGCGTTGTTGACCAGCACGTCGAGCCGTCCGAACTCGGCAATCGTCCCGGCGACGAGCTGTTCGATGTCGCGCTCCTCGCCGATGTCGCACCGGATCGCGGCGCCCGTTCCTCCCGCGGCGCGAATCGCGTCGACGGTCGCGTGGATCGTCCCCGGGAACTCGCTCGTCGTCTCCTCCACGGAGCGCGCCGCGCAGACGACCGACGCGCCGTGGCGCGCCAGATAGATCGCCAACCCCTTGCCGATGCCCCGCGAGGCACCCGTCACCACGATCACCTTGCCGTCGAATTCACCAGTGCTCATCGAGTCATCCTGGCAGAGCTCTCGTTCGTAGGATCAGGCGGTGTCGCGTATCACGGTCGTTTCGATGGCGTTCTGGGGAGACGTCATGCCTTTCGTCCCGATCGCGAACGAACTGGCCGGGCGCGGTCACGAGGTCACTTTTGCTGTCCCCGAGGGCTTCTGGCCCATGCTCGCAAACGAAGCGTTCAGCCTCGCTCCGGCCGGGACGCAGTTCTCGCCACGAGAGCTCGACGCGCATGGCGATCTCCTCCGGCGAGCCTCCTCGCCGCTCGGTACGGCACGCGCCGCGCGGTTCTGGATCGGCGAGTTCGGAGTACGGCCCCTGCGCTCGATTCACGCCGCGTTGATGGACGCCACCACCGATGCCGACATGGTGCTGACCCATCCGACCGCGGCCTTTGCCTCCCGCATGGTCGCAGAGCAGCGGGACATCCCTTGGGTAACCGGACACCTCTTCCCGATGCTCATCCCGACCACCGAACACCTCCCGGCCGGATGGCCTCTCGAGAAGCTCGTGCGCCGACCGTCGAAGCGCCATGCCCGTTTCGCGTGGACCACGATGGAACGCATGTCGGCCCGCATGATGTACGACCGCGAAATCAACGCGCAGCGCGTCGCGCTCGGGCTTCGTCCCGTGCGCGCCAACGCGATGCTCGGTGGGTTGTCACCTTTTCTCGTGCTGCTGCTCTGGTCGCGGGTGTGGGCGCCTCCCGCGTCCGATTGGCCCGAGCATTACACGGCGACCGGCTTCACCATCTGGCCGGGACCGACGGGACAGGCGCTTCCCGCGGCGTTGTCCACCTACCTCGACGATGGCGACCCACCGGTCCTCGTCACACTCGGCACATCGGCCGCGAGCAACGCCGGCGACTTTTTCGACACGGTTGCGGAAGTCCTCGACCACACCGGACGGCGAGGCGTCTTCCTCGTCGGCAGCGGCGACAAGCTCTCCGCACGCATGGCCGCCCGCCACGATGTCTGGGGTTTCGCTCCGATCACGAAGGTGCTGCCGCGCTGTTCGGCGGTCGTACACGCCGGTGGTCACGGAACCACGGCGGCCGCGCTCGCTGCCGGCGTGCCCTCGGTCGTCGTTCCGATGCTGTTCGACCAGCAGTGGCACGCACGTCGAGCTCGAGAACTCGGAGTCGGCGCCCACGTCCGTCGCGGACGCGCATTCGCCCCGCGGCTGCAACGCGCGCTTGATTCGATTCGCGACGACCACGGTGTTCGCGCGGCAGCATCCGCGATCCGCTCACAAATCGGTGCAGAGAATGGCCCTCGCAACGCGGCAGACAAGATCGAAGCCTTGCTCAGCCAATGAATCTGCTCATCGTTCACGCGGCGCGGGCTCGGGCGTCGTCGGTGTGCCGGTAGCGGTGGTGGCTCCAACACAAGAGCTGCAGGTTGTCGAGATTCGTCGGGCCGCCGCGCTACCAGTGCACGACGTGATGGACTGCCTCCCCGCATGTCGGCAGCGGTGAGCTACCGGTCTCGGCGCCGAGGTTTGCGCGCACTCGGCGATCTGGCCGCGACGATCGCAGAGATTGCGATCGCGATCACGATCGCCGCAATCGCCGCAATCGGGCTCTGCTGCAGATCGATGTGGAAGGGCATGGCATCGTCCTCGGTTGCCGGGACGACCTACGAGCGGAACCGTTGATCGTCCGTGCCTCAAGCTAGCGCCCGCTCGGGAGGGTGCTCACTCGTTGGTTGGTTTGACCGAGCAGTTCACCGAGCCGAGAAACTCTTCACGCGCTTCGGGACTTGCTCCGACGCTCGGGCATAGTCACTACCGCCCGGAACCCAATTGCGAAAGGTCGAGCAATGCGAGCAGCAGAGGCCACCCGGCGCGTCCTCGCCACGACGGTACTGGCCGCCGCCGTGCTCGGTATTGCTGCGGGACCGGCCTCTGCGCACCAGTGCACCACCGCAGCACAGATTCCGGTCGGCAAGTCGACCACGGTTTCAGTCGGCGTCACGATCGAGTCCATCTCACCGAAGGACATCGCAATCGTCATCCCACCGGGGATGCAGGTCGACCAGATCTTCCCGCATTCCGGTGGTTGGACCGGAAGGCCGTATCACGCCTCGAAGGGCGCAGAGGTGCTCTACGAAAAGGGTTCGCTCTCGCCGTATTCGTGCGCGTACTTCCCGATCCGCGTCACCGTGAAGGCACGCGGCGTGTACGTCCTGTCCGTCGACCAGCTTCTCCCTGACGGCACGGTCGTACGCCTGCCGAGTGGCTCCGACGCCTTCATGTTGCCGAACGGGAAGATCGTCCGACCTACGTTCGGCGGGCCGCCGAACCCGATGTTCGAGCAGATCGTCTACGCGGGCGTACCCGTCGGCACGGTCCCCGCCTCGAACAAGGCCGGCGGAGGCGCGGTCTCCGTCGCGAACGAAGGCAGAACCAGCGGCGGGGTCTCTCCCATCCCCATCGCTGTCGCCGTCGCCGGCGGCCTCGTCGTCTTGTGGTTCGGGTTGCGTCTCCGCGAACGCCGCGCGAGCAGGAAACGCACCGGCTTGACCTGAACGATCAGGCGTCGATCAGGCGTCGGTACCGATGGCCTCTACTGCGCGGCGGACCTCGGAGAGGCGGTAGCGGCGGTGTCCGCCCATCGTCTTGATCGCGCTCAACCGGCCCGAACGCGCCCAACGGGTGACCGTCTTCGCGTTCACCCGGAACATGGCCGCGACTTCTGCCGGCGTCAGCAGCTTGTCGGCGTCTGCCTGGTCGTTCGACATCGCGACACCATCCCTTTCGACACACGGGGCCCCGTGGATTCGTGGCTCCCGGGAACTGATCGGCCGGTCGCCGGGCGGATTCAGGTAAATCACACCTATTGACAAATCACTACTCCTGCCACATACATTGCATAACGGCCGCAAAGGGTGTGGGAGGGACATTGTGAGTGGGGGCAAGTGGTACGGCGGCGAGAGCGCGGGCCGGCGACGGTCGTACGCGACCGTGTGCGGAGTCGGTGCGGTCACGGCGTACGGGTGGGGCCGCGAGCAGTTGTGGGACGGCCTCGCGAGCGGTGAGTCGGCGGTCGTGGCCTCGAGCGGCTGGACCGAAACCCTCGGTCACGACGTCGCCTACATGGGGCGGATCACCGACGTCGACGAGCACCACGATCCCCGGAGCCGCTTCGCCCGGGCCATGGAATCGGCCGTCGACGAGGCAGTCGCCGACGCGCACGAGCGGGGCTGGCGCCCCGGGCCGGTCGTCGGGCTCATCCACGCGATCGTGCTCGGCGAGGTCGACCCCTGGCGCGAGTTCTACATGGAGCGCGACCGTCAGCTCACGAAGCGGGAGTACCTCCAGCTCATGCCCTCGACCGTCCTGTCGACGGCAATGCAGCGGCACGGCTTCCACGGCCCGGCCATGTCGGTCACCGCGATGTGCGCCTCCGGGAACGCGGCCATGCTGACCGCCAAGATGTGGCTCGACGCCGGCGTGGTGACCGACGTCATCGTCGTCGCGACCGACGTGTCGGGCACAACCGACAACATCCGGCATTTCGTGGATCTCGGCGTGTTGTTCGTCGACCGGCCTCCGTTCGAGGCGTGCCGTCCGTTCCAATCGGGCAGCTCGGGCTTCCTCCTCGGCGAGGCGTCCGTTGCATTCGTCGTGTCGCGCCAGCCCGAGCCGGCATATTTGAAGGTGCTGGGCGGGGCCATGACCCACGACGGCTTCCACGTTGTGTCGATCGACCCCACGTACAACGAGATCCGCCGCTGCTTCGAGCTCGCGCTCGCCGACGCCGGTGTCGACCGCGGCGACGTCAAGTACCTGAACGCCCACGGGCCCGGAACCGTGCAGTGCGACGCGGCCGAGGGCGCGATGCTCGACGAGCTGTTCGCGGAGGCCGAAGGGGTCTTCTCGGTGAAGCCCCTGACCGGGCATTGCCAAGCCGCGGCGTCGGCGGTCGAGATCGCCGCATCCTGCCTGGCCTTCGAGACCGGCTCGATCACCGCACCCCGCCAGGTTGCGCCCGGGCATCCCCGTCTTCTGCACGGCCCCACCCCCCGAAAGCCCGGAATCATGCTGAAGTCGTCAATTGGGATGGGCGGGCATAACTCGGTCATCGTCCTCGACGATATGTGACGTCTCCACCATCGCGTCAAGCGCCCCACGAACCCCGTCGATAACAAGGAGGACATAAGGCGCGGGTCGCGAGGAGATCTTGGGTGGTGAGTAGGCCGCACGCGGTCCGACGAGACGCAACGTTGCGGGCCGTCGACGCGGCTGCCGCGCGCTCGCGCGTGACGACCACCGCGAACGAGATCCGCCAGCTGACCCGCGAGACGCTGCGCGTCGTCGGCTGGGAATTCGAGTTCGCCCACCGGACGGTCGCCTGGCATGCGCCGATCGCGTCGATCCTCTCGATCGCGCCGCGCGACGTCGTGTCGATTACCCCGAGCCACGGCACCGAGCCGACTGCGAACGACATCGCCGAGTGGCTCGTCGCGCCGGTCGTGACGACCCTGCAGGCCGGGGCGCCGTGGTGCGACTACGAGCTCCAGCAGACCCTCGAGAGCGCAACGGGTGCGCAACAGCATTTCCTCGTCCGGGCGCGCCAGGTTCGCGAAGAGGGCCGGGTCGTCGGTTGCGCCGGCGTCGTCGTCGACATCAGTGACCGGCACCTCGTCGAGGCGAGCCTTCGGGAGCTCATCGACCGTTACCGCCAGCTCGTCGACCTGAGCCCCGACGGGATCGTCGTGCACCAGGGCGGCAAGATCGTCTACGCGAACCGTGCCGGAATGAACTGCGTCGGGGCGCGCGACGTCGACGACGTGGTCGGGCATTCGATCATCGACTTCGTACATCCCGACTCGCTCGGTCCGACCCTCGAACGGATCGCGAAGCTGACCGAGGCCTCGCCCGTCTCGGAACCGGCCGAGGCGACATTGATGCGTCTTGACGGATCGCCGTGGCTCGTCGAGTCGGTGAGCGTGCTGACCCGCTGGGAAGGCGAGGACGCGTACCAGGTGATCCTGCGCGACCTCACCGACCGCAAGCGCGCCGAGGCGGCACTTCGCTATCAGGCCAGCCTCGTCGAGCACGTCTCCGACGCGATCATCGGCGTCGACACCAAAGGTCGGGTCGAGAGCTGGAACCGCGCGGCCGAGGTGATCTACGGCGTCTCGAGCGAGGTCGCGGTCGGCTCTGCGCTTCGCGACCTCGTAGGGGTGCCGGCCGGCTTCGGCGAGACGCCGGTACGCGACATCGAGTCGTTGCACCGCCGCCGCGACTACAGCCTCGTCATCGTGCGCGCGTCGGTGACCCACATCTTCGACGACAGCGGGAACCAGACCGGCTTCGTCATCGTGTGCGCCGACACGACCGAGCGCCGGCGCGCCGAGGACGAGCGCCTCGCGGTCGAGCAGCTCCACCGCACCGTCATCGAGGCCGTCGACGAGGGCATCGTCGTCGCCGACTCGAACGGGGTCATCGTCGCCGCCAACCCGGCCGCGCGCCGGATACTCCCGCTCGATGCCGAGATCGGAACCCGGCTCGTCGACTGCATCGCCGGACCCGACGGTTGCGTCGGCGCCGACCGGCGGCTTCTTGCGCCGGGCGAACACCCGGTCACCCGCGCGCTGGCCCGCAACGAGGAGATCCACGACGCGCTCATCGGGCTCGTCTCGGACGACGCCGAGCGGTGGCTCTCGCTCAGCTGCCGTCCACTGCCGGCAACCGCGGGCGCGGCCGCGGGCACCGTCTGTTCGTTCGCGGACGTGACCAAGGTGATCGACGCCCAACAAGAGCTGAGCTACCGGGCGACGCACGACGAGCTCACAGGCCTGTGCAACCGCATGGTCTTCGTCGACAACCTGCAATACGCGCTCGCGCGCGGTCGCCGGCTGCAATCGAACACCGCCGTGCTCTTCATCGACATCGATCGCTTCAAGATCGTCAACGACACGCTCGGCCACGCCAGCGGCGACGAGGTGTTGACCGAGGTCGCCCGGCGGTTGCAGGGCGCGACGCGCACGATGGACCGCGTCGGCCGCATCGCGGGCGACGAGTTCATCGTGATGTGCAGCGACGTCACCGGCATCGAGCCGGTGGCCCAGCGCGCCGCCGAGCTCGAGCGGTTGATCGCCGAGCCCATCCGCCTCTCGAACGGTCGTACTCCTGCACTCCACGCGAGCATCGGGATCGCGTACGCGGTCGGCGGCATCGGCGAGGCCGAAGAGCTGCTGCGCGACGCGCACGTCGCCATGCGACGCGCGAAGGAGCTCGGCGGCACCCATGTGGAGATCTTCGACGCCGCCCTGCGCGTGCAGGCCGAACGGCGCCGCGAGCTCGAGCTCGGGCTACGCGCCGCGCTCGACAACCACGAGATCGACGTGCACTACCAGCCGATCGTGTCGGTCGCGTCGCCGCGCGTCCTCGGCGTCGAGGCGCTCGCCCGGTTCACGCATCCCGAGCTCGGACCGATCCCGGCCGACGAGTTCATTCACGTGGCCGAAGAGACCGACCTCATCCTCGCGCTCGGCATCGAGGTGCTCGCAACGGCCTGCGCGCAAACGGCCCGCTGGCGGAAGAACGATCCCGAGCGCGACCTCTACATCTCGGTGAACCTCTCGGCGCGCCAGCTGTACGACCCGAATCTCGTGCGCCAGGTCGAGACCGTGCTGCGCTCGACCGGGCTCGACCCCGACGCGCTCTGGCTCGAGATCACCGAGAGCGTGCTGATGGACGACGCACCTTCGGCGACGCGCATATTCGCCGCACTCCGCGCCCTCGGCGTACACCTCGTCGTCGACGACTTCGGCACGGGCTACTCGTCGCTCGCGTACCTCCAGGCGTTCCCGGTCGAGATGCTCAAGATCGACCGCTCGTTCGTGAACGGACTCGACGAAGACGACGGCGAGGGCAGTGAGGCCATCGTGCGCGCGATCATCAGCCTCGCCGGCTCGCTCAAGCTCCGTGTCGTCGCCGAGGGTGTCGAGCGATCGGCGCAGCTCGCTCGCCTCGACCAGCTCGGGTGCGACGCGTTCCAGGGCTGGCTGTGCAGCCCGGCCCGACCGGCCGCGGAGCTCGACTTCTCGGTCGTGACGCTCGAAGAGGTGACCAGTTGACCTCGAGCGCGTTGACGGCCGGCGACGATTCCGTCCCGATCTCGGGGCACCTGCTCCGCGCGCTCGTCCGCGTGTCGCCCGACCTCATCGCGGTGGTCGACGCGACGGGCACGCTGCAGTACGCGAGCCCCGCGTCGGAGGCCATGCTCGGCTACGCACCCGGCGAGCTCATCGGCACCAGTGCGTTCGATCTCGTCCATCCCGTGGATCAGGTCGGAGCGCTCGAAGGCTTCGCGTCGACCATCAGCGCTTCCGACTCGAGGGCGGTGCCGCTGCTCGTGCGCTTGCGGCACGCGAACGGAACCTGGCTCGCGACCGAGATCATCGGCACGAACCATCTCTCCGATCCCGAGATCGCGGGCATGGTCGTGAGCATCCGCGACGTCTCCGCGAGCATGCGCACCGAAGGCGCGTTGCGAGACAGCGAAGAGCGGTACCGGCTCATCGTCGAGCTCGCATGCGAAGGCATCTGCGTGGTCGACGCGACCGGGAGGACCACGTTCGCCAATCGCGCGCTGGCCGACCTGCTGGGCATGACCGTGAACGAGATACTCGGCGGCTCGCTCTTCGACTCCATCGACGAGTCGGAGCGCGACGCGGCGCGATCGAGAATCGTCGCGCACGGTGACGAGGCGCTCGACGAGCAGGATCTCCAGCTCGTGACCCACGACGGAGGGATCGTGTGGGCCCGACTGCACTCCAGCGCGGTGCGCCAGCACGACGGGACCTACCTCGGCTCCATCCTCTTCGTCACCGACGTGACCGAACGCCGCGGGCTCGAGCAGCGTCTGGCCGAGGAAGCACGCCGCGACCCGCTCACCGGTGTGGCCAACCGCACGGAGCTGTTCGAGGTGCTCACCCCGATTCTCCAACAGGGCACACTCACCGCCGCTTTGTACGTCGATCTCGACGGGTTCAAAGAGGTCAACGATCAGTTCGGGCACACGCTCGGCGACGAGCTGCTGTGCACCGTCGCGGGCCGGGTGCGCGCCGCGATTCGCGACGTCGACACGCTGGCGCGCGTCGGCGGCGACGAGTTCGTCGTGATATGTGGCAACCTCGAATCGACCGACGAAGCCGTCGCGATCGGCCGCCGAATCCGCGAGGTTCTCGGCCAGCCGTTCGGCTTGGAAGTCGGCTCGGTGCGGATCGACTCCAGCATCGGCATCGCGTTCGGTCACGCGCCCGACGCCGACAGTCTGTTGGCGCGGGCCGATCAGGCGCTCTACCGCGCCAAGCGCAAGGGCCGCGGCCGCATCGAGATCTCGTTCGACGACGCCGCGGCGTAGGCGCGTGACGCGCCTGTCGTAGGGCGTCTGGCAAGATCGGCGGCAATGGCGGCCCCGATCGACGAACCGCTCGACCCGCGGCGCTGGTTCGCGGCATCGGTCGCGATCGTCTCGGTGGCGATCCCGGTGCTCGACAACACCATCTTGAACCTCGCGGTCCCGACGATCCTGCGCGAGTTCCACACGCAACTGTCGAGCCTGCAATGGGTGCTCACCGGGTATTCGCTCACGTTCGCGACCCTGCTGATCATCGGGGGCCGGCTCGGCGACATCTTCGGACACCGCCGGATGTTCGTGCTCGGCGCCGCGATCTTCGGTGTGGGGTCGCTCCTCGCGTCGATCTCCACGTCGGTGCCGACGCTGTTCGTCGGCGAGGCACTCATCGAAGGTATCGGCGCGTCGATGATGATCCCGGCGACCCTGTCGATCCTGTCGAACACGTTCCAGGGTGCAGAACGGCCGAAGGCGTTCGCGGCATGGGGCGCGGTCGCGGGCGCGGCGGTGGCGTTCGGCCCGATCCTCGGTGGCTTCCTGACGACCGACTACTCCTGGCGCTGGGCGTTCCGGATCAACGTGATCGTGGCCCCGATCATCGTCGTCGGCGCGCTGTTGTTCATGCATCCCGACGAGCGGAGTCCCCGGCGACCGCACATCGACGTGCGGGGCGCGGCGTTGATCGCGACCGGCTCGTTCAGCCTGATCTTCGGGTTGAGCGAAGGCACGATCTACGGGTGGTGGACGCCGATCAAGGACCTCACGATCGGGAGTTGGCACGCGTGGCCGGCGACACGCCCGGTATCGATCATCCCGCTCGCGTTCCTGCTCTCGGCGCTGATCTTCACGGCCTTCGTCATGATCGAGCTCGCGATGGAACGCGGCAACCGCGACCCGCTGTTCGAGTTCGGCCAGCTGCGCCACCTGGGCTTCCGCTACGGCCTGCTCACCACGATGGTGCTGGCAATGGGCCAGTTCGGCCTCTTGTTCATCCTCCCCATCCTGTTGCAGAACGGGAAGCACTTCTCCGCGTGGCACGCCGGGCAGTGGATGCTGCCGCAGGGCATCCTCATCGCGCTGGGCGCGCCCGTCGGCGGCCGCCTGACCCGTCGGTTCAGCATCACGAGCATCGTGCGCACGGGCCTCGCGCTCGAAGCGATCGGGCTGCTGTGGGTGGCGCTCGCGATCTCGCCCCGCGTCTCGTTCCTCGCGTTGCTGCCCGGGATGATCGTGTTCGGTCTCGGCGTGGGGTTCGCGAGCTCGCAGTTGACGAACGTGATCCTGTCGGACATCGATCCCGACAAGGCGGGTGTCGCCGGCGGTACGAACACCACAGTCCGGCAGGTCGGTCTGGCGCTCGGCATCGCGACGTTCGCGTCGTTCATCGACGCGTCGACCCGTAACGGCGGAACGCCGACCGCGGTCGCGAACGGTGCGCGCCCGGCGATGTTGTTCGCGGCGAGCGTGGTCGCGTTCGGGGCCGGCCTGTCGTTCCTCATCCCGCGCGTCACGGTCGCCCGCAAGTCGATCCCCGAGGAGGTCGTGGGCGCGTTCGAGTCGATCGACGTGCCTTAGCGGGCGAGCTTCACCGGGAGCGACTTCAGCGCGTTGTTGAGATTCGAGCGGATGCGCACGGGTTCGCCGGTCAGCTCGATCGTCGGGAACGTGGCGAGCAGCTCCTCGAAGAACACCCGGCCTTCGAGCCGCGCGAGGTGCACGCCGAGGCAGAAGTGCTCCGCGATCCCGAACGACAGGTGCGGGTTGGGCGATCGGCGGATGTCGAAGCGCTGCGAATCGTCGAACACGTCCTCGTCGCGATTCGCCGACGTGTAGAACATCACGACCTTGTCGCCGGCCGAGATGTCGACGTCGCGCAACTTCGTGTCGGCGGTCGCGGTGCGCCGGAAGTAGTGCAGCGGATTCTCGTAGCGCAGGATCTCCTCGACCGCGCCGGGCACGAGCGAACGGTCGGCGCGCAGATCGGCGAGCTGATCGGGATGGTCGAGGAGCGCGCGGAGTCCGGACGAGAGCATCGTCTTCGTCGTGTCGTTGCCGGCGGTGACGAGTTGCACGAAGAAGCTGCCGAAGTCGATGTCGGTCATGTACTGGCCGTTGAAGTCGGTCTCGAGCAGCAGCGTCGTGAGATCTTCTCGGGGCGCTTCCTCGCGCCGTACCGCCGCGAACTGGATCGCGTACATCGCCATGTCGATCGTGCCCTGCGACACGTCGGCGGCGTAGTCGGCGTCCTGGCCGCTCGTGTTCATCTCCGCGAGCCGGTGGATGAACGGCAGATCGTCGGCGGGCAGGCCCATGAGCTGACCGATTACCCGCGACGGGAGCGCGCTGGTGACGTCGTGCACGAACTCGACGTCGCCCTGCTCGGCGGCCGTCGCCATGATCTCGCGGCAGATGCCGCGGATCTGCTCCTCCATGCCCGCGATCACGCGAGCCTTGAAGCGGGGCGCGATCGGCCTGCGGTAGTCGACGTGCCGCGGCGGGTCCATCGCGAGCAGCATGTTGCGCATCATGTCGAGCTGCGCGGGTTCGAGGTTTTCGAGCATGACGCCGCCCTCACTCGTCGAGAACAGGTTCGGCTCGCGCGCGACGTGCACGACGTCGGCATGCTTGAGGACCGCCCAGTAGCCGGGCTCGCCCGACATCTCCTGGAAGTAGACCGGCTGCGTGCGCCGCAACTCCGCGAGCACCGCGTGCGGCGGCGCGCCGACGTAGGAGTCGGGGTCGTAGAGGTCGAGCATCAGTCGACCAGCACCTTCGGGTGGGGGACGCCCATCTGCTCGCACATCGCGAGGTAGAACGCGAGCGTTCCCGCGCCGTCGGCGACACTCTCGACGTTGCCGTCGGCATCGAGGTTCAGGTTCGCGCCGTACATCTGGAACCAGACCCGGGTGTCGTCCTCGACGCACTGGAGCGTATGGACCGATCCCGCCGGTTCGTAGAGGAACGACCCGGCCCGGTTCACGTAGGGGTATTCCTTGTACTTCCACGCGCCCGAGGTCGTGTAGCCCCAGACCGGCCCGGTGTGACGGTGCGTCTGCACCTCGAAACCGGCCATGAAGACGTTCTCGATGATCCACAGGCCTTCCTTCTCCTTGACCTGGATCACCTTGAGCTGGTTGCCGCCTCCGATGTTGACGAACGGCAGCTCGTCGGCGCCGATGTGGACGGCGCTGGGCGCGGATTCGATCAGGGACATGACGGGCCTCCGACTCGGGACATCACCGTTCGACGCGAGAGACTAGGCCCGTTGTGACGCTCCTACGACCGCGCTGGGTCGCCGGCCACCTGCTCGTGCTGGTGCTCTCGGTCAGCTTCCTCTTTCTCGGTTTCTGGCAACTCCGCCGCGACGATCACAAGCAGTCGTTGGTTCGTGCGGCACGCGCCGCGTACGCCGCGCCCGCGCCGGACATCTCGCGCAACCCAGTGATTGCGCCCGGGAACCGCGTGCAGCTGTCGGGTCGTTACGACCCTGCGCACTCGGCACTGCTGCGGAACCAGGTGCGCGGCGGCAAGGACGGCAACGACGTGCTCACGCCGTTGCTGCTCGAGGACGGCAGCGGCGTGATCATCGATCGCGGCTGGGTTGCCGCGGTGGGCGACGGCCGGACGCCGACCACGACGGTGACTCCGACGGGGCCGGTTGTGGTCCGCGGCATCCTCCACACGTCGAGCACCTTGAGCGTGCAGGACACGGTCACGAGCGTGGGCGGCCAGCTCGCGCTCCCCCGGGTCGACGTCGGGCGCATCAACCGCGACCTCGGTTACCAGTTGCTCCCGCGGTGGATCGAGGCTCAATCTCAGACTCCTGCGCCCGCGGCGGGCGCACCCGCGCTGCCACAACCACCACCGCCCGACCAGGTGAACCACTTGGAGTACGCGATCGAGTGGTTCTCGTTCGCCGCCATCGGTTTCATCGGATGGCCGATCGCGCTGATCGGCTTCTCTCGCCGCCGCGGCGGGTTCTCAACCCCGGATCGTCACGACGAGCGCGACGGCCGCTAGGACCGAGCACGCCGCGCCAGCAACGCGAGGGCGGCCCCGAGCCCGACCCCGACGCTCACCGCGATCACGACGTTCACGATGAACGCGAGCGGCGCCGACCCACACCGCGAGCGGCCGGCCGCGCGATGCCGGCAGGAGGGAAGAGAACATCGACTTGTCGGGCAGATCGCCGAGGAAGATCAGCGGAAATACCGCTGCCACGTGCCGAGACGCACCCGAGCGTTCTACCCGATGGGTGCGCCGACGAGTGAAGTCAGAAACACCTCGCGCTAGCACCGGTGATATCACCGGTGATATCACGCGGGTTTCGGAATACTTACTCGTTGGCGACTACGGGGGTGGTCCGGGTTCGGGGCAACTTCTGCCCGTCCTTCGGCTGCGAGAACTACTCGATGGGGACTACGGGGTGGGCGTCGGCGTCGAGTTGGTGGAGGTACTCGCTGATGCCGTAGCCGACCGATCCGTTGTAGTGCCAGCGGGCGAGGCCCTCGTTGACGATCGTGGTGTCGGGCTTCACGCCCGCCGGTCCGGGCGAGACCCGCAGGATCTCCGCGTCGAGCTCGTGCACGCGCCCGCGCTTGTCGGTCGCGTGGACGTGCGTGGCCGTGTGCGTGACTCCGTCGGGTGCAAGCTCGCTCGTCACCTTCCATTCGCGAATACTGGAGTGTTCACCGTCGGTCCAGACCCAACCGCGATGGAGGTCACCGGCGTCGGTACCGATCCGGATACCGCCGAAATGGGTGTCGTCACCGATGTTGATCGAGAACCAGCGCCACATCTTCGGTCCGCCCCATCGGCGCGGGCCCCACGACTTGTCACGGTTGCCGCGAGCGTCGACGAGCTCGTGTCGCACGCCGTCGACATCGATCCAGCCCGTCCAACGGCCCGCCTGCTCGAGATGTCCCTTGCCCACGATCGAGCGCGTCGCCGCGCTCGCGCCGCTCCCCGAACGGCCCTGGCCGTCGACGCCGACCGCAGGTGTGAGCGCATCGAAGGTGAGGTCGAGCGCAACGCGGTCGACCTCGGCGGTCAGCCGCCACGACTGCATCGGCGCCAGACGCTCGTAGCGCACACCGCCGACCTCGAGATCGGCGTCGGTCATCTCGTGCTGCTCGCGGGTGCCGTTGAAGTGCGCGAGCTCGCCGCTCGGTAGCCATACCGCCAGCGAGACGTCGATGGTGCCTTCGTTCGGGCGCACGCCGATGCGCGTGAACAAACCCGCGTCGACCACCGGGCAGTACGCGTTGAAGTAGTAGCTCTCCGACCAGGCGAGGTCGCCCTCGACCGGATGCGCGAAGTCGTGGCGGGCGTCGAGAATCGGCATGCGCCGACGCTACGTCACTTCCTCGGCGAATTCACGAGGGACGCGTCGTTGAAGCCCATCAGGTATGCGGTCGCATCGGGACGACGGCCGATCCGCGTCACCGACGCGACGTCGAGCTGCATCCGCCAGGTGGTCCGTTCGTCGACAGCCAACGCGACGCACACCGCCGCTTTGATCGGCGACACGTGACTGACCCCAATGACGAGATCGTCGGTGAGGACATCGGTACAGAACGAGACGACACGCGCGGTGACGTCGGAGAGCCGTTCGCCGCCGGGCGGCGCGAAGTGAGGGTCGTCCCGCCACGCCGCCCAGTGGTCCGGTGAAACGTCGGTGAGCGCCAGGCCGTCCCACTCGCCGTAGTCGAGCTCGATCAGCCGATCATCGACCTCGACCGGAAGATCGTGCGGGGCCGCGATCGCCGCCGCGGTATCGCGCGCCCGTTGGAGCGGGCTGGTCAGCACCCGCTTGACCGGAGCCGACGCGAATCCCCGCGCCAGCGCGGCGGCCTGTTCCGCACCGAGCGCGCTGAGCGGCGCGTCGAGGCGTCCCTGCAACCGGCCCCGGCGATTCAGCTCGGTCTGACCGTGACGCACGAACGCGATCACGCGCCCTCCCCGACGATCGTCAGTCGCCCGGATCGGAAGAGCTCACGGCGACGGGTCGCATCGCGCAGGCCGAAACGCGACCACGTCCACCACGCGGCTGCGACGCCCAGCAGCTCCTCGACCACAACGACGGGCCACGCGGCGAAGAGCGGCGCGCTCGGCCGCGCGGCACCGAACGCCGGCCACCAGAAGACCTCTTTGTGCGTCCACGCCGCGCTCAGCACGAGCGCGGAGAACCAACCGATTGCCAGGCCGAGGACACGCCGGCGGCGGAGTCGCCGGCCCCGCCCGCGGGTCGCGAGCATCGTCACGACGAGCACCAACACCGCCGCGAGCAACGTGTGCGCATAGGCCTGCGCGCCGAACGGGAGGTCGATCAATTCGGGGAGCAACGCGCCGGCCGCGATCAGCCGGAAGTCGAGTCCCGGGCTCTGGAACACGTTCCAGACGCCGAAGATCGCGCCGAAGACGAACCACAGCAGCATCAGGGGGTCACTCTGGGGGCGCGGGCCCGTCGAGGGCCGCGTTCACGAGCGCATCGGCATCCGTGTTCTCGGCGCGCGGGATGTGCTGCAGGTCGACCTCGGCGTAGCCGGTGAGCAACTTGCGCGCCTCCTCGAGCAGCGGTCGCAGATGCGGCTGCTTCACCTTCCACGTGCCCTTCACCTGCTCGACGACGAGCTTCGAGTCGGCGCGCACACGCATAACCCGCGCGCGGAACGGGGCTGCGGCTTCGAGTCCGGCGATGAGCGCCCGGTACTCGGCGACGTTGTTNNTCGAGCACGACCGCGCCGATCGCCGACGGGCCCGGGTTTCCGCGCGACCCGCCGTCGCAATAGATGACGACCTCGTCGAGCTGGGTTCCGGTGGGCTCCGGCTCGTCGAACAGCGAATCCTGCGTCACAGGGTCACAGTGTCACGGCACGAGGATCGCGGAGCAGTTGTCGCAGTAGCCGACGACGCTCCCCGCCCCGCGGCGGATCTGTTCGGCTTCCGTCGACGGGATCGTGAGATGGCATGCCTGGCACGTCGTCCCGACGAGTCGGGCCGCGCCCGCCCCACGGTTCCGCGCGCGCCGGCGCTCGTAGTCGCGCAGGAGCGACTCGGCGATCGGCTTCGCCGAATCAGCGCGCGCCGCG
>PLBO01000050.1 GCA_003134555.1 Actinomycetota bacterium
AAAGCGGGCGTCGATCCACGGCGACTCCTGCAACAGGCCGACGGGAACCGGCCCGAGAATCAACGACGACACGATGCGCTGCGTCCAGGTCGTGCCCGCCTTATATGCGGTCGTCACCACTATGTCGTCATCACGCGCGACGAACCCGTCCCACCGCGTGCTGTCCAGATGATGGTTCCGGTACTCATGCACCCGTTCAGGAACCCTGCTCACCATGCGACCCGCCTCCCTGCCACAGGCCAGCACAGAATGCCCGGTAGGGGCGCGTTATGCGAGCGGACCGATTCGCACCTACGCCGCCTCGGGCCATGGCAGCAACCGCCAGTGACTTTCGGAGTCCTCCGCCCTCCGACACGTCGCACATCTCTCACGTCCGTCGAGCCGGTTCTGCGATATCCGACCAAGGGAGTACGCGCAGATCGTCGTTCTCGAACGGTCGCCCGCCAAACCGGCTCACTGATGCTCCTATGTGTTGTCAAGGGGCTTCCGACGTTGCTGGCAGACCAGTGATGGGCCACTTGGGTGAGGGCGAGCTCTTATTAGGCCGGGCGTCGTCGGGTCGTGATGGGTGGGCTGGCGGCCGACGTATCGATCGAAGGACAACCGGTGACGGCGTCAGGCAGTTAATGGGTCAGACCGCCAACCCAGAACGTGGTCAGCTGCGCGGCAGCAGCCGGTAGCTCTCGCGGGCGACGTAACGCTTCAGCACGCGCATGATCTCGCGTTTGGTGAGACCTTCCTCGGTGCGACGCTCGACGTAAACGCGGGTGCGGGGATCGTGGCCCATGCGGGTGAACACGATCCGCCACAGCGCATGGTTCGCTTGGCGGTTCCCGGCGCGGCTGAGCCGATGCCGGCGATGTTTGCCGGATGACGCTTCGAGGGGCGCGACACCACACAGGTGTGCCCACGCGGCTTCGTTACGGATCCGTTCGGGGTTGTCGCCGGCCGCGACCAACAAGATCGCGGCCGTGTCGACACCGACACCATGACACGCGAGCCGGAGGTTTCCTGACGGCCGTGTCATTGACACCCGCCTGGACGCGTGCTCGACTACGTCCAGGTTCTGGATGGGTGCGCACGGCCGAGGGTTGGGGGAACGGAATGCGCGGTCAGGGCGCGTCGATGCGGAGATACCGGTCGCGGTTGGTTTTTGTGGTTGTCGTGGTCGGGGGTTTGTTGGTTCCCGGGGGCGGGGCGGGTGCCGATGGCAACAACACGTGCAAGTTCGACACTTTCCCGACGGCACCCGGTGGCTCGAGTGAACTCGCCGTCGGTTGTTTCCTGACTAGCGCCGTCGGCGCGGCGGGCACGAAATACATCATCGAGGACTTCCCTCAGGCACACTGGCACACGGGTTCGGCCCGCAAGGCGACGGCGAGCGCCGCGAACGCGGCCGGTGGCACCGCGGGCACGTGCGTCTCGTCGACGAGCGCTCACTTCCTCGCGATCGACATCAACAACGGCATCAGCGGTGCGAACATCCCGTCAAACACGTTCATCAACGCGATCGGTCCGGCGTCCTCCGGTACGCCTTTGTGCGTGGCGGGTCAGGCGAGGATCAGCGTCAACCTTGCGGCCGGCAAGATCGCGTTGAACGCGCCGTTGCTGATCGAGAACTCTGACGGTCGTACCGTGTCCGACGCCACGTTCTCCGGCTCTACGATGACGTCGTTGACGGGTCACTTCTGCAAGTCCGGGTTGCCGAACTGCGCCACGAAGACCGATATCGGCAAGACGCTGCAAGGAACGCAGATCTCGCACCTCGCGGCGATCACCGGCGTGCTCAGCAACACGCAGGTGACCGTGTCGCCGTCGCCGGCCGCGAGCTGTCCGACGGGCGTGCCGGTTGCTGACTGCCAGCAGGTCTCGGTCAACTTGCCGGCCGCGTCGCCGCCGACGACGACCCGCGAGGTCGAAGACGCGACGTTCGTCTCCCCGAACATCGTGTGTTCGGGGACGGCCGGGTTCGCCGCGACCGACGTGCAGCTGCCGATCACCTCGGCCCTCGTCAGCGGGAGTCTGCCGCAGCAGTTCCCGGCCGGGGACTACATCACCGCGGTCGGAGCGGCGGGATGTCCCGGTGGCACGACTGAGGCAACCTTGCATGCCAACTTCGTGACAACTGGAACCAACGCCAACGTCATCATCGGTGTGCCCAACGCGTCCGCGCCGGCGACCGGGACCACGGTGGCGCAGCTCAACTCGGAGGTATCGGTCAATCCGCTGGACGCACCTGGCCAGCCTGCGTGTACGTCGGGCATCCTCGTCGGCACGGCGCTCGCGGGAGGGTGGAATAACCCGGGTTCCTTCGACACGGGGGCGCTCGGGTCGGCGACCACCGTCAACCAACAGACTGCGACGAGCCCGCCCGCACTCGGCGCGATGATCGCGCAGATCGACTACGTCACTGGACAGCTGAATCTCGCCGCTTATGTCGTACAGGTGAAGGCGAACACACCTCACGAGACCGACACGGCCGCGCACTACGACGTGTACTTCCCCGCGCTCCTGACCGGCTTCGCGGTGTGTCCGAACACCGCCGGAGTGGCCTCGACATTCCGGTTCAACGGCCAGTCCCTACTCAGCGAGCTCAGCGGCCAGCCCGGCGACGTACGCGACATCACCGACTTCCCGACGGGAACCAAGAACGGCACGGCGCTCGAACACATCTACCACCTCACGACGTCGAAGCTGAACGTGACAAGCCCGAACTGCGCGATCACCTACCCGCCGGTGAATGGCTACAACTGCGGCGGCAACTGACCTCCGACCAACAAAGCCATATCAGAACGAGGGAAGAGCGCAGGGCAGTTCCCGGGCCCTCCCCCTCGTTAACCGTCTATACCCAAGGCCGCGACGCGAGCTCACTCAGGTGCGCCGCGCCGAGCGGCGTCTCCATCCGATGAGGCCGCCCACCGCCGCGACGGCCGCGACGGAACCCACGATCCATGGCCAGGCCACGTCACCGGTCGTGTGCTTGGCCGCGTCTCGCCCGACGGTGCTCGTGGACGGCGACGTGCCTGTGCCCAACGTGGGGACGAGCTTCGCGGTACCGACAAACGCCTCGATCACACGCGGAGGCGCGACCCACCAATCCAACCGCGCCGGCGATCCGGTCGACGGCGTGATCTGCGGCGACGGAAACGCGATCCACGCCTGCTTGCCGTCCGACGCGTAGTAGACCGCGCGGACGCTGAAGTCAGTGCCGCCGCCCCACGAGCCCATCACGTCGACGCGGTACACGGGAACGCGGGCAGGGAGGCTTTCGTGGTTCGGCCTGCCGTAAAACGCGTCGCCGATCCATGCCTGCATGAACACCGCGCTCTGATAGGCATTCAGCGGTCGAGACGCGACATGCGGCCCCGTGATCACCGCTCCGCTGAACGCCAGGCCACTGCCGATCGACACGGCCTGCGTCGTCGTCGACGTTGTCTCGGCTGCCCCAGCGGCGACATACGACGACAAGATGCCCAACCCCGCGATCACGGCGGGGACGACGATTCGCAAGGAGCGCCCGCGACCGCTCGTCGAGCCGCGTAAAGTCATAAGTTCGCCCTTTCGCGGGCGCCATAACGAGCGCATTCGCCCATCATTACGATCCTTGAGCCGAGTACGGTCGGTGATCCTCCGCAGCGGAGGGATCACCGCTCGGAACATCGGCTTCTGTGCGGCGAACACATATTGCCCTGATGGTTGAGTTGATGTCACGCGCTGCGGGTTGTTCGTAGCGTCGCGGGTGCCGGCGGGTGGTCTCGATAATGCCCTGCCGCTTTCGGGTTGGCTTCCGAGCGGCCCTCTGTCGGTTCCCGTGCTGTGGCGTGGCTCGAAACAGGAACGGCATCCCCGCATCAGGAGTGCCCGCCGCGGCGATCCACTGTGACGCGCGGAGGACGTTGGTGTTCATCATTGGGATCGATCCGCATTAGGGATCGCACACTGCTGCGGTGATCGACCGCGACGAACAGGTTGTAGGCGAGCTGTCGGTGCAGGCCGATCCACGACAACGCGACCGGTTGTCGCGGTGGGCGGCACCGTTCCAACCACGGTTGTGGGCGGTTGAAGGCGCGAGCGGTCACGGCGCGCTGCTGGCCCAGCAGCTCGTCGCGTCGGGCGAGAGGTCGTCGAAGTGCCCGCCGCGTTGTCGGCACGAGCTCGACTGTTCGACTCGGGCCGTAAGGACAAGACCGACCCGTATGACGCACGCTCGGCGGCGATCGTCGCGTTGCGACACCACAATCTGCGTGCGGTCGAGCTCGAGGATCAGCGGCAGGTGTTGCGGCTGTTGGCGCGCCGGCATCACCAGTTCACCGCCGGTCGGACGCGGGCGATCTGCCGGTTGCATGCGGTGTTGTGCGAGATGATCGAGGGCGGATTATCCAAGAATCTCTCGGCGAAACGGGCCGCCTCTGAGCTGCGCAAGCTCCGACCGCACCACGCGATCGGGATCGAACGCAAACGGATCGCGGTCGAGTTCTTGGACGAGGTCCGTCGGATCGACCGGGCGCTTGACGAGCTCCGCGGTCGCATCGATGCTGCCGTGAACGCCGCGCGCACGTCGGTGACCGACGTGTTCGGTGTCGGTCCGATCGTCGCGTGTTACCTGATCGGCCACACCGGCGACGTCCGTCGGTTCCCGAGCGCCGGGCACTACGCCCGCTACAACGCAACCGCGCCCATCGAGGCGTCGTCCGGTCCGAAGATTCGTCATCGACTGAACCCGAACGGGAACCGTCACCTCAACCACGCGGTCCACATCGTCGCGCTCGGCCAGATCAGCCACGACACCTCCGGCCGCGCCTACTACCTCGCCAACCCGAGCGCGGGTGCCCGAATCTCGCGGTTCGGTGTGCCGGATTGCCGGAACTGCGATCTTCGCTATAGCGCGGCGCGTCAGCCTGCACGCCGAGCGACGGCGAACCGCGCTAGCTCCGGCGCGGCCCGGCCGCGGTGCCATAGCACGTGCTCTGGCCTTACTCGCAGTAAGCGACCCGCCGGCGACCTCGGGCCTTGAGCCCGAAGACCGTCCGGCTACCGAAGGACTCTGCGCGGCGAACAATCCGCGGCTTTCCCGAGTTCGTCGCTGCGCGCGACCGCATCGAAACCGCGATGTATGGGCGCGAAGTACCACGACGCGGACAAGGTGATTACCGTTTTTGTCTAGGCGTCACTGTTGATGTTGAGCGCCTCCACGCGCAACGGCTCGCCACTTAAAGTCTCCTGTTCCGTCGGCCTCGCAGGATGACGGTGAAGCGTCAGGTCTTCGCTGACGTCAGCTGTTGACCTCACGAACTTCCCGTCGACCCATTCGCCGTCCCAAACCGGCTTGCCGTCGACCCAGCGCATACCGTCGAGCAGTTCATCGTCCTCCAGGAGTTCGTCGTCCGCGACGGTTACATCCGACGATGGGACTTCACCGCTCGCGTCGTCGTCGTCGTCGGGCGGCGCGACACCGGATCCGTAGCCGGACTCGAGCACCGCGACGTACATCTGGTCGATCAGCTCCTTGTAACGGACGACCAACTGGGCCTTTGTTTCCGCGGCTCGGTCGGGTGCGCCGGCATACGTGTCGGGCGGCGC
This sequence comes from Actinomycetota bacterium, assembly GCA_003134555.1. Classification (GTDB taxonomy): domain Bacteria; phylum Actinomycetota; class Acidimicrobiia; order IMCC26256; family PALSA-610; genus PALSA-610. The sequence goes on from PLBO01000050.1 coordinate 5,581, forward strand.
GGCACGCTTGCCGTACAGCCCCGTGATCTTGGCCCGATGGTCCATGGTCTTGAGGAGCCGATCGAGCGCCTTCAAGTCGGGCGCCTCACGGTCGATCAACGGCCACAACCGATCGATGATCAGTTCGGTGCGTTCCAACTCGCGAGCGCGCAGCTCCTCGTCGGTCTCACGCATCCAGCGCGACAGGCCCCGCTCGACCGCTTTGCGGGCACCGCTGCGATCCCCATAGCCGAGCTCACCCGCGATCTCCTCGAAACTCAGGCCCTGCTGACGCAACGCGATCGCTTTACGCTCCCGTCCGGCGCGCTCGATCGCTGCCACCGAGGCCCTGCCTCCCCGCCGGCCGCGCGCCGCTTGCATGTCGATAACCGCTGTCACCGTGCACTCTCCGAAGGGTGTCGGAATCTGGAGGCCACCATCTCAGGTCCTGAACCTGTAGCGGTGGACCGATCACCCGTATTACCTGCAGTATGCAACGAAATGCGGAATGGCGTGTCCGTGTCCCGCCCCTGCGTGTCCCGCAATGCAGGACACGTGTCCAAAAACACCGCGCCAGGAGACCGCTCGACGCCTCCCCGGGGACCCAAAACTTCGGGGGCTAAATCCGAACCAGCACAGCTCTATAAGCGATCGCAGCGACGCTGGACTTGTACTTCGGGGCCTTAGCCCGAAGATCACCAGTTCAACTCGTGCCCAACAGTCCGACGGCGAACATCTCTGCGCTTCAGTCCGGCACGCGCCTTGCAGCGCCAACTTCGGGCCGGTGCAACCGCGCTATGCGGCAGTCGGAGAGACGTTTCGCACTCCTCTACCAGTCCGAGGAGTTCGCGATCGGAGGCGATCGCGAACGTCACAAGGCCGGCGATCGGTGATACCCGGGGAGCGTGGTTCGGGGGCGGGCGTTCTGGGCGCCTTGGTCGTCGTCGGTTTGGACTTTGGCAGTGCCGGTTTACGGGTTGGCCGGGATCCAGTTGCCGTGGAAGCCGAGCGGGACGCGTTGCGGGAGGTGCACCGTTGCTACGGGTGGTGAGGTTGGTTCGTTGGCGAGCAGGATGACCAGATCGCTGGTGCCGCGGGTCGTGTCGTAGACGTAGGTGAGGAGGTACCCGTCGTGTTCGTCGGCGTCGGGGCTGGCGGGTACGAACACGGCTTCGCTCGGGATGCGTGCGGGTCCGACGGAGATGGTTTCGGTCGTGCCGGCGTGGAGGTCGTAGTGAAGGATGTGTCCTTCGCCGGGATCGGTGTGGTGGATCGCGTAGCCGTAGCGGTGTGGAAGTCCGGTGTATCGGTCGTCGATGCGTGGGAACTCGGCGATGTTGTTGTCGATCGGGGTCTCGCGAACCAGGTTCCCATTGCGAGGGAGCGTCCAGCGGTGCAGGGTGGCGCCGCCGAAGTTGTCGGGTCCGGTGCGCCAGAGTTCGGGGTAGCGGAGCGCGTCGATGACGACGCCTTCATCGTTGTCGTAGGCGTTGAGGACGTGGAAGACGTAGCACGGTTCGATGGCGTGCCACGTGACGTGCGCGTGGGGCTGGTTGCGGGGTAGGAGTCCGATGCGGGCGCCGTAGGTGTCGTCCCATCGGAATGGCATGGTGCCGGCGAGCGCGCGTTCGATGTCGAACACGACGGGTAGGTCGAAGAACACGACGTGGGTTGCGGTGATGGCGAAGTCGTGCATCATCGTCGGTCCGGGCACGTCGATCTCGGTGGATTGGATGAGGCGGCCGGTCGCGTCGGCGCAGTGATAGGTGAGGTAGGGCGGGGTGAGGGCGTAGCCGAAGAAGTGCAGTTCGCCCGTGGTCGGGCAGATCTTGGGGTGGGCGGTCATGGCGGTGGTGAGCCGGCCGTCGAAGTCGTACGGGCCGACAGTGTCGAGTTGGTTGGTGAGCTCGTAGGGGAAGGAGGTTTCGACGAGCGCGAGGGTGCGTCCGGCGTGCGCGATGACGTTCGTGTTCGCGAGTCCGGCGGCGCGGTCGACGCTGAAGTCGGAGCGGAGCAGCGTGGCGCCGTCGGTGAAGGTGTTCGTGCGGACCCAGCGGTTGCGATACCAGCGGGCGCGTCCGGCGGAGAGCTCGACGCCGTGGATCATGCCGTCGCCGTAGAACCAGTGCGTCGACGTGACGCCGGGTCTGGGGTTGGGTCCGTTGCGGAGGTAGCGGCCGTTGAGTACTTCCGGGATGGTTCCTTCGACCGGGAGCTCAGACTCGGTGAGTTCGGTGGTGACGGGCCGGTAGTTGCCGTCGAGATGGAACGGCGTGGTGATCGGCGACGCGGTCATCTGCTTGCTCCCTTCGGCGCGCAGATGTCTTGGTTAGGCGAGGGCGTAGCGGGCGCGGGCCTTGGCCGGGTACCAGCGGGTGATGCGCATCGGCACGACGAAACCGGCGACCTGCGCACCGAGCAGCACGCCGACTGCGTGGGGTGCGACCGTGAGCGTGACCGCGATGATCGCGGCGGTGATTGCGAAGCTTGTGGCCCACACTCCGGTGAGCACCACGTTGATGTGGACGAAGAGCGGCGTGTCCCAGAACTCGCGGGGCGCGACCCGCTTCGCGAACGTGACGGTGAACGGCCGGGCGACGACGATCGACACCGCCGCCGCGGCCGCGAGCGTTGCCGGGATGAGCGCGGGCACGTACTGGTGCAGCACCGTGGCCGGGTCGGCGTACGCAACCGCACTCAACGCTGCGAAGAACACGAGCGCGGCCATGCGGACGGTGTCGGCGGCGGCGGAACGGCCGTCGCGGGCGAGCCCGACGATGCAGAACCCGAGCGCGACTGCGGCGCCGGCCTGCCATCCGAACAGCGCCGAAGCGGCCGGGTAGGCGATCCAGGGGGCGAAACTGCGGAGTTGGCTCATCTCTGGCTCCTTCGAGGACGGTCGACCGACGACCTGTCATATCTGACATGTCAGAGCATGAACCTCTAGTTCTGACATGTCAAGAGTGATATGATGAGATCATGAGCCTTCGACACGCAGCGCTCGGTCTCCTCGCCGACGGACCCGCGAGCGGTTACGACCTCCTCAAGACCTTCGACCGCTCCCTGGCGTTCATCTGGCCGGCCACCCAAAGCCAGCTCTACGGCGAACTCAACCGCCTCGCCGACGACGGCCTCATCGAGGTCAGTAACGAGGGACCGCGCGGCCGCAAGGACTACTCCATCACCGAGCAAGGACGCGCCGAGCTCGAGCGCTGGATCACCGACGTCGAACCCGACCGCATTCGCCGCAATGAGGCACTGCTGCGCGTCTTCTTCCTCGGCACCGTCGGACCTGCGCACGCCAAGGCCTACCTCGAACGCGAAGCGACCGTGCACGAAGACCTCGAAGCGCTGCTCCAGACCGTCGAGCGCGACACCGACTGGGATACCAGCGACTTCAACCGCTACGGCCACCTCGTCATCGAAAGCGGACGTCGCTACGCACACGGCCAAGCCCAATGGGCCCACTGGGCCGCCACCCAAGTCGACAACCTCGAAACAACCGAAGCGCCCGCACAAACCCGCTAAACGTCGCGGCGCATAACCGGCGTTCTGTGACACCGAGGGTGTGTCGTTCGGGGGCGCGTGTTCTGGGGCACCTCTTGGGCGTGGTTGACGACTCAGGCGCCGATCGTGAACAGCTGCCAGCGGCCGGGGACGCCTTTGAGCTCGTGTTCGCCGTGATCGTGTAGTTCGTGTTCGCCGGAGCCGAGGAGGTCGGCAACGGTGCGGGAGACGATCACTTCGCCGGGTCCCGCGAGCGCGGCAACTCGCGCGGCGATGTGCACGCTGAGACCGCCGAGGTAGCCGCCGTCGCGGCGCTCGATTTCTCCGGTGTGCACGCCCGCGCGCACGAGTACGGCTGCGCCGGACTTGCAACACGCGCCGAAGCCCTCCTCCTAGCCATCTGACGCGACGCACGAACCCGAGCAGAACGCGCCCCATAACGCGCGCCGGAGCCTGTGCATCGGTATCCCCGTTGTGCCGATCTGGGATACGGGGGAGGGTTCGCGAAGTACGCGCGGTCGGCTACACCCGGCCGCGCGCCTGACGACATTGCCGAAGCGGATGCGCGCATGCGCCGCTGATGGAAGGTTCGGGTCCTTAGTCGGAAGTAGGGGAGCGATGCTCCCGCGGCAATCTGGCCGTGAGCCCGAAGCATCAGCGGGTTCAAATCGTAATTCTGCTGACCGGAGGACGGTGTTTCGAACGAGTCTGTCGGAACCGACCTCGCTGCAATCGATAGCGATCGCGAACGCCTTAGTGCCGGCGATCGATGGCACGCGATGTTGACCGGTCGAGTCGCGTTACGGTGGTTTGTGTCGCATGAGCCGGCCCGAATGTTGCTGTCCGTCGTGGTCGTCGCCATGATTGCGCTCGGATTGCCGGCTTGTTCGGGCGGATCGAAGAGGGTCAACCGGCCGGTGACTGCGGGGCCCGGCGCACCGACGGCGTTGACGGTCGATGGTCTTGCCGCGCCGATCGGCCTGGATCCTTCGGACGTGGCGTTCGCGTGGCATGTCGACGACACGCGTCGCGGCGCGGTCCAGAGCGCGTATCGGATCGTCGTATCGCGAGCGACGGTCGGTGGCGCCGAGGCGTCCCGCGTCGTGGCGGTGTGGGACTCGGGGCGGGTTGGGTCGAGTGCGCAGGCTTTCGTTTCGTACGCGGGCCCGGCGCTCGTGTCGGATGCGGTTTATGACTGGACCGTTCAGACGTGGGACGGCGCCGCCGGCGCAAGCCCTCTGGCGGCGTTCGCCACGTTCGAGACGGGCCTCGTTGACAAGGACTGGAAAGCTGATTGGATCCGGCGCCGCGCGAGCGCGACCGCGGAGCCCGATCAGTACACGTACGCGCGTAAGGAGGTAACCCTTGCGGTGTCGCCGATCATGCGGGCACGCGCGTACGTCTCGGGCGACCAGCGGTACGAGATGTACGTGAACGGCACTCGGGTCGGCAAAGGCGAGGCTTACAGCTTCCCCGATTCGCAGTACTACGAGACGCTCGACGTGACCAACGCGTTGCGCGCGGGCGCGGCCAACGCGATTGGACTGCTTTACAATTGGCAGGGCCCGACCAAGGGCCATCCCGCGGGCGAACCGGGGGTGATCGCCGAGATCCGAGTGACACATCGCGACGGTCAGGTCGAGGTGATCACCACCGATGGTACGTGGCGTGTCCGCAAGGGCGCGTGGCTCGCGGGTACGCAACGCGATCTCGAAGGTGATCTCGTCGATTACACGGAGAACATCGACGGTCCCGACGAACCCATCGGCTGGGATCGACCGGGCTTCGACGCCGCGAACTGGTCGCCCGCGACTGTGATCGGGCCGGCCGGGACCGCGCCGTGGACCCACCTGGTCTCAGTGCGGACGCACATCGTGTACGAGCCGGTGCACGCGGTCTCGGTGACACGCCTGGCGTCGGGTTCGGTCGTCGCCGACTTCGGCAAGGTGTACGCCGCGGTTCCTATGGTGTCGTTTCACCATGGTGTCGCCGGGCGCGTGATCAAGATGCACGCGGGCTTCGTGCTCGATCACTGTCCGGACGCGGCGGTTCCCGCCCCGTGCGTCACCGGAGAGGTCTCCAAGGCGCACGACACGCAGCACACCGACATGAGTTACTCGTACGTGCAGCGAGGCGGCGCGGCCGACACCTTCGAGCCCTTCGACTACCTCGGTTTTCGCTACCTCCAGATCGACGCGCCGGACGAGACCCTTGCGCCGGCCGACATCGTGGCGCTCGCACGTCACGTCGCAGTGCCGGACGAGCAGGCCGGCACCTTCTCGACGTCGAACCCCACGATCGACGCGGTGTTCGCACTCGGTGCACATTCCGCGCTGTTCACCGCGCAAGAGCAGTTCATCGATACACCGACACGCGAGAAGGGCTCATGGCTGTGGGACGGGTTCAACGAGTCGGAGACGGCCATGGCCGCGTTCGGCGAGCAGAACCTCTCGCGTAAGTCGCTGCTCGAGTTCGCGCAGTCACAAGGCCGGTTCTGGCCGAACGGTGCGATCAATAAGATCTATCCGACCGGTCTCGGAGCGCTCGACATCAACGAGTTCACGGAGATCTATCCCGAGTGGGTCTGGCAGTACTGGATGCACACCGACGACCTCACCCTGCTCAACAAGGTGTACCGAGTGCTGACCAATCTCTCCGATTACGTCGACCATTCGATCGATCCCACCACCGGGCTCGTCACCAGTCTGCCCTCGACCAGCGTGTACTACGACTTCCCGACCGTGACGCGCATCAACGTGCTCGGCGTCAACGTCTTCCGCAGAGTCGGCGACATCGCGGCCCTCCTCCACCGGCCCGAATCGGAGATCTCGCGTCAGCGCGACCGTCAGTCGGCGCTGACCGCCGCAATCAACGCCAAGCTGACGCGTCCCGACGGGACGTACGTCGACGGATTGCAGGCGAACCGCACGCAGGTCGCGCAAGCCGCGCAGGAGACGAACGCGTGCGCGCTCTACTACGGAATTGTCCCGCCGGCGAAGGTCGCGGTCGTCGGCAAGTACATCGCGAGCCTCGGACTGACCGCGCCGCCGCGCACCGCGGGTGAGGTAATCGGTGCGCTCGCGAAGGCGGGCCTCGACGACGATCTCGTAAGCCGGTTGACCGACAAGAACTCCGACGGGTGGGCGAACATTCTCGCCCAGGGCGGCACGTTCACCTGGGAGGTCTGGCGGCCCTCGGACATCGTCGGCGATAGCATGTCGCACGGATGGGGCGCGAACGTGCTCGTCGAAATCCAACACACGCTGCTGGGCGTCACACCCGACGACGCGGGATACGCGTCGTTCACCGTCGCGCCACCGCCGGCCGGACTCGACCGCGCGTCCGGCACCGTTCCCACGCCCGCCGGCTCAATCGAGGTGTCGTGGAAGCGACAGCCAACCGGAGTAGCCGCGTTCACGCTCGATCTCACGGTGCCGGTCAACACCTCGGCCACCGTGCGGATCCCGGCAACGAATCAGTCCGCGATCAGCGAGAGCGGGCAGACCCTCGCACACACGGCGGGTGTGACATTCTTGAAGATCGGCGGCGACGTCGCGGTACTACACATCGGCGCTGGCACATACCAATTCTCGGTCGCGCGCTAAGCCGCCACGACCAGACCCCGACAGCTACGAACGACTCGACTGCCGACGGCGTTACTCACCGGAACGCGAACTAACACATTCCGACCGCGCAAGGCGCCAAAGAGGTCCTGAGGACCCAAACCCCGCAGACCACCCGACCCGAACACGCAGCCGGAGGGGCCCAACTGCACAAGACACCTCGAAGGTGCGTCTCACGGCGCGTGGGCAGGGAGCAGCAGAGGCTCGGCTGTTCGTGGCCGAGGGGGCCCACGTCATGTTGGGTGACGTGCTCGACGATGACGGTGAGCTCGCCGCGAAGGAGTTGGGCGAACGCGCGCCGCTTACCTCCATCACGATGTCACCAGCGAAGGCGACTGGGACGCGATCGTGGACGCGACCCGATCGCAGTTCGGCCGTGTTGACGTGCTTGTCAACAACGCCGGCGTCTTCAAGGTCCTCGGTATGACCGTCACGCCGCTCGAGGAGTACGTGCGGATTGTGACGATCAACCAGGTCGGCACCTTCCTCGGGATGAAGCCCGTTGCCGACACCATGATTCGTCAAGGTGCGGGCTCGATCGTCAACATCTCCTCCATAGCCGGGTTGATCGGCGGGGCCGGGACGATCGCCTACACGGCGAGCAAGTTCGCGGTGCGAGGTATGACGAAGGTGGCCGCGGTGGAGTTGGCACCCTTCGGGGTGCGGGTTAACTCGGTCCATCCGGGCTTGATCGATTACGATGATGTTGCGGGAGGCATTCGGACCCGGCGACAGCGCGAGTCTTGATGCAGCGACGGCGCGTATCCCGAACGGCCGGTTGGCTGAGGCCGAGGACGTCGCCCGCCTGGTCCTTTACCTCGCCTCGGACGACAGCACATACTCCACAGGCTCAGAGTTCGTCGTAGACGGCGGCATCACCGCGAGACTCTGAGCCCTTGAACGCCCGCCGAGTTCCGAGGGCAGACGACCGATCGCGATCGTCTCGGAGCCTTCTGACAGACCTCGGTCGACTCGAAGGCCGCGTCGTCAGTTCCGCAACTCCTGAGCGCCTCGCGCGCGGAACGGGTTGACGCAGCCACGCTAAGCGAGTAGACACTTCCAGGTCGGCGCTCGCGCCGTCGTAGCAGTTCATTCGGGGAGGGTCTGGGCGAAGTGCCCGGGTATCGGTGGATACCCGCGGCGCGGGTGTATTTGCATGTCGACCCCCGATCAAAGGCGTTCCTGCCGTTGTCGCGCTCGTCGCGAGACGAGCGCGATCGCGTCTTACGCCAACTCTCCGAGCCAGAAGGAGCCGCAATGTCGTCCCGCTACGACGCGTGTGGTCGCGCTCATCCGGTTGCCTCGTGTGCCGAACTGCTGCTGGCAGCAGGCTTTACAATCCGCGTTGGCGCCGCTACATTCCGCGCTCGTTCAGGGGGTCAAGGGCCGCGGGGCTCAGGAAATGCAGGGGCAGGACGGGGAAGATCATGACGCGAGGACTCCGCTCGATCGCGTTCATGGTTGTCGTCGTGCTCATCACGTCGCTCGCGTGGGTGCGTCAAGCGCCCCGCGCTCTGGCGGCGGATCCCGGCGTGTCGACGCTGGTCGGCACGCTCGACGGCGCGAGCAACAGTTTGCAGTCGTGGACCCAGGGTTTGGGGACTGTCGGCAAGCTCGCCAACGCGCTGCCGGCGGTACAAACGAGCGCCGGCTCGGCTCTCGGGTTTGCTGACCTGTTGCACCAATGGTTCAACAACGGCACGAAGCATCTCGCCTCGGCCTCGACCGATGGCGATCTCAATATCAACGAGCCCGTCTCGCTCGGTGATGGTCGCAGTGGAACGCTCACGTCGCAGTTGACGGCGCTGGGCAACGGCGACAAGCAACTCGATCTCGCGATCAGCGCGCAGAAGACGCTGAGCGATCAGCCGCTGTCGGTCCCGCTCGCCATCGGCGGGACGTCGAACGCTCCGCAGTCGTCGTTCTCCTCGACCGGTGGCGTATCGCTCAGCGTGCAGGGAACCCTGACGTTCGAGCTGATCTGGGAGCACGCGACCAACACGGTCTACGTGGTTGCCAACGGCACGATGCCGAGCCTGCGCATCGACGCGACCGCGACGCTCGCCGACGCGTCGAAGGTCAAGGCAGCGATCGGCATCCTCGGTGTGAGCCTCGCGAACGACTCGACCCTCTCGCTCTCGGCGCACCTTGTCGGCACTGTCAACGACCCGAACAACGACGGCAAGATCGCGTTCAACTCGACTGACGGTGGTGAGCTCGCGCAAGCCGGTTCGCTCGCCGGCCTCGTGACGTTCGGCTTCGACACCCCGGCCGGCGCGCTGAACGCGCACCTCCACCTCAACGCCGCGCCCACGTCGAGCTTCTCGCTCAACCTGCCGGCGATCGACGCGACTGTCGACTGGAACTGGCCCGACATCTCGAGCGCGCCACCGGCGCCGACCGCGACCGGAATCGACATTGCCGGCAAGTTCTTGAACATGTCGCCGCGCGACATCGCCGATGGTCTCGGCCAGCTCGTCACGAGCCTGACGATGATGCAGCAGTCCAAGTCGAAGACCGATCCGAGCTTCGGCAATATCAGCCTGCCGTTCCTGAAGGGCTCGCTGTCCGACGCCGTCAAGATCAACGAGATCCTGACATCCTTCCTGAAGGACAACACCGTCGACCCGTCGGTCGACCCCGCAAAGGCGGGCGACCCGACGTTCGCGTCGTTGCAGGACCTGCTCGACAAGCTCAATAACGAAAACACCAAGCTGCCGGGCGGGCAAACGCTCAGCGTCGACGGCGTCAACTACGACGACTCGTCGAGCCACCTCAGCTTCACGCTCCATCTCACGCGTCCCGCCGGCTCGCCGACGGACATGAACGCGGCCGCGGCCGCGGCGTCGGGCGGCACGGGGAGCACGTACACGCAGACCACGCTCACCGACTCCAGTCAGAACTGGACGACCGACGAGTGGAAGGGCCGCCATGTCGTCGCCGGCAACGCCGGCGCCACTGTCCTGTCGAACGACGCGCACACGCTCACGCTGCAGACGTCGACGACGCCGCCCAATCCCGGGTGGACTCCGACGGTTCCCAGCGCCGGTGCCGCGTACGCGATCTCGGGCATGGCCGGCGACGTCGGCGTGGTCGAGCTCGGCGACGCGTTGAAGAGCGGCGGCAAGGGCGTCGGGCAGGCCAACGCCGTCAACGCGACGGCGAAAGTGACGCCGAGCTACGCGGCGAGCATCACGCTCGTTCTCGACCTCGAGACCCCGACGATGCACAACCCGCCGCTCGAGGTGACCAATGCCGACGGCACCAAGACGCTGGAGAGCTCGACGCCGATTGGCGCCGACCGCGTGCTCGTCGACACGAGCAAGACCGATCTGTTCCACGCCGACTTCCCGATCGACGCGAGCGCCGACATCAATGCGAACGCAGGTTTCCTGCAGGTCGAGCTCAAGGGGCAGGTGCACATCTGCGCGAAGGATCTCGTCGCGGCCAACTGCGCGGGTACCTCGAGCGGCCACATGCTGCAGGTGTCGTTCAAGGACAACGGTTTGATGACGTTCGGTGACGTCGTTAGCAAGCTCTTGAGCGATCCCGGCTCGTTGCTCGACTTCAACGTCAACGTCGGCGCGACCGGCAGCCTCGACGCCTCGGTGCCCGGGACGACCGACATCCTCAACGGCGCGACCGCGACCGCAACCTTCCACTGGAACGACCTCACGCAGACGAGCGGCAGCGACGGTCCGCAGTTCGACCTCAGCGGGCTCAACCCGTTCACGAACTTCGACTTCGACCCGACCAATCCGAAGGCCCTGTTCTCGATCATCCTCAAGACCCTGCAGACCCTCGACGCCGCGCTCGGCGGAACCGATCCGTCGGGCAGCGGCAGCGACGTGTTCACCAAGCCGATCCCGGTGATCGGCAAGTCGCTCAGCCAGCTGTTGAAGTCGGACCAGTCGGGTTCGGGAACAACCGTGACGTTCGGGAGCGACACGTTGAAGGACGCGGCGCGCTCCGACAAGCTCGGTGTCGTCCAACCGAATGCGTTCCCGCAGAGTCTCAAGGGCCGCACGATCGTGGTCGGCACGCAGGTGGCCGTCATCGACTCGGTGACCGACGACACGCTCACCATGAGCGCACCGTGGGCGCCGCAACCTTCCGACGGGAGCGCCTACATGGTGCGCTCCGAACTCGATGACGTGATCTCGATCCTTCAGGCGCAGCAGTCGGACAACCTGCAATCGCTGGTCAACACGATCAACCAGCGGCTGAAGGGCTCGACGCCGATCCAGTTCGAGTACCGCGACGACTCGAGCGTCGGGAACACGCCGTCGCTCGTGATCAAACTCGACTGGAAGCGCGCCTTCAACACCGCGGCGCCCGTCGACTTCAATTTCAATCTGCCGAGCGGTTCGCACGAGGTGGCCGGCGTGCAGGGTTCCGGCTCCGTCTCACTCGCGGTCAGCGGTGAGATCAAGGTCGGCCTCGTCGTCGCGCTGGCGCCCGGCTCCGGGCCCGGCGATGCGAGCGCACTCCAGATCCTCGACAACTCGGGGATCAGCGCCAGGCTCGACGCGAACATCGACGACGCCACGCTGACGACCACGCTGGGTCCGCTCAACGTGTCCCTCGGCGACCCGACGAGCTCCGACAAGGGGGTCGCGCACGCGAGCTACTCCGTCGACCTGAACAAGAGCGGCGCGAGCACGAACGGCACCGCCGAGAGCTTCTCGACGTTCATGAGCGACGTGACGCCTGGCGTGAACCAGTCGAGCACCGCCGTCGACTGTGGCTTCGGCGGGTCGACCGACCTCGCGGCGTGTGCGAAGTTGCCGATCTACTTCAGCACTGACGGCGGCACGACCTACAACAAGCTGATCACCTGTGGCGGCTGCAGTGACGAGTTCGATATCCGACTGCCGAAGCAGCCGCAGGGCGGCGCGGGACCGTTCGACGTCATCGACCCGACCGGTTCCGACATCGACGGTCATCACCGGATCGACACCCCCGACCCGACCGCGCTCGCGTCCGCGATCGCCTCGACATTCGACTTCAGCAACTTCCAGAGCATCGACGGGTTCCTCAATCTGTTGCAGCAGTCGCTCAACACCGCGAGCTTCGGTGGCAAGTTGCCCCTCGTCGGCAACGACCTGCAGCAAGGAGCCGACTTCCTCGGGAAGTTGAAGACCACGATCGACGGCACGCTCGGTACCGCGGGCGCCATCAAGAACGTCGGGGACCTGCGCGACTACGTCAACAACACACTCAAGAATGCGCTGAGCGGGTCGAAGCTGAACCCGTCCGTGTCGTTGGAGACGCAGTGCACCGCCACGCTCGCCAGCGCGGCCGCACCGACGGTGACGCTCCACGGGAGCACGACCGCCGGAACGACGACCAATACCTACGAGATCGTGTCGTACGTGTCCGACGGCTCCGGCGGAACGAAGGACGCGCAACCGAGCGCGCCCGGACAGATCACAACGGGACCCGCGTCGCTCGGGGGCGGCAACTCGCTCGACATCACCTGGTCGGCCGTGCCCGGCGCCGAGGGCTACAAGGTGTACGAGGACGTCGGCGGCGGCACCTTCAAGCTCGTGAAGGACGTCGGCACCGCCGTGACGTTCAACGACGACGGCAGCATCACATCCACCGACGCGCCGACGAACCCCTCGGGGCCGAACCCGCTGATCGCGAACTGCTCGTTCGACCAGCTCCAAGCGGTGATCGTGCGCGCCGACGTGAGCGAAGGGAAGTTCAAGACGGTCGGCGGCAAAGAGGTGTTGGACTGCACGGACACCACCCACCCGTGCTTCACGAACTCGGTGCCGCTCAACATCGGTATCCCGGGTCTGTCACTCCAAGCCGATCAAGCCGGCGCCGGCCCGAGCGTCCAGCTCGGATGGCACCTCCACCTCGCGTTCGGCATCAGCAAGACCGACGGCTTCTTCATCGCGACCAAGGACGATCCGCAACCCGAGTTCGCCGTCGGCCTCAACATCACGCTGCCGTCCAAGATCGACGCGCAGCTCGCGTTCATCAATATCACTGCGCAGAACTGCGACAACACGATGACGCAGGACTGCGTGACCTCGGGCTCGGATCCGGCGCCGGCTCCGGCACCGGGCGCGATCCCGCCGCTGTTCGACGGCACGTTCAGCATCGACATGCTGGCGCCGAACGACCCCACCAACGGTCACCTGTCGCTCGCCGACATCTCGAACCAGAGCCTGGACAAGCTGTTCGACGTCAAGCTCAACGCCGCAGTCAACGTCGACTGGCTGCTAAAGGCGAAGGTCGGCTCCGACGCGGGCTTCCCCGGTATCCAAACGGAGTTCCGCCTGAAGTGGTCGTGGAGCAACGCGAAACCGGGCGCGAACGACACGAGCAACGGCGATACGCCGCTCGATATCGAGTTCGACAAGGTCGCGATCGACGCCGGCGCGGTGTTTGGCCACGTCGTCGGCCCGATCATCAACGAGATCAAGCAGGTCACGCAGCCGCTCGACCCGATCATCAAGACGTTGTACGCGCCGATACCGGTGCTGTCCGACCTCAGTCACCTCGTCGGAGGTGGCGACATAACGATCGTCTCGATCGCCAAAGCGTTCAGCACGCTCGCCGGCGGGCCGGATCTGACGTTCGTCGACACGATCGTCTCCTTGATCAAGGTGATCGACAACCTTCCCACGGGCAGCGATCACTTCTTGATCCCGATCGGTTCGTTCAAGCTCGTGGGCAGCAGCGCGCTGACCAACACCTCGACGCCCGACAACGCAAACAGCTTGATCGACCAGAGCAGCAAGCAGCTCGACACGAGCTCCAACAGCGACGGTGGCAACATCCTCGGCGCGCTCGATCAGCACGACGAGGGCAAGGGCTCCATCCTCGACCCGGGCCAGGCTGCGGCCGCCGGATTCAGCTTCCCGGTGTTCGAGAAGCCGGCATCGCTGTTCAACGTGCTCATGGGCGGCGACGTCGACCTGGTGAAGTTCGACTCCGGCCCGCTGTCACTCGGCTTCGACTGGCGGCAGGAATTCGGGCCCGTCTACGCGCCACCACCGGTGCTCATCACACTGCACGGTTCGGCGTCGGTGACCCTCCACATCGTCGCGGGCTTCGACACCTACGGCATCCGCAAGGCCTTCGAGGCCGTGCGAGCAGGCACCGCAACCTTCGACACCTTCGGTGAGGCGATCTTGCAGAGCCTCTTCTTCTACACGAACGACGCCAACGGCAAGCCGATGCCGGTCGTCTCGTTCACGGGAGAGCTCGCCGCGGGCGCGGAGGTGAGCGTCGTGCTCATCACCGTCGGGATAGAAGGCGGCGTCGGATTGACGGTGTCGTTCCTCTGGAACGATCCCAACCACGACGGCAAGTTCCGGATAAGTGAGTTCCTCGCGACCGCGCTCAACAATCCGATATGTCTGTTCTCGGTCTCGGGGCAGCTGTTCGTGTTCTTGAAGGCCTATATATCCATCGGCTTCGGGCCGTTCTCGGTGTCGTTCAGCTTCACGATCGTGAACGTGACCCTGCTCGACTTCAGCGCGACTCCTGACTGCACTCCGCCACCGCCGAAGCTCGGCGGCCTGAGCTCCGACGGTCACACGCTCGTCGTGTACGCGGGCGGATGGGGCCATCAGGCCCAGCGCGGTGACGCCGCCTACGAGAACAACAACCAGACCAAGGAGGTCGTGAAGGTCACAGAGGTCCACGACTACACCGATCCCAACAACCCGACCTTCAAGGGCATCGCGATCGACATGCTCGGCATCCGACGCGAGTTCGACAACCCGAACATCCAGCGGGTGGTCGTCGACGGCCGCGGCTACAGCAAGGAGATGGACGTCACGTTCATCGGTGATGCCAAGCAGGACACCTCCGGCACCGGCGCCGCGCCTCCGACCGCGTCGTTCGACAAGGACGCGATCGTGTTCGGCGGCAGCGGCCCGGACCAGATCAAGACCGGTATCGGTAACTCGTTCGTCGACGGCGGGGCCGGCGACGACACCATCGTCACCGGCGACCGCACCGTCCTTACCCAGGACCCGATCACGCACAACTACTCGTACGTCAACCCCGACGCCAAGGCGATCGTCGCGGGCGGTCCCGGGAACGACAGCATCACGGTCGGGAACGGCGACGACATCGTTGCCGGCGACTCGTCACTCGGCGCGCCGCCCACCGTGACTCTGAGCTTGACCGACTTGAAGAACGACGGCCGCGACACTGGCGACCCCCTGGCGTCGGGCCAGGGCCAGCCCGGCGCGAGCGTCACCGTCCCCAACTGGGGGAGTCTGCCGAACCCGGGTGACGGCACCGCCTCCGGTGACGGCACCGACACGATCAAGGTCGGGCTCGGCAAGGCAATCGCGTTCGGCAATGGCGGCGACGACAACCTCGGCGTCCAGGCCGACGACGCGCTGCTCGCCGCGCACCCGACCCAGGGCGACCTGTTCCACTCGCAGGGCGCGACCCTCGTCGGTGGCGACGGCAACGACCACCTCGCGGGTGGCGCGGGTGACGACTCGATCTTCACCGCCGCGCAGACGACGTTCGGCGTCGACGCGGCCGGTCCGCCCGATACGGGCGCGACGAATGTCGTCGACACCGGAACCGGCAACGACACCGTGTACGGCAGCACCGGCGTCGACCTAGTGACGGGTCACTCGATGAAGACCGAGAAGGATCACATCCAGGGTGGCGCGGGCAACGACGTGCTCATCGGCGGCTTCGGTACCGACGAGATCTACGGCGGCCCGGACGACGACTACGTCATCGCCGAGCCCTCGTCCGTCGACCTCACGGCGTCGCCGCCTGACGACGGCTTCGGTCCGGTGTACAACGTGACGCACACACCGTTGCCCACCGGCATCACCGCGTCGTCGAAGACGCTCGTCGGTGGCCTCGGTCGCGACCACATCGTCGGCGGAGACGGCGGCGCCCAGATCTACGGCGACCAGCAGACGACGTCTTGCGTCGCGGGCAACCCGGTCGCGTCCGATCCCGTGAGCGAGGTGGTGAACACCGCGTTCGACGGCAACGACAAAATCATCGGTGGTGCCGGGGTAGACAACGTTCGCGCCGGCGGTGGCAACGACTACGTCGACGCCCAGGGCGGCAACGACGCCGTCTGCGGCGAGAGTGGCAACGACACACTCCACGGCGGGTCGGGCGACGATCACGTCTGGGGCGGCACCGGCGACGACATCGTCTACGGCGACTCCGGCATCGACCGTCTGTACGGCAACGACGGCAACGACACCATGTTCGGCGGTGACGGCAACGACCAGATCGAGGGCAACAATGGCGCTGACTGGATCTCCGGTGGCAACGGTGACGACGTCGTCATCGGCGGCACCCGTGCCGCGGGAAGAGCCGATCAAGGCGATGTGCTGTCGGGTGACGTCGGGAATGACACGATCATCGGAGACAACGGCGACTTCGTGGGCGGTGTGTGGGTCCCGCTCGACCTGAGCGGGCTCCCCGCGACGGCCGGAGGGGGCGACCTGATCTACGGCGGTGACGGCAACGACACCTGCCACGGCGGTATCGGCGACGACACGATCTACGCCGGGGCCGGCGACGACCACTGCGAAGGCAACGCCGGCAACGACACGATCTACGGTCAAGACGGCCAAGACGAGCTGGTCGGCGGCGGCTACGAGCAGTCCGCGACCGGCGTCGGCTATCCCGACGGCGTCGACACGATCGACGGCGGCGCCGGCAACGACGTCGTCACCGGCGACAACGCAATCGTCGCGACCGTCGCGACCGTCGCGTCCGGGACCGGCACCGACACCGTGCTGGGCCGGGGCTTCACCAACGGTCACACGATCCAACTACTCGATCTCGGCTATTCGCCGACGCCGGGCACGTCGGCCGGCGACTTCCTGCACGGCAGCGACGGCAACGACGTGATCTACGGCCAGGGTGGCAACGACACGATCACCGGCGACAACGGCGACGACTACGCCGAAGGCGGACCCGGCAGTGACAACATCTCGGGCGGCGCCGGTAACGACGATCTCGTCGGGGGCAGTTCGACCGTCGACCACGTCGGTACGAACTCGCTGAACGTCGGCCAACCGGATGTCGGCGACACGATCTCCGGCGGCGACAATGCCGATGTGATCATCGGCGACAACGGCAAGGTGCTGCGCGACCCCGCAGCAACGCCGAGCCCGCTCACCAACCGTCCCGGCATGACGCCACAACGCGCCATCGTGCTCTACGACCTCACCGGGTCCGGCGCGCCCGCAACCGCAGCCGGGAACGACTACGTCACCGGCGACAACGGCGTCGACGTCATCCTCGGCCAGGGTGGTGACGATCAGCTGCTCGGCAACGCCGGCGACGACTACGTCGAAGGCGATCAGGGGAGTGATCTCATCGAGGGCGATACCGGCAACGACGACCTCGTCGGCGGCAGCTCGACCGTGCAGTCGGGCAGCGGCAACGCGACAGTCGGGCAGGCCGACACCGCCGACGAGATCTTCGGCGGTCCGGGTGACGACGTCATCACTGGCGACAACGCGTCGGTGCTCCGCAACGCCGGCCGCACGAGCACGACCGACCGTTTGGGCACGACGGCTGCGGGAACGCGTCTCGACGCGCGTCTCATCAGCCTGTACGACCTCAACGGCAGCACGCCGCTCGTCGCGCCTGCGTCCACGCAATATGGCGCCGACCGGCTGTCGGGCGGGTCCGGCAACGACGTCGTCTACGGCCAGGACGGCAACGATCAGATGACCGGCGGACCGGGCGCCGACTATCTCGAGGGCAACGGCGGCGACGACATCCTGCGAGGTGACGCGCTGTTGACGGCCGCGCCGACTACGGCGGGAGAGGCAACGACCTCGTTGTTGTCGAACGCGAACTGGCTGCAACCGATGAGCGCGCCGGCCGATCTCGAGGGCACCGGCGCCGACGGTCAGGACGACATGATCGGCGGCAGCTCTATACCGGCGTTCCGCGACGGCAACGATCAGCTCGAAGGTGACGGTGAAGCCGACTTCCAGCTCGGAGATAACGGCACTTTGAAGCGCGACGTGCAAGGTGCGGACGGAAGCGCGACGGAGCGGATTTTCACTGCTCGATACGCCTCACCTGCTCCCGCGAACGCGACCGTGATCCGCATGCACGACGCCGCGGTTGCGACCGCCGCCAATTCGGGCCTCACCACGAGGTTCTGCACGACCGCACAGGCGACGTGCGAGCCCGCAGGATCGTTCGGCAACGACACCATGTGGGGTGACGGTGGCGACGACACGATGTGGGGCCAGGACGGCAACGACACCATGCACGGTGGCGCCGGCAACGATGATATGTACGGCGAGCTCGGCGACGACGTCATGTTCGGCGACGACGGCAACGACGCCATGCTCGGCGACCGCGGCGGCATCGTCGACAAGCTGACGAACGGCGCAACCCAGGTGAGCGTGTCATTGAGTGGTACGCCGAAGGAGACGTTCACCGCCTTCCGGCCCGGCACCCTCGATCACCGCGTCGACCTGCTGCACGACATCGACGGCGACGCATTCGTCGGCTCGTCGACGTCGACGTCGGCGCCGATGCCGCATGCCGGCTTGACCGAGGGCGGGAACGATCGCATTCGGGGCGGGAACGGCAGCGACAACATCCATGCCGGCTTTGGCGACGACCTCGCCAACGGCGACAGCGGCGGCGACATCGTGTTCGGTGACGACGGCGCCGACGTGATCTGGGGCGGCAAGGGCTGCGACGCGACGATTGACACTCAGGCCGTCTCGCCCGACTGCTACACCAACGGCGTGTTCGACCCCAGCGCTCGTGGCGCGAACGACCGTTTCGTCGACCACATGTACGGCGGTACGGGCGGCACGTCGACCGCGTCGGTAGCTGGTGCGCTGGGCTCGGACATCATGGACTGGCGGCCGCGCGGCGCGCCGTCGGCGTGCACACCCAACGCGTGGCCGGCGACGATCGGCAACCAGACCAACGACCCGTGCTCGTGGTTCCAGATGACCAACACCGACGACGACACGTCGAACCCGGCGACGCTGGCGAACAACCAGCACCACCAGGGCACCGACTGGATGTACGGCGGCTGGGACCGCGACATCATGCAGGGCGATGTCGCGGCGAACGGCCCGAACCCCGGCGATCGTCAGATCGACTGGGACGGGGCCTACAACCTCTACAGCACGTGCAATGCGGCCTACGGTGGCTACAACGACATACGCCAGCACAGCCCCGACATGCAGAACTTCCTGCAGACGGTGAGCTTCGCCGACGGAGCCGGCCAGACGGCGACGGATACCGCCACGAGTGGGACATCTGCATACCGGGAGCTCGCGCTCGTGTACCCCGGCGAGCACGACCACGGATCGGGCCAGGCGTTCCCGTCGACGCCCGGACACTTCGACTCGCCGAACGCGTGTGCACCATGACGCCATGAATTGAACGAGTGATTCAGTGAGGGTTCCCTCCTGGCGTCGACGATCGGTCGGGGGCATCGCGTTGCTGTTCGTCGTCGCCAGCTGCTCCACCGGTTCGCATCGGGGGAGCGGCTCGGCGCCGGCCTCGAGCCCTCTCGACTCGGCGCGCAGGCGCACCGCGGCAGCATGCGTCCTCGTGTTGGCGCCCGAGGCCAGCGCGCTGTTCGGCCGGCCCGCTCGCGAAGTCGCCGTCTCGCAGGCCGGGCATGCCGAATCGGTCTGCGGCTACTCCGCCAACACGACTCCGGACACGACGGCATTCGACAACATCACGTATTCGCTCATTGTCTACGTGTACGACGACACCACACAGTACGAACAACCCATCGCCGGCGCCGCGACCCCGATCGCCGGTATCGGCGAGCGCGCGCTCCGGATCACACGAAGCGATCTCGTCGCCATCGAGTTCGTGAAGAACGGCCAGACCGTACTCATTAGCTACTCGATCACAGCCCTCACACACCATCCCACGCCCAACACCAACGCCGCCCAACTTGTTGGACTCGCACGAATGGCAGCGAACCGCGTGTGAACAACCTCCGTCGGTTTTCGCCCTGAGTTGTGTCCGAGGAGTAACAACCGTCGCAAGCGATGCTCGGACCGCGCAGGCGTGCGACGTAAGACCGCTTCCGAGTGTCCCCTAATGCGCAACTCCGCCACGAGAACCGCGTCGCAGAATTCGATAGGGGACGCTGCTCGAAGCAGACGGCAGTCCGCTGACAGGTAGCCGACCGATGATTGCACGTCCGTCATCGTGGAACTCTTCGGGGCATCAGCCCGAAGAA
>PLBO01000035.1 GCA_003134555.1 Actinomycetota bacterium
GAGGCGGCAACGACTAGCGCCGTCGACGTGAAGATCCAAGAAGCGGCGTTCGTCAAGGTCGCCAAGAAGTTCAGCGTGAATCGAGGGGTCGGGTATGGCGCGTGGCGTGATGCCGGCGTCCCGGCGGAAGTGCTGAAGCGAGCTGGGATCGCGCGTACGCGCGGCTGAACCCCCCGCGCTGTTGTTGGCTGCCCGATGACAAGCTCGCTGAGTCTCTCGACTCTCGGCGTCTAGTACCGAACGCCTCTGGTCAGTTCGAACCGACGGGATCGCGTGCCGGTGTGCGAGGAAACGACCTTGCCGCCGTCTTCGCTGTCGGTGACTGCCCACTCTCGTTCGGGCGACATCTGACCCTCACGGATCGCGTCGGACAGCGCGTCGAACCCGAAGATGGTGCGTGCCTCCGTCGCAGTTCGAGCGAGCGTTAGTTCGTAGCGCGCCATCGAGCCTCCCGGGCTTCTCGCCTCATCGACCGAGCACAGCAAGCTCTTGATCCGAGCTGAACTCAGAGTCCAGGCGCTGATGCAAAGCCGGTGACATCTCCCGGTCAACGGTCGGTCAAGAAAGAGCCTCAACGAACGTGGGAACCTGATGCGTCTATACGCTCGGCCTTCGGCACGATCACACTCTCGTGCAAGTATGAGCGGCCTCAATCAGATCCCGCTGGGGGCCGCTCATGCGCGCCTGAGCACCACCACGACTGAGTGCCCGTTCCGCAACACGAACGGCCAATGCTCGGTGGTGCGGGATCGGCTCCTACCTTGTCCCGGCGGGAAACCCATGTCGATATGGGATCGCACAGCCAAGGGTTTCGGTCCGGGAGCGTCTCGGGTGTTTCCTATTGTGCCGCTGAGACGATTACCTCCGTGGAGAACAGCGCGTCACGCGGGTCGACCGTCGCCGCGCATCGGCCGTCGGAACCTGCGCGAAGGCTGCGCCGGGAGGAGATGCATCGTGGTTCGTCGCATACTCGTGGGTGTGTCCATATTCGTCGCTGCGACATCCCTCGTCGTGGTGAGCGCGGGCGCGGCGGTGCCGCCCCAGGGCAAGGTCGGACCCCATCAAGTGTTCGGTGGGCTCGTCAACGGAAAGAACGGCGTCCCGGCACCCGCAGTCATCCGCATGGCGTGCTTCGGTCCGGTCCGCCCCGGACAGACGGGCCACCCCATGGCGGGCCAGACCGTCGAAGTGTTCCGCCCCGAAGCCATCGTCGGACACTTCGGCAACACCGGCGCCCACGCCACGTCAATCGTCGCGTTCTTCGGGCCACCACCTCCGACATCGGCGCCGCCAACACCGAGCGCGAGCACCGTCACGTTCTACCGATACGGCGTCGTCAAGCCGATCCCGACGGCGCTGGTATTACCGTGCGGTGGGACCGGCACCGTGTCCTTCGTGCCGCTGCCGCAGAGCCCACCGACCTCGCGCGACGCCACCGTGCGCGTCAGCTACGTCGGTCAGCCCTAACCCCGACGCAGCTCGGCCGGAACATCTGGACCACCGTTCGTCGCTACGCCCGCGCTTCAAGCACCTCGACGCGCGCTGTCAACTCGGCGATCACGACCGCAAGCTCGGCCGTCAGCTCACCCACGATCGCCAACACGACGAGCGCAATCGCCTCCACCTCGGCCTCGCTCGCCTTCGGGTGACGGTGTAGCGCATCGTGCAGACGCGCCCTGATGTCTTCTGCGGCCATACTCGAACTCCTCACAGAACTCACAAGGTGACGGACCGCCCGAACCTAGGTCGCGCCCCGACATCACCTGGAATCAGAGGACGGCCGAGCTGACCGACCCNNCGGACTGTCGCAGCCGTCTCGGACGACGAGCGTCCCGGCAACGAGGCTCCCCATCAAGACTCTCCTCGGTCGTGCATCGCCGAGTACGGCGGCTGTGACTACTGCGGCGTCCACTGATGCTTCGGGACGCGCGTCGGAGGCGGTGAAGCAAGCGCGGATTGCGTATGGGGTGCCGGTGCGTAGCTTGTGCCGGACACGCGCTGGAGGATCGTCCGAACGTAGGCGGACGCCTCTCGATCGGCGTCCTCATCGGCNNCCCCGCACGCGTGTCGATTTTGCAGAGTGCACGGGATGGATCAGGTGTCGAGCACGGCGGCGCTACCGGTCAACTCGCTCGCACGGTCGGCTGCCTCGGCGTTTGTGAGGAGGTTGTAGTCGAGAGAGTTGTAGCCGACGTCGTCGGCGAGATGATTCGCGTCGACCCAGCCCTTGCCGGGGTTGAGCACCTGCGCAAGAAGCCGCTGGCGGTCGACACGGATCAGACCACCGAAGGTGTAATACTCGAACGGGCGGGCACAGCTCCCAGCCGAGTTCCTCAAGAGTCCAGTTTGCCTTGGCCGCGTTACGGAGCATCGACGTAGACACCCAGTTGGTGCTGTCGTCGGCTCCACCTCGGGAGACTGGCACTACGTGGTCAATGGTTGGGCACATGTCCCAGTACATCGGATGGCAAGCGTCCATCTTCCAGTTCCGATGGAACGACAGCTCGTCGGGGAGCAACAACAACAGCACCCGCAGCGTGCCCGGAAACACGAGCCGCTGACCGCTGTATTGGTCGGTGTAGCCGTCGCGTGCGCACTCCTGACTCCCTGCGCGTGAATGTCGGCGTCAACGATCCACGCGCGCAAGCCCGAGAGGGACGAGAGTGCAAGTCGTGACCACGAACGGTTCGCCTCACGAGCACTCGGCGACGGTGGAACAGGCGTGCGGGATGGTGATGCACGCGTCAAGTTAGGGTCGACGAACATGGGAGCCGGGCGTTCCAGTTCGTGAGAACACGCTCGCCGTACCGAGCGTACGGGCAGAGATCGCGACGTGGGGCCGCGCAGGTCGGTTCCGTCCGCGTTTTCCAGCGACCATCTACCCGGAGAGAACGATGGCCGGCGCGCTCAGTCGTACATCTTGGGAATCTCTCGCGGCGTGTCGCGGACCGAACGGGGCCGTGTGGCTCACGCTGGCGCGGTTCGAACCCTGTTCTTTAGCCCGAGGAACGGCACCTCGACGAGGAGCCATGATGCAAGTGTGAACGCGGCAGTAATGGCGAGGGCAAGGAGGACTTGTGGGAGCAGCGGCCAGCTATGGCAATAGCGTCGGACAGCGACGAAGACGGGAGCGTGCCAGAGATAGAGACCATAGGAGACCCGACCGATCGAGCGGAGAGGTCGACTCGCGAGTGCGCGGGTCGCTGCCCATTCTCCTTGTGCCGCCGCGAGAACGATCGTGGCGCCCGCGAGCGCGACCGACGTGTAGCCACCCTTGATGTAGAAGCTGCTCCCCGCCTTGATGTACGCGACGCACACCACGACCAAGATGGCTGATACGGAGGCTGCCAGACGCAGACCGTGTTTCGGGATTGCGCGCCAGGTCCAGAGATATCCGGCCAACGCGCCGAGGAGCAGTCCGTCCGCCCTGCCGTCGGTGCGGAAACCGATCAGGCCCGACGCATGTGCTCCGTTGTCCCACAACCACGCGCGCCACAACGCCAGCGCGAGAACGGTCGCGAGGAGCGCGGCGATCGTGAATCGCAGTGAGCGTCGCACGCCCAGCACCACGATCGTGATGACGGGCCAGATGGCGTAGAACTGCTCCTCAACCGAAAGAGACCACAAGTGCCTGAGCCCGGCCGCGACCCGATGACCGGTGGTCATGTACCAGTTCGCGACATACAGAATGACTGCGATGATCGAATGGATTTCGATGGCAAGTGGTAACCCGGTGAGGGCGGTGTAGAGCAGATGAACGAAGAGCATCGCCACAAGGGCAGGCAGCAGCCGTAGCGCGCGGCGCCGATAGAACCCGCGCAGCGAGATCCGACCGGTGGTGGACTGCTCACCGAGGAGCAGCGAAGTAATCAGAAACCCGCTGAGCACGAAGAAAAGATCGACGCCGAGGAATCCACCGGGCACCGGACCGCCCCGCAAGTACTTCCGAGGCGCGAACACCTCGGTGAGGTGATACGACATCACGAACAGCACGGCGAAGGCGCGAATCCCGTCCAGCGCGGGTACGTACCGAAGGCGTTGGAGGTCGACTCGTTCGGTGGCGTCCTTCTTCGGTCGGGCAATCAATAGACAACCGCGCTCGTCCGACATGTGGGAGGTGAGCAGCCCACGAACACGTCGGCTTGGAGCCGGTCGAGCGGCTCGCCGGGCCTGATATCGACGGACGGGTGCAGCAAGACGGTCGCGTCAACAGTGTCGGCGGTGGTGCAATCGAAGATGGCGAGCCGACGAGCGATGTGTTGGCCGACGAGGCGGAGTTGTTCGTCGAAGGTGTCGGCGAACTGCGGCTCACCCTCGTGCATCGTGATGACGCCACCCAGAGCGCGGGTGAACACGAAGCTGCCAGATCGCGCCGCCAGCGACGCTCCGAAAGCTCCGCCGGGCGGGTCGTCCCGTTCGGGCTGCGACGCCTCGTGAGCCATGATCTCCGAAGGTATCCAGCACCCCGCACGCCCGGGTCAACGTTATGTAACGGTCCGGCCAAGAACGACTCAGCGAAGTTCGCAACGCGATCGGCCCCGTCGGCGAGATGGACCCCTACAGCCGTCGGTATCTCACGATCGAGTCGCCGATGAGCGGCTACAACGCGCCGATCGACCCGCCCGTCCCGGCGACAACCGGATGCACCTTTACCACCGCACAGCCCGGCATGGACATGTTGATCGTCAC
>PLBO01000001.1 GCA_003134555.1 Actinomycetota bacterium
AGCGCGGACGTCGGCGGGAACGGTCCAGCGCTCCGCGATGATCGCAGTGGCTTGTTCGGCGGTGACGGGCGTGCCGTCGGTGTCGCAGATGACGTATGGCGTCTGGCGGTTCATCACGACCCAAGCGCGTTCGGCGAGCTGGGCGGCGACAACGCAGATCGCGCCGATGTGGTTCTTGCCGCGTTCGACCATCTGCAGGTAGTAGATGCGGGCGAGTTGCGGATCTTGTTTGCGGGCCGTGTCCGCGGCGCGTACGAGTGTGGTCCGCAGCAGCGACGACCCGGCTTTCGACATCGGCTGGCCTTTGCGGTCGGTGTCGCCGGTCTCGGACGCCTTCGGAGCGAGGCCGCTGAACGCACGGAACNNGAACTGCTTGGGTTTGGTGAACCGGGTCGGGTCGCCCATCGTGGCGACGAGCGCGGGCCCTCCGACCTCGGCGAGGCCGGGCAGGCTGCGGGCCAGGCCGTCGGGGTCAACGGAGCGGTATGCGACCTCGCGCTCGCGATTGTGCACGATGAGTTCATCGTGGATGGCACGCAACAACCGGACCTCGGTCGCGACTTCCGCCGCGAGCTCGGTGAACGCGACCGCAGGATGGTCCGCGTAGAGCTCGACAGCGGCTTGCGCCGCCCCGAGCCATTCCTCGGCTCGGTCAACGCCGTTGTGACCATGTGACGCTTTCGCGATCACGGCGGTGATCCGTGCCCGGCCCGCTTTCATCAACAATCTCGGGTCTGCCCAACGTTCGAGCACCGCGAGATCCGCGAGCGTGATCTTGCCGGCGAGTGGGCTCATGGGCATCAACTGGCGGACCAGTGCCTTGATCCTCGTCTTGTGCTCAGCGATCATGCGCGTCAACCGATCCGCGGCCCGCACACGACGATCCAACCCGGCAGCTTCAGCGCCCACCAACTCGAGGCGATGCACACCGGACGGGTGGAACAGCGGGATCCGCGCGAG
This sequence comes from Actinomycetota bacterium, assembly GCA_003134555.1. Classification (GTDB taxonomy): domain Bacteria; phylum Actinomycetota; class Acidimicrobiia; order IMCC26256; family PALSA-610; genus PALSA-610. The sequence continues at coordinate 961 of PLBO01000001.1, forward strand.
GGTGTCCGCGTCGATACCGTTCGTCTTGGCGTGTCGCGACAGATAGCGACGCAGATCGGCGGACTGCGCCGAACTGACCCGATACACGCAATGACCTCGACCGATGAAGAACACTGCGATCGGTAACCACGCCGGACCGGTCGGTTCGATCACCACCTCGAGACATGTTCCCGTCGGCGTGTCGTCCAACGCAGCGCTCTCGAGCTGCGTCAGGCTTTCGACCGTCGGGAACGCTATGCGTTTCGCAAGCGTCGTGCCCTCACCATCGAGGATCCGCACCGCGTGCGCGGACGCGATCCCCAAATCGATGCCGACCAGTCGTCGACAACCCATCACCATCTCCTCTCGTCGTGTCGGTAACGCACCGGCTCGCTCGAGGAGCGACGCTCAACTTCGGTCACGGCCCCAAGCGGACCCGCGTCGCGGCTCCCACTCATGTGCTGTAAACGGGCCCGACCTCACAACGGGCCGACCCACTTCCCTCATGCGGGACAACCGTGACCGGGTCAGGTGTGACCATCAGATTGACGAGACCAGACCCCACAACGAGGCCTCCCTCAGTGCGCTACTCGACGCCACCACCCGAACCAGCCGGGAAGACAATGCAACCCTCGAACACCGAACCCGGAGTGGATCCCCAGAGCCGATGTTGCTTACATGTGCGGATGCGCGGCTCGTTCTTGGGGCTCGTCGTCGTACGGTTGTGGATGAGCGGGGACTCGATGGACCCAACTGATTCTGGAAGGTCGGGCGACGGTGGGACTGGGTTTCTCGATGTCCTAGATCCGGGCGCGGTGCGCGACCCGTATCCGGAGTTCGCCCGGTTGCGGCGTCAGTCTCCGGTGTTGCGTCGGGCCTCGATCTATGCGGGCGCCCCGGCGTCGTACGTCGTGTATCGCCATGACGACGTGACTCGTGTTCTGCGCGATGGAGCTACGTTCTCGTCAGCGGTCATCGCGGATGGGATGCGCGAGGTGTGGGGTCGCAAGATCATCGTGGGCATGGACGCTCCCGAGCATCAGCATCATCGGGCGCTGGTCTCGGTGGCGTTCCGGCAGCGGACACTGGCTCGTTGGGAGGAGTCGCTTGTTGGTCGCGTCGTCGACGAGTTGATCGACCAGTTCGTCGACCGCGGCCACGTGGACCTCGCGACCGAGTACACGTTCGGGTTTCCGGCGAAGGTGATCTCCGGCGTGCTGGGACTGCCCGAGGCGGACTACCAACAGTTTCAGCAGTGGGCGGTCGGCATCATTACGGTGTTTCGCGATTGGGACAATGCGGTGCGCTGCTCGAACGAGCTACGTGCATACCTCGAACGCATCGTCGAGGAACGGCGCGTCACACCTCGCGACGATCTGATCACCGACCTAGTGACGGCCGAGCTGGACGGCGAGCGGCTCGATGACGAAGAGATCTACTCGTTCTTGCGGATGCTGCTGCCCGCGGGGATCGAGACGACCTACCGGTCGAGTGGCAACCTCCTCTACTTGCTGCTCACGCACCCTGACCAGCTCGACGCGGTCCGCGACCGGTCCCTCATCCCGCAAGCCATCGAGGAAGGGCTGCGTTACGAGTCGCCGGTCCTGCTCACCGCGCGACTCACGACCAAGCCAACGGAACTCTCCAGCATCTCGATCCCCCAGGGCGCGGTTGTGACCGCGATGGTCGCGTCCGCGAATCGGGACCCCGATGTGTATGACGACGCGGAGACGTTCAACATCTTCCGAGACGAACACCAGCACATGTCGTTCGGAACTGGACCCCATCTCTGCCTCGGGATGCACCTCGCTCGTCTGGAAACTCGGGTCGCGCTCAACGCGCTCCTCGACCGGCTCCCGGGCCTTCGCCTCGATCAGGAAGCGGCCGAGATATCGGACGCGCACATTCAAGGAGACAGCCTCTTTCGCAACCCAACGAGCCTGCCGGTCGAATGGGATCACTCGAACACCGTCTCTTGAACACGCACGACGACAGAACTGAGGAATCGAGATGACCAAGTACTCGCTCAGCGAGCTACAGGAGGCATACGAACACTTCTCGCGCATCTCGGACGACTGCGCGGCGTCCGCGGACTACAACGCGTTCGCCGACCTGTTCACGACGGACTGCAACTACATCGAGCATGTCTTCGGCGAGATGCTCGGCCGGGAGGCGGTACGCCAATGGATCGTTCCGCTCATGAAGATGTATCCGAACGACCAGATGACTTACACCCACGATTGGGTGCTCTTCGATGAGCCGAACGGCCGCGTGATCTTCTGCGCAAGAACGCACATGCCCGAACTCGGTGACGAGCGCGAGTATTCGACGACCAACTGGTCGATGATCGACTACGCCGGAAACGGTCAGTGGTCACGCGAAGAAGACATCTACAACCCGGCGCATGCATCTCGGTCGAGCGTTCGGGCGTGTGATTGCATCTGGGTGTGAGCCGACGTCGTGACGAGTTCCATGCCTTGTTGCTAAGGAGCCGTCATGTTGTCATCGGCGCCGCGCTGGTTGGGGCTGTGACGGGTTTCGCGGTCGCAGGGTTCGAGCGGGTCACGGTGAATCTCGTGTTCGACGACGCGGTCACCAAGTTGCCGGTCGGGCTGGTCGCGTTCGCGCCAGCGGTCGGGCTCGCGATCGCGGCGTTGTGGTTGCGGGGGCCGGGCC
>PLBO01000006.1:0-975 GCA_003134555.1 Actinomycetota bacterium
GACCCTGATCGTTCCCGACGCACCGTCACGATGAACCATCTCGGCATCGACGGGATCGCCAACGTTTCCGCTAGCGCCAGTTCGGGGCACTCGCATTTCTCCACCACCGCTCGCCGCGCTCACTACAAGGAGCCTACGACCGCAGGCCGCGGCAGCTACGCAGAAAATTCCGTGCGTCGTGTCGACATTTGTTGTCCGTTGCCTTCTGTTCGTAGGGGCAACGGTCATTGCAGAAGGGCATTCGCGGGTGCCAGTCGGTATCCGCAGGCGTTGCCAACGAGGTCACTTGCGTCGCTGAGGGCGTTTGCCCCTTCTATAACCGGCGACTTCGCTTGACCCGTAAGCGTTAGCACGTCGCCAATGGAGGACGCGCGAGGTAACTCGGCTCGCCCGAGGTGAACATCCGCGACCACGATCTCGAACTTGCTCACAATCCGAGCGGGCACATGGGACTCGGCCCTTCGCAGCGAGCTTTCAAGTTTGGGGAGTTCGGAGGCGAGTTGTGCGCGGAACGACGGCCACCGCTGCCGACCGTCGAGCGCACGATTCCACTGGTCGTTCAGACGCACAGCCACATCGTGGACGGGCCGGAGGTACAGACACGCGTTCATCGAAACCGATATCGGCGAAAGTGTCCGCCGGCCAATATGGAACTGGTCGCCGATAGTCGCTGCGGTGACTACGACGGTTACGAAGGCGATCGCAAGCATCACTGCTATAACCGGCGTCGGCCAACGAGAGCCTTTGCGCATCCAGCCTTCGACCACGACAACAGTGTGTCACTCGGTTTGAGCAGACAACACCAGCGCCCCATCAAGGTCCGTTGGACGAGCTATGGCCGCTCCTCGGTGACGATGACGCCCCCGAGTTGTGTCTGGATGAGTGCGATTGCTGGGTCGTTTGTGTAACGGTGCCTTTTGGGTTCAAGAGCGGCGGCGGCCGGGCGTCGCCGATGAGGGCACCGGGAGCACCCCG
>PLBO01000006.1:982-2527 GCA_003134555.1 Actinomycetota bacterium
CTACGCAATGATGGGAGGCGGTGACAGTTCGGGTCTGGTTTGGGGTACGAAGCTTGGCGTATCCGAAGCCTCTGGTCGGCTCTTCGTCCACGTCTTGATCTGTCCAGACGAGTTCGTACGAGACGTGCGCTTGTCGTCGTCCGATTCGAGCTTCGCGTCATCCGGCGTAACTCTGTGGGAAATACGGTCAACGACTCGCTCTGNNGCGGAGGGTTCGCCATCGACTTTCACCTTCGAGATCTTCAGGCGACGAGCATCTACATCAACGGCCCCGGACTTCTCGGCGAGAAGGCACACGTAACAGCGGCTCGGTTTCATTCAGTCCGCAGCAAGCTGTGTCGGCTTCAACCCAACGGTCCGGGCGGCTGACACTGTGCGCGGGCTCGACGACGTCTCTGGCTAGGCCGGGGAGCATCCCCTCAACCCTGCGGCATCGCGCGACGGCACAAAGGCCACCCCAGTGCCCGCATTTGTCGCTTGAGCGAGCGGCCTTCAGTGGCTGTNNACCTGGTTCGTCGACAATGGGATGCCCGAACAGGTCTGCTCGTTGAAATGACTCAACGACTCGCTCCGCGCGCCAGATCTGTACACGCGGTTCTCTTGTATCGACGCCGCCGAAACGTCGATCACGACATGCCCGAACGACTCCACACTGAAGCGCAAGTTTGCCGGGCGCGGATTGACCGCCAATGGAGCGGTCTCTGTCCACAACGAACCTGGCAACGTCCCGACACTGATGTATCCCCTCGTCTGCAGCCCGCCGTTCCGGAGCGGCGTTGCATGGGCAGCCCACACGGCCCGGCCCGTGTCGGCATCGCTCACAGACACACCGTCGATCCAGGTGCCGCAGTCGACAACAACCGGCCTATCTGTCGCGTCGAAGCGCACTCCCACCTCGTTGGGAGGCGAACACCCCGACAGCAGAAACGGCGCGACAGTGACCACTACAACCAGCCATGGGGTCCTTGACACCCACTCAGATTGCCCGCTCCCGAGCGTCAGCGCACGCCTCGAACGCGAGAGGACCACCGCCACCCCAGTGATGCTAAAGGTCTCCTGAGCCACCCTCACCGAAATCCGGCGTCGGCACGCTGAGGGAGGTCAAGCTGTGCAGCCGATGCGATCGACATATCGAACCCGGAGCGCGGTAGTCGTCGACCTCGCATGCGCGCTCCTCGCGCCCCCGCTCATCAGCGCGCCGGCTCTGTTCGGTACCTGGCACGGCGCGCAGCCGATCAGATTCGTCTTCGTCGCTTTGGGCCTGATCTTGTCCATCATCAGCGTGCGTCTTGCCTACTGCGCAATCCACGTCGAGCCGTCGGGAATCAGGATCGTGAATCCCACATCCTCACGATCTATTGATTGGCGTGAGATCGATCGCTTCGAACTCGGTCGTTGGGGATTGCTGCCCCGCAACTGCCTCGTCCGGCTCCTCGACGGATCCTCCGTTGGAGTTTGGGCGATCTCGGCCCGGAACCCCAACCTCGTTCGACATGACTCGGCGGCGGAGGCATCGGTCGCCGAGCTGAACGTACGGCTAGGCCA
>PLBO01000004.1 GCA_003134555.1 Actinomycetota bacterium
CTCGACGCAAGCAGTGAAGCCCGAATGGAGCACACCAAGGAGAGTGACGTGAGTGACGACCTCGATCTCGAAGACGACGATCTAACAGACGACCAACGCGCGTACCAGACCTACGCGAACTTCGGCATCTCCCACGACGGCGAGTTCACAGCCTTCTACGAGGGGCTCTGCAGGCTGCTGCGTGAAGGTGACGAGGACGCCCTGCAGTTCTACGGGTACATCTTCCAAAGCGGTAACCCTCGGCCTTGCGGTCGGACGCTCATGATCGAGGGTCTTCGGAGCTGCAAAGCCCTCGCTGAGCGTTTAGGTGTGCCGTGGGAAGGGATCGACCCCGACGACGAGGCGGCGGTCACGGCTGGTCGTCGCGTGTTGGGCCGCGCGTTTTGAACATCGTGGAGGCGACGACAGTCGTCTTCGACGTGTGTACTCACACCTCCGATTCCGATCCACCACCCCAGAAGAAGTGGCCTCTACCGTCCAAGACATGCCAGACGACACCCCCCTCACGATTCCCGAAGTTGCAAAGAGGCTTCACGTCTCCGAGCGCACGGTCCGGCGTCTTGTGCGCGACGGCAAGCTTCACCATGTCCGCGTCGGTCGACGGCTCGTGCGCGTCATGCCGTTGCAGCTCGATCGCTTCGTATCCGAGAACACGGTCACGACAATGAAGTGACCCCGAACGCGTCACGGCCGCCTAANNCCCCAGCAAGGATCGGCGGCGCGTGACGGAACTGAGTTTACTTGTGAGCGCAAGTATCGCGCCATCCGGCGCTGAACGCAACCCCTTGAACGCCGATTCGTCATCGAGTTGGACGACAGCGGTGGCAGAAGAAGGAGCAGTCCCGACGTCGACGGCGAGCGCGCGTCTCGTTGCCGAGTACCTCCGCCGCCTGGAGTGCGACATCGGTGTCGTGCATCGCCACTCGGAGATCGCTCACTACTGCGTGGACAACGGCTTCCCCACGTTCGAGGTGCTCCGCACACTGGTGCGCTTCCGCTCCGGCGACGATGTCTACTCGCTGGACGATGTCACCTTCACGGTCGACGACGATGCCTGGGCTCAACTGCGCTCGAACAACGAGACAGCGTGCTGTCCGATCCCGGTGTGGCGGATCGGGGCTCGTACGGGGCGTCAGAGTTACGCCCAGATCGAGTGCGAGTCGCTGTCGTGCCCACAGCNNTGATCGACGATGATCCGACGATCCTCAACCGCGTGCGAAGTCGGCGCCGTGCAGAACGGCACCCATGTGGAGTGCTCGAAGTCGGCACGCGCAACCGGCAGGTACACCTGTTCTCAACATCGGATCTCCCAGGCTCGAAGCCCCCCTTCTTTCAACGTCTGACGCCCGAGGAAGCCGTCGAGCGGCTCGCCGTCGCCGCCTCGCTACCGAACATGCGCAAGAACCACTGGGCGGGAGAGTGGGCAGGAAGACCGCACAAGCGGAAGGCTGATCCTGGCGATGTTGCCGTCGAGGACGAGCTGATGCTCCAACTGCCGAGCGTTCAACGCGCCAACCGAGAAGAAGCCCTTCGCGCCGCACGGGAGATAGCGCGCGATCGCTGGGACATCACACCCACCGACGAAGCCTTCCCGGCTGACGTCGCCTCGGTGAAGGAGTGGGCCGAGCTGCTCGCCACGACGGTCGAGCAACAACGCGCCGCCAGAGCNNATCACGCTCGTCCAACACGCCTCGCCAATGTCACGCTTCTCCAACAGCGTGTGGAAGCACGGGAGCTGCCGGAGATGTCACGCTCCTCCAACATCTAGGTAGTAGTTGGACTGGCGTGACATCCCTGTTGGGACAGCGTGACATTCGGTTGAGGGGAGGCATCGTCGGGCAGGCGTATCTCCGCACCCAACCCACCGGCAGCAGTCGAGCTTCGCTCAACCTGCGGGCTGGTGAGCAGCAGCCGTTTGGTTCGAGCGCCGCGTCACAGGGTTGTGTGGACGATCGTGGAAGCCTCACGCTGCGATTGGAGTTTGGTCGATCGGACCACGAGCGGTATCCAGCACGCCCACATGATTGACCGGGCCGCTGCGCTTTCGGCGAGACGGGTGCGGTAAGTGACGTAGCCGTGGACCGTCATGCCGGTATGAAAAATGGAAGAAGCGGAAACAGTGAGGAGCACTGATCCGACCAGTGCTATCCAGAATGCCCAGTACACGACCGGAAAGACGTTCCGCAGCGCAGGCTCGACCGCCGCCTCGCCCTCGCGCTTGAGACGCAGTTTCGAGCGTCGTCTCAGCGACCACACGACGCCGACGACGACGAACACGGCCCCTACGAGCAGCTCGAACGAGGTCACGGCGTGTATCGCGTTGAGGGTGTGTCGTATGCGTGATGCCGAAGGCGGATTGTCGGTCAGTCGCTGTTGTTGGTAGTGACGTTCGACCAGGTTCAACCCGCACACGACGGCGTTAGCTGCGGATGCCAACGCGCTCGTCACGATCACCCACGGAGCCCATGGCCGGGCACGCGATGGGCGCGGCCCGGTGTAGCCGTCGGCCGACCTTGCGTCGGTCATCGCAGTTTGCTCCGAGCCAAACGTC
>PLBO01000056.1 GCA_003134555.1 Actinomycetota bacterium
TCTTCATGCCGGTCGGGCTGTTGCTCTTCGCGGTCGGCTTCACCAAGCTCCTCGTCGACCTCATCGGCCGCGACTTCCACGTCGCCGCCGACACGCTGCTCATCCTCTTCGCGGCATTCCAGGTGGTGGCCAACGGCCTGCTCGCCGATCTCGTCGGGCGCGCGACCCGCGCCCGCGACGAGAAGCCGCCGGCCAGCGTCTGACGTTTCCCCTTACCTGTTCGAACGGTCAGCTCGCGACACGCGTGAGTAGGCGTTCNNGCGCGGGGTTGGCCACCAAGGCTTCGACCGCAGCTTCGAACTCGATGAACCCGGTGTACGGCACCGCCGCGCCGCTGCGGTACGCGTGGCCGGTCAGCACGTCGCACCGGCCCTGGACCAGCGCCGGCCGCCGCTGCGCGAAGGCTTCGGTCAGCACCATCGCGAAGCTCTCGAAGTACGACGGGTGCACGAGCGCGAGGGCGCCCGCGNNGTCGACCAGGTTCTCGCCCAGCAGCACCAGCCGGAGATCTCCGGGATTGCGGTTCTTGTACCCGACGAAGAATTCGATGAGCTCGGTCGCGCCCTTGGCCGGATCGACCCGCCCGACGTAGAGCAGGTACGGATCGGATCCCAGACCGAAGCGCCGGCGGAACGCGTCGGCGTCACCGGCGCGCGACGTCTCCATCCCGATGCCGATGACCTCGCCGGGCGNNGGGCGTGAGGAACACGAGCTCGTCGGGCGCCCGCAACACCTCTTCGAAGATCGAGAGGCGCAACGGAGGTTCGTCGTGCGCGGTCGAGTGCAGCAGTGTGGGCACCACGCCCGCGCACTCCCTGAGACCGGCCCAGGTCGACCAATAGAGATACGTGATGAACACGACCACGTCGAACGTGCGCGCGTGGTGGCGAAGCCACGGGACGATCGCGGGCGCGTAGGGACCTTGCATCTGCATCCAGTCCCGTTGCAACGAGAGTGGGCGCAGCCCGGGCGCTCCGTTTATCCGGGCGTTCNNAGAGGTGCGGATTACGCGCGAGCGCGACGGGCGCCCGGTAGACCGCGACACCGTTACAGCTCGTCCAGCCGCGCGGGAAGGTGTTGCCCCAGTTCACGTACGAAGACGCGCAGGTCGTGAGCACGGTGACGGCGTGATCCCGAGCAGTCAACTGCTCCGCGAACGCGCGCACGTGCTGCTCGGCACCGCCCGCGATCTCCTCGCCGTAACGCTGCACCACGTAGAGAATCCGCATCAGATGACTTCGCCGATCGTCTCGAGCATCGCGATGCTGGCGTCGGTCGCAGTGAGCTCTCCGAGCCGGCGCCGGCCGCGTGCAACGAGGTCATCCCGGAGGGCGGAGTCGTCGATCACGCGGGCGATCGCCTCCCCGATCAGCTCGGACCCGGCCCACGGCGGGAGTAGCAGGCCGGCATCGCCGACGGTCTCGGGAATGGCCGCGCAGGCCCGGGCGACCACGGGAACGTCGAACGCCATGGCTTCGAGCAGCGGAACGCAGAAACCCTCGTGCTCACTGGCCGTGACGAAGGCCATCGCTCGGCGGAACATGGCTGCGAGCACCTCGTCGTCGACGGATCCCATGACGTGAACGTAGTGAATGTTGAGCTCACGAATCTGCGCGCTGATCGCGTCGGCGTAGCGCGCGAACCGGTTCTGCCCGACGAGCAACATCGTCACCNNACGTGGAACGCGCGCGTGACCAGTTCCGGGATGCGGCGCGCGTCGTCGATTTCGGTCGCCCACTTCGCGACGCCGCCGAACATCTGCGCGTAGTCGATCTCCTGAAAGGCTTCGCGGCCGCGCATGCCGCGCGCGACTTGCCCGACGAACAGCAGCATCGGCTCCGGATAGGTGCGGTCGAGATACTTCGTCGTCGCGGCGTCGGGGATGGTGCGGACCAGACGCGAGGGATCGACGACCGGCGGGATGACGCGAACGTCCTTGTACCCGATCGCCTCGAGCTCGGCCGCGTTGAAGTGCGACACCGCGATCGCGCGCGCGACCCGAGGCCGCATCTCCTCGAGCTCGGCGCGTCCGAGCACGAGCAGCTCGGCGAACTTGTCGTCGAGCCCTTCGAAGTACTTGGCCGGCGTGATGTTGTGGTACACGAGCACGAGCGGCTCGTGACGCGATCGCAGGAACGCCTCGACGGTGGGCTCCCCGATCGACGCGTGGTACACGAGCACGCCTTGCGATCCGCACGTTCGGTAGTCGCTGAGCGGCCGCACGTCGCCGGCCGAGCTCGGGGCGATGTACCGCGCGAACACCTCCGACGGGCCGACGCGCCGCAGCACGTTGCGGTACTCGAGCGCGGCATTGGTGATCGCATCGCCCGGCGACGCGGCCGCGAGGATCTGGTGCACCCCGAACTCGGTCGGGCCGAAGTGCTGGAGCGGGCGAATACTGCCGCGCCGCTCGAACCGACCGAACCCGAAACCGGTATCGCTGCGGGCGCCGTTCATCGGTGCCGGCTCATCGCGTGGCGATGACCGCGTAGTCCTGAGCCCCGAAGAGCAGCGCGCCGATGCGTTCGAAATTCTCGTTGACGAGGCGCGTCTGCGGATCGTCGCCGGCGAGTGGTACGAGAGCCTCGGCCTCCGAAACCGGCGACCGGTACTCGATCGACAGCCGCGCGAATTCGGCCTCCCGGAACAAGAACTCCAAGAAGCTGGGGTGCACCGGCCGCACGTGATCGGGATCGACCCAGAAGGCGCGGGCGTACGTGTAGAGCGACGACGGGTTGACGGTTTCGAGCACGACCTTGCCACCGGGCCGAAGCTTCTCGGCCGCCAGCGCGACGAAGTCGATCACCTGCTGCGGGGAGAGGTGCTCGATCACCTGGATCATCACGATGCCACGGAGGCTGCCCGGCTCGAGCGTGCGCAAGTACTCGACCGCGAGTCCCTGCTCCACATCGAGCCCGCGGCCCTGCGCGCTCACGACGAGCTGCGGATCCGGCTCGACCCCGTGCACCTCGACGCCGAGCTCGGTGAGCAGATCCATGAACTCGCCGCGCCCGAAACCGAGGTCGACCACCGGATCGCAGCCGATCAGCTCCTTGGCCAGCTCCGCGTAGCGCGACCGCAGGTCGTCACTGCTCCCGCGGAAGAACGCGGTGAAGTGGTCTTCGCCGTACCACGTGTCGACCGCGCAACCCGGAATGCGCTCGCGGGTCTCTGCCACCTTCGCTTCGAGCCCGTTCACGTCGTGCACCTGTTCGGCGAGTCGCACCTGGAGATCGTCGAGCTGCTGGAGCACACGCGTGTCGAACTCGTCGCCGATGGTGGAGGCGATCTCGCCCAGCAACGCGAGCGCTCGCGTCAGCAGCACGTTCTGCCGCTCGACTTGCACCAGCACANNCACGAGCCGGCCGCCGGGGAGGTGGCTGTCGGCCGGGATCCGCGCGCGCGAGAAGCCGAGCTCCCCGAGCGCGTGCAGCTGCGCCTGGAACTCGTCGTGCAGCGCGGGTGACGAGCGCGGCCGCACACCGACGAGGCGGTCGAAGTGATCGTCGAGCGTCGCTTCGAGGTCGTCGGGGTACTCGCCCGAACGACGACGCTCCTCGACGCGGGCGCGCAACTCGGTGATCAACGTTTCGAGGTCGCGCGCCGGCTCGGGGTCGTAGAAGGGATCCGGCGCCACGACGTGAATCTAGCGGAGGCGGTCGCCCACGATCGGCCCGCGCTAGCGTGCCGGGTCGTGTCTGGCACTGCTGCACTGCGGATCCGAAGGCAGCTCGCCCGCTCCGCCACCTTGCGCCGAACCTACGCCGAGGTTCGCCGGGCCGACACCTATCTCCGTTGGATGGTGAAGCACGGAAGGTTCGTCGATCTTCCCGTCGATCGCGCCGTGCGGATGGCCTACAACGTGATGCTGCGACGCGATCCGGATCCGGTCGGCAGCGCCGACTTCGTGCGCCGGCTGAGCGTCGGCGCGATCTCGCGCGACGAGATGGTCGAAGAGATTCGGGGCTCGGAGGAGTACAACTGCGGCGTGCGGTTCACGACCGCGCTGGGCGCGGCCATTCACGCGGGCCGCTGCGGGTTCATCCAGAGTCTCCCGAAGGCGGCACGGATTCTCGATCTGGGCGGCACGCACCAGCATCACGAGCACGGCGCGCTCGTGCGCATGGGATATCCCTACGCNNCGACCTCGTGATCGTCGACCTGCCGGCCGACGAACGCCACCCGATCTACCAGGCCATGGGTTCCGAACACGAGGTCACGACACCACTCGGACCCGTGCGCTACTGCTATCTCTCGATGGTCGACCTCTCGGCTTTTGCCGACGGCTCGTTCGACCTCGTGTACTCCGGTCAGAGCTTCGAGCACGTCACCGAGGACGACGGCAATCGCGTGCTCGCCGAAGTGCGTCGCGTAC
>PLBO01000088.1 GCA_003134555.1 Actinomycetota bacterium
CGATGTTCGCCGACGGCAACCGCGTGCTGCTCGAGCGGACTTCGTCGGAAGACTGGCCGGACGAACCTCGTGCCGCCCTGCGCAGCCGGGCGCGAATCTTCGTGGAGTTCTGCGCCGAGGACCCGGCCCGCGCCCAACTGCTGTTCCAGCGCACGATCCCCGACTTCGAGCCTTCGGCCGAGTCGTACGCGCTTGCGATCGAAGTCGTCGAACGAGGGCGCGCGCAGTTCGCCGCGATCGGTGTCACCGACCCCGCGCACTTCGATCTGTGGACGGCCTTGGTGTCGGGCCTCGGGTCGCAACAGGCGGCCAACGATCCGGGCGGCGACCGGTGGCTTCGTCTGATCGACGACGCCGTCGAGATGTTCGCGAATCACGTATTGCCCAAGCGACCGAGGAGCAAGCGATGAGCTCGACCACCACTGCGGCAGGTGCGATCCCGGGTATCGGTCACCGAGAGGCGATGGCGCGAGCCGATGCGGAGGCAACGCGACTCCTCGATGTCGTCGACCAGCTGGCCGACGACGACTGGGTCCGCCCGACCGATTGCGACGGCTGGGACGTGAAGGCGCTGCTCTCGCACGTGCTCGGAGCCATGGAGGCCAACGCGCGCGTGCGCGAATTCGTGCGCCAGTTCGCGGTCGCCACCAAGGCGGCCAAGCGCAGCGGCCGACCCATGATCGACGAGATGACGGCCACTCAGGTCCGCGACCACGCGCCGCTCTTGACCGTCGAGATCGCGCGCCGGATACGGGAGATCGCACCGAAAGCAGTACGCGGCCGACGCCGCATGCCGGCCCCGTTGCGCGCCATGCCGTTCAAGCCCGGCCCGCCGATCGCCGGCTCTTGGAAGCTCGGCTACCTCGTCGACATCATCATGAACCGCGATTACTGGATGCACCGCGTCGACCTCACCCGGGCGACCGGCAAGGAGCTCGTACTCACACCTGAGCACGACGGCCGCATCGTCGCCGACGTCGTAGCGGAGTGGGCGCGAGGGCATGAACAGCCGTTCAATCTGACGCTCGAGGGGGCCGCCGGCGGCACCTTCATCCAGGGAACGGGAGGCGGCGACATTCGTCTCGACGCGATCGAGTTCTGCCGCATTCTTTCCGGCCGGGGCCCAGGCTCCGGTTTGCTCGACCAGGAGGTCCCGTTCTGATGTCCACGACCGTTGACGAGATCGCAGACGGAATCTTCCGCCTCTCGACCTGGGTGCCCGACATTGCGCCCCCGGCCGGGTTCACGTTCAATCAGTTCCTCGTCGTCGGTGACGAGCCGCTGCTGTTCCACACCGGGCCGCGGGCGATGTTTCCGTTGGTGTCGGAAGCTGTTGCCCGCGTCCTCCCCGTCGAGCGGCTGCGTTGGATCACCTTCGGCCACGTCGAGGCCGACGAGTGCGGCTCGATGAACGAATGGCTCGCGGCCGCGCCGCGCTCCGAGATCGCCCACGGCGGGCTCGGCTGCATGGTCTCGCTCAACGACATGGCCGACCGGCCGCCGCGTCCGTTGGCCGACGGCGAGGTCCTCGACCTCGGCGGCAAGCGGGTCCGTCACATCGACACCCCGCACGTACCTCACGCCTGGGAGGCGAGGGTCCTCTACGAGGAGACGACGGGCACGCTGCTCTGCGGCGACCTGTTCACCAGCCTCGGCAACGGACCTGTGCTCACGGCCGACGACATCGTTCAGCCGGCGATGGAAGCCGAGGCGATATTCCGCGCCACATGTCTCGCACCCGACACCGCCGCGGTCATGCGCCGCCTCGGCGACCTCGCGCCGAACGTGCTGGCGTTGATGCACGGTTCGTCGTTCAACGGCGACGGCGCCAAGGCGCTCTACGACCTCGCGGCCGAATACGAATCGCAGTACTCGATCTGACTCAGGCGCGCGCCGCGCCTACGCGGCGTACGTTGTGCCAGCGCAGGCGGGCGCCGGAGAGTGCGGTTGCAACCGATTGCAGGACCACGAGATACATCAGCTGCCGGTAGGCGAACTGTTGGAGGGGAACCGCCCACAACGCGCCCATCGGTTCGTTGTCGAGATGTAGCGCATACGCGGCGATCGCGACCTGCAACGCCGTGAACCCGAGCCAGTAGATGATCACCACGCGCGCATCGAGGAACAACACGCCGTAGAGCGTGAAGATGTCGACGGCAGGTCCGAGGAGCGGCAGCAACACTTGGAAGAACAGTAGGTAAGGGAGCCCGATTCGGCCCAGCCGGCCGCCGGGACCGCGTTCGACGACCGCGTGCCGGTGTTTCCAAATGCTCTGGGTCGTCCCGTACGACCATCGGTATCGCTGTCGCCACAGGTCGCGTACCCGAGACGGCGCTTCGGTCCATGCGATCGCTCGCGGTTCGTACGCGACGTTCCAACCGCCGCGATGCAGTGCCATCGTCACGTCGGCGTCCTCCGCAAGAGTGTCGTCCGAGAAGCCGTCGACGGCTCTGAGCGCGGACGCGCGAAAGGCGCCGATCGCGCCGGGGACGGTCGGCATACAGCCGAGCAGGTCGTACATCCGGCGGTCGAGATTGAAGCCCATGACGTACTCGAGGTGTTGCCAGCGACCGATCAATCGGTTGCGGTTCATCACCTTGGTGTTGCCCGACACGGCGCCGACGCGGTCGTCACGGAAGCGCTGCACGAGCAGGGCAAGAGCATTCGGAGCGAAAACGGTGTCGGCATCGACGGTGACGATGATCTCGCCGGATGCGCGGGCCATGCCCGCGTTCAGGGCGGCGGCTTTGCCGGCATTGGCTTGACGCACGAGCGACACGTTCGCGAACCCGTCGCGCGCGATCACGTTTTCGACGATCGCCGCGGTGGCGTCGGTAGAGCCGTCGTCGACAATGACGATGTCGAAGTCCGGGTAGTCCTGACGAGCGAGTGAGACGAGAGACGATTCGATACCCGTCGCCTCGTCGAAGGCCGGCACGACGATCGTGACCCCGGGTGTGTACGTGGGGTCGAAGGTCGGCACCGAGTCGGCGTGGCGGCGGGCGAAGAGTGCAAGCACGACTGCTCGCAGGACGGCAAGGATCGCGGCGAGCACCGCGAAGATCGTGAACGAGTTCGTCGCCCACGAACTGATGCGCAAGGTCCACGGCAACGCTTCGCTACGCAACCGCACCGAGGTTGGCACCGGCGGCATCACCGTGGCGCGCGTCAGATGCGCCAGCTGGCTGACGGTGACGAACCGGTACCCGCGCGCCTTCAAGTCGGCGATCACGGGGCCGAGCGCGGCGACGGTGGGCGCGCGGTTCCCGCCGCCGTCGTGCATCAGGATGATGGCCCCGTTGTTTCCGGACGGCAGCGAGTCGGCGACGATCGAGGAGACGGGCTTGTTCTTCTCCCAATCGCCGCTGATGCGCGATGCGAGGACGATGAGATAGCGCCCGCCGATGTCACGCTGCCACGAGCGCAACGTGTCATCGCGAACCGCGTCGGGCTCGCTGGAGTACGGAGGCCGCATCAACAACGTGTGATGCCCGGTCGCGGCCGCGATCGCGACTTCGGTGAGCCGCAGCTCGAGCTCTGCCCGCCAGGTCGACGTCTGGAGCAGGTGGGCGTGCGTGAAGGTGTGGTTCCCGATCTCGTAACCGTCGGCGTCCATCCGGGCGACGAGCCCGGGATACGAGGTGACGTGGCTGCCGATCACGAAGAAGGTCGCGGGCACCTTCTCGCGCGCGAGCACGTCGAGGACCCTGGGTGTCCAGCGCGGATCGGGCCCGTCGTCGAATGTCAGCGCGACCGTCTTCGGGGGAACGGAGATCGAACGGGGCACCGGCCCCGACAGGTCGATGATCGGCCCCGCACCGGCCAGCGCGGGCGCGGCGGCAGAGCGGTCTTCGGAGATCGTCGACGCGCGCCCGATCTCGTCGTGCGCGTATCCGTGCAGTCCGAGCGCCACCGTGAGTGCAACCGCCGCAATGGCGAGCGCGAACCAGTGCTCGCTGACGCGGCGATCGAACCTACGCGGCGATCTTTGCATTGCCGTGCGGAACCGTGGTCGGCGACGTGGTCGGACCGTGCCCCTTCAGCAACCCGTTACCGCGGCTCTTCGACGGCCACTTGACGGCAGTGCTGCGACCATTGTTCGTCGCGGTCGTGGGCGTCGGCGCTACCGGAATCGTGACGGTCGCCGGTGGCGTGGTCGCGGGCTTGCCGCGCGCCGCGCCGGGCCCCGACGTCGGCGTCGCGACCGACACCTGCGGAACGGCCGTCGGTGTCGTCGCATTGCGAATGCCGCCCGTCGGCGCGGCGTTTCGGCCTCCGACCGTCGCGACCGGCGCGTGCCGGGCCGGCACCGCGGGCCGGACCGGGTAGCGCGCCGAACGAGCCGTCGGACTGAGGCCCGGCAGACGGACGCCTTCGAACGGTCCGTGACCGACCATCCCGACGACCGCGAGGGCAATGAAGCAGCCGCAAAGTCCGACTGCGGCTACGCCAACCATGCGAAACCGTCGCCGCCGTTGGCCGCTGTCGTCGACGAAGACCGGCGCCGATTCCTGATCGTCGTCGAGGAAGATCGCCGTCGCCGGTTCGCCGAGGGTCGCTGCAGAGGCAGGGCTCGCGCGTACCGGCAGTCGCGAGCCGTCAGGAGTGGTCATCGGAGTCCCCTTCGGAATCCCCCCGGATCCGCCGCAGAAGTATCGGCCGTTTCCCCGGCGGATCTTAGGAGCCGTGTATCGGACGCAGTGTCGGCTCGAGCCGCAGCCGCGACAGGCGCCAAGCAACCGCGAGCGCGAACGCCACGATACCGGTGGCGACTGCAAGGTCGGCCACGTTGACGATCGCCCAGGGAGTCACCAGGAAGTCGCGAGCCGCACCGAAGCGAATCCGGTCCACGGCGTTGCCGACCATCCCGCCCACGATGAGCGCGGGGCCGATCGGGGAGACGCCGATCGCGAGGGCCCACGGCACGACGAACGCGAGGAAGGCCGCCAGGACGACGATGGTCCCGACGACGAGCAGCGGCACGGGGCCACCGACCACGCCGAGCGCGTAAGCGGGATTGTGGGCGACCGTCCCGGCCCGCGTGGCCGCCGCCTTCGTGAGCTGATCGTCGAGCACGACGGCACCGACTAACGGCGCCGACAAAAATATCCAGCTTCTCTCCATCGCCATCCAGATCGACAATCACTGCCGTCGACCTGAGGGTCCCCCGCGACCTCGGAAAACCCTGGGTGAAACGTGACCGTTGGTGCAAGATGCCTGGTCACCCGGCCACAAATGGCCGATAAGTTCGCGGGATGGAAATTCACGAAGCGCTCCAAGCCGCCCTCCACGCCGTCGTCGGCGTGACCGGCACCGATCTCGTGCTGACGATCGGCTCGCGGCCGATGATCCGCCTCGACGGGACGATCCGAACCATCGAAAACCAGCCGGTCATCGACGAAGCGCTGATGGACCAGTACCTCGACGATCTGCTCGACGGCGACCAGCGCGACGATCTCGAAAACAATCGCGACGAAGACTTCGCGTTCTCGTACGGCATCTACCGCTTCCGTGGCAATGCGTTCTACCAACGCGGAATGCCCGCCGTGGCCCTGCGTTTGATCCAGAGCACGATCCCGAGCTTCGACGAGATCGGCCTGCCGCTCGCTGTGCGCGAGCTCATTTCGCTCAAGCAGGGCCTCATCTTGTTCTGCGGTCCGACCGGCTCCGGTAAGTCGACGACCATGGCGACGTTGACCGATGCCATCAACGCGACTCGTCCTTGTCACATCCTCACGATCGAAGACCCGATCGAATACCTGCACCAGAACCGTCAGGCAGTCGTGCACCAACGCGAGGTCGGCATCGACGCGCAGTCGTTCGAACGTGCACTTCGCGCCGCGCTGCGCGAAGACCCCGACGTCGTCCTCGTCGGCGAGATGCGTGATCCGGAGAGCATCTCGATCACGCTGACGCTCGCAGAGACCGGGCACCTCGTCATCTCGTCGTTGCACACGAACGACGCGTCGCAAACACTCGACCGAATCGTCGACGTGTTCCCGGCCGACCGGCAGGGTCAGATTCGTCAACAGCTCGCAGCCACGATGACCGCCGTCGTCGCGCAGCGCCTCGTGCCGCGAGTGGGCGCAGGCCTGATCGCCGCGTACGAAGTACTCCTCGGCACTGCGCCCGTGACGAACTTGATCCGCGAGGGGAAGTCGAACCAGCTGCGCAACGCGATGCAGATCGCGCTCTCGGCCGGCCACAAGACGCTCGAGATGTCGCTCAACGAGCTCGTAGCCGCGGGCATCATCACCCACGAGACCGCCCTGGCAACGGCGTTCGTGCCGCACGAGATCGCCGGCGGCGGTGCTCTCTCGCCGATGATGACGCAACCGCAACCGTCGTAAGCGTGCCGGAAAGCAGTCCCTGGACGCGCAAAGGCCCCCGAGGGAGTCATGAGGTCCCGGGGGCCATTACGCAACTGGGTAAGACGAAACGTACACAGCTCGGTCCGCGATTACAGCCTCAGGGGCGTTGGTTCGGGCTCAACGCTCGGCGTCACGCGTTGATTCGGCTTCAACGTTCGATGCGACGTCATACGACGTGCCGGGACGCTGGCTCCTGAACAGCGCGACCGCCTCGCCGCGGTCCCGCACTTCGAGCTTGCGGTTCAACGCCAAGATGTGCGAGCGGACCGTGACGGGCGCGACGAACAAGGCCGACGCAATGGCGGTCGTCGTCTCGCCTTCGTCGAGTAGCTGGAGGATCTTCCACTCGCGTTCCGTGAGCGGTACCGAGGTTCCCGCGGCGATGCGCAGGTGCCGGTCGCGCGTCCGTCGAATCTCGCGCAGGACCGTGGGCGCAACCGCAGGAGCGATCACGGCCGCACCCTCGTGCACCGCCCGCACCGCATCGACGATCTCCTCGGGGGTTGCGCCCTTGAGGATGTAGCCCTGCGCGCCGGCGTGGAGCGCGTCGAGGACGTCGTCGGAATCGGCCGAGACGGTAAGCATCAGGATCCGGGTGTCCGGAAGCGCCGCCGCGATCCGCCGCGCGGCCGAAATCCCGTCGCCGGGCATGCGAATGTCGAGCAACGCGACGTCGGGGCGGTGCTCGACGGCTTGGCTCGCGGCGCTGTCGCCGGTGGCGGCCTGCGCGCACACGTCGAAGCCCGCTTCTTCCAAGAGCTCGGCAACCAGCGCGCGGGACTGTGCGTGGTCGTCGGCGACCAGCACACGAATCGTCATGCGACGTCGACCCGGACCGTCGTGCCCCCGCCGGGCGCGCTCGTCAACGTGAAAGTTCCGCCGATCGCTTCGGCACGCTCGCGCATACTCGTAAGTCCGAAGCCGGCGCGCGCGTGGGTTGCGTCGAAACCCTCGCCGTCGTCGCGGACGTCGAGAGCGATTCCGTCGGTGACGTCGAGACTCACGGTGACCACGGTCGCGCCCGCGTGACGACCCGCGTTGTTGACCGCCTCACGAACTATTCGCAAAAGCGCCTCGACCACTTCGGTCGGCAGCTCGAGCACGGCCGGCAGGTCGACAACCGCTTCGATGTTGCATCGGTGCGCCGCATCTCGTGCCGTCATCGCGATCTGATCGCTCGCGTTACCGGCGCCCGCGAGGGTGGAGATGACGAGTCGCGACTCGTCGAGCGCGTGCTGCGCGGCATCCGCGAGGCGACGCGCGTCCCGCGCGGTTGGAGCCCGTTCGATCCGCCGAGCCATGGTCGCAATGTACGCAAGCTCTTGGGCGACGCCGTCGTGCAGGTCGCGAGCGACCCGGCGCCGCTCCTCGAGCGCGGCGCCTTCCTTCCCGTAGCGGCTGATCTCGCGAGCCGCGCCTACGAGGAGCAACACGACGCCGGCCAGCCGGAGGATGTCGCCGACGTAGATCCAATCCGAGAAGATCGACGGGAACGCGAGGTAGTCGACACTCGCCAGCGCGAAGAGCAGGCAACTCGACGCGAGCCATGTGGTGAGGTCATCGCGCTCGGTCCGCCGCCGGCTGAAACTCCATCCGGCAACCGTGTAGGCAACCGCGACCACCCCCTGCGCGAACAGCAGCAACGACGGCCCTACGAACAGCGGCTTCGAAGCATCTCTCGGGGAGACCGCGAGCTCGGGCGACCAGGGAAGACGAGTCGAGGCAACGGCGACCGCGGCCATGAGCAGCGCGAACGCGATCGCGAGCCCCAGAACGAACTTCGGGACGGAAGCGCTGCGCTTGAGGAGAACGTCAGGGGTCAACGCCGCGGCCGCGAACAGCAACGCGACGTCGAGCCGGCCGATCGTGGTCGTCCATACCTCGGCGCGACCGAGGGGCATCGAGGAAACCCCCTGAAGGACCGCGGCGGTGAGGTTGACGAGCCCTCCGAAGCCGAGTGCGAACACGAGCATGTAGTCGCGCTGGCGCCCGAGTGCCTGCGCCCGGCTGTAGACGAGGTAGGCCGGCAGCAACGAGACGAGGCCGATCGTCGTATCGATGACGGCGTGCATCCGCGGCAGGTGGTACGCCAGGTGCACCCACGAGCTCTTGAACGACGCGGCGGTGAGCAGGCACCCGAGGACGAGCGCGAGGATCGGCACCAGCTGCGAAGCCCGGGGCAGCTCGAGCCGCCGAGGATTCACCTCGGCATCGCGACGAGGCAGCTGCGCCGCCTCCAGGCCAACCTCTTCCGCCGCCATCATCACATTCTCGTCCACATAGGGCCAACTCGTGCGTCGTTTGACCCGGGCATCCCGGCGTCCTCGTCGTAGAAGTGATTCGTCGCCGGCACTTGCGCCTAGGCGTCCTAGGGGGTCGTAGCCCTAGGGCGTCACCATGAAGCCGCCAGGCACAGTCGCAGTTCCACCATCGCCGTTGGTCAACGTGACGTCGTGCGCGCCGATATCCGCGGTGGCGGCAATGCTGATGTTGACCGTGATCGTGGTGCCGTTGATCAGCGATGTCGAGTTCACGGTGATACCCGCCCCGGAGAAGGACGCCGCTAGTAGCGCTCCGCTCACGAAATTCGTGCCGGTGAGAGTCACGTCGACGTTGGATGAACCTGCCGGGAGTGTCGAGGGACTGATCAGTGAGACTGTCGGCGCGGGGTTCACGGTGAAGATGCCCGTGCCCGTCGAGACACTGCCGTCGCCGTTCGTGAGGATCACATTGCGCGCCCCCGTCGCGGCGGAACTCGAGACGGTGACGGTGGCGTTGACTTTCGTGGAACCAACGAAGGCGACGGAGCTGACCGAGATTCCCGATCCTGAGAACGAGACGGCGAGGGGCGCTCCGTTGTTGAAGTTCGTGCCGTTGATCGAGACGACCTGGCTGGCCGCACCCTGCCCGAGTGAACTCGGGGTCGTCGAGGTGACGGTTCCCGAGGAACTGATCGTGATGGAGTAAGGGTGCGTTGCGACCGCGCCCGCCACGTCGGTTAGCGACACGGAGACGGTCGAGAAGACCCCGGAGACGGACGGCGTGCCGGAGATCGCGCCCGTCGACGAACTGATCGTCAGGCCCGCAGGCAACCCCGTTGCACCCCAGGTGAACGGCGCGGTCCCTCCGCCGTTCTTCGCGATCGTGATGCCGGAATAGACGGCGCCGATGGTCCCACCGGGCAGTGGCGATGCAGTGGTGATCGTCGCGGCGACGCTGATCTTGATGGTAAAGGGGACCGTCGACGTCGCGCCGAGCGAGTCGTGGATCGTCACGGTGACCGAAGTCGTCGCGGCTGTGTTCGGAGTTCCGGACACGACGCCGGTACTCCCGTTGAGCACCAGACCCGCCGGGAGTGCCGTAGACGTGAAGGTATACGGCGGGGTTCCACCCGAACCGCTGAGTGTCGGGTTCGGATACGGGCGACCGACCGTCCAGTTCGGCAGGAAGCCCGATCCGCTCGGCACGTCGTTCAAGGTGAGGCTGAAGATCTTCGAGACGCTCGCGCCGGCCGCATCGGTCACACTGATCGTTACCGAGAACGTTCCGAACACGGTCGGAGTCCCGGAGAGCACGCCGGTACCGGCGTTGAGCGTCAGTCCGGCGGGAAGGCCACTGGCTGCCCATGAGTAGTTCGGGGTGCCCGGCGTGACCACGATCGTCTGGTTGTACGCGACCGACTTTTCGCCGGCCGGTAGAGGCGAGGTCGTGGAGATCGTGGGCGTTGCGTTGATCGTGACCGTGTAGTTCTGCGTATCGGTCCCGCCGAGCGCGTCGACGACCGTGACCGTGATCGAGGTGGTTCCGGTCGCGGTTGGCGTGCCCGATATCACACCGGTACCCGAGTCGATCGACAACCCGGCCGGCAGTGGACCGGCTGACCACGTGAACGGCGTGACGCCGCCGGTTCCGATGATGGCGGTGCCGGGATAGTCGCGGTTGATCGTCCAGTTCTTCAGCGTCGGCGGGCCGCTGATCTGTACCGCGGCCGCGATCGTCAACGTGTAGGTCTTCGTCGCTCTTGCGTTGGACGCGTCCGTGACTCTGACGGTCACGTTCAAAGCGCCTGCGGCATTCGCGGGGGGTGTACCCGTGAGAGTCCCCGTGTTCGCGTTGATCGAGAGCCACGCGGGCGGATTGTTTCTCAGGGTCCACGTGAACGGCGGTGTCCCACCGGCCGTCGGTGTCAGCGTGAAGTTGTACGGCCGTAACACTTCCGCGGTGGGCAGCGACGCGGTCGCGATGCCCGGCACGGCATTGATCTTGACGGTGTAGTTCTTCGTGTTCGACGCGCCCGCCTTGTCGGTGACGGTCACGGAAACCGAGAACGTTCCGGCCGAGTTCGGCGTACCCGAGATCACGCCGGTTCCCGCGTTGATCACCAGGCCCGTGGGCAAGCCGCTCGCCGCCCAGGTGTAGGGCAACGTGCCGTCCGTCGCCGTCATCGTCTGGGGGTTATACGTCTGGCTCACCGTCCAGTCGGGCAACGTTGGCGGCCCGGTGATTAACGGCGTCGCGTTGATCTTGATCGTGTAGCCCTTGGTCGCCGTCGCGCCGGTCGCATCGGAGAGTGTGATCGTCGGCGTGAACGTGCCGGTCGCACTGGGCGTGCCGAAGACGACGCCCGTCGCCGCGTTGATCGACAGTCCGGCCGGCAGGTTGATCGCCGACCACGAGTACGGCGTCGTTCCCAAGGTCGCGATGATCGCCGTTCCCGGGTAGTCGCGGTTGATCGTCCAGTCGGTGAGTGTCGCCGGGTTGCTTATCGTGGGTGTGGCGTTGATGACGATCGTGTAGGGGTTCGTGTCATTGTCGCCGAGCGAGTCGGTGACAGTTATCTGCACCGCGCTGCTACCGACGGTGGTGGGCGTACCGGAAATCACGCCGCTGGCCGCGTCGATCGACAGACCCGCCGGCAAGTTGGTCGCCGACCACGAATGGATGCCGCCGTTCTGGCCGCCGGTCGCAGTCATTGTCGTGTTGGGGTAGGGACGACCGACGGTCCAATTCGGAGGCGTCGCCGGCCCCGTGATCGCGATGTTCACCGCCGGCGCGGTACCGATCACGACCGAGGGTGTGCCCTGGTCAACAAGTGCTCCCGCGATGACCGCAGTGGCCTGGAAGTTGCCGTTACCCGAGATGTTGATAACAGAGGTCGGCGCGTAGACAAGACCGTTGATCGTCGTGCTCGCGCCGCCGGACTGCGTGAAGCCGCCGCTGACGATGTCGAAGATGACTCCAGGGTTGGGCAGTGCCGGCGTCGTGATCGTCCCGGCGGTGATCCCCTGGCAGAACACGTAGGTGCCGGCGGCGAAGAAGATGTTGCCGACGGCGAGCAGTTGCGGGAACACGAGCGGTACGCCGGCCGCCGGCGTATACCTGCCACCGACGGGCGCGGGATTCGAGCCTCCCGAGCCGCACGAGGCCGCGAGAGGCCCCAAAGTGCTCGCGTACGGATCGCCGAACGGCACCGTATACGTCGCCGTGGAGCCCGGTGCGCATGCCGGACACGTTCCGCCGCTCACAATCGAAACCGGTCCTGAGCTGAAGCCATAAGCGCCGTGCAGGAACATTGCCGGACACCCTGGGTTGTCGGCAGCGTTTATGACGACCTGTCCATAGATTGTCACGCCGGGATTGCCGCCGACGTCCAAGCCGGTGGTGCCGGTGGTGCCGTTGGTGCAGCCGACGCCGCCGGTCGCAATGAAGGGAACGGGGTTTCCGGTAACCGTTGTACAACCGGGGAGTGACGTGTCGCCGCACGGTGCTGTTTGCGATTCTGGTCGAAGACTCGCAGTCAATGTGTAGGTGTAGGTACCGGCGGTTACCGGGCTGTTCGACTCGGTGACGGTGAGCGAGACCGTGTCGGGGTGTGCCGGGCACGAGCTCGGGCTGCAGGTCGGGACCACTGAGACAAGGCTGCTGCCCATCGTTATGTTCGTGGGTGACGCAGCGCCGACGCAGGACGTACGAACGAGCTGCTTCGTGGACGACGCGAAATAGTAGTTCGCGACATGCGGCACGTTCGTCAGGTTGTGGGTTACCGGGTCGATCCCGGTCTGATCGTTCCACTTGAACCGAAACTCCAACGTCGCGCCCGGCGTCGCGTTCGCGCAGCCAGCAGGATCCGCCCCCGGCGCGGCCGAGACTCCGAGCGACGGGTCGCTGGCGCCGGTGGTCGGGTTCGATCCTCCGGCAGCCTGTGCGTCACGCACAAGGAAACTGGCGATGACTTGCGAGTCATTCGACTCGAGTACGCGCTGAGAAGTCCCACGCGTGCTATTCATCGCCGTAACGAACACCGATGTCAACGCACCGGCAATCATCGAAAGGATGACGACGCTGATGATTACCTCCAGGAGCGTGATGCCGTCTTCGCCTCTACGCTCGTTACTCATCCGTTGACGCTCCACGATTGGATCCACGTGCGCTGGATCTGCAATACCGAGCCGGCGGCGACGGTCTGAAAGTTGACCTGGGCTCGAATAATGATGGGTGTCGTCGGTCCGCCACAGGGCACGTCCGGGTTCGCTGGGACGCACGCGCTGAACAGCGCGTTCTGTTGTAGAAACGAGCTCAACGTGAACGTCGGCTCACCCACACAGTCCACCCGGATCCTTATCGGTGTCCCTTCTTCGGTGAGGGAGTGGTAAAAGGGAGCAGTGGTAAATGGGGGGCCGTCGGGACCACACGGCGCGAACGCCGGGCCGCGATACGACGCGGATGAGGGTCGAGCCCTGAGTGACGCAATGGCAAACTCGACCGCTCCGTCGGCCGCGTACTGACGATCTCGAGCGGAGTCGAGTGCCGTACGAACATGCAGGCCGGACGAGATCGTCGACAAGATTGCCGACGAGATCATTCCGATGACGACCATGAACGCGATGGCGAGAAGGAGTGAGGTCCCGCGCTCGTCGCGGACCGCGCGCGTCATCGGGTGCACGGGTCGGTTCCAGTCTGTGCGAGGTTGCCGCTGCATCTCACGTCGATGGTGAGGGCCCGCGTTACGCCGTTGGGCGTCCTGACGGTGAGATCGACTTGCTTAACGTCCGACACGGTGGCCGGGCACTGGTTGGTGTTCGCGGACGCGGAGAAGCCGGAGGGCAGCGAAGGGGTCGTCGTGGTGAAGGTCGTCGACGTGGCGCAGTTCGCTCTGACGGCCGACTTCGTCGCCTCCGCGTAGCTTCGAAGCAGCCCATCGGCGGTGACGAGATTGCGTTGCAGGCTCGACCCCGAAGCCTGGGTGGAGAATGTTGCGAAATACGCACTGACGACGAGACCGATGATGACGATCGCCATGACGATCTCGAGGAGAGTTTCGCCTGCCTCGCTTCGTCGGTTCGTCATGTTTGGCTCCGCCAGAGATGAGTTCCCGGGGTGGCAACGCCACCCCGGGAACGACAGCGTCCTTACTCAGCAACCGTCGAACGTGTTCGTGGTAGTGCCGCCACCGTGCATCACCAGAGTCCAGCTACCCACCTTCATTGACGTGGTAGTGGGGAACGACGCACCGGTCGGCGCGACGTATTCCGGCGACGGGGTGTCGGTTGTCATGTCGGTGAACACGGCCGGCCAGGTCTGCGTGTGATTCGCGTAGTAGGCCGCGCTCGCCGCTAGCGCGGCGTCGGCTGACGCCGTGCAGGCACTCTTGCCACCGGTGTTGGTCAGACCGGCGATGCCGACGATCGCAACCGCGGCCAGGATTCCGACCACCACGATGGCGATCAGCAACTCGATGAGGGTGAACCCCTTCTCGTTACGCTTTTCCATGTATTGATTCATGACTCCTGTGTTCCTCCCATAAGTGTCCCAAAGGGACGTTGTGTAGCTTCCCCACCCCGGGGGCGCTCTGATTGCTCAGATCTTGACTTGGTGGTAGATGCTGTACATCGCCGATATCTGGGCGACCGCAACGAACGCCACCGCTCCACCGACTACAAGAAGGATCGCGGGTTCGAACATATCCGTCACGCGTTTCAACTCGTAGTTGAGCTCGCGCTCATAGAACACCGCCGCATTGTGCAACTGCGTATCAAGCGAACCAGTGCTCTCACCGACGCGAATCATCTGCCGCGCGGCCGCAGGGAAGATGCCGGTCGCCTGAATCGGTCGAGCAAGGCCTTCGCCCCGCATCATTGCGTCGCGCACGTCAGCGAGCTTCGTCTGGAAAACGTTGTTGTTCGTACTGTCGGCCGACACCTGCACAGCGTCGGGCAGCGGCACACCCGACTGCACGAGCGTGGCGAGCACCCGACAGAATCGCTCGACGGCGACAAGGCTCATGAGCTTGCCGATTGCAGGCAGCCGCAGCAACGTAGCGTCGCGCCGCGCCTTCCCGTGCCCGCCACCGAAAAGCGCGATTCCGATCAGGCCAACCACTGCGGCGATGGCAAGAATCAACCACCACCAGTTGGTCATCACATTCGTGAAGCCGAGCAGCATGCGCGTCGGGAGCGGTAAGTGCGCGTGCAAACTCGTATACAGATCCCGGAACTTCGGCAACACGAACACCGCCATCACGATCATCGCGGCGATCGCAAGGACAAACACGATCGACGGATACGTCAACGCGCTCTTGAGCTGCTTGCGCGCCGTGACTTCACGCTCCAGGTACTCCGCGAGTTGCTCCAGCGCATTGTCGAGCCGGCCCGTGAGCTCTGCGGCCCGGACGACGGCGATGTAGTAGCCGGGGAACACTTTCGGATGCTGAGCGATCGCGTCGCCGAAGCTGGACCCCGCACGAAGCCGGCGCTGCACATCAACGATGAGCTCTTGCATCTTCGTTGATGCGTTCTCCTCACCCACGACGGCGAGAGAGTCGAGAATCGGAATACCAGAACGCAGGAACGAGGAGACCTGCCGCGAGAAATTCATGATCTCTTCGAGCTTCACGGGCCGCGTGACGAAGAACTCCGCCTTGTACCACGGAGTCTTGGCCTCTTCCGGGTACGGGTTCGACGGTTGCGCGCCGTATGCGGGCGGCGGCGGTATCGTTTCGATGCTCACTCGAGCCCCTCGTTCACGAGGACGTGCTTGACGACCTCTTCCATGGTTGTCACGTTCGCCTGGACGAGCTGGACTGCCTCGTGTTGCAATGTGCGCAGACCTTGCTGAATCGCGAGGTCGCGGGCGTCGCGCGGCGGCTTGCCGTCGACCACGCACTGGCGCAGCTCATCAGTGATCGCGAGCACTTCGTAAACCCCGACCCGATCGAAGTAGCCCGTTCCCGAGCAGAACTGGCAACCCTCGCCGCGGATCCAGTGGTCCTTCTCGCGGCCGCCGAGCTTCCGGTAGATCGTCAGCTCCGCCATCGTCGGCTCGTACGCGACACCGCACGACTTGCAGATGCGGCGCACCAGCCGCTGCGCCACGACGCCGATGATCGCGGAGGTGATCAGGAACGGCTCGATGCCCATGTCGAGTAGCCGGTAGAGCGACGAGACGGCATCGATCGCGTGCACCGACGAGAACACGCGATGACCTGTAAGCGCCGACTGCACCGCGATACGGGCGGTCTCGACATCGCGGACCTCGCCGACCAGGATCACGTCGGGGTCCTGGCGCAGGATCGATTTCAAACCGGTGGCGAAGGTCAGACCTGCCTGATCGCTGATCTGGATCTGGTTGACCCGGGGGAAGATGTACTCGACCGGGTCTTCGATGGTCATCACGTTGATGTCGTCGCGGTTGATCTCCGACAACGTCGCGTAGAGCGTCGTGGTCTTGCCGCTCCCGGTCGGGCCGCCGACGATCACCATGCCGAAAGGCGAGCTGACGATGCTCGAGTACAGCGCACCCGAGTCAGTTGGCATCCCGAGCTCGGAGAGGCGGTAGAGCGAGCGCGTGCGGTCCAGCAACCGCAGCACCGTCTTCTCGCCCCAGATCGTCGTCGTGGTCGAGACGCGCACGTCGAGATCGCGGCCGTCGATGTTCATCTCGAACTGACCGTCCTGCGGGCGGCGGCGCTCGACGATGTTCATCTCCGCCATGATCTTCACCCGGCTGACGAGCGCGGGGCCCATCTCGGGCGGAAGGTTGACGACGTCCTTCAGCGCGCCGTCGATACGGAACCGAACCCGCACACAATCCTCGGCGGGCTCGATGTGCACATCGGAGGCACGGTCGCGCAGCGCCTGCGTGACGATCTTGTTCACGACCTGCACGATCGGCGCGTGGGGATCGACGACCTTCTCGATCGTTTCCACCGGATCGAACAGAACGTCGCTGGCGCGGAACGCCTCGATGTCGGTGCTGACCGCCGACAAAGCGGGATACGTCTGATTGACCCGATTGCGCAGCAGCGTGGGCGGCCCGAGGGCGAGCCGTACTTCGGCTACGGGGAGCGCACGCAGAACAGCGAGCAGGCCGGCGTCGAGCGGATCGGCCACGGCGACCGTCAGCGCGCCCTCGTTGATCAACAACGGCAACATGTCGTAGCGGTGCGCGTCGGCGGGATCGAGCAATGCGGTCGCAGCCTCTTCGGGCCGCACGTCGCGCAGGTCGACCACCGGAACGTGCAACTGCTCGCTCAGCGCACGGGTCACGTCGCGCTCGCCGACGAGGCCGCGCTCGATCAACAGCGCGCCGAGGGGTTGCCCGTCCTTGCTATCGGCGGCGTCCTCGACGGCCTCGCGGGTGACGACGCCGGTCCGCACCAGCAAATCGCCCATGCGGACGCGCGCTTCCGCCACCGACAGGTTCGGGACGAGCTCTGCACTCGCTTGCAGGGGGACCGGCTCGCGCCCGCGTGCGCGCTTCACGCTGCGTGGCCTCGTGCGCGAGACATATGCGCATTCCGCGCTGTAACGCGCGTACCCGCCCTACTCATCCGTGGAAATGCTCCCGAACCCCTGCCGAGCTGCGTTTTCTCGGCTTCCCAGTGCGGTCACGATACTCGCTTGAGCAGCCAAAATGCGAGGGCCCGGCCGAGATTTAACCGAGAGACACACGTCACGGATCGGCGACTGTTCACGCTCCGAGAGCGAGCTCGTGCACCCTGACGTGGCCTTCGTCGCCGACCACGCAGCGTGTGACGCCTGGATCAGCCATGAATCGCCGCGCGTTCGTTATGGGTAGTGAGCACACCTTCCGTCCGGTTTCGGCGCGAAGTCGGACCAAGAGTCCGGACGGGCTCGGTTCAGCGGACGGGATCCCGCCGCACCGAGTACTGGAACGGAACGCCACCGATGTCCCAGGTGAAATACACGTCGGCGCCCTCGGGGTTCGGCTCCAATTCCGTCTCGAGGGGAACAGTGACGAAGTGGTAGATGGCCCCGCCACCGTCGGTGACGAATTCGCCCACGACCGAGGCCCGCGCACGCTGCGCGATGCGCACGTGCACGAGCGTGCCCTCGGGGAAGTAGTTGTAGCCGACACGCAAAGACGTGCTATCGGAGAATTCGACCTCGAAGATATTCACCTCGGTGTACGCGCTGAGGTCGGGCCCGGCGACGCCCGGCGCCAGAACGACCTCGGGCGGCCTCTCCATACCGCTCGTTGCGACCGGAGCGGCGGGCGCGGCGGGCGCGGGCACCGGTTTCGGCGGCGGTTCCGGTTTACGCGCTCGTGCCGGCTTGGGTTTACGACGGCGACCGGGAGCGTTCCGGCGCGCCCGAGCCACGAGGAAGAAGACGCCCACGAGCGCGCCGAGTATCGCGACTCCAATGAGCGCGAACGGCAGGAAATTCGTGGACGCTTTCGCCGGTGGGTGCGTAACGACCAGGGTCGCAGACCATTTCCCCGAATTGTCGCGCAGGAAGTTGTCGTTCACTCCGAGGAAGAGCTCGCCGTCGGTTGTTGCGTGGAAGGACTTCACGTTGCCGATCGGGAAAGGCGCGCCCGCGCCGATCCGTGCGATCAGCGACCAGCAGTCGAGTTTGGGTGCGGGCCAGGTCGAGTTACCGGGCACCCGGACATTGATCGCGTCGCACAGCTTCCTGCGTGGGATACCCGCGGCCGAAAGCCGGTCGATCGGGGGTGCCCCGAAGTGGATCCGGCCCGCGGCCCGAATCGTGATCGCATCGCCCGATCGCAACGCCACGCCAGTGTCCGTCCACACCTTGTTGGGCAGCACGGAGACCTTGGTGAGGGTCAGTGCCTTGGGTGCAGCCGCCGCGACGGACATCGTCGGGACGAGCATCAACCAGAGCGCGAGGACGCAAGCCGCGACACGCGTCGCCGCGCCTCGACACCTGGCCGTTCGCCACATCCGCATCCTCGGAGATGATCGCAAATCCACTGAGGGCGTCAGTATCGCGCCGTCTGCGCCCCAGCCAACAAGCGGTTCCGCAGACCACACTCCGGTAGTTTCCTTACCGGTTGTTCAAGCTCCGCGCCCGTAGCTCAGTTGGATAGAGCGACGGCCTTCTAAGCCGTGGGTCGCAGGTTCGAATCCTGCCGGGCGCGCATTTTCGAGTGCGTGGCCACGCGCGAGGATCTGGCGTGTCTGCAGACCGCATCGGGAGAGTCGCGCTGCTCTGGCGGGGCGATCGCGACCCCAGGCAGAACGCGACCCCCCGGAACGATCGCCTCCGGCCGGTCTTCGATGCCCTGGCGGATCTCGGAATCGCCGCGCAACCGGCGGTGTACTGCGATGAGGTGGTCGACGAAGTGCGCGATCAGCTCCTGCAGCTCGACGGAGTGCTGGTTTGGGTCGACCCCATTGGCGGCGGCGAGGACCGCAGCAAGCTCGACGTCATGTTGCAGGAGGTGTCATCGCACGGTGTTTGGGTGAGCGCGCATCCCGAGGTGATCCAGAAGATGGGCACCAAGGAAGTGCTCTTCCGGACGAGACGGCTCGGTTGGGCGAACGACATCCATCTCTATACGACGCTCGCGGAGTTCAAGGAGCAGTTCCCGGCGCGGCTGGCCCTGGGGCAGCCGCGCGTCCTCAAACAGAATCGGGGCAACGGCGGCATCGGAGTGTGGAAGGTCGATCTGACCGACAACGACAACGCGATCGCGCGCATCCAACACGCCGCGCCGAGGGACGCGGTTACAGAGGAGGTCGTGGTCGCGACCTTCATGGACCGGTGCAAGGAGTACTTCGCCGGGGCGGGAAAGCTGATCGACCAAGCGTTCGTGTCCCGGCTTCCAGAGGGAATGATCCGCGCCTACCTCGTGCGGGACGAAGTCGTCGGCTTCGCGCGCCAACAACCTCGAGCCTCTTCGCCCCACACCGACACTCCCCCGCCGAGCGAAGTCTTGGGCCTGCCCGCGGCCAAGACCATGTACGACTCGTCCGAACCGGAGTTCGCAAACCTCAAAGCGAGACTCGAGCAGGAGTGGGTCCCAGCCCTCCCTGGGCTGGTCGGCATCGACAAGTCCGAATTACCGCTGTTGTGGGATGCCGACTTCCTCTACGGGCCGAAGGCCGAAGCGAACGTCGACACGTACATCCTCTGCGAGATCAACGTGAGCAGCGTCTCGCCGTTTCCGCCCCAAGCGGTCGGCAAGCTCGCCCACGCCGTCCACGCGCGACTCGCGCGTCAGTAGCCGCCGTACCCGGAACTGGCGGTCGTCGGCGGACTCGTCACGACGGGCGGCATCGTTGCCGGCGCGGTCGTCGCAGCCTTGTCGGCTACGACCACGTGCCACACGCCACCGAAGCTCGAGATGCCCTCGCCCTTCGCGTCACCGGGCGCCTTGTCGATCGAGAATCGGTACAGCGGGGCGCCGTTCTCGGTGACCTGCAATCCCCCGGCTGCGGTCGCGGTTCCGAGACCCGTCACGCCCGACGCTCCCATCGCCGTCATCGTGCCGGCCGGCAGCAGCAGGGGCGGCCAGAAGGTTGCGCACTGACCGGTGCACGCAACTTGCTTGCCGCCGTTCGTCAACGTGTAGAGCGTCATGCCTTTGCCGTCGACGAGCACCGAACCGAACTTCGAGACGGTCGCGGTCATCACGACCGGCGTCGAGGTCGGTGCGCTCGTCGAGGTCGGCGCGCTCGTCGACGTCGGCGCTGAAGGCTGTGCGGAGGGTGTGACCGTCGCCTTCGACGATCCACACGCCGCCAGCGCTGTCAACGCCAGTAGGCCGAGCGCTGTCATCTTCGTGTGCATCGCCACGAGATACGGATCAGGACGTACAGGAGTTCAACCGTGGGTAGAACCAAGACCTGCGAACCGGGCCTCGCAGCCGACGAAGAACCGAGGACCTGACATGCATGGGCTCAAGACAGTACGCGTCGGCTCGATCGACGGCATCGACATCAAGCTCGACTGGAGCGTCCTCGTCATCTTCTGGCTGCTCACCTGGAGTCTCGCGGCGGCCGGTCTGCCCAGCCTCGCATCGGGCTATTCCGCATCCGAGTACTGGCCCGCAGCCCTTGCGACGACCGTCGCGTTCTTCGCGGCGCTCCTCGCACACGAGTTGGCGCATTGTGTCGTCGCGCGCCACCAGGGACTCCCGGTTCGCGACATCACACTGTGGCTCCTGGGCGGAGTGTCGGCGATCGAACAGGAACCGAAGACGCCGTCCGGCGATCTGCGCATCGCGATCGCCGGACCGGCGACGAGCATCGTGGTCGGCTTGGCGGGTCTCGGCGCCGCGGCACTGTTCTCCGCGGCGGGCGTCGCCGGGCTGCTCGTCGCGTGCGCGGCCTGGCTCGGCTCGGTCAACCTCCTGCTCGCGTTGTTCAACCTGATCCCCGCGGCGCCGCTCGACGGGGGACGAGTGCTGCGCGCGATCCGCTGGCGCCAGACCGGCGATCGAACGCGCGCCGCAATCGACGCGGCGCACGCGGGCCGCGCGTTCGGCTTCATCCTCATCGCGCTCGGCTTCCTCGAGTTCGTCCTCGGCGCCGACGTGTCGGGACTCTGGCTCGTGCTGCTCGGATGGTTCCTGCTGTCGGCCTCACGCTCCGAAGAGGAGCAGGTCCGCATGACGCGCGGCCTCGGAACGACGCGTGTGCGCGACCTCATGACGGCAGACCCGATCACGGTGCGCGACGACATGAGCGTCGACGAGGTGTTGCACGACTACGTGCTCGCGCGCCACTGCTCGTCGTTCCCGGTCCTCGACGGTGCCGGACGTTTGGCCGGACTCGTGACCCTCGGCCGTCTCCGCTCGGTGCCACCGTCGCATCGCACGTCGACACGCGTCTCCGAGATCGCCTGGCCGGTCGCGGACATCACCATCGCAACGCCCGACGAGCCGGTACTCGACGTGTTGGGCCGGAGCAAGGCCGGCGGCGACGGTCGCATCGTCGTAACCCGCGGCGACGCGGTGGTCGGCATCGTGTCGCCCACCGACATCACGCGCGTGCTGCAGTTCGCCGACGTCGAACGCGTCGACCACTCAGCCGACTCGGCCAACTCAGCCGGCTGAGCCGCGCCTCTGACGCCGACGCTCGCGGGAAGCGCTGCGACGCGGCGGTGCTGCCGTCTCCGGCCGGCGCGGCGCATGGCGGGACGGGCGTGTCTCGGCTCGCCTCGGTGCAGCTTTCGGCTCTGCCGAGCTCGCGGGCACCCGGCCCATTCGCTCGAGCGTGCCTTCGAGCCCGATGTCCTTCTGCAGGCGCCGGACGTCGCGGACCAACGCGTCGGAGACGAGCGTGACCACGACGCCGGATGCGCCCGCCCGCCCGGTACGACCCGAGCGGTGCAGGTACGCCTTGGCGTCCTCGGCGAGATCGAAGTGCACGACGCACGCGACGCCGTCGACATGGATGCCGCGCGCGGCGACGTCGGTCGCGACGAGAGCGTCGACGTGGCCTTGCTTGAACGACTGCAGCGCGCGATCACGCTGGCCCTGCGAACGACCACCGTGGATCGACGCGGCCGAGACACCGGCGGCGGACAGTTGCTTGACGAGCCGATCCGCACCGTGGCGCGTACGGCAGAACACGATCGTCGAGCCGTGCTTGTTGATCAACGTGGCGGTGTGGCGCGGGCGTTCCGTCGCCTCGATGTGCCAGAACGCGTGCGTCGAAGCGTCGAGGTCGGGCTCGATCTCGCCGACCTCGTGCCGCGCCGGGTCGTTCTGGTACTCACGTGCAAGGGCGCCGATGTCGCCGTCGAGCGTCGCCGAGAAGAGAATCGTCTGACGATTCTCCGAGACGAGATCGAGCAGCTTGCGCACCTGCGGCAAGAAGCCCATGTCGGCCATGCGGTCGGCNNACGACGATCTCGATGCCGTCGAGCTCTACCGCACGCCGCTCGACGAGATCGATCAGACGGCCCGGACACGCGACCAACACGTCGACACCACGGCGGAGCTCACGAATCTGCGTCTCGTAGCCCACCCCGCCGTAGACCGCGATCACGCGACGGCCGCGTGTCTTCGCGAGCGGCAGTAGGTCGCGTTGGATCTGCGC
>PLBO01000030.1 GCA_003134555.1 Actinomycetota bacterium
GGTTGACCGCGCCGATGAAGTCGCTCATCGCGACGAGCTGAACGGCGACCGGGCCGATCGATGGGTGCGGTGGGCCGATGTTCATGTCGACTGGTTGGAATGCGAGGGCGGCGCGCGGGATGACGAACGTTCCGTTGGACTGGATCGTCGCCGTGGCGGCCGCCTTCGTCGACACGTGNNGCACGGCCAAGGTCAGCGAGAGCGCGAACACCGCCATCGACGCGATCGCGCGACGTCTCGAAGAGCTCCGACCCGACATTGCTCCATAACACCTCACCGCGAGTTACTTCGGATAGTCGCTCGGGGCTCCTTTTACCAAACCTTGACCGGAAGCTGGGCGGCTCGCGAGAGGCGGCTCCGTCAGCAGAGCTGTGCTCGATGTCCGCGTGCCGGCGCAACGCGAACGGTGAGCGGACCGAGCACCGACCGGAGAGCGTGATCCAATCGACTTGACCGGAAGAGCACGTTTCCGAAGGTCACGACTCCCGGTGGCCCCGAGGGCTCGCGCACGGTCACCTCTACGGCGCCATCGCCGATGCCAATCTGTTCTCCCCGAGCGAGGTGACGGAGAGCGGGTGCGGTCAACGGTGCGCATGCTTCGTTCGAGCCGGTGTCGAGCTCCATGAGCGAGAGGCGAAGCCGATTCGACGCGAGCAGCGTCGCAGAGGGATGTTGCAGTCTCGGAATCCGACCGGCTTGCACTTCGGCTCGCAGCCATCGGATGGACACCGACGGAGCGCCGACCGGATCAGGCCGCAGCGACCCCGGGGCGCGAGCGCTGAGCGGGAGCCGCGCGATCGAGAGCATCACCGATCGCGAGNNGTAGCGCCACGGCGAGCGCGCCGAGTGGGCGCGATCGACGAAGAATCTGGTCGACCGCGATCGCGATTACCGGCAGCAACAGTGCCGCCGCGACGTACAGGTATCGAGATTCCTTCGGAAGCACCACAACGGCCTGGCCGCGTTTGTGGCCGACGGCTGCGATGACGAAGAACNNGCCCCACGACGAGCGACACCGCGAGCATCGCTCCTACTCCGGCTACCTGACCGAGGGCGGTGAACGTCGCAGCGATGCCGGTTCGGGTGAAAGCGACAGTCTGGCCGATCGTCCCCACGAACTTTGCCCCGGACCGGCCGTACCGTTCGTACCACGCGAGATAGATCGCGATGAGCGGTAGCGTGTGGAACACGGCAACGCGCGGGCCACGGCGCAACAGAGTCGCCACCCCGACGGTGGCAACCATCGCGATCGCGACACCCGAGCACATGAGCCCGAGCAGACCGGCGAGAAGGCCGATGTGGTCTCGGCGATCCAACCGGCCTTCGTGNNCCCGGCGATCGAGCGGGCCCTCGTGATCGGCGAGCAACAACTGCGCGAGTCCGAACACGAGCGCGCCGGTGAACGCGATCTGGAACGCGGAGAGAATGTTCTGCGCTCCGGTACCGAAGCACAGGAGTGCTCCGGCGGCGACCGTCGCGACCCACGGCCGGACCCCGGCGCGCCGCATCACCGCTCGACAGAGCGCGGCGACCACGACGTGGGCCGAGACGCTCAGCGCTTGGTAGGGAAGATACGAACGCGCACCGACGAGTTGCCACAGCGCGCGCCACGCCAGAATCGGCAGCGTCGTCCAGTGCTGGTTGTACGGACGCAACAGGTCACTCGCGCTCCCGACACTTCGCGACGTGAGGAAGCCCCATTCGTCGAGGTAGAACCACCACCCGCGTCCCAGAGTCAGGTACAGAGGAAACGCGGCAACTGCGAGCACACAGAACGCGACCAACGCCGAACGCGCGCCCGCATTCGAACCCGGCCCGGCCGCGTGAGGCTCATCGCTGGTTCCAACGTTCGCCAAATGCCAACTCACGTCAGGCGTCTGTTCCGGCGGTGAGAAGCACAATCGAGAAGACGGGGTGGGGAGCCGCGCGGGTCAACCGCAGCCGCGCTCCGTGCGCGTCGGCAAGGGCACGGGCCAGCGCGAGGCNNAGCAGTGTCGCCGGCGATGCCCGCGCCTTCGTCCTCGATCTCCACGACGATCCCCGCTCCGGCTCGCCTTCCCAGGATCACGACCGCGCCGGCTCCGTGACGTTCGGCATTGTCAACGAGCACCTCGACGATCTCGCGTAGCGCGTCGGCGGAGCACCGCGCGTCCGGAAGTCCGTGCGCGATGTCGAGTCGGAGCGGACGGCCGGCAGCCGCAAGGGATCCTCGATGCCGCTCGGCGACGTCGGAGCACGCGCGCCCGACGTCGCAGACCGCCGACGCGAGGGGCGTGTCTCGTGCGAGTGCAAGCAGCGTGGTGATCGTGTGTTGCAGGCGTTCCACCTCGGCCACGGCGTCCTCGATGGCAGCCGGTTGGTCGATGCCCGGTATCAGGAGCGCGCTCTCCAAACTGAGGCGCAGGCTGGTCAGCGGCGTTGCGAGAGGGTGCGACACGTCGGCGGTGAACGATCGCTCGCGTGTCATCAGGTCGCCGAGCCGGGTTGCGGTTTGATTGAGGGCGTTGGCGGCGCGGGCGAGTTCGGGAACGTCGTGAGGGTCGACACGCGCCGTGAAGTNNATGTCGTTGATCGGGATCGAGAGCCGCCGCGCCTGACGCCGGCCGAGCAGAGCCGCGATAACGAGCGCGATGAGGCCGATGCCGAGCATCGCCGCCCACGTCGCGTAGGTACGGTCGTGCACTCGGTTCATCGATTCGGCCGCTCTCGCGGCGCCGACGATGGCCTCCTCGTCGTGGATCGGCACTGCGACGGCCAATGA
>PLBO01000042.1 GCA_003134555.1 Actinomycetota bacterium
CGGTGGTGGTGGCGGTGGTGGTGCGCCAACATTGAAGCTCTGTGGGGAGCCGTCCGCGGCGGTGTAGTTGGTCCCAGCCGCAACGTGGGCCGTCAGGGTGCACGTACCCAGCTCGACGTAGGCCACGGTGCCAGAGGAGGACACGCTGCACACCGTCAACGTCGATGAGGTAACCGATGTCGCCCCGTCACCGGTGGTGCTCACGACGGGCATGAAGCTGCCACCGAGGATGGCCTCCCCGGCAGCGGGAACGTTCGTGATCACGGGTGTGGAGGGTAATCCCGGACTCACTCCGAAGGACTGCTGAACTCGCGGTGCCGCGATGAAGTTGGCGCTACCAGACTGGTTGGCGTCGATCGTGCATGTCCCTACACCGTTGAAGCTCACCATCGAGCCCATCATCGAACAGACAGAAAATGTCGACGCATCGACGCTCAGGGAAACGGAAAGACCTGAGGAAGCTGCGGCCGAGACGGCATAGCTCGGACCGCGCACTGTCGCGTTCGACGGCGTGGTTGAGGTGAACGCGAGTGTCTGCCCCGATTGGACGACGACCTGATACGCACCGGTGTCGCAGGGGGTGGGTCGTATCGCTCCTCGCTGGTCAGGAGTCGAGCACAGCCACGCGGCCTTGACCACTCCGATAGCGTGGCTTCCCGGTTCCAAGGCGATCGTCTGGGTGAGACCATAGTTGTCGCGGAGTCCCACTGGATCAAGACCAGCAGGAGTCGGTGAAAGATCGTTGTGGCCGGCGGTGAGGCCACAGGTGCCATCGTCGTCAAGGTTGTAGCCATCGGTTGTGTCTGTAATGGCCCCAGAGCAATCTCCGCCTGAAGCGTTATTGGCCACAATGGTGGCCATCGCACTCACCGTTCCTGCAATGTAAATGCCACCGCCACCGGCCACAATCAAGGCGCGATTGCCTGCCACGGTGCTGGCGATGATGGTTAGCGTGCCGTTGTTGTCGATGCCACCGCCGTACTGAGAGCCGTTGCCGGAAACGGTACTATCCGCAATGTGGGCGGTGACACCATTGTAAATGCCACCTCCATTCTGACTGGCAGCGTTGTTGGACAAGGTGCTGTCGGTGAGGTTCACATTGCTGACGATTCCGTTCTCGCCACCACCATTGAAGATGCCTCCACCGTCAGTGCCAGCGTGGTTCCCCGACAAGGTGCTGTTCGTGACAGTTACTGTGCTGTCGTAGTTCTCAATGCCTCCGCCATAGTTGCCCGCGCTGTTGGCGGAGAGGGTGCTGTCTGTAACCGTCACCACGCCGTTGTTGCTCGAAATACCGCCACCGGAATTGTTGGCAGAGTTTCCCGACAAAGTGCATCCAGTGACGGTGAGCGTTCCGCCGTTGTTGAAGATGGCCCCGCCGTAACCGTCACCGTTCGCGCTGTTATCGGACAATGTGCTTGCGGTCACTGTCAGCGTGCCCTGATTGTAGATGCCGCCGCCCTGGAGGCCGGTCCCATGTTCGATAGTCAGTCCGGAGACACTTGTGATTACACCTGGTGTCACCTCGAAGACCTCCGCCTTCCCGTTTCCACTCACCGCCAGGTCGTTTGCGGCCGGCCCGTCAAAGGTCAGATTGGTAGCGATGACGATGGTGCTGGCAAGCGAAATGGGAGAGCCAGGAGGGCAAAAGGCTGAGAACGTGATTGTCTGGCCCGAACCGGCATTCTTCACTACATAGGGCAGGGAGCCCGAGTCAGACACAGAGCCGCTGCAGTTGGTGACGATGTCGGTGGCAGCTGCGGCGACTTGGATGGGAACAGCGGCGATGGTGATCCCGGCGACGAGGCTGGCGGCACAGGCGTACTTCAGAACCTTGTGCGTCTGATCCCTAGATTGAGTCCGCATCCGATCCCCGATTGAATCTGAAAAGCATTCCAGGGAGAAAATGACGGCGCTTACCCATCACCCCCCAACTGGTCAAGTCTCCCACAAGAATAGGACTTATACAGTTGGGATGCAGATTCTCT
Organism: Actinomycetota bacterium; assembly: GCA_003134555.1. GTDB lineage: Bacteria > Actinomycetota > Acidimicrobiia > IMCC26256 > PALSA-610 > PALSA-610. The sequence goes on from PLBO01000042.1 coordinate 1,989, forward strand.
GGTCATGAAGGCTTGGGACGGATGGTGTTGGGGTCAAGATGCCTCAGCCACTATCACCCACAACAGCCGAGTTCGGACGCCGCGTTCGGTCTCGCAGAGAGAAATTGAAACTGAGCCAAGAAGCCTTCGCCCGAGAAGCCGGTGTTCACTGGACTTTCGTAGGCCAGGTCGAACGAGGGATGAGGAACCTTTCCCTACACAACATCTGCAAGCTAGCCGTAGGACTCGGGGTCGACCCTGCGTTTTTGGTCAAAGGACTCAAGCCACCGCCAAGGTAGAGCTACGACTCAAAGTCGCCCAGTTTGCTTCGCCCACGCCTCGATGTCGCGCCAGTTCCAAGCTGGTTGACCGCTCACCGCCCATTTTGGCTCAGGAAGCAGTCCGCGATGTCGCCACATTCCCGCTGTTTGCCGTTGGACCCCGAGCCGGGCGGCGATCTCCGCCAGACCTACTGGTTCGCATCCTGCCCTCTGTAGTGCAGCGATTGACAGCTCATCCGGCACTCATGTAGCCTACCGATTGACAGTGACAATGGCCCGGGCGGTGCGCTAACACCCCCGGGCCCGGCCAGCACCTACTTGGAGGTACTGACATGACCAAGGCTAGTGAAACGCGCCTGGGTGGGCCTGGTCGCGATCGAGCTCGCAGGATGATCCATCCCATATTTTGCGGGGAGGTCCTCGTCCCTTGGGCACTGAGTCCGACCGATCTCACGTTCCTTTGGGACGACTGCCCACGCTGCTTCTATAACAAGATCGTCCTTAAACAGCCCCGGCCCCGGGGACCCTTCCCCGTGGTGTTCAACCAGATTGACCGGGCGATGAAGGACTGCTATTTGGGCGAGCGGGCCGATGCGCTCGTTCCAGGCATGCCACCGGGCGTGTTCGTGGGGCGGGATCAGTGGGTGAGGTCGGCAGCGATCGTCCCCATGGGAGCGAACTCGGCATGCCTAATCAGGGGTCGGGTGGACGTGCTCGTTGACTGCGACGACGGGACGACGGCGGTCATCGACATGAAGACCGCCGAGCCCGGCGCCGCCAACGTGGAGAAGTACTCCCGCCAGCTCCATGCCTACGCCCTAGCTTTGGAGAACCCGGCCTCCGGGCCGGCAACGACGGTGAGTGAACTCGGCTTGCTGAGCTTCGTGCCCGCCTCCTTCGTCGGAACCGATGAGAAAGCCGCCTTGTGCGGGGACCTGCGGTGGCTCGAAGTTGAACGTGACGACGAGGCGTTCCTGTGCTTCCTCACCGAAGTGGTTTCAGTCTTGGAGCAGCCCGAGCCACCACCTGCCTCGCCGGAGTGTTGCTGGTGCGCTTGGCATGGCGACATCCGTGTCCTCGCCTGATATCGCTCCCTGGCTCGTACAGGGAGCCAATGAGCTCTCCAAAAGTGCCGAATCGCTCCTCCCTGGCGAACCCAATTGGAGAAATCTCAGAGCCTTGCGGGATAAGTCCTATTCAGAGGGCAGAAAATTCCTCTACCTAGTCCCCCCCTCTGAATGGATCTTCGGCCAACCTCGATGTAGAGGGTCATTTTTCGAGGCTGAGGACGTCCGATGGGACGAAGCGGGAACGAGGAGACGAGGTCGGACGAGGAGCCAGACGCATCGCATCTACCGAGCTTTCTCGCCGAGTCGTTGTCAAACGCAAGGCTCTCGGCCGCAGGTCTGGAGTCGACGTCACTGCCCCCGGTTCCCCATGTTGGTGACCGATCCTTCCTCGACGACCGCAGTGCCCGATGGTTCTTCGCCGGTGAGCCAGTTCGCCCGGAGGATTCGGTGAGCGACGCCATCGCCCGTTTCACCCCAGCCAAAGTATCCGCCGCACAGTGGAGTCGGATCGGGCCCGTCGTCCGGTCCTCGGTCGAAAAGGCCGAACCCACCTGCGTCTACGGGGCTCGAGCACTTTTGACGACAGTGACACAGCTGGCCCTGTGGGCGGACACCCTGGGCCAGCCGATCGAGCCAAGTGAGCTCTTTATGCCAGACGTTCTCGACCGCTTCGCCCAGGAGGGGTGTTCGCATCTCGCCCCCGGCACGAGGCTCAACTACCGACGGCATCTGCGAGCCGTCGGGGCGGCCGTCCTCGGCCCCGAGCACTATCCTCCTCGCCCCCTCCCACTCTACCGCCCCGATCCTCTGCGGCCCTACACAGCCAGGGAGGTCACCGCCCTCACGGCTTGGTGTCGAGGTCTTCCCACGGACCGGTTCCGGGACAACGCCTCGGGCGTTGTAGCCCTCGGTTTCGGAGCAGGCCTCACCAGCCAGGAGATGTGCCGGTTGGTGGGCACCGATGTCGCCGTGGACTGTGACGCGGTCGTGGTCAACCTGATCGGACGCACGGCACGTTCGGTGCCGGTCATAGACCGCTGGGCCGAGGCGGTTCACGCTCGCTCCCTCGAGGTGGGCTCCCGACCATTTCTGTTCCCCGAGCGCACGAAGGTCAGTCGCCACCAGTTGCCCAATTTCTTGGAGCGTTGCCCTTCGGGCGACGCCCCGGAGTTGAACACGCTTCGTCTGCGCATCAGCTGGATGGTTTCCCACCTCTCGGCGGGCACGCACCTCTCGGTCATCGCCGAGGCCGCCGGAGTGGCCGCCGCCCAGGTCGCGAAGTACCTGCCCTTCGCCGAGCGTCTGGACTCCGACGAGGCCCGCCGTCAGCTTCGCCAGGCTCGGCAGTGAGGCAGTTCCCGCTTCCCTTGATTTTTAATGAGCCCGAGGTTCCGGTCGACGCGCCATCGCCTCGCGGACTGGTGATACCCGACGCCATGGTGCAAAAGGCGGTCCAGCTCGTCGATCTCATGAAGGTGCTCGAACGCGTTGATGCGTGGCGGAACGAAGATAGGAGGGGTCCCGGTGGCCGGCCCGAGACGTTTCCTATGCGAGCAGTGCTCGTAGCCATGGTGCTGTGCGTCACGACCGGCGAGCCGCTGCTTGTCACCCGCATGCGCGATGTCCTGTTTCTCCAGATCAGCTCGACCATGCGCGTGTCTCTCGGCGTGCCGGATCCCCCCGGCCCGCTCGACCGCCGGGGCCGGGAGGCCTGTTACCGCAATGTCCGCACCCGGATTCATACTCTTCTCGACCTGGTGGACCCTTCGGTTCTGCCGAAGAACCGACGACTGGACGCCGACGCATTTCACATTGCGGTCGCCTTGCGCCGCTCGATTCGTTCCGAAGCGGATTGCGCAATGCGTGGCGATCGCCTTGTGTGGCTCATCAACCAGATCCTTGAAGCGAGCTTCCGTATGCTCCCCCGATCCTTTCGCCGCAAATGGAAGGGATCGGTGGCCGTTGACGCCACCGTGGTGAAGGCCTTCGCCCGCGAAGAGATCCGGGTGGAGGGGAAGGAGAAGGCCTCGAAGCGTGCCGTTCTCATATATTCGGCGGATCCGGACGCGGCGTGGTACCACCGCGAGCCAGATCGCCGTAACCTCGACGCCTCCCCGAAGAAGGACTCCGTTTGGGGCTACGAACTGAGCATCGTCGTCACGGGCACCGACGATCCTGAATCGCTGGCGGCTGTTCCTAGTCTCGCCATCGGCATGGCCCCCCTGCATCGTCCGGGTACCGACCCGGGACCGAATGCCATCGTGGCGCTCACCAGTGTCCACGCCCGGGGTCACCCTAGGGGGTGGCTGGCGGGGGACATGGCCTACACGGGCGCCAAGGCGGACAACTTCCAGCTGCCGGCCCTCGCCCTCGATTACCGGGTGGTGCTCGACTATAGGAAGGATCAGCTGGGTGTGCAGGACTCCTTCGGTGGTCTGGTGCTGATCGAAGGGGCCTGGTACTGCCCGTCGACCCCCGACGTGCTCATCAACGCCACGCGCGACTATCGCAAGCGCCTCATCGACGAAGCAACCTATGACAGGCTCCTCCAGGAGCGCTGGCTCTATCTCGCCGGGGCCAGGGCCGGGGTCGACGACGAGGGGCACCAGCGGGTGTCGTGTCCAGCGGCCCCCTACGCCACGGCGCGCTGCGACCTCAAGCCGGCCTCGCTCACCCTCAAATCGACGCAAGGGAAGCTCCGCATTCCGGTCCGTTCCGACGTGCGGGCAAACCCACCTCGGGTGTGCACCCAGCAGAGCCTGACGATCCCGCCTGAGGCGGGAGCTAAGTTCCGCCAGGAACTCCTGTTCGGCTCGCCCAAGTGGCACGCCGTCTACCACACCCTGCGCAATTCGATCGAAGGCTTCAATGGCTATGTGAAGGACGGGGCCCATGACGCTCTCGGCGAAGCCCAGCGTCGGCGCCTGAGGGGAGTCACGGCCCAAAGCGTCTTGGTCGCATTCCTCCTCTTCGGCGCCAATCTGCGCAAGATCAGCGCATTCCTCGCCGAGGAGGATGCCGTGGCCGTTGGGGCGGTGCGCCGTCTTCCTCGTCGTCGCCGGACCCGGTCGATCGAGGCGTGGAAGCCCGAGTCGCCAGGCACTGGGACGAACTCCGGGCCTGATCCTCCACGCACCGGCTAAACCGCCGCGATACCGTCACTCCGGAGCCATCCGGGGCTTTGTCGCGTCCGGGGCCAGGCTTGGATTGTCATTTGCTGGCAACGCCGGGCGCCAGACAGGACTGTGGGAGGAGCTTGAGGTGCCGACGACAGCGCCGGCTACCTCCTCGAACCTTCGAGAAGACCTGTTCAGGGGGTTTTGTCGTCGCGATGGGCCGAGTTTTGTCGGAAGCCCGGGGTGGGCGAGGGGGGACTTGAACCCCCACATCCTTTCGGACACAGGAACCTGAATCCTGCGCGTCTGCCAATTCCGCCACTCGCCCGAGTGATCGTCGGTAAGGGTATCCGATCCGCACGCCATCCCGAATCCGCAGGTCAGCCGCTTTGAATCCTCCGAACCGACCCGGGTGAACGGCCGTCCGCCGGTCACCGTGGGTAAGGTGAGCACCAACCATGGGACTTCAGCAGTTCGAGCAGCGGCTCGAGCGACTGGTCGAAGGTGTCTTCGCCAAAGCATTCCGGAGCGGGCTCGAGCCCGTGGAGATCGGCCGGAGGTTGGCCCGCGAGATCGACCTGCACCGCACGATCGCCACCCGGGGCGTGATCGTGCCCAACGCGTTCACCGTGGCCGTCTCGGCGACCGACCGTGAGCGGTTCGCATCCTTCGAGGGCGAACTGGTCCGAGAGTTGACCGGCTACGCGGCCGAGCACGCCCGGGACGAGGGCTACCACTTCCTCGGCCCGCTGACCGTCGAGTTTGCCACCGACGCGAACCTCCGGACCGGCACTTTCCTCGTCGCCAGCGAGGTGCGCCCCTCCCCCGCGGGCGCGCTCACGGGTGCGTTGGTCCTGCCCGATGGTTCCCGCGTCGACGTCGGCGGGCAGCCGGTCGTGATCGGCCGCCTACCGGACTGCCAGATCACGGTGGCGGATCCTAACGTGAGCCGCCGCCACGCCGAGGTCCGCGTCGAGGACGGCCGGCCGGTCGTCGTCGATCTCGGTTCGACGAATGGCACCAAGGTCAACGGCGCGCCTATCAGCACCCACCACCTCGACGACGGCGACACGATCACCGTCGGCCTGACGTCGATCCGGTACGAGGCCGCCGGCTAACGCTCATGTCCGACCAGCTCCTGACCGTCCTCAAGTTCGCATTGCTCGCCCTCCTCTACCTGTTTTTCCTCCGCGTGGTGCGTGCTGTGTGGGCGGAACTGAAGGATCCCGCCGCCCAAGCGCCGGTGCCGGTGCCGATGCCGTTACCGGCGCCGGCGATGGCCGCGGCCCCCACGATCGTGCGGCCGGCCCAGGTAACCGCGGCGGTGCCGGGCCCGGGCGCGCCACCGCCGGTGGCGGATCCGCAGCTGCACCTGGTCGTCGTCGACCCGGCCGAGGCGCGAGGGCGGACGTTCCCACTCGGTGAGCACGGCCAAACCGACCTCACCGTCGGCCGGGCGATCGGGTGCGGGCTCGCGCTGCCTGAGGACACCTTCGTCTCCCAGCTCCACGCCCGGCTGTTCCAGGCCGACGGCACGTGGCAGATCGAGGACCTCGGCTCGACCAACGGCACGTTCCTCAACCGCCACAAGGTCTCGGGGCCGCAGGCGCTTCGTCCCGGTGACCGCATCCAGATCGGTCGCACGGAGCTCGAGGTCGCCCGATGACGACGCTTCGCTCCGCCGGCGGAAGCGACGTGGGGATGGTCCGCGGCAACAACGAGGACCAGTTGCTGGTCGGCGACTCGCTCTTCGCAGTGGCCGACGGCATGGGCGGCCATGCCGCGGGGGAGGTCGCCGCCCTGACCGCGGTCGAAGCGCTGCGCCGCGCCTTCGAAGAGGACCACTCCGCCACCGGCCTCGTCCTCGCCACCCTGCGGGCCAACCGCGCCGTGTGGGAGCGCGGCCAGCAGGAAGCGAAGCTGCGCGGCATGGGCACAACGCTCTGCACCCTGGCCCTCGTCGTCGAAGACGGCGAAGAACGCATCGCCATCGTGAACGTCGGTGACTCCCGCGCCTACCGCTTGCACGACGGCGAGCTCGAACAGCTCACCGAGGATCACAGTCTCGTCACCGAGCTGGTCCGGGAAGGCCAGATCTCCGAGGACGAGGCCGCGGTCCACCCGCAGCGCCACGTCCTCACGAGGGTCGTCGGCGTCGATCCGGACGTGGAGGCCGACTGCCTGCAACTCCTGCCGCTCGTCGGCGACCGGTACGTGCTGTGCAGCGACGGCCTCACCCGCGAAGTCTCGGATGGCCAGATCGCCTCGACGCTGCGACGCCTGGCTGACCCGAAAGAGGCCGTCAAAGCGCTCATCTCCCAGGCCAAGGCGAGCGGAGGCAACGACAACATCACGATCGTTGTCGTCGACGTGACCGACGACGACGACCGGTCGGAGGTCGCCTCGGCGGCGCTGGCCGACGCACCCGCGCCGGCACCGGCGCCACATACGGCCGAGGCTGCCGATGAGGGGAAGGAGAAAGGGCGCACCCCGGCAAGCCCCGCGAGTGTCGACGCCCCGCCGGCGCCCACCGCCCCACGAACCCCGATCTTCACGTTGCGCACCGTCGGCTTTCTCGTGCTCCTCATCGCCGTCCTCGCCGGTGCCGCCCTCGCCGTCGGCGTCTACGCGCGCGCGAATTACTACGTCGGCGTCGGTCCGCAACAGAAGGTCACGGTGTACAAGGGCCGGCCGGGCGGGGTCCTCTGGTTCAAGCCGACGGTGGACTCGATCACGCCCTACAGCCTCAGCCAGCTCCAGGCCCAGGCCCAGGAAGAGGTGAAAGGCAACAAACTCGAGTCGTCCCGGGCCGCGGCGACCGACTACGTGGCCCGCAACTTGGTGCCCCCGCAACCGTCGACGGCTACCTCTCTGCCTCCGCCGTCTACATCCGTCCCGTGATCCAGGCCGTCCGGCCCCGCCGGCGCACCGAACTCGGGCTGATCGTCCTCGTCGCCCTGATCGTCGTGAGCGCCTACATCCTGGCCAGCCTCGGCCGCACCTCGGAGATGCCGGCGAACGCGGGGCCGTTCCTCGGGATCATCCTCGGCCTTCTCCTCCTGGCCCACGTCGCCCTCCGCATCTGGGCGCCGACGGCCGATTCCATCCTCCTGCCGATGGCCGGGCTCCTCAACGGGCTTGGCTACGTCTTTATCGCGCGGCTCGACCACCGCCTGGCCGCGCTCCAGGCCACCTGGACGATCCTCGGCGTCGGCGCGTTCGTCCTCACACTGGCCGTGGTCCGGCGGGCCCGCGATCTGGAGCGGTACCGCTACACGTTGGCGTTTCTCGGGGTGGCGTTCCTGCTCCTCCCGCTTGTCCCCCACATCGGGCGCAACATCAACGGCGCCCGCCTCTGGGTGCGGGTGGGCAGCATCACGTTCCAGCCGGGCGAGCTGGCCAAACTGGCGTTGGCCGTCTTCTTCGCGTCCTACCTCGTTGACAAGCGCGAGCTCCAAGCCCGCCCGACGTGGCGGGTCGGCCCGCTGTTTCTTCCCGACCCGAAGCATCTGGGCCCGATCGTGCTGGCGTGGGGCGCGTCGCTGGTGGTGCTGTTCAGCGAGAACGACCTGGGCACGTCGTTCCTTTTCTTCGCGCTGTTCATCGCCATGCTGTGGGTGGCGACCGGCCGGGGTGCCTACCTCGGCGTCGGCTTCACCCTGTTCGTCGCCGGCGCCGGTCTCGCGTACAAGACCTTCGCCCATGCGCGCAGCCGGATCCAGGTGTGGATCAACCCGTGGGCGCACGCCCAGACGGCGGGCTACCAGGTCATCCAGGGGCTCTACGCGATGGGCTCGGGCGGCCTGGCCGGCAGCGGCCTGGGTCTGGGGAGCCCGACGCGCATCCCGGAGGTGGCGACGGACTTCATCTTCGCCGCCATCGGTGAAGAGCTCGGCCTCCTCGGAACCGCCGCGATCGTGCTGGCGTTTGTGATCATCGTGGGGACCGGGCTCCGCATCGCGCTACGAGCGGAGCGGGAGTTCGACAAGCTCCTCGCGACCGGCCTGACGTTCACGATCGGCCTGCAGGCCTTCATCATCATGGCGGGCGTCACCCGACTGACACCGCTCACCGGCATCACGCTGCCGTTTATCTCCTACGGCGGCTCGTCCTTGGTCGCCAACTACGTCCTTCTCGCGCTCCTCCTCCGCATCTCCACCGGCTCATGAACCGGCAGATCCGCTTCGTCGGCCTGGGCATGCTCGTCCTGTTCCTCGCCCTCTTCTTGCAGCTCAACTACCTCCAGGTGGTCGACGCCAACAAGCTGGCCCACGATCCCCGCAACACCCGCATAGCCACCCGGGACTTCTCCCGTCCGCGCGGCGACATCCTCTCGGCCGACGGCAAGGTCCTGGCCCACTCCGTACCGAGCAACGACATCGACAAGCTGTTGCGCACCTATCCGGCCGGGGCGCTCTTCGCCCAGATCGTCGGCTACTACTCGTTTACCTACGGAAGCGACGGCGTCGAACGCCAGTACGACGGCCAGCTGAGCGGCCGGTCGGCGCCGATCGGGGTCAACAACATTGGCGGCCTGTTCACCGCCCAGGACCGCTCCGAGACCGTGACCCTGACGATCGACTCGCGCGTGCAGTTCGCGGCGGCAACCGCCCTCGGCAACCGGCGCGGCGCGGTCGTCGCCATCGTGCCGTCGACGGGGGCCATCCTCGCCATGTGGAGCTACCCGAGCTACGACAACACCCCGTTGGCCAGTCACAACCCGAAGGTGGCCGCGCAGGCGTGGAACAGCTATCAGGCTGACGCGTTGACCCCGATGCTCGCCCGGGCCTTCCGCGAGCGCTTCTTCCCCGGCTCCACGTTCAAGCTCGTCACCGCGTCCGCGGTCTACGACCACGACCCCGCGCTCGCTACCAAGGTTTACCCGACCCTTGGCGCCCTGCCTCTGCCCAACACCAACCACCTGACGCTCTCGAACTTCGGTGGCGAGACCTGCGGCGGGACGCTTCCCACCCTGCTCCGGGTGTCCTGCAACAGCGGCTTCGCGCAGATCGGCCTGGATCTCGGGGCGAGCAACCTGGCCGCGGAGGCAAACGCGTTCGGGTTCGATCAGCGGCCGCCCCTCGACCTGCCCAACCCGGCCGTCTCCAACTTCCCCCCGGCATCATCGTTCGCCCAGGACCTGCCCGGCGTGGCCAAGTCGGCGATCGGCCAGCAGGACGTGTCGGCCACCCCGCTGGAGATGGCGCTCGTCGCCGCCGGGCTGGCCAACGGCGGCGTCATCATGCGCCCCCACGTCCTGGAAAACATCAAGGACAGCGAGGGTCAGATCGTCCAGAGCTACCAGCCGCAGCCCTGGCTGACGGCCACCTCGGCGGCGACGGCGCTCACCATGCGGGGCCTGATGATCCAGGTCGTCCAGGCCGGCACGGGCACCGCGGCGCAGCTACCCGGCGTCCAGGTCGCGGGCAAGACCGGCACCGCGCAGACCGGCAACAACACCGTCCACACCTGGTTCGTCGCCTTCGCGCCGGCGGATGCCCCCCAGGTGGCGGTCGCGGTGCTTGTCGAAAACCAGCCCGCTTCCAACGACTTCACGGGAGGCCAGATCGCGGCGCCGATCGCCAAGAAGGTCATCCAGGCGGCCCTGGCCGCAGGATGATCAGCCTCGGCCCGCCGCGTTCCGGACAGCCCGATCCCTTAGGCTGAGCCCCACATGTCGCAGCAAGACCGTGTCTTCAACGGCCGTTACGAGCTGATCCGCCGGATTGCGAGGGGCGGCATGGCTGAAGTCTTCCTGGCCCACGACCAGCTCCTCGACCGGCCGGTAGCCCTGAAGGTGCTGTTCCCGGAGCTCTCCATCGATCGCGCGTTTGTCGAGCGCTTCCGCCGGGAAGCCCAGTCCGCGGCGAACCTCTCACATCCCAACATCGTCTCTGTCTACGACTGGGGCGAAGAGGACGGTACCTACTTCATCGTCATGGAGTTCGTGTCCGGGCACTCGCTCTCGGCCGTGATCCGTCAAGACGGCTCACTGCTCCCCGACCGGGCCGCGTCCATCGGAGCGGATGTGGCCGCCGCGCTGGCCTTCGCCCACCGCAACGGGGTGATCCACCGCGACGTCAAACCGGGCAACGTCCTCATCGACGACGAAGGATCCGTCAAGGTCACCGACTTTGGCATCGCCCGGGCCAAAGGCGCCGATGAGGGACTCACGCAGACCGGCGCCGTCATGGGGACGGCAACGTACTTCTCCCCCGAGCAGGCCGAGGGCACCGCCGTCGACGCCCGCAGCGACGTCTACTCGCTCGGTGTCGTGCTGTACGAGATGGTGACGGGCCGCCCGCCGTTCGCGGGCGACAACCCGGTCACCATCGCGTACAAGCACGTGCGTGAAGAGCCGGTTCCGCCCCGGCGCATCAACCCCGCTATCCCGGCCGCGTTCGAAGCGGTGGTCCTCCAGGCCATGGCCAAGGACCGCGACCGGCGCTACGCCAGCGCCGACGAGTTACGCAACGACCTGCTCCGCTTCCGCCATGGGCGAGCGGTCGCGGCGGCGCCGTACGTGCCGCCTCCCGCCGACCTCACCGTCATGCAGCCGGCATACGAGAACGCGCCGACAAGCACCACCGTCCTCCCGGCCGCAGCCGCACTGCAACCGCCGCCGAACCAACGCACGTGGATCTATATCGTCCTGCTGGTCGTCATGCTGCTCGCGCTCGCCGGTCTGCTCTTCGCCCTCGGCCGGAACCTGGGCCTCTTCGGCGGCAACAGCACAACGGCGGCAGTCACCGTGCCGTCGCTCACCGGCCTCGACAAGACGGTGGCGGAGTCCCAGCTCCGCAACGCCGGCCTGCAGTTCACCGAAGACCTCCAGGCGAACCCGGCCGTCGACGCCAACAAGGTCTTCGACCAAGACCCGAAAGCAGGCACGCAACTCCAGAAGGGCAAGTCCGTGGTGCTGAAGATCAGCACCGGCGCGGCGCTGGTCAAGGTCGTGGATGTCACCAACCAGCCGACCGACCAGGCCCACGCCAGCCTCTCGAGCGCCGGCTTCACCGTCGGCCAGGACATCCAGCAGGCGAGTAGCACCGTGCCGTCGGGCACCGTGATCTCCATGAATCCACCAGCCGGTACCCAGATCGACCCCAAGGCGACCACCATCATCTTGACGGTGTCGTCCGGGCCGGCAACCGTGACCGTACCCGACGAGCGCGGCAAGGACGTAGCCACGGCGGCCGCCGATCTTGGTCAGGCCGGCTTCCAGGTGCAGCAGCAGTCGCAGGCGTCGCCCACGGTGCCCAACGGAACGGTCATCACCACCAACCCGCCGCCCGCGGCGACCGCGCCCAAGGGCTCGATGGTCACAATCATCGTGTCATCCGGACCGCCGCAGCAGCCGACCGTGCCCCACGTGATCGGCGACCCGCAGGCCAATGCCGTCTCGGCCCTCCAGGCGGCCGGCTTCTCCGTCGCCACGCAGACCGTGACCGTCACGGACCCGAGCCAGGACGGGGTCGTCCAGCAGCAGAACCCGGCGGGTGGTACCCAGCAGCCGACCGGGACAACGGTGACCATCGCAGTCGGCAAGTTCGTGGCGACCACCACGACGTCGATCCAGCCGACGACGAGTACTACCGCGTCCCACTGAGCGCGGCGGCGCCTTCGAGCCAGTTGCCCAGCAGGCGATGGCCGGCCGTGGTCAGGATCGACTCGGGGTGAAACTGCACGCCCTCCACGGCCAGCTCGCGGTGGCGAAGAGCCATGATCGTGCCGTCGCCGGTCTCAGCAGTGACCTCGAGGACATCCGGCAGGCCGTCCCGCTCGACCACCAACGAGTGATAGCGAGTCGCCTCGAAGGGTGACGGCAGGCCGCGGAGCACGCCGGCGTCGGTGTGGCTCACCATCGATGTCTTCCCGTGCATGAGCTCGGCGGCCCGCACGACCTGGCCGCCGAACACCTCGCCGATGCACTGGTGGCCGAGGCACACACCGAGCAGGGGCACCACTCCGGCGAACTCCCGGATCAGGTCGTTGCTGACGCCGGCGTCGACCGGTCGCCCCGGCCCCGGGGAGATGAGCACGGCATCGGGCTCGAGGCCCCGCACGCCGTCGACCGTGATGGCGTCGTTGCGGTAGACAACCGGGTCGGCACCGAGCTCACCCAGGTACTGGACCAGGTTGTAGACGAACGAGTCGTAGTTGTCGATCACCAGCACGCGCGGCACGGCGCCATTGTCGCGTACTCTTTCCGCCATGCCCGAGAGCAAAAGCAAGCGGTCGCGCTACACGCCGCCGCCGCAGAAGAAGGCGCCGCCGTCGAAACTCTGGGTGCCGGTCGGGCTTACGACGCTGCTCGCCGCCGGCCTCGCCGTGGTGGTGACGAACTATCTGAACCTGCTTCCGGGCGCCGACACCGAGAACCGCTACCTCCTGCTCGGGATCGCTCTCATCAGCGGGGGCTTCATGATGGCGACGAACTACCGCTGACCTGCGGGTTACCGAGAGGTGACCGAGAAGTGACCGAATCGCAATGATGTGATTTCCCACAGAGTTATCCACACCCTGTGCGGAACGGGTGATGTGTTTCGGTGACACACCCAGGTCGCGTCTGGCCTTCCAGAAGATGACTGGCAGATACGCACAGGTAAGCACAGGTATCTGTGACTAACCGTCTTGACCCTGGCGTACCGTCGTATCTAGGTCCGCTGGCACGCGACGGACTCGTGCCGCGCAACTCGCAGCCCCTTGGTAGTTCGTGTCGTCGGACTCGTAGCGATGCCCCCCGTGTTCCCGCCTGGGGGGCATCGTCGCGTCCGCGGCAATGAGGTCCGATACAGACCGTTAGTCGTCGAATCGGAGGGCACCGTCGATCACATCGATAGCGGTGAGTTCCAGCATCTGGTCCAGCACGAAGGCGCGTTCGCGGAGCAGATCGAAGGCTTCGGCGAGTGTGCATCCGGCCTGGACGGAGATCATCCCTGTCGCTTGTGATACCCGGTCACTCTGAGGACCATATGCAGGCGGATCCGGCATGTCCGATTGACCGTACGCCGCCGTGGGTGATCCTGATATCACTCATCCGGTCCGGTGGTCCGTTGCGACCTGACCCTGGATGCGTCACCGAACACATCACCGAAGAAGGTCGACGGGCGGACCGCGCGGACCGGCTACTCGACCGGGGTGACCAGCACCATCGACTCGCGGCAGTGCCGAGGGGCGTCGGGCATGTCGCCTTCCGGCGCCGCGAACAACACGAGCTGGGCGCCGCACACGATGCAGCGGTAGCGGTAGTCGACGTCCTCGAGCGGGACCTCGGACGGGTCGGGGGGCGGATCCGACTTCGAGAAGTTGCCGATGCTGCGCGCGCCGAGCACGTAGATCACGACCGCGGCAACCAGGGCCGCGAGCACCTTCAACCCGAACCAGACGACGTCCATGGCCGACGCCGATGGTAGGCCGTCGCGCTTGTCGGCTTAGATCCGCTCGATGATCGTGGCGTTGGCCATGCCGCCGCCCTCGCACATCGTCTGGAGGCCGAAGCGGCCGCCCGTGCGCTCGAGCTCGTTGAGCAGCGTGGCCATGAGCCGTGCGCCCGAGCACCCGAGCGGGTGGCCGAGGGCGATTGCGCCGCCGTTGACGTTCACCTTCGCCATGTCGGGGTGGTGCTCCTTCTCCCACGCGAGCACGACCGGCGCGAACGCCTCGTTGATCTCGATGAGATCCATCTGGTCGAGCGTCATCTTCGCCCGCTCGAGCACCTTCGTGGTCGCCGGAATCGGGCCGGTCAACATCAACACCGGGTCGACGCCTGCGAGCGCGAACGTGTGGAACCGGGCGCGCGGCTTGAGGCCGAGTTGGTTCGCCTTCTCCTCGCTCATGATCAACACCGCCGCGGCGCCGTCGGTGATCTGCGACGAGTTTGCCGCGGTGACGACACCATCGGGCTTGAACGCCGGCTTGAGCTGCGCCAGCTTCTCGAGCGACGTGTCGGGGCGGATGCCCTCGTCGCGGTTGACGACTTCGTTGCCCGCCTCGGTCGGCACCGTGATCGGAAGCATCTCCCGGTCGTACCGGCCTTCGTCGGTGGCGCGCGCCGCGCGGAGGTGCGACTCGAGCGAGAACGCGTCGTTCTGCTCGCGCGTGATCCCCCACTTCTCGGAGATCAGCTCCGCCGAGATCCCTTGCGGCACGAGGTTGGGATAACGGCCCGTCATCATCGGTCCGAACGGGAAGCCGTACTTGCCGTCGGCGACCGATGCACCCATCGGGACGCGCGTCATGCTCTCGACGCCGGCCGCGATGACGACGTCGTACGCGCCCGCGATCACACCCTGCGCGGCGAAGTGCGCGGCCTGTTGCGACGAACCGCACTGGCGGTCGACGGTCGTGCCGACGGTCGACTCGGGGAACCCGGCCGCGAGCGCGGCGTTGCGGGCGATATTGATGCCCTGCTCGCCGACCTGCATGACGCAGCCCATGATCACGTCTTCGACGAGCGCGGGGTCGACGTCGTTGCGCTCGACCACCGCACGCAACACGTGGGCCGCGAGGTCGACGGGATGGATGTCCTTCAGCTTGCCGTTGCGCCGTCCGAGCGGGGTGCGGATGGCGTCGACGATGACGGCCGTCGGCATGGCGTCCTCCAGAGTCGCGCGATCAGAACTTGACCGGTTGGTCAAGTTTCGCCGCGGCTGACGCCCAGGTCAAACCGACTCTGCTTCACTGTGATTCCCATGCAACGCCTCCTCCTGCTCCGCCACGGCGAGTCGACATGGAACGTCGAACAGCGCTGGCAGGGCTGGCTCGATGCGCCATTGACCCCGGCCGGCGAAGCCCAGGCCGCGGCGCGGGCGCGGACCCTCGCGCACGAGAGCTTCGCCCCGCGGGTGATCTACACGTCCGACCTTCAGCGCGCGGCTCGGACCGCGGAGATCATCGCCGCCCACGTCGAGGCACCGGTCATCGCCGACGCGGGCTTCCGCGAGCGCTTCGGCGGCGAGTGGCAAGGACACACCGGTGCCGAGATCGACGCGGGCTGGCCGGGCATGCGCGACGCGTGGCGCCGGGGTGAGTTGTCCGCGCCACCCGGCGGCGAGGAGGACGTCGACGTTCTCGAGCGCTTCGACGCGGCGCTCTCGCGCGCTCTCGCGCAAGCCGGCCACGGCGTCGTCGGAATCGTGACCCATCACGGAATGCTTCGCATCGTCGCGACGCGCGCCGGCGTCGACGTGCACGCGCTGATCCCCAACCTCGGTGGCTTCTGGTTCGACGTCGTCGGCAGCCGGTTGGCCAACGCCGAGCCGCTCGAGTGACGTGGCCGCGCGCGACGGCGCTCGTCGCGCTCGTCGCGCTCGTCGGCGCGTGCGGCGGGTCCACGTCGAAGAACACGCGCGCGCTCGACACCACCGGCGTACCCGAGAAGATCACAGTCACGAGCTCGGCGTTCGCGAACGGCGGCACGATCCCGCGCGCGAACACGTGCAGCGGAACGGGAACGCCACCCACCATCACGTGGACCGCGGTTCCCGCGGCGACGAAGAGCGTGGCGGTCGTCGTCGACGATCCCGACGCTTCCGGCGGCGACTTCCTCCATTGGCTCGTGATCGGGTTACCTCCGATGGCCGGAAGCGTGCCGAGCCGGGCTTCCGGTGTGAGCGAGCTCGACAACACGGGCGGAACGAAGGGCTGGACGCCGCCGTGCCCGCCCGCCGGGAAGACCCACCACTATCAATTCGCCGTGTACGCGCTCCGCGACTACGTCTGCGCGGACAACGGCGACGCGTCGAACGGCCCCGATTGCTCACCGCCGAGCTCGGTCCAGGCATTGCCACAAATCCGTGACTCGGCGATCGCCAAGGGCGTGCTGGTCGGGACGTACAGCCGGTGACGAGCGCAGGTAGACGGTGACTGGCGCAGGCGCCGCGTAGGCTACGAACGATGGCGACGCCGAAGAAGCGCGGCCCCAAGGGCGGCACGACAACCTCGAGCTTCGGCGTCTCTCGTCGCGAGAATCACGACGCGACCCCGTTCTACGAGCGCTTCACCGCACCCGAGCTCTCTACCTCCGACGAAGTCGGCGGTCGCAAAGAAATCGACGACATCTTCGGTGACGACGCCCGGCACATGGACAAGGTCGACGACAACTCGGTCGCGCTCGTCGTCACATCACCGCCGTATTTCGCCGGCAAAGAATACGAGACGGCACTCGGCGAAGGACACGTACCCGCGACGTACGCCGCGTATCTCGCGATGCTCGAAGAGGTCTTCGCCGAATGCGTGCGGACGCTCGAACCGGGTGGCCGGATCGCGGTCAACGTGGCCAACCTGGGGCGCAAGCCCTACCGTTCGTTGTCCGGCGACGTGACTTGGATCCTGCAGGATCGGCTCCGATTACTGCTCCGCGGTGAAGTCATCTGGCTCAAGGCGCGCGGTGCAGCCGGATCTTGCGCTTGGGGCTCCTTTCAACGACCGGCAAACCCCGTATTGAGAGACCTGACGGAGCGGGTCATCATTGCCAGCAAGGGTCGATTCGACCGCGCATTGAATCCGCGTCGGCGTGCCAAGGACTCGTTGCCGTCCGAGGCATCGATCTTCCGCGACGAGTTCATGGAAGCAACCACCGACATCTGGGAGATTCCGCCGGAGAGCGCGAGTCGAGTCGGCCACCCCGCTCCTTTTCCGGTCGAGTTGCCGGAACGACTCATCCACCTCTACACCTACCGAGACGATCTGGTACTCGATCCGTTCATGGGCTCGGGGACCACGGCGGTCGCCGCAGTTCGAACGGAACGTCACTACGTCGGTTACGACACCGACCCCGTGTACATCGAGAAGGCGAAGAAGCGCATAGAGCGCGAGAAGGCCGACCTCCTCCGGCGGCGAGAGTCGGACACAGAACCGCCCCGCGTCGTATTGCCGAGCACTCCGATCACGGCACCCGAAGGCGAAGACTTTCAAGCCCGCGCCGTTCGTGAAGGACTCGCGGCGCGCGACCTCGCGCGTGTAGCGCTCGAACAGTGCGGCTTCGTTGACATATATCCCAATGTCAACCTGCGGTCGGGCGTCGAGGTGAACTTCAGGGCGCAAGACCAATCCGGGAAGACGTGGTACTTCGACGTCTCCGGAGGTTTCACCTCAAATCGACCCGGGTTGCGTCGGACCGACACTCTCTGGAAGGCCCTCGGAAAAGCGGCTGTCTTGCATCAGGCGGAGAAGGAAACTCCGTTGATCTTGTTGACCACGCACGCGCCGGCGCCGAATAGCTCAGGCGACGCCGCGCTCAAGTTAATGAAGGGTCTGCGCAATCCCATTCGCGATGTGATCGTGTTGAGCTCATCCGACGACCTCCAGCGGCTGCGCAGCTACGCACGCGGACACGCAAGCCGTCGGGCGCCGTAAACGTGCCGGACCAGAGCCGGGCAGGGTGGCCCGGTCGGGTCGCAGTCGCAATCGTGGGCTCCGATCCGGCCCAGGTCTTTCTCGCAACCGACGAGGCGGTCCTCAGTCGCGTCCTCGCGCTGAAAGTCGTGGCGCGTCTCGATCCCGCTCTTCTCTCCCCCGGCGCGCTGCAACCAATCCGCGACGCGCTGCTCGAGGAGCGCTGGGCCGACGCCGTCGGTGAGTGGATACAGGCGACCGGCGAAGCGATCGACGCGTATCCCGACGAGGACGTTTGGTCGGAGTCTCGGCTCGACGCCGAGGTTGCCGCATTGGAGATTCGGCTCCAGCGAATCTTCGACGACCCTCATGAGTGACTTCCAAGCCTCGGCCGGCATCCAAGGCCGGCAGTTCGCCGAGCAGTGCGACCAGTTGCTCACGCACGACGGTTTCGAATTGCATGGCCGGCAATTGTTGCGGAACGTGGGTGTCGAGATAGATCGTGTTGCTCGAAGCCCTCGCGGCGACCTCGTTTGGTTCGAATACAAAGGCAGTGTCCAGGGATCGCGTCCGGGACTCCTCCGCACCGACACCCTGAAGAAGGCGATCGCGAACGGTGCGCTTCTGGCCGCGGAAGCCGACCGACATCCCTACGTCGTCCTCACGTCACATCTGCCCGACACGGGCTCCGGCGCGGCGATGCTTCGAGCCGCCCTGGAACTGGGCTACCTCACCGACGTCATATGCATCTACACGCCGGCTGACGCAAACCGCCTGCGTGCCATGTAGGCGCTGTCATCGCGCGTGCATCGCGTCGGACACACGCGGCCCCGTACTCTGACCCCGTGCCCGGTAGCCCGCTGATTGATCTCGCGCTCGCGGACAAGCACGTCTTCGTTGTGGGAGTCGGGAACGGCATCGGCCGCGCGTGCGTGTGCACGTTCGCAGCCGCCGGCGCGAACGTCTCGTGCTTCGACATCGACGAGGCGGCTGCGAACGCATCGGTCGACGCCATCGGCGCACAGGGACGCGCCTTCACCGGCGACGCGAGCCGGCTCGACGACTTGCGCGCCGCGCACGACACCGCGACCACCGAGTTCGGTCCCGTCGACGTAGCCGTCGACGTCGTCGGCGAGACGCGCTGGGGTCGGACGATCGAGCTCGGCGACGACGTGTGGGAAGAGAGCTTCGATCTGGCACTGCGCCACTTCTTCAATCTCGCCCGCGTCGCCGGGCGCGCCATGTCCGACCGCGGTCGCGGCTCGATCGTCGCGATCGCGTCGGTGAGCGGGTTGCGCTCCGCGCCACTGCACGGCGCCTACGGTGCGGCGAAGGCCGCGATGATGTCGCTCGTGCGCACCCTGGCGATGGAGCTCGGCGCGAACGGTGTGCGGGTGAACGCGGTTGCGCCCGGCGCCGTCCTCACGCCGCGCGTCGAAGCGATGATGAGCGAAGACCGACGGGCCGCGTCGGCGGCGAACATCCCGCTCGGCCGCTTCGCCACACCCGACGACATCGCCCGCGCGGTCCTGTTCCTCTCGTCCGACCTCGCGTCGTACATCACCGGCCAGACGCTCATCGTCGACGGCGGCGCGACCGCGCAGTTCCCCCTCTCGTTACGGGCCTAACGAGTAGAGGTCGTTGTCGTAGCCGGTCAGGCTTCGAACGGAGCGCGCGAAGGACGGTTCGCCGGACTGCAGCTCGACGCCCGGTCGCACTCTCGCTCCTATGCGCTGCGCGGCCGCGATGAGACCGGCGGTCGCCACGAACGCCACGGCCGCAACCGGTCCGGCGGCATAGCCCGTACTTGCGTCGAGCGCGCGGTGCACGACCAGGAACGACGCCCCCGCGACCAGGGCGATCCCGCGCGCGATCTCCCGACCGCCCGCGGCGGTGCGTCCGAGCCGGCCGAAACAGGCGCACGGCACGCTCTGCTGTATCGCCCGCGCCAGCGCCACGAGGAAACCCGCGCACGCGACGATCAGCGCGCACGCGAAGACGAAACCCACCGCGCCGCGGAACACCACGACACCGACTCCGACACTGGCCTCGTAGCCCGCCACGACGAACGCCAACCGGATCGAGAGCGATCTGCGACCCGACAGCGCCGGGTCGAGCCTCTGCAGGGTGAGCGCGAACACACGCGGCCGTTGCAGCTTGCGAATCGCGGCCGTCTCGACCATCAGACCCAACGCCAGCGCGACGCCCGCGTCCACCTGCGACCAGAAGGGTCCACTCATACCGGCCCCGATTGTGGTCGACAACGCGCCGCGCTACGAAACCATTCGATCCGGAAGTTCGGCGTCGTCGGCGCGACCGTCTTCGTCGCGCCACCCTTGTCGTCGGCGGCGGGACCGCCGGGGGGTACGACCTGCGCCGCCGGCTTCGTACTCACCTGCGCGGCGACGTAGGCGGCAAACCCGCTGAACAGCGGGACGGCGAGGACGACGAGAGCGAGCTTGGCGGAAGGCTTGAACATGGTTGCTCCAAAGGAGGGCCGGCTGGATGTGTCCCCAGCCTCGGGCCAACTCGGTCGCGACTCCTAGTGGTCGATGGTGCTGGTACCTCCCGTTCCGCTGATGCTCGGTGTGGCACTTCTAGGCTGCGATCGCGACGAATTCCGGCGGTGGCGAGCGCGCTCGCGTCGACGACCTCGTCCAGGAGACGTTCTCGGCCGCGATCCGCACCTGGAAGGCGGGCAAGTCGGCCGACGTGACCCTGCCGTGGCTGCTCACGGTCGCGCGCCACAAGATGATCGACGCCTATCGCAAGCATGATCGTGAGACCCGCCACATGGAGAAGGCCGCATGGCGGCCGCCTTGGTCGGACTGTTCACTCTCACGCGCAGCAGATCGTCCGCGCCAAATGTCGACGTGCAGCCCGCGACATCCACAACGACCGTCACGCGGCCCGCCGGACGAGTCGCAGCGGAGGCAGTCGCGCGGCAACTGCTCGATCGAGCTGTGCTCCCTCCGGGAGCGAGTGTTTCGACCGCGCCGCCGCCGTCGGTCTTGTTACTGCTCCCGCCGCACCGGGAGCCAAGACGCTCGTCGATCTCCACCGGCTCTGGACCGTTCCGATGTCGGCGCACGACGCCGCGTCGTTTGCGCAAGCGCACACGACACCCGGCCTGCGCAACTTCGGCGTGGGGTTGGGCTCACTCTCGATTCGTGGAGTTACGGCTCTCGAGGTCGAACAAGACTTGATCAGCACGACGGACGACACGATCGTCTCGGCCGAGCTCTTCTATTCGGCGTCGTCGACCGGGCCGTCGACGAGCGCGCTACGGGTCGACGCGCTGGTCGTTTGGGGACCCCATCATCCGCACATCCCCGCGCGCGACACGGTCGTGACGGTGACCGGCACGCTTCAATATCCGTCGGGGAAGTCCAAGACGGCCGTGGTCACGGACGCCCGCACGGTCACTCAGTTGGTGACGGAGTTCGAGAAGGCGCGGATCATGCTCGTCCCTGGCGCTTACAACTGCCCGCTCGCGATTTCGCATCCTTCGCTCATCACGTTCAGCTTTGCGACGTCACGCACGGCGCAACCCGACGTCGTCGTCACGGTCACCGACACCGGATGCCGTTTCGCGGGGGTGAGGATCGACGGTCATGACGCGCCGGCGATCTACGGAGGCGGCCTGATCGACCTCGCCCGGACGATCCTCCAGCGCTGACCGGCGCAACACGCGTGCGGGCGGGCCGATCGCGAGACCGGCCCGCCCGATGACGCGTCGATCAGGTCAGTCCGTTCTGCGTCAGCCACTCGGTGGCGACGGCCGACGGGTCCTTCTTGTCGTTGAATATCTGCAATGCCATCCCGTTGTACGCAGCCGTGTCGAGCTTCGCGTTCACCGCGTTGATCACGGCGTCGAGCGCGGAACTGTCGACCGCTTGGCGCCACACGGCGATGGCGTTGTCGGCGGGCTGCAGGCCCTTGTCGTCGGTGAGCAGCACGAAGTTCGGGTCGATGACGCTGCTGCCCGTGAAGAGCAGGCCGACGTCGATGCTGCCGTCCTTCAATGCCTTGTTCGTGATCGGCCCGCCGGCGTCGAGCTTCTTCACGGTCTTGAACTTGAGGTTGTAGAGCTGTTGCTCGGTGGTACCCAGGCACAGAGGACGCGTCTGGCATTCGGGAGGTCCGCCGAACGTGAGCTGCGGTGCGACCGCCGTGAGGTCGGACACCTTGCTGAGGTTGTACTTCGCCGCGGTCGCCTTCGTGACGTAGAAGCCGTTGACGTCGACTGCGGACGACGCGGTCGAGGCCTTGACGCCGTCGGTCGGCACCTTCGCCTGTAGCGCGGTATTCGTCGCACCGGCGTCGCCGGTGGGCGTGCCCTTGAGGTAGGTGAGCAACGTGCCTTGGTACTCGCCGTAGAGGTCGATCTGGCCGTTCTTCAACGCCGGATACGTCACCTCGGTGGGTCCGAGGTTCTTGTACGACACCTTGAAGCCCTTGGCGACGAGCGCCTGCCCGTAGAGCTGCGAGAGCAACTGCGCGCCGGCGAAGTCCTTCTGACCCACGACGATCTTGGCGCCCGCGCCGCCGCCGGCCGACGTCGTCGTCGTCGTGGAACTCGGTTTGCTGCTGCTGCCACACGCCGCGAGAACGAGGGCCAGTGAGACGAGCATGGCGCCCAGCGCGAGGCCGGGGTAACGCCGTCGGGGATTCCGCCGCATGGAAGTACTCCTCATTCGGAGGGGATTCGGTCGAGACACCCTATGCGGCGGCCGCAACCGGCACCACGGCCCGAGTGCGCCGAGCGTGGCCCGCGCGCAGTCCCGGCGACACCACCGAGCGCTGTACGACGGCGAGCGCGAGATCGGCGACGACGGCGAGCACGGCGACGAGCACCGCCCCACCGAAAACCGCGACGTTGTCGTTCGTGTTCAGCCCGATGTAGATCGGCGTGGCGAGGGTGTCGACTCCGGTGAACGAAGCCAGCGTCGCCGTTGCGATGATCCCGACCATGGCGGTACGGATCCCGGCCATGATCAGTGGCAGCGCAACCGGAAACTCGACGCGCCGCAGAATCTCACGTTCCGACAATCCCATGCCACGCGCCGCGTCGACGAGCTCCTCGCCGACCTCGTGCACACCGACGTAGCTGTTCGTCAACATGGGCGGGATGCCCAGCAACACGAGCGGCACGAACGCCACGAACGAGCCCGTCCAGGCGAAGCCGGTCGGGCTGGTGATACCGAAGATCTGTACTGCCAGCACGAGCATGGCGTACACCGGGATCGCACGACCGACGTTGGCGACGTTGATCGCGACGACACCTCCGACGCCACGGTGACCCAACCAGGCGCCGAGGGGCACGGCGATCACCATCGCCACGAGCAACGACGAGAACGACACGCGCAGGTGGTTCGCCAACAGGTGCGGCACGCCGTCGCCGCCGTGCCATTGGGCGCTTGCGGTGAGCCAATGCCATACGTCGACAAGGAAGTGCATGGGTCACACGCCTTTCAACGCGACGCCCGGCGCCACGGCGTCACCGCGCGCTCCACGCGGACGAGGAGCAGGTCGGCGACGACTGCGAGCGCGACCGAGAGCACGATGCCGACAACGAGCGGAGTGTGGAAGTCGCGCTGGTAGCCGTCTTGGATGAAACGCCCGAGACCGCCCTGGTCGACAATGAACGTCACCGTCACGAGTCCGATCGTCGACACGGTCGCGAGACGGATGCCGGCGACGATCGCCGGTAGCGCCAACGGCAGCTCGACGCGCAACAACCGGCGCCACCGCGTGTAACCCATGCCGTCGGCCGCGTCGAGCACGTCGTCCGACACGCCCCGCAGGCCTTCGAGCATGTTTCGCACCAGGATCGTGAGGCTGTACAGCGTCAGCGCGATCACAGCGGGCTCGCGGCCGGTGCCCGTGATCGGCAAAAGAAGACCGAGCAGCGCGACCGACGGGATCGTGTACAGCGAATTCACCACAGGCACGACGACGGCCGCGACCGCGCGCCGGCGGGACGCGAACACCGCCAGGGGAAGCGAGATCAGAAGGCCGTACAGGACCGACAGCGCGGTCAGCGTCATGTGCTCGCGCAGGTACGCGTAGATCTCGTGCTGATGGTCGGGGATCCACGCCCACCAGATCCACGAGTTCGCGTCGTTCCCCACGACGGTGTTCCCCAGAACGGCATGGGCGAGCACGGCAAGGTGCAAGGGCCCGATGGTACCGTCCCACCCCAGTGATCCGACTCGAGTCGGTGCGCAAGCAGTATCCCGCCGGACTCGTCGCGGTAGAGGATCTCAGCCTCGACGTGCCCGACGGCGAGGTCTGCGTCCTCGTCGGACCGTCGGGCTGCGGCAAGACGACGATCCTGCGGATGATCAACCGCCTCATCGAGCCGTCGGGCGGCCGGATCCTCGTCGACGACGAAGACATCCTGCGCGTCGATCCCGTCGAGCTCCGGCGACGGATCGGCTACGTGATCCAGCAGGTCGGCCTGTTTCCGCATCAGACCGTCGCCACCAACGTCGCGACCGTCCCGCGCCTTCTGGGCTGGGATCGCGCGCGCGTCAGCGCGCGCGTCGACGAGCTGCTCGATCTCGTCGGGCTACCGGCCGACGAGAATCGCAACCGTTATCCCAACGAGCTCTCGGGCGGCCAACGCCAACGTGTGGGCGTCGCCCGTGCGCTCGCGGCCGATCCGCCGATCATGTTGATGGACGAGCCGTTCGCCGCGATCGACCCGGTGACGCGCACCCAGTTGCAGGACGAATTCCTGCGCCTACAACAGACGCTGCGCAAGACGATCGTGTTCGTCACCCACGACATCGACGAAGCGGTGAAGATGGGCGACCGAATCGCGATCCTGCAGGTCGGCGGTCGGCTCGCGCAGTACGACCCGCCGGATCGGCTGCTCGCGTCGCCCGCGAACGACTTCGTCGCCGATTTCGTCGGACACGACCGCGCGCTGAAACGACTTCGCATCACGCGCATCGACCTCGACGCGCTCCACCGGCCGCCGACGGCCGGCGACATTGCCGCGGCGAGAACCGTGCTCGAGACCCACGATCTCGTGGTCGTCGTCGACGACGCCGACGGTCAGGTCGCGGTGCTCGCGAGAGGAGACGATCCCCCCGCGATCGTTCCCGGCGTGGAGCAGGACCGTCCTCTCCAGGACGCGCTCGCCTTGATGCTCGAGCGCCACTGTCCGTGGGTCGCGGTAAAGAAGGACGGACGCTACGTCGGACTGCTCGGGATCAACGATTTCTGGAACGGCGCCGTCACGTAACCGTCGGATTACACGCCAGCGAGCGAGTACTCCGGCAATCGGTTCCTGCCGTCGAGACGGCCGTGCGCACCGTACGGACGGAACCGGATGAACGCCGACTCGTGATGAAACGGTCGGGCGCGGTCGGTCCTGATCGCGCTCTGATGCGCGGCGTCGCTCGGGCCGTACGCATACGTCGCCGCCGCGTGCGACGACTCCCACAACGAACATGTCGCGACGAACGGCGGCCGGCCGAGCCCGGTCGCCCAGATCAACCCCGGCGCGGTGACGACCGCGGCTTCCGCCTTCGCGCTGGTCCGCAGGAAGCGCAGTGCTTGCGAGATACGGAGGCGACCGAGCGTCAACACGACGGTCGGGCCGTCGTAGTCGACGGTGCGCGTCACGGGTACGTCGCTCGGTAGGCCGGGCCAGCTTCCGAACGCGCGTAGCGGCTCGAGGCGGACCTGCCATCCCTGCGCAAACGATGTCGCCACAGGATCCTCGGCGAGGAAGCGGTCGAGCGCGTCGTCGTCATCCCAGAACGCGACGAGCCCCGGGCGCCTGAGGTCAGGTGATGGAAGCAAGGAGGATCGAAGGGGCGCGGCGAGCGCGACCAGGGCGTAACGCAACCCGGGTGTCGAGGCGGGATCGGGTGTACGGCGCAATGCCGCCAGCGCCCGACGCACGCTGACATCCGCGAGATGAACCGACGCGATCACGACGCCTCCTGACTCCGGCGCCGTGCGAGACGCCGGCGCAGATCATGGCGCGTCTCAGGGGCCGAGGTCGAGGCCGAGCCGCCGGGCCGCGGCCGCCGCTTCGCCGCGGTTCGTCACGCCGAGCTTGGCCAAGATGTTCGACACGTGCACGCTCGCGGTCTTCGCCGAGATGAACAGCGCGTCGGCAATCTGGCGATTGGTGCGACCCTCCGCGACGAGCGCGACGACGTCGAGCTCTCGAGCCGTCAGGCCGTAACGATCCGCGGGGGAGATGACAGCATCGTTCGCGGTACCCAGATCGAGACGGGCCCGCCGAGCGAGACTCGCGATCGCGTCGCGCACGCATACCCAGCCGATGTCACGCGCCAGCGCGTACGCGTCGCGCGCACTTGCCGCCGCGGCATCGCGGTCGTCGCCGCGGACGAACGCCTCGGCGGCGCGGAAGCGCGCGTACGCCTCGCGTGGTCGCATCTTGTGACCGGCCCACCTCTCGGCCACGGCAAGCCAGACCGGACCGTCGTCCTCGCCAACGGCGCGGGAAATCTCGGCCCCGAAGTGCGCGGTGAGCGCGTCGAGAGCGCCGGGGCGGCCACCACCCCAACGGCCGGTCGCAACCCAATGCTCGAGCTGGCCGCCCAAGTCGCGCACCTGTTGGACGTACGCGGCGCGCGCTTCGGGCTCACGCGTTCGCGACGCGACCGACGCTCCCGCCGCGATTCCTTCGACGATGACGTCGATGCTGACGTCGGAGCAGAGGCTGAGATCTTCGACGGGCGTGCGCATCGCGTCCACGGCGCGCTCCAACGCGCCGACTTCGTCTCCGCTCCAGCCCGCGATCGCGACCCACGCACGTTCGACCGTGAGGTGGTCACGCACGGCTCCCACCCGGCCGATCAACTGTTCCATGAGCTCGGCTTCCGCACGCGCGGCCTCGAACTGCGCGCGGCCCACCGCCAACAGGCATCGCTGCTCGGCCAGGCGCCAGGCGTCGATGCCGAGCGGATCGGTGCCCTCGACTTCGCGAAGTTGTTCGTCGGCCTCGTCCCAACGGCCCAGCACTCGCAGCGCTTCACTGGCGTTCAAACGCAAGAACGCACCGGACGCGCGATCGAGGCCATGGGCGCGCGCGACCTCGGCGCCTTCGAGCGAGATCGCCAACGCCTCCTCGTCGCGAGCCAGCGTCTGTAGCGCGCCGCCCTCGTTCACCGCGGCGCGAGCAACGTCGCCCCACGACTCCGTCTCGAGCGCGAGCTCGCGCGCGCGGTGGAGCTGGGCAAGTCCCTCGTCCATCCGCCCGATGGCGGCGAAGGTCGCGCCGAGCGAGTTGCGCGCGTGACCCTCGATGACGGGCTCGCCGACCTCCTGCGCGACTGCGATCGCTTGCTCGCACACCGAGATCGCCTCGTCGCTGCGCGACGCGAGCATCAACTGTTGGCCGAGTGTGGCGAGCACCTTCGCCCGCGCCGCGCTGGGTTCGACCGGGACGAGGCGTACTGCTTCACGGCAATGCTCGAGGATGTCCGACCAAGATCGCGCGAGCATCCAGAGGTACCGGCCGAAGCGTTCGTGCAACAGCCCGGCAGTGACCGCGTCGTCGACCGGATCGACCTCGGCAATCGCCGATCGGATGTAGTCGACGGCCCGATCGGTGCTTCCCGACATCTCGGCCTGCGTCGCCGCATACCGCAGCATGTCGACGTGGCGCATCCCGGTGCGCTGCTCGGCATCGGGCACCTGCGCCCACAAGGCGAGGATCAGCTCCGCGTGTTCGAGGGCGTCACCGTACGCGTAGATGTGCTCGGCGGCGCGGGCCGCGTCGAGCGCCGCAGCCAGCGCGCGGGGCGCGTCGCGCGCCGCGTCCCAATGACAGGCCAGCTCGGCGAAGAGCTGCGCGGCACCGCCTTCGAACCATTCGGGTCGCTCGGCGAGCACTTCCGCGACGCGCGTGTGTAACGCGACCCGATCACCGGGCAGCAGGTCGTCCTCGACCGCTTCGCGCACGAGCGCGTGCCGGAAGCGGTACGCCAACGCGTCGCCGTCGGTGACGAGCAGGTGCTCGGCAACGGCTTCCCGAGTGCCCGCGAGAAGTTCCGCGTGCGACAGACCCGCCGCGGCCTCGAGGAGCCGGTGATCGGCAGAGCGCCCGATGACCGCAGCGCAGCGCAGCACGCTCTGCGCCGCTTCCGACAGCGCGTCGACGCGCGCCAGCACGATCTCGCGCAGTGTCGGCGGCATCGAGGCGCCGTACTGGCCTTCGACCGCGAGGAGCTCCTCGGCGAAGAACACGTTGCCATCGGACCTGCGGTACGTACGGTCGACGAGCTCGGCCGACGGCTCAGTCCCGACGATGGCCGAGATGAGCTCGCGCACCTCGTCCCGATCGAAGCGATCGAGATCGATCCGCTCGACCGCGCCCGAGCGGTCGAGCTCCGCGAGCAGACCGCGCAGTGGGTGACGGCGGTGGAGGTCGTCGGATCGATACGTACCCACGAGCACCATCGACGCGGTGCGGAGACTGCGCGCGAGATACACGAACAACTCGCGCGTCGACCGGTCGGCCCAGTGAAGATCTTCGAGCACGAGCAACGTCGGCACGTGTTCGGTCAGCCGCTCGAACAAGCCCAGCAGCTGTTCGAACAATGCACCGGCGACGATGCCCTCGCGCGCCCGCGTGTGGAGCTCGGGCAGCAGGGCCGCGAGCTCGTCGCGCCCCGGACCGACAACCGCGTCGAGCGTCGAGTCGTCGAGGGTGCGGTGCAGCGTGCGCAACACCTCCACGATCGGACCGAAGGGCAACGCGCGGTCGACCAGGTCGAAGCATTGGCCGACGAGCACCAGCGACGGCTCCGGAATGCGCGCGACGAGTTCGGCGACCAGCCGCGACTTGCCGACGCCCGCCTCGCCCGCAACGAGCACGGTGGCCGCGCGCTCGTCGGCAACCGCGGCCTTCCAGATCTCCTCGAGCCGCGTCAGCTCGGCGCGGCGGCCGACGAACCGGGAGCTGGAAACGCGGGCGGGCACGGCGTTCAGTTTGGTCCACTCTCGATCCGGCCGGCAGCCGGATACGGACGCGCTCACGGCATCACGCCGTCGCGGGCCCCGGTGCGCTTGCCGTCCGGCGGCGGCGGTCGAACCGCGGGGTCGCCTGCATCCGGAGCAGACCGCGCCGCCGGCGCCGAGCGGGCCCCGCGAGCCGATGATCCGCGGCCTCGCGCTGACGCTGCTCGAGCCGGCCGTTCACCAGTTGTCTCATGATCTCGGGGTTGCCGAACATGACGCCTCCTACCTGTTGCTACAGGTACATGGTCGGGCTAAGACCCCCGCGTGCGCATCCGGCAGATGACGTATTTGGCGTACGGAGCGCTCTATCCGCGCTTCGTACGCCCGCGCAGGGCCCCGAAGCACAGCGACATGCTGACCGCGCCGACGACGCCGATCGCGAGGAGGGCCTGGCCGATCTGGGTCCACTGCCATCCGTGCGTGACCAGCGACCGCTGCCCCTCGAGCACATAGGTGACCGGGTTCCAGGCCGCGATGGTGTTCAACCACCCGGTGAGTTGGTTCCGCGGCACGTACGACGACGTCATGAACAGGAACGGAAAGAACAACAGGAAGCTGGAGCTGACCGCGGCCGGGTTTCCGGTCTTGAGCGCGATCGCGTAGCCGAAGCCCGCGAAGGCCAGGCTCCACAGGCCGGCGATCGCGATGAAGGCAACAAGGCCGAGCAACCCGGACTCGAGGCGAACACCCAGCGCCAGGCCGAGGGCAAGGATGGGACCCGTCAGGAGGCAGGCAACGGCGACGTCGGCGACCATGTGCCCGACGAGGATCGCGACCCGCCGAACCGGAGTCAGCAGGAGCCGATCGAAGTAGCCGTCCTGGATGTCGAGCACGAGCGATCCCGCGCGGGACACACCGGTGACCCCGATCAGGATGGCCGTGGGCATCATGAACGCCTTGATGTCGAAGCCGCCGATGTGGTTCTCGGTGATGCTCTGCAAGGTTCCGATGTTGACCACGAAGAAGAACAGAGCGATGAAGATCGGTGGGATCGCCGTCTCGAGCTCGCGGGGAACGGCACGCAGAGCCCGCCCGGCGATCGACGCGACGTCTCGCAGGACGGGGGCGCGACGCGCGCCCACCGCGCCCATGTCACCGCGAGCTGCAATGTCGAGCACAGTCATCGAGCCACCTCCACAACTTCGGGTCGAGCCACTTTGCGTGGGCCCGCGTCGCCGGCCACCCGGTCGTCGGATTGGATGTGGTTTCCGGTCAGCTCGAGGAATACATCGTCGAGCGTCGGCGTGCGCAAGGTGAGGTGCCGCACCGGCGCCACCGTGTTGAGGGCGACGGCAATCGGTCCGATCGTCGCGGCGCCGTCGGCCGCGGTGACGGTCATCTCGTCGCCTCGGGCCTCCACGCTCAACACGCCGGCCAACGCCTCGACTGCTTCGCGCGCGGCCGCCGCGCTGCCGTCGACACGGGCGACGATGACGTCGTTGCCGACGCTCCGTTTGAGCTCGTCGGGCGTGCCCTCGGCAACCAGCCGGCCGTCGTTGATGATGCCGACCCGGTCGGCCAGCTCGTCGGCCTCTTCGAGGTACTGGGTGGTGAGGAAGATCGTCATGTCGAGCTCGCGGTTGAGCCGCCGGACCTCCTCCCACATCCGCACCCGGCTCACCGGATCGAGACCCGTGGTCGGTTCGTCGAGGAAGAGGACCTCGGGGTTATGGACCAACGCCGCGGCCAGATCGAGCCGGCGCTTCATCCCGCCCGAATAGGTGGCGATGCGGCGGTCGAGCGCGTCTCCGATGTCGATCAGCCGGCCGAGCTCGGTCAATCGCTGCTCGATCTCGGCGCGGGTCAACCCGTAGAGCCGCCCCTGGAGGCGCAATAGCTCGATCCCCGTCTGCTTGGGGTCGAGGGCAACGTCTTGCAGCGCGACGCCGATACGGAGGCGGACCTTGTCGGGCTGGGTGGCGACGTCGTAGCCGGCGACGACTGCTCTCCCCGCCGTCGGCGCCAGCAGCGTGCAGAGCACGCGGACCGTCGTCGACTTGCCGGCTCCGTTGGGACCGAGGAATCCGTAGATCTCGCCGCGCCGGATGTGGAGGTCGAGCTCGTCGACGGCCGGGCGTCCGTCGAACTCGCGAACGAGGCGTTCGGCCACGATGGCCGTAGGCGCGTTGGGGTTGTTCATACCGGCATCCTCCGCCATCAAACTGGCCACCTAGTGACCTGTTTCGAATCCACGTGTTGAACCGTGAGACCGTGCGGCGGCGCCGAAATCATCGGTCGTAGCGTGGCGTGATGGATGTCGTGCGGATCGGTGTGCTCGGTGCGGCGCGCATTGCGCCCTCGGCGGTGATCAAGCCGGCGCCCCATGTGGGGGAGGCCGAGGTCGTCGCGATCGCGGCGCGAGACCGAGCGCGGGCCGAGAAGTTCGCGGCCAAGCACGGCGTGCCGAACGTGTATGCCGATTACGAGGCGCTGATCGGCGCGCCCGACGTCGACGCGATCTACAACCCGTTGCCGAACGGTTTGCACGCGCCGTGGACCACGGCTGCGCTCGAGGCCGGCAAGCACGTGTTGTGCGAGAAGCCGCTCACCGCGAATGCTGCGGAGGCGGAACAGCTCGCGGCGGTTGCGCGGCAGACCGGTCTCGTCCTCATGGAGGCCTTCCATTGGCGCTACCACCCGCTCGCCCGGCGGATGGTCGAGATCGTCCGCAGCGGTGAGCTCGGCACGTTGCGCGACGTCGAGGCCGCGTTGTGCTTCCCGTTGCCGCGGTTCTCGGACATCCGCTTCCAGTACGACCTCGCGGGTGGCGCGTTGATGGACGCGGGTTGCTACACGGTGCACATTGTGCGCACCCTCGGAGGTGAGGAGCCGGAGGTTGTGCGCGCGACGCCCAAGCTGCGCACTCCCGACATCGACCGCGCGATGCGTGCCGAGTTGCGATTCCCGAGCGGCCACACGGGCACGATCACCTGCTCGATGTGGTCGTCGTCGTTGCTGAGGCTGCACGCCAAGGCCGTCGGCGATCGCGGCGAGATGCGCGTTTTCAACCCGACGACGCCGCAGCTCTACCACCGCCTCAAGGTCACGGTCGACGGCCGGAGCCGGGTCGAGCGCTTTCCGCGGAAGCCGACCTACGAGTACCAGCTCGAGGCGTTCTGCGCGGCGGTGCTGCGGGGCGAACCAACGCTGACACCCCCGTCCGAGTCGATCGCGAACATGCGCGTCATCGACGCGATCTACCGCGCCGCGGGCATGAAGGTACGCGGGACCTGACCCTTACCCACTCGGGCACTACTTGGCCGGCGATTCAGTGCTGTGCGGCCGGAGCCGTAACAGGGCGTGAGCGGAACGTACGGCATCGAGGCAACTTTCCTCGTCGAGCGGCCAGGTACGCGCGAGGTAGCCCGCAACGACGTCATCGGCCATGCCGTGACGCAGGAGCACTTCGGCGGTGACAACGGGTGCGACGTCTCGGCGCATGAGTTCCCCTCGTGGCCCCGACGCCTCCCGCCGGCGTCATTCTTCCACGCGTTCGACTTCAGATAGGTGACGCTCAAACGTGTAGCGCCGGGGAGCCGACCGTCTTGCGCGCAGTCCGGGCCGACCGTTTCAGCTGACCGCGCGCGCCGCGGGCTCGTTCGCAGCCGCGCGCGCGTCGTACACCGCGCGTGCGTCGGCGATCTCTTTGCCGTGCTCACCCGCCCACGCGACGAGCGCCTGGATCGTGTCGAGCAGTGTGGCTCCGAGGGAGGTGAGCTCGTAGTCGACGCGCGGCGGCACGACGGGAAACACCGTTCGGGTGACGAGGCCTTCGCGTTCGAGTTGGCGCAGCGTGAGTGTGAGCATGCGTTGGCTGATCCCGTCGATCTCGCGCCGCAACTCCCCGAACCGGCGCACACCGTCGGCGAGAACGCAGATGACGAGCAGCGACCACTTGTCGGCGATCCGGTCGAGGATGTTGCGCACCTCGCAGGTGGGATCGGTGCGATCGGTATGGCGCGTGGGCCTCGGTGACTTGGAAATTCCGTCTTTCATTGCTACGCGGAGGTCCTCGGCATCACGACCCCTGGTCCGATTGCGCGGCGCGGAGCATCTTCGCCATCGACTGCAGCAACTTCCAGCCGATCGCTCCGTTCGCGTGCACGAGCGGACGGAACTCCCAATAGGTGAGCCCGTAACAGACGAGATCGCTCGACGCGGTGATCGTCGCCAAGCGATGACCCTCGTCGATCAGGGCGATCTCACCGAAGTGATCGCCCGATTTCAACGTCGCTCGCTCCGCGCCGCGGATCGAGACCGTTGCCTCCCCGGAGTCGATCAGGAAGAAGGCCGCGCCGCCCGAGCCTTCCCTGATGACCGTTTCTCCTTCGGAGAAACGTCGCACCTTGAACAGGCGCGCGATCTGCTCGACCTCGTCCGGGTCGAGCTCCGCGAAGAGCGGCACGCGTTCGAGGGCTTCGATGGGATCGCTTGTCGCCGGGCCGGGCGCAGACTCCTTCTCGTGTGACGCTCCGGTCGTGACCGCCCGGCACTGCAGCAGGTAGAGCGTCCCATCGGCGAACGCCCACTCGATGTCGCGTGCCATGCCATAGACCTGCTCGCACCGGAGCGCGAGCTGGGCCAGCTTCTCGAGCTGGTCGTCGTCGAGGCAGAGCTGCTCCGCTCGGTCGGCCGCAACCTTCTCTTCGACCGTGCCTCCGGTCGCGACGGAGCGGATCGCCACCTGCTTGCGTCCGGCGCGGCGCTCGAGCACCCGGCCCGAGCGGTCGACCCGGAAAGTGTCGGGGATCACGAGGCCCGCAACGACCGCTTCGCCCAATCCCCAGCTCGCTTCGATCACACGCTCGTCGGCCCCCGTTACCGGATTCTGCGTGAACATCACACCGGCGACGTCGGGATCGAGCAGTGTCTGAATGACGACGCCGACGCTCGGCCGCGTGAACAGCCCGACGCGCTGGCGGTAGGTGATGGCCGAATCCGAGTTCGCCGACCACCAGATCTCCCGCAACGCCGCCGGCACTTCGTCGGCCGACGGGACGTTGAGCAGCGTGAGGTGTTGGCCGGCGAAGCTCGCGTCGGCGCCGTCCTCGTCGGCGGCGGACGAGCGCACCGCGAGCGGCACGGGCAGGAGTCGCACCGCCTTCGCGACCTTCGCGATCGCCTTTTCGTCCTCGGCGGAGACGGCCTCGACCACGGCCCCCGAGAGTGCGACGCCGGGCGGGACCGGGAGGCCATCGCGCAGGGCGTCGCCGAGCCCGACTGCTTTCGACCCGAAGATCGCAGTCTCACGCGCCTTTTCGAGCGGGACGATCTCCTTCGCGTGTTGTTTCACGTCAGGACTGTGACTTCGCCCGCGGTCCCGTCGACGCGCACACGCGTCCCGTCGGCGATGAGATCGGTCGCGTCGCGCGTTCCGACCACACCCGGGATGCCGTACTCACGCGCGACGATCGCGGAGTGCGAGAGCAGGCCACCGTTGTCGGTGACGATCGCTCCCAGCAGCGGCAACAAGATGTTGAACGCCTCCGTCGTCGCCTCGGTCAACAGAACGTCGCCTTGGACGATGCGGCCGAACTCGGAGGGACCGGAGACGCGCCGGGCCGGCCCTTCGTAGACGCCCGGACTCGCCGCCAGCCCGCGCAAGAGATGCTCTTCGTGCTCCTCCTCGGAACTGCCGAACAGTGAGCCCAATGCGATACCGACCGCGCGCATCAGTCGTCCGACCATCGGCGGCAGGCCGGACGGGTCCGGCGTCGGGGGCGGCGGCGGACCCAGGGTCGCAGGCGCGTCCTTGGTGTTGTAGTCAGTGCGTTGTTGGAAGCGCGCCAAGAGCTCGTCTGCGGACGGTCCAACGGAATCGGAGAGCAGCGAGCTCATCTCGCCGACGTCGGCATCGACGAGATGCTCGGCGTCGTGGATACGTCCCTTGCTCGCGAGCCGGCGACCGCCGGCGAGGACCGCCCGGCGCATGAGCCCCGACGCCCAGATGTCGCTGTAGATTCCGCGCTCGTCGCGGAGCCGGTAGAGGAGCCGGGCCTCCCCGAGCAACTCGTCGAACTCGGCGCGGTGCTCTTCGGGGACCTTGGCGCGGACGCCCGCGATGCGCTCGTCGACCTCGGCGGTCTCGAGGTCGCGGCCCGAGGCGGCGACGCGGATCGAACGGAGCAGCGCGTCGGGCATCTCCAGCGCGGACGGCTCGCAGATGTCGAAGCCGTCGAGCAGTCTGTTTCCGACAAGGTCGAGATAGCCCGCCACGGCCGCGCCCGCCTCACCCGGCAGGGCGCGCAGTGCTTCGAGCACGCGGGCGGGATCGTCCTGTGACTGGAGGAGCTCCAGAGCCGCGGGGTCCTTCCCGATGGCGGTCGTGAGCCGCACCAGCTCGTCGGACCCGCCCGCGGACACCGGCGCGGCGCCCCGCATCAGACCGAGCAGCTCGGCGGGCGGGAGCCCGGTCCAGTCCCCCACGTGCGCGAGGAAGTCGCCCGTCGGGACCACGGCCGAAGCCGTGAAGCGCATGTGCTGGGTGATCA
Source organism: Actinomycetota bacterium (assembly GCA_003134555.1). Lineage (GTDB taxonomy): Bacteria > Actinomycetota > Acidimicrobiia > IMCC26256 > PALSA-610 > PALSA-610. The sequence continues at coordinate 37,277 of PLBO01000042.1, forward strand.
TCGCCGAGTGGTGGTCACGGCACCGCGTGATGTAGGCGACCAACTCCGCGTCGGAGAGCGCGTCCGGATCGACCGCCTGGATCTCCCGGTGCGTCGCGATCGACGACGGCTTGACGGTTTCGTCCCACTGGCGCAGCTGCTCCCGCCAGAGCTTTCCTTCCATGACCTCCTGCGCGCGCTGAAAGCGCTGCGGGATCTCGTCTTCCGGAACCGGCATCACTGAGTTGTACGCGACGCCGTTCACGTACGCCGACTGGAGGCCGTCCATGAGCATCCCGTAGAAGCGCGCAAAATCGTTGGTGCCGCGTTTGAAGGCCGCGGGATGGGTCTCGGCCCAATAGCGCGTCGCCGGTCGAGGAAAGTGCACGTTGTCTCGCGACCAAGAACCCGGGCCCGGAGGCTCGAAACGGAGTTCAGTCATTGCCCCTGCATCTGTCATCGACGGTCCTCTCGGTCGCATCTCGCCGTTCGGCGCGCGCAGGCGATTATGCGGCCTGCTTCACGAGGGGCGCAAAGGTACGTCTTCAGAAATGACGCTGAGAGCCGAGTGTCGCCCAGCCGGCGCTGAGCTCGGCGAGGTCGGCGGGCACGACGAATTCCGGGGGCAGGTTGGGTCCCCACGTGTTGGCGGCGTGCTCCAAGCTCAGCGGCGCGCGCCCGCGTTCCCACGCGGCGTCGTCCGTGATGCGATCGAAATCCGAGTACAGCTCGAGGAACGAGCCGGAGGGGTCCCGCAGGTACCAGTAGAAGTTGGAGCCGGCNNACGTGGTCGAGGTCGTCGCACTCCCATGAGTAGTGCTGCAGGATCGGTACGGGCGAGTGCACGAGGCCGATGTTGTGATGATCGGTGGAGCAGCGCAGGAAGTGGATGATCCCGTCGACCTCGTCGCTCACCTTGCAGCCGATGCCGTCGACGAGCAGATCACGCGTCGCGCGCAGGTCGGGGGTGCCGATGACGAGGTGGCCGAGCCGGCGCGGCGGTCGCGGTGAGCCGAAGACGGCGGGAGAGCGTTCGTTGACACGCACGATCGCACCCAGGGTGTTGGGCGTGAGGAGATCTACGGGTGGGCTCGCCGCTTCGGGTTCGGCGACGCGCACGGTGATCAGCACGCGTGTTGCGTCGTCGACTACGGAGACGGACTCCGACTCGCGTGTGGGCGACGCGCCTCGCGCTTCGAGTCGTTGCTGCACGGCGTCGAGGTCGCGGTCGTCGTGACATCCGATGTCGACCGCGATGAGCCGCCGGAACGGCGCTTCGTCGATGACGACGATGGCGCCGCCGTCCGAGCCGGCGTAACCGGAGGTGCCGTCGCCGGTGAGGCCGAGTTCGGCGTAGTACGCGTCGAGGGCAGTCGGGTCGGCGACCGCGGCGCGGAATCCGAGGAGTCGGTGCAGGCTCATGGGCGGTGCAGGCTCATGGTGCGAACGGCCCGGTGCCGGCGACGCATGTGTTGTGCAGTTCGCCGATGATGTCGGCACCCGAGACGATGGACTCGCCGGGCGCGAGGTAGCGGTTCCGTGCCATGCCGACGCCGGACGGGGTTCCGGTGAAGATCAGATCACCCGGGTACAGCCGGCAGATCGACGACAGGTACGCGACGAGCGTCGGGATCGAGAAGATCAGTTGACTGCTGCGCGCCGCTTGCATGCGCTCACCGGCGACGTCGCACCAGAGCGACAGATCGTCCGGATCGGCGAACGCGTCGACCGACACGAGCGCCGGCCCGATCGGTCCGTAGTTCGCGAAGCTCTTGCCGAGACAGAACTGCGGTGGCACGCCCGTCAACTGCACCGCACGGTCGGAGATGTCCTGTCCGAGCGTGAGCCCGGCGACGACACCCCACGCGTCGTCGACTGCAACGTGTGACGCCTCGTCGCCGATCACCGCGACGATCTCGACTTCCCAGTCGACCATGTCGCCGGAGAGTGGAATCTCGGCGGTTGGGCCTGCAATGCACGACGGGAACTTCGTAAACGTGAGCGGCGCGGGCGGCAGCGCCACGCCGGACTCACCGGCATGGTCGCGGTAGTTGAGCCCGATGCCGAACACTTGGCGCGGCTGCGGGACCGGCGCGCCGAGAACAGCATCGGCAATGAGCCCCCCGCTTGCTGCCGACGCGCCGCGGCCGTAGAGCGCGTGCAACTCGCGATGGCGGACGACAGCTTGGAGTGGATCGGCGAGCATTCCGTCACCGGAGAGCTCCGCAAGGTCGTACCACGAACCGTCGTATTCGAATGCCGCCCGACCGTTGATGTTGACGAGTCGAAACATGTAGTGAGTCCCTACTCAGTGTCGGTGTCGGCGTTCCACGGCAGCGAGGTGCTGGTCCAGTGCGTGAGCGACGGGTTGATATCCGATTCGTCGTTCACATGACGCGGTGGGGTCTCGAACGTCGCGTACGGACGTAGCCGCAGCACGACCCGGCCCTCCTTCTTTGCGCCCTCCGCGACGAGCGGCCGCACCGACGCGTCGAGCGGTTTGCCGGCCATCACGCCCCCGATCGCCATCATGAGATCGACCGTGTGTTCTTCGTCGGCGTCGATCTCCGCATGGCAATACACCTGTAAGTACGTAGGGGGCCACTGCTCGTCGAGCACGCACATCGAGACGTTCGGGTTCCGGGCGATCGCTCGAGCCTTCGCCCGTTCGCGCATCGTCGACACCAGGATCGTGTCGTCGGCATCGATCACGTAGTAGACGATCGACATGGCGGGGCCGTCCGCCACGCGGTTGTAACCGTAGATCGCCGTGCGGTGGTCACGGACGAACGCACGACGTTCTTCGGGCGTCATACCGACTCCTTCGTCGTGGCTCGGATCAACAGGTCGACCACGAGATCCGCGTGCGCAGCCACGAACTCGGGTGCGAACGGATCGACGCCCGTCAGCCGCTGACATTCCGGGGCCATCACGAACACGGTCGCGCCCGCGCCGGTCAGCAGGTAATAGAGATGTGCAGGTGCAACCGGCGCGAGCTCACCCCGCGCGGCGAGACGTTCGAACATCGCGACCGCGTACTCGTACAGCGGCCGCACGTGCGTTTCGACCATCCAGTCGAGACGCGCGCCCGCACGTTTGCTCTCCTGCATGATGATCCGGTGGAGCTGCGGGTTCGCCGCCGAGAACTCGACGAAATGACGCACCATCAGCTTCGCGATCGTGACCTCGTCGACCCCGCGCAGACCGGAGAGCCGATGCTGCATCGAGGTACGCAACCGCTCGAACAGATCGTCGACGGCGGCGCGCCACAACTCCTCCTTGCCGGCGAAGTGGTAGTTGAGCAACGGCTGGGTCACGCCTGCGAGCTCGGCAATGCCCCGAGTCGATGCGCCGTCGAAGCTGCGCTCCGAGAACAGATCCAACGCCGCGTCGAGAATCGCACGCCGAGTCTCGAGGCCGGCAGGCCGGGATGCAACTGTGGTCACGGGTCGGATCTTATCGTTCGATCAGGTAAATGGCAACATTGCTGATCGAACGATAAGAGAGTCAGACGAGAAGTTCTCGGTAGGCCTCCCGAGTTGCCTCGTCGAATGCGACGAGGCGCACGATCTCGAACGCTCCGGCGTGCTCACGAGCGGTCGCGACCGCGATCTCGGCCGCGGCGCGGATCGGGTATCCGAATATGCCCGTCGAGATGGCCGGGAACGCGATCGAGGTCGCCCCCACGGACCGTGCCACCTCGATCGATCGCCGATAGCACGATGCGAGCGCCGCGGGTTCCCCGCGGTCACCGCCGTGCCACACCGGGCCGACGGTGTGCACGATCCAGCGCGCCGGGAGCGCGAAGCCCGGCGTGACGACGGCGTCGCCGGTCGCGCAAGCACCGATCGCGGCGCAGGCGGCGTCGAGGTCCGGCCCCGCGGCCTCGAAGATTGCGCCGCACACTCCCGCACCCCGACGCAGCGCGCCGTTCGCCGCGTTGACGATCGCGTCGACCTGCTCGGCGGTGATGTCGCCGCGAGTCGCTTCGATATTCACCGTCGCATCCTGCCCGCTACGCGCGCTCCAGCGCGTCGAGATCGCGCGTGGCGTAACCGTGGTGCGCCATCTCCTCTTCGAAGACGACATGCAAGCACGCTTGCACCGGCGCGGTGCCGTTTTCGAGCACCTCACGGGTTCGAGTGAGGTCGGCCGGCTGGAGATCGGCGAGATACTTCGCGAAGCGCGCGGCGCGATCGCGACGCACAGCCAGCGCGTCGGCGAACGACGGATCGGAATTGCGATCGATGCCGGGCCACGGGAAGTCGAGACTCCCGGTGTTCGGCAAGCCGATCGGGTCGAACTCGCCGCCGAGGATCGGCGCCGTGAACCATTTATCCGTTGCGAACACCAAGTGGCAAAGCGTTTGCACGAACGAAAACTCGCCGCCGGCCGACGCGTGCAGCGTTTCCTCGGGGAGCTGTTGCGCGCGTTCGATGGTCGCGTCCCAACGAGAGGCGACCGCGCTCCACGCCGCGCGCATCCCTTCGGGATCCGTCGGCTCCATGAGCGCCCGCTCGGGATTGATGCGAGCGAGTTCGGCACTCACGTACGCCGTGACGTCGACGCCGTTGATCTTCACGCCGTTGAACATGCCGTCGATGTCGACGTTCACCAACCACACGTGAGACATCTTCACGTTCGTCAGGTTGGCGCCCTCAATCCGCGCGTCGGTGAGATCGACCTCGCGGAACCGCGCGCCGCGCAGGTCGGCGCCTTCGAAGTCAGTCATCCGCTAAGTGTTCCAGACGAGTCACCCGTTGGCTTGGTGAGCGCCGTCTACCCTGACAACGACTTGCAGAGGGGACCAACCGAGTGGCGAAGTCGGTTCCGGCCACGTTGATACGCGAACGGCGTTCCAACTGGTGGTGGACACTCGCGACGCTCCCACCGATCGCCGCCGCGTTGACCGCCAACCTTGCGCCCGAACCGCACGGTCACTGGTCGGAGCACCTCACCAGTGTCGGGCTCGAGACGGCGCAGCTCGCGCTTCTCCTTGTTCTCGTGTCGATGCTCGGCTGGCGGACGCTCCGGGTGCTGCTACTGGTCGCGTTCGCGGTGGTCGTCATTGGGATCGTGCTACAGGAGCTCGGCAACGACCAGGTCGCGGAGTCGATCTCGCGCACGACCGGCAACCCCGGAATTGGTGACGGCTACGCCGCGGGCCACGACCGGGAGGAACTCGGCACCCTGCTTGTCATCGTCGGCGGGCTCTCCTTTGCGTTGTTTGCCGGTGTGGGGCGGCGGGTTCCGGCGTGGTTGGCTGTCGTTGCAGCCGTGATGGTGGTCATCCCGCCTCCCTTCTTGTGGCCCGTGGCAGGCGTCCTCGTGCTGGCGCTCTTCGATCTCACGTCCCGGCCAAGACCTGTTGCTTCTGATCTCGCGACCAAGAGGTGAGCCCGCGGTTCGCCGAGCGCGCGAGTGTTTGAGAGGCGAACATCAGGTTGCCGAGTGATCGGACACGAAACCGTGCGCTGACCTCGGCAACGTCGTCGTTTCAACAACGGTGGAGACGATGGGACTCGAACCCACGACCCCCTGCTTGCAAAGCGTACAGGCCTGTACGCTGTGCTAGTCGCAGTTTAGCCAGTCACCAGCGCATAACGGTACGAGCACAACTGCCGTAGTTATGGGGTGCTCGATCGCCCCGTTTTACGCTCGGCACTGAGCGATCGACATCATGATTCCCCGGAGCGAAGAAGAATCTACTCTTGAGAAGGTTGCCGCCGACGCCATTTTCGGCTGCGTTCTGCAGGTCGACCACGGAGTCGGTGTGTCGGTCTTGCGACATCGGACACGTCAGTCCTTCAATCCGTCTCGAACCGTCCCGTGCGGGATCTGGGAGGTGAACCGTGATCGTCCGTGCTCCTTCGTGCGGAGTCGTGGGCAGCGACAACGAGTCGGGCTTAGCCTGGCCGGGTGACGGACGAAGACCCAATATCTCATCTCGACATCCGAGTCCGTGAAGTGCTCACACAGCCCGGCATGCACAAGCTGCAGACCTGCTGGGTGAAGGGATCGGGTCGGACGGTATGGAAGTCGGTATCGCTCCTCTATTTCGGCACCTCCCCCGAGGACTTGTCCCACCGAGAGCTCCACGTCCAGAAGTGGGTCCTGACGGCGGGCGAATTCGAGCGCACCGAGCATTGGTATTGCCGAGACGACGAGGTGGACCGCCTCCACACGTTCGTGAACACCGAACTTGGCGATCCCGGCGAGTTCACCGTTACGCAAACGACTGAGCAGATCCGGGTGTTGTTCTCACACCTTGAGAGCGGCGAACTGAGCAGTGGGCTGTTGTCGGAGATCGCCAGCAAACTCGTCGAACACGTGGAGTTCGTATCCGACCTAGACGAACTCGAAGGCGCAGAGCTGCTCGGCGTGGCAGTAGACGTCAAGCGGCGCCGGGTGGTCATCCAAGAGTTCCGAGAGCTTGTTGCCAACCCACGCACCACCGAGCGAGAGCTCCAACGAATCATCGACGCCAACTGGTGGCTCTTGGGTGCTAACTACATCGAGAAGGTTGAGCGCAGACGGCTCACGCTTCTCGATGAGTTCGACATCCCTCTCATCCGTGCCGACGGTGTCCTGCACATCGTGGAACTCAAGCGAGCCAACATTCGCCACATGGTGATCCCGCATCGCAGCCACTTCCGTGTCGGTGATCCTGTCAACGAAGCGGTCAACCAAGCGGCGAACTACCTGCGGGAGGTCGACGAACTCACTGACCACATCCGCAGTCGCTTCGGCGTCGAATGTCGTCGAGCACAGGCCACGGTGATCATTGGCTACCCGCAACACAACGATCACGACGGGGTCGACGACGAGAAGTACCGAGAGGCGATCCGCACCTACAACAGTCACCTAAGCCGGATCGAAGTCCTGACGTTCGAGGACGTAATCACAACAGCGGACCATGCAACTGGCGCTCTAGCCGAACGAGTACAGAATCGAGCGGTCCATGTTGAGGTCGACACCGGTGACGAGGCCGAGTTCGCTCAGGTGAAGGACTGGGGAGAGGAGCCCTACTGACGTCGGTTAGCAGTCGGGGAGTTCGCCCAGGTTGTTGCCTGTGCGGCCGTGGCAGACCGTGCGGTGTACAAGACCGGCAAGAACAGCGATGGCGATATCACGTCGCTGTGCGGAGGCGACACCGCTACGTGGTCACCACGGGGCAAGACGCAGGCGATCGCCGATATCGAGGGAGGAATCCACACCTACTACGTGCCGTGGAAGAGCGGCCGCACCGAGATCGACGTTGTTGACGGGCCGACTGGTAAGTACCTGCGCACGTTGCGGGACGGCAGAGGGTGAGACATCTACGGCGCCCCGGCGGCGCTACGTGAAGTCGCCCGATTCGGTCGTGTGCGCCGAGCTCGTGTCGACGACTTCACCGTCGGCCAGGTGTGAGGACCGTTTGAGCTACTGGGATGTCAGCGCCTTCTGTCCGACAGTGACCTCCAGGCCCTCGACATCTTGTCGGTCGAGAGAGCTGGCGTTATCGAGCAACTGCTTCGTGAGGCTGTCTCGGCGAGCCTCGCCGGATTCATCGAGCTCGGGTTCCTTCAGCTTCACTTGTTGCGACAGCTCTTCACGGGCGAGACCGAACAAGAACTCCCGGTGTACGACCTCTTGTCGCTTCGCTGCATTCTTGATCTCTTTCGCTTCCGCTTCTGCCTCGGCCAGCCTGGCTTCCGCCCCAATCTTCTTGGCCGTAGCGCCGTCCACCTTGCCTGACTGCACATCCTTGTAGGCCTTAGTGCCGGTCTTCACCGCCGACCTGACGACGAACCAACTAGCCAGAAGAACGCTCGGCACAGCGACGGGAGTCGAGAACACGATTACCAGCGGGCTCTGGACCGACAAGCTCTGCAGTTCAAGCGGGTCGACAACGTTACGGCTGCTGGACTCGGTGCGGAGCACCTCGTTGGCGATGGCACGACACGACTCGATCGCTTCAAGCGTGTAGTAAATGCGACGACCGACAAGGTCAGCCGCACGGTCGTCTGGGCTGGTGCCAACAACGCTGAGCGTCGTCAGTTCACCTGGGAGCGCAGTCGACTTCGTCAGATCCGACAGCGGCAACAGCCTTGAGAACTCGACTTCGATGAGCGCCCACTCCTCATCGAGCTCGGACTCGATCACCCGGGCTGTGGCGAAATCGCTAACGGGCGAACCGAAGTCCAGACGAATGTAGGTGTTTACCGTGGGACGCTGCTTACGAAGCACGTCAAGTTGCTTCTTATTATCGAAAGTAAGGACTGCACCGACCTCACCAACACGCTCGGCTACGCCCTTGACTTCGTACTCGTGCGCACCACGGCGGAAGTGCATCGTGATCGGAACTTCGAGTCCGTAGTAGAAGTACCGAGGAGTGGCCGACGCACCCTCGTAGGGTCTCGATGCTCGTGCGACATCGAAACGATTGACCGAGACGTAACGATCAAATCCGTGATTCTGCAGGCTCCGGTAATGTCTGATACTTCGCTCGGCAATTTCACCGAAGCCCTGCTTCTTCAGCTGGGCATTGATCTGCCGAAGAGTTATCTCGGGATTCTCTCGATAGATGTCGAACCCTGCCCGGACATCCGCTGATGACGCGTTCGGCATCCCGCACCCTCTCGGCCGCTCGCTCTAGTCGACGGTGTCACCGCTAGCTACACCACGGGCGGAGGCGGCAATGGCGTCCGCAACCCGTGCACGTGTGACAGCACAGTACTCGGGGTTCGTGTCGTAGCCAATCCACGAGCGTCCGGACAGAATGGCCGCTACTGCGGTAGTTCCGCTGCCGATAAAGGGATCGAGGATGAGTTCGCCCGGGTAGGTGTACAACTCGATGAAGCGCTTCGGCAGTGCGACCGGGAACGGCGCCGGGTGGTTCACCCGGCTTGCTCGTTCGGGCGGGAAATCCCACACAGACAGCGTCGACGACATGAAGTCGTCCCCCGAGATGTCCGACTCGCCCTCCACAACACGATCGAATCGACCCTTCGAGAAGCAAAGGCAATACTCGTGAACGTCCCGGATCACGGGGTTCGCCGGAGATTTCCAACTACCCCATGCGCAGCTGCCCTTCGCTCCTTTGCCCTTGCGCCAAATGACCTCGGCCCGCATGAAGTAGCCGATGCGGAACATGCGAGCCGTGATGAGGTGTGACAGCGGGACGTACGGTCGCCGTCCGAGGTTGGCGACGTTCACGACAGCCCTGCCGCCCGGTTGCAGCTTGCGGTATGTTTCGGCGAAGACGACCTCAACCATGTCGAGGTACTCCTCGAACGTCGAGTCGCTGTCGTAGTCCTTGCCGACGTGGTACGGCGGTGACGTCACCATGAGTGCAACGCTGTTGTCAGCAACCTGTTGCATCGTCTCCGACGACTGTTCGAACACGTCGTTGACGACGATCGGCGGCGATATTGCTTTGTCTTTAGTCTCCTTGACACGCACGAGCGACCGCTCATAGAACGGCTTGGAGTCGTGGCCCTCTCGCCGGTTGACGCCGAACTTGGTCGTTCGTGTCGGCTTAGATTGTGCGACCACTGATTCGGATCCTAACTGTGGAACGGCATCGGGCGGAGGATCTCAGAATACGGTCGAGGTGAGACAGCAACGTCGGCGACGAGAGCGAGACTGAACACCTAACCGGCTGGCTGAGCGGCCGCCGTTTCGTACTCGCAGACGTGGGCGTACCACGCTTCGATTGTGCCCTCGTGGTTGTAGAAGGTTCCGCAGTCGCATGCTCCGGCTGAGGGTCCATGACTGCCGGTCCCGACTCGGAGTTTCGGGTATTCGCTCAGCATCGTGCTCCTGACTGTCGATGCGTACCACCGCTCGCCGCTTTGACCACGAGGCACTGCGTCGACGTTGAGCGCCTCTGCGATAGCCCGGTAGCTCAGACCATCGGCTCGCATGGTGGCAATGCGTTGTCGCACGTCCGACGGCACGGTACGGGGTCTACCGAGCACGACGCCTTGCGAGCGCTTGACCGCTAGCGCCGCCTTGGTGCGCTGTGAGATGAGCCGACGTTCGTACTGAGCGAACGCAGCCACGACGTTCGCCATCATCTCGCCGCTTGGAGTACTTGTGTCTACGGCCACGTCCAAGACGACGATGGACCGACCCTCTCTGGTCGGCTCTCCGTTGGCCGTGTGCGACCCCACCAGTGGCACCGAGGTCATCACGCTGAGCTGGGCAACTATCCGTCGAGGCCCGGCGGGAAGCGCACTGCGCCGTCGTCATCCCAGATAAGCCAGCCACTCAGCGGCACCCCACTGGACTGCGCCGATCGAATGTGCCCAACGAGACGATTCACGACTGCCGCCTCGTCGGCCAGCTGTTCAATCTCTTCGGGCGTCCGCTTCCAGTTGACACCCTTCAGTCCCTTCGGGGTGTATTTGATCTTGCTGGCTATCGCCGATCGGTCGGGGAGCTGCAGCTCAGTGAACCACAGCCCATGAACGACGCTATTGCGTTCCTGTATCAGTCGGTCGATGCGCTTGCAGACGTCGTCGATGATTGGTCGATCAACATGGTCGATCCCTGAGATATGAGCAAGAATCGACTGGAAGCGGATCAGCAATGCGCCGGGTTGAGCTTCGCCCAGAACGATGCGGACTAGCGTCGGATGTGAGCCAGGGTCGTCCCACACCAGCTCGCAGATCGCCTGTCGGAGTCCGTCACACAGCCATTCGAACTGAACGATGAACCGCCCAATGGAGCGATACAGGCTCCCAGACCACTCGTAGCTGCGTTCAAACTCCTCGATCGGATCGAGGTCGGCCATGGGCGAGCACGGTACTCGCTCAGTGCTCACTTAGCCCCAACCCCTCTTGCCCCTGCCCCTGGCTGTCAAAGACCATCTTGGCGCATCGGGCGGTAGTCGCCTTAGCTTGGAGGGAGTAGACGCCTCACGTCGTGCTCGTCGCTCTTGAGCGCCTCGAACCGCACGCCGACATGGACGTAGGCGTCGATGCGACCACGATGAATGTCGCCAGCGGCATCCTCGTCCCAGTCGTCGACCTGCTCGGCTTCCATTGCGGCGAGAAGCCATGTGCGTAGTTCGAGCGGGTCGATCACAGGTCGAGATCGTACAACGACCTACTGAGTCGCCGACCTTGTTCGGGTCACGACTTCACGCCGGGCACGTAAGCGTCCAGACCTTGGTTCCGAGTTGGTCGGCAACGGCCTGCGTAGCAGCCAGGTAGGCGGCGGCTCCGAAGACGGCGACGCCGTCGGACGTTACCCATGTCACGATGACCCTGAAGTCAGCGCCGCTGGCGGCCCTGTGCTGCTCGTGATACCCGATACTGGCGTCGTCAGCGCAAATCACTGCCTGGCCTGCCGGGCCATTGAAGAACGCCATGCTCTTTGGTGGGTATGTCTGGATGTTCAGTCTCACGCCATCATTAGCGGTGCAACCCACTTCGCCGGTCGGTGCTGGGTAACCACTCGGCCGGTTCGTGAATGGGCCAAGTGCCGGGTTGGCGCACCCGAGTGCCTCGGCCAAAGCCACGGCGTTGCTGGGTGCCAATGCCTTGGCGTGCGCAGCGGCGGCCTGTGCTGTCGGTGCCGAGTGACTGTTGCCACCGCATGCCCCGAGGGCGAGGACGAGCAGCAGGGCAAGCGTTGCCCCGATCTGGTTGGTGCTCATGCTCCGCCCACGGTAGTTCCCAATCCGAGGGCCTCGAATCTGCGGACCTCAGACGCAACTAACGAGGAAGCCATCAGGCGACGGCCACACCGCACCCTTAGAGCGATTCGTCGCCTGACCGACGCCGGTGTGTGACGCTGCGCCGAGTCCTCAACTCGCCTCGTAGCTTGCCATCAGCAGAGGCTTCGCTCGCTCCAGATTGTCGGGAGAGGACAGCCTCAGCTCAAGATCGCCGGTACCGAAGTGTCCAACGCCTCGCACGTCCCGGCTGAATCCCGACTCAAGCGTCACCTTGTCGGGATCGACTTTCAAGTACACAAGCAACTGCTTCGTCTGCGGATGCACTTCGACGCACACAAAGTTCTTGATTCGCCGGAAGGCGAAGTACAGCTTCAACGTCTTCTTAGTCACATCGTCGCCGAGTGCGAGCAGGTACACCTCCAACGAGTCGCACAGGTCTCGTAGCTCCACCGGTGCCGAGGTGTAGTACTCGCTCACGGTCTTGTACTGCAACGGCTTCGCTCCGCCTCCACCAGAGGGCTCAACTGCTCCGGTCGTGGCGTTCACGAGTTCGAGCACGAGGTAGCCCGCCTGGTAGTGGCGGTAGCGGAGCAGCTCGATGTTGCGATTGATCTGTTGCACGGCGTGTTCGTCGTAGCGGTTGAAGTCACCAGCAACGCAGAGCAGTCTTGGGCTCGTCCAGTCGACCTTGTCTTCGAGGTCCGATCCGAGCACCTTCATTGCCAAGAGCGTGAACTCGGCCCGATGGTCGAGAAGCCAGTCCAGGTAGTACAGGCCCTGGTTGATCACGTTCTCGTTCGTCGACCGCTTGTACTCGATGATCACGGGGCTGTTGTTCTCGTCGATACCGAGCGTGTCGATGCGGCCGCCGTGTGTCTTACCGGTCGAGTACTCGCTCGCCAGGAACCGTACGCCGAGGAACGAGTCGAGGTTGTGCTCCATGAGCTGTTGCAACGTCTTCTCCACGGCGAGCGGCCCGCCCGTCAGTTCGGTGACGCCCCCAGGTTCGAGCTGGAACAGCTTGATGTCGCTCATGGCCCGGTCGACTTCTCCCCGTCTGACGTGCTCAGCGATTCGACGATCAGAGCGAACTCTGCCAACGCAGCTTCGAGGTCCTCGATGATCTCCGCAGCGATCACGGCTGGCGCTGGGAGGTTGTCGGAGTCTTCCAGTGACTCGTCACGGAGCCAGAGGATGTCGAGGCTGACCTTGTCTCGCTTGAGCAGCTCGTCGTAGGAGAACTTGTGGAACCGCTCCGTCTCGGTTCGATCGTGTCGGTTGTCGGCGTGGTATGAATCGATGAAGTCGGCGAGGTCCTCGAAGCGCAGCGGCCGGTCCTTCAATGTGAAGTGCATGTTCGTGCGGAAGTCGAAGATCCACAGGTCTTGCGTCCACGGATGCTCTGACGCTGGTTTGCGGTCGAAGAACAGCACGTTCGCCTTGACGCCTTGTGCGTAGAAGATGCCGGTCGGCAGGCGCAGAAGGGTGTGCACGTCGTAGTCGTGTAGCAGCCGCTTTCGGACGGTCTCGCCAGCGCCACCCTCGAACAGCACGTTGTCGGGCACGACGATCGCCGCTCGGCCACTAATCTTCAAGAGCGTCTTGACGTGTTGCAAGAAGTTGAGCTGCTTGTTAGACGTTGATGCCCAGAAGTCGTCACGCACGATCGTGAGTGACTCCCGCTGTACCTCGCCCTCGGCCGTGACAACCTGCGCTGAACTCTTCTTGCCGAATGGCGGATTGGTGAGGACCATGTCGAACCGATCACCGGGGTCAGACGCCAGCGCATCGTCCACGGTGATCGGGCTCGGCTGATCGGTCGCACTGACGCCGTGCAGCAACATGTTCATCGCACACAGGCGAGCCGTGTTGTCGACGATCTCCCAACCACGGAACGCTTCGTCTCGCAGGAACCGCTTCTGCTCGGGATCAAGGTTCGGCGCCTTTGCTACGTACTCGTAGGCGGCGAGGAAGAACCCGCCGGTTCCGCACGCCGGGTCACAGATCGTCATACCGGGTGCGGGCTGCATCACCTCGACCATCGCCTTGATCAACGCACGAGGCGTGAAGTACTGGCCAGCGCCCGACTTCGTGTCCTGGGCGTTCTTCTCCAGCAGTCCCTCGTAGGCGTCGCCTTTCACGTCGGCGTCCATCGTCATCCACGACTCACGGTCGATCAGATCAACGATCAGCCGCCGCAGCTTCGCTGGGTCCTGAATGCGGTTCTGCGCCTTGCGGAAGATCACACCGAGCGTGCCCGGCTGACGGCCCAACTCTTCGAGCAGGTGTCGGTAGTGCACCTCCAACTCGTCACCATCACGCTTCATCAACGACTGCCAGTCGAAGCCTTCCGGGACGATGGACTCACGACCGAAAGGCGGCTTCGTCTGCTCATCCGCCATCTTCAAGAACAACAAGTATGTGAGCTGCTCGACGTAGTCACCATACGACAAGCCGTCATCACGCAGGACATTGCAGTAGTTCCATAGCCGATCGACCAACGCCTTCGGATCAGACATGGTGAGTAGGCACCTCAGTTAGTTGGCTTGGACTTTGCTCGTCGCAAGACGACCGTTGAACGCATCGGCGAGGATCGACTTGCGAAGCACGGAAGACCGACTAGATGCAGCGTCGAGAGCGAGGGAGAGCGAAGCTAGAAGGGAGAACTGTGCGTCCAGGGCAGCGACTACTCTCCGCTGTTCATCGAGTGGGCGTACTGGGATCGTGAGAACTCTTATCCCACCCATTCCGAGGCGAGGTCGCCCTACGCCATGAACCTGCGAGGCGACACTTCGTCCCAGTTCGTGACGCTGAAGAGCGTAGTTGACGTAATGCGGATCGAAGTCGGACGAGAGTCGAACTCGAATGCAGTCAGCCTTGACGATTGCAGGCGCCACGCCGGGCGGGATCACACATGACTTCGGGAGTTCGGTGCCGAGGGAAGCTACGACCAGGTCGCCTTCGACGACGGCGTGCTTCTTCAGCTTTGTGTAGTGCTCGACCGAGATGTGAGCTCGTTCGTCGATAAACTCTCCCTTGCCGATGTTCTGGAGCCGGATGACACGAGGCCCAGTCGGCGTATAGTGACTCGACTTCAGATTGGAACCGAACGGACCGTCGGTCATACCGCCAGGTGCGACCAGTTCCTCGAGCGACCGACGATCGTCGACGCCGTGAAAGGCGGCTGAGACGAGAGACGAGCGTTGTTCTGTGATCCGCCGTCGTACCTGTCCGAGCGATCCCTGGGCGTCGTCGAGTCGGGAGAACTGTTCTTCGATGGCGTCGACGATCCGCCGCTGCTCGTCCAACGGCGCCAATGGGACGGGGAGTATGCGGAGATCTTCCTGGGGGAGGTGCCTGATCGTGCTGCCGGTTACGTACGGGTCAAAGAAGAGCCTGTCGGAGTAGTGCCGCAGAAGGTGAAGCAAGTACTCGGGTAGGACCGACTCGGAGGTTCGGATTCGATGAATCGCCTTCTGGAAAGCACACTCTTCAATCTGTCCTCTCCAGATTGCGGCTCGACCTACCTCGCCGCCCTCACAAACAAGCAGGTCTCCGTCTTGGAGCCGGAACTTCCTGAACTCCTCGTCCGTGAAGTCCATCTCTGGGACGTCACTCACGTCGATTCGGCCCCACTGGACATTCTTGTTGCGGACATAGGGACGTGATCCGACGCCGGTCTTCGACTTCTTCGAGAGCATCTTTCCGAGTTGCGTCTTGGCGATCTCACCGATCGTCGTCATGGTCCAGCCGAGAGGGGTGCTCATGCGACGAGTTCCTCGTTGAGTTCGTCGAGGAGCTGGGTGAGCTGATCGCCGAAGGCTGAGTATGCGCCGCCGATGCCGCCGTGTTCGGCGAAGGGCGTGTAGTCGAAGTCGTCCGTCGTGATGCGCAGGCTGTCGCCGATGTGATCTCGAATCCAGCCGAGCCAATCCATCTGTTGCGGCGTGAACGTGCGACCGGCTTGCTCCTGCTGGTGCAGCCAGGCCGTGTATCGCTCGGCGACTTGGTCGGGGAAGGCAACGAGTTGATCTTCTTGGCCGAGCGCGTGTCGTACCAGCGACACGAGGTTCGTAAGCACCGTCTTAGTGCTGCCGTGCACCTTGGTGCGTTCGAGCGTCTCGTAGGCGTTCCACAACGCTTCGGGAGTCCAACGGCGTGGCGGCAGACTGATCGTGTCGGCGAGTTCCTTGATCTGATGGAACGTGAGTTGACGGGCTCCGTACGGCTGGCTGTACAGAATCTGCAAGGCGGTGATCTCGTCCTTGTTGTCCTCGACGAACTGGCGGAAGGACTCGATCGTGCTTCGGGCTCGATCCGCAGCATCTTTCGAGTAGCCCGCTTCGATGATGCTGTCGGCCGAGGTCTCGTCGATGACCTGTTCGTGCGACCGGTGCATGTCGACGAGGGTCTGTCGGAACTCGGCTCGGTCGATAGGCGTCAACGCATCGTCGAGCAGTTTTGTGGCGGCGTGTTCTACTTCTGATGCGGTCGGATCGTCCTTGCCGGCCTCCTTGCGGGCTGCTTCGAGCTGGCGGTCGGCGTCGAGGGCCTCGAAGATGCCGTGCGAGAGATCGTTGACGCTGACCCCGGCGAGTTCTTGCAGTTTCTGTCGCTCGTCGGTTGAAAGCCGAGCGTTGAGACGTGCGAGCCTTCCAGCGACCGATGCGACGACATCGTGGTCTCGGTCTCCCAAGGCGACTTGGTTGAGCAGCTTGTCGAGGCCGACCCTGCGTCTACGGTCGACGGGAGTCACGTCGATGAGTTCCGTTTCAGTGATCCCGACTGCGTCGACCAGAACGAACCGGTCCTTGTGTGTGGCGTCGGGCGTTACGGCTTGTAGGTCGGTGTCGTTGATTATGCGGACGCCCCGGCCACGCATCTGCTCGAAGAAGCTGCGGGACTTCACGACACGCATGAAGAACACGCACTCCAACGGCTTCACATCGGTGCCGGTGGCGATCATGTCGACGGTGACGGCGATCCTGGGGAAGTAGCTGTTGCGGAACGAGGCGAGCAGGTCCTCGGGCTTGTTGCCTTGCGCCTGCGATCGGTAGGTGATCTTGGCGGCGAACTGGTTGCCCTTACCGAACTCCTCCCGGATGATGTCGACGATGTCGTCTGCATGGGCGTCGGACTTAGCGAAGATCAACGTCTTCGGCACCTCGGTACGGCCAGGGAAGATCTCACTGAACAGCCGCTCCTTGAACGTACGGATGATCGTGCGTATCTGATCTCGGGCGACAACGTTGCGGTCGAGGTCTTTGGCTTCGTAGTCGAAGTCGATGTCGAGTCGTTCCAATCGCTCAGCACGGGTCTCACGATCACGGAACTTCGTGACGAGCCCGGCTTCCACTGTCGAGCCTTGTTCGGTTATCTCGGTGCGGATGCGGTATACGTCGAAGTCGACGTTCACGTCGTCAGCGACCGCCTGCTCGTACGAGTACTCCATCACCAGGTTCTGGTTGAAGAACCCGAACGTCTGCTTGCCCGGCGTGGCAGTGAGCCCGATTACGAAGGCATCGAAGTAGTCGAGTACCTGACGCCAGACACCGTAGATCGAGCGGTGCGCTTCGTCGACGATGATCACATCGAACGCCTCGACTGGCACGACGGGGTTGTAGTCGACTTCGACAGGCGCTGATGGCTCGGCTTCGAATCCTGACAACTCGTCAAGTTCTTCGGGGAGTGCCTCTTCGCCTCGGAGAATCGAGTAGAGCCGTTGGATCGTCGTGATCGTTACTCGTGCAACTGGGTCGATGGTGTTGCCGCCGAGGAGCTGCACGTTGTATAGCTCGGTGAACTTGCGCCCATCGTCCGGTGTGGCGAACTGCTGGAATTCCTTGAGGGTTTGGCGACCGAGGTTCGCTCGATCCACGAGGAACAACACTCGGCGTGCATCGGCGTGACGTATCAGTCGGTATGAGATGTTCGCTGCCGTGAACGTCTTGCCGGAGCCGGTGGCCATTTGGATGAGCGCACGAGGGCGGAACTCCCGCAGTGACTTCTCCAGGCCACGTATCGCTCGACCCTGCGCATCCCACAGGCCCGACTCGTCCAGCTTCGGCAGGTGGAAGAATCGCTGACGCAACGTCGCCGTGCTCGTGTCGCTCGATTCGACACAACGATCGATGACATCGACCAGCGTGTCGGGACGGTGGAACCAGAACACTCGCCGCCGCCGATACTCCGGATCGAGTCGATTCCAGAAGCCAGTCTCGCTGCCGGTCGACACGTAGACGAACGGCAGCGGTCGCATAAAGCCGGGCACGTTGTCGGGAAGGCCGCTGGCGTACTTCTCCGCCTGCGGTTCAACATTGGCGAGAACGGAACCCACGGGCTTGGCTTCGATCGCACCGACGGCCTGGCGGTTCACGAAGAGTAGGTAGTCGGCACGCCCGTGACCCTCGGCCATAGTGAACTCACGAACGGCGACGCCCGTCCCTGCGCCGAGATTCACCGAGTCCTTGTGCTGGACCACCCAACCAGCGGCCCCGAGCATCCGGTCGATCTCGATCCGGGCTCTGGCCTCGGCCGCCAGGTAGTCCTTCCTCGTGTCCTCTGGCACACCAGGAGGCTATTCGTCACGGCCCCGATCCAGCGACGTGCTCGTTGGCTCGTGTAGTCCGAGTCGTGGCGCCGCTGGCAAGATCGCACGCTGACGGAGCGCACGATGGACCTCCGGAGGTCTGCAGTGAATGAGCATCTTTCAGTGCGTTCGAGCGGGCCATTAGCTGGCTCGCTTCGTACGTGCCTGCGCACTTTTCAGTGCGAGGTGTGCCATGTAGGCGGATTGGGCGTGCGCTGCACGTCGTCGTCGATCTGCGAGCGTTAGAACGCCATCGGGGTCGACTTGACGCTCGAATCGGCTGAGTGCTGCTGCACGAGCCGGTGCAGTACGTGCGCTGGGGTCGCTCGTGTGCGACCAGCTTGCGTGCGCTGCGCTGCGTGCTCTAAGGCTTCGCTGAGACTGTGACAAAGACATAGCTGTGCTCCAGAGGTATCGGATTTCGATACGCCGCTGGAGGCAATGCCTAAGGCCAGGTCGTGCGTTTGGGTTTGGTTGTGCTTGCTGTGCTCAGAAGTTGCCCGACGCCGTGGGCGGGAGTGTTTCGTTATCGGCCGGGTGCGATTGCACTGGCTCAACTCTGCGCCATAGTTCGGCGATTGCCTTCGCACGAGTGCGTGCACTGGATCATCCGTAATCCGGGTGCACTGCTCGGGCTTAGCACCGGGGCGAAGTATCGAGCTTCGCCACGGTTGTTATTACCACTTCACCACTGTCCGTCTTCGGCCCCGGCACAGTCGTACTGCCGCAGCCACTCGTCCGTCGACTCAAACACACTACGGTCGTAAGACATACGGGCGTCGGATCGTTCCCGAATGTTGGCGATGCCACTCGTGGCACCTTGTGCACGGTTGCACGTTCTACACATTGCTACTTCGTTTGCTTCGATGCTCGGACCTCCATCGGCCACGCTGATTATGTGCGCCGCCTCTAGGTGTTGCGGATGGGTTGCCGGTACGTTCGCTAGCATCGTGACTCCGCAACCGGGGCACGGTGTCATATCGAAGTCCCGTTGTAGGTTCGCACGGATTGCCTTATGCGCTCCGAGTCCACGAACGTCACCGGTCGATGAAGTGCTTTTCGGAAACGGGGTTGCCTTCGCCACGGTTGGCTTGCGGCCGGAGTGTCTCGTACCTCTACGCATCGTGTTGCATCCGCTGGTGAATCTCGTTCACGTTGCCGGTTTGTAGGAACTCTTCACGGTCGGCACCGGCCTTGCACTCGGCGCAAAGGTGTGACGTTCCACGGATGACGCCGCCGTAGTCAAACCGTTGGTCGACAAGCTCGGCTGTCGTTCCGCAGTGCGTGCATTCTCCGGTCATTGGGTAGCCTTTCGGGGGTCGGTGGCAGGGCCGCCACTCGGTTGTTTTTCGAGAAGTCTCGGTGGTCTCGGTGGAGCCCGTTTAGGGGGAGCCGAGTAAAGCTCGGTGCGGGGTGGTGCCTATAGGCACCGCCGAGCAACTAGCCCCTTCACCGTGCTCGGCGTTTTCGGGGGGGAGCCGAGACTTTTTCGGAGACGAGGTAGTAGCACTTGGCATTGCCTTTGCACAGGAACCCCACTTCGCCATCGGTCACCATTTGGTCACGAGTAGCACGGTGCCGTTTGTTGTCTCCGCCGCACTCTCGTTCGAGGTCGGCCCCAACGATCATCGGCTCGTTAGCGAGCACCGTTCGGATTCGGTTTTTGCGTTGGTCTTCATTTTCTTGAATGCCTCGCAGTTTCCGCTCAACCTTCGTGCCGGTTTTGATGATGCGTCGGTCGATATCGTTGAACTGCGTCTCGAAAGCTGCGACCGCACCCGATCGACCTTCGGCCGAGAATGTTCGGATGCCGTCGTCGTCCTTCGTGTACATCCATAACGAGTCCGGCCAGTCGTCTAGTCGAGTCGCCCCACGTGTTCGTGTGTCGCTTGCACGTCCGGTGTGAGCAACAACAACCGAGTCCGATACGTTCGCTCGGAGTTTGAACTCGTCAAGTGCTTCGAGATACGCCCCAACGTCGGTGTTCGAGTTTTCGTCTCCGATGAATGCACGGGCGAACGGGTCGATAATGACAAGCTGCACGGCGTGCTCGACGCTTGTACGCACGAGCAGGTCCATTCCGTCCGGTGTCAAGATGTCGAGTCGTCGACCCCGCAGATTCCACGGAATCACTCGATCGGTGTTCGTGATCGTGAGCGTGCGTAACCAACGTCGGAACTTCGCCTCACTTAGTTCGTAGTTGAGATACAGCACCGAGCCCTCGAAGCTCGTCGGCATTTCTAGGAACGGTTCGCCATCAACCAGCGATTTCACAAGATTGATTCCGAGCGTCGTCTTTCCGGTTTTGAACTGCGCCGTAAGCAACGAGTTATCGCCTCGCTCGTGCAACCCTTCAACCATCCACACAATCGGCGGATTCGGGAGCTTCAACTCATCCGTAAGCGAGCCGGGGCTAGGA
Source organism: Actinomycetota bacterium (assembly GCA_003134555.1). GTDB lineage: Bacteria > Actinomycetota > Acidimicrobiia > IMCC26256 > PALSA-610 > PALSA-610. Next base: position 57,932 of record PLBO01000042.1, read on the forward strand.
GGTTGGCTACCCTTGAACCGTTCTTGATTGAGCAGTGCTCGGGCACGGTCTTTGATTTTGAGGTTGCGCAACTCTGCGAGCACTTCGTGTGACTCGTCACTAACCGTGGCCTCTTGCTTCGCTTGCTCTCGCTGCCAAACCGACGCCATCGTGCGGTCAACCTGGCCGGGGTCTTCATTCCATTCGCCCCACGACTCTGCAATGAGCCGAACCGTGGCAACGTAATCAGCGGAGTTGTCGAGAATGCGGGCGTAGTACCCTGCAACTCGTGCAAGGTTGTGATTCCACGTGCCGGGCTCGGGTGTGCGCAGCATGTCGGATAGCCCCGTGGAAGGGGCGAAGCTACCGACACCCGCCCCCTCCACGAGAAGTGTGTCGAGCCACTCGGGGACTTCGAGCGGTTCAAGATCGTTCAGCCACTTACGACCGGGTGCCGGTGGAGCTACGACGTAGCCTCGTGAGCACCGCACGTCGATGCCAGGGGCCAGTTTGCTCACACTGTTGGCGTAGAGCGTCTCCGTGCGGTACAGCCGGTGTGTTCCACCGTGCGGAGTCGATGCCACGAGGGTTTCGTGCTCGGGCGCAATCTTCATCCAGTGTGCCGGGCCGTCGAGCTTGATGTCCAGGTCGATCACCACGAGATTGGAACCGGGGCCAGTTGCAATGCCAATCCACGCCGTGGGCCATTGCTTCCACCACGATTCGATCGTGGCGGAGTCGGTGCTCGCCTTATCTGGCCAACCTTTTAGGTGTGGCGTTCCGGCTCTCGCTCCGGTCGAGTGCAACGGGTGAACTCGGAAACCACGTGCGGCGTATTCGAGAGCTTGCTTGACGGTTGCGGACATAGGTCACCTTCGGTAGCTACGAGGTCTTCCCTCGTGTGTGGCGCTACCGGAGGCTGACGCCTAAGGCCGGGTTTCACGTCGTGAATATGGCAAGTTGTATTGCTGTGCTGTCAACTTTCATTGCAGAGAGGTCGAGCAACACCGGACTGACGGACGAGACCAATCGACGCCAATCCGGTGTGCTCTTTCGGCAAGCGAACTGCGCAGGCTCAGTTACCGAAGTCTTGGTTATCACGTTCAACCTTCCGCCGATGGCGTAGGGCCGAGGCTGTTACTTTGTCGTTAGGCTTGCGAGACCGTGGCCGGTTCGTAGGCAGGTCGAGCGCATTCGCCCGAGCCTTGAACTGGTTAGCGGTCTCGTTCTCACGTGACCACTGCCACACGGACTCCAACGCATTGAGGTCGCCCGCTTGCGCTTTGTGCACGAGCGCCACGGTTGCGTCATCCATCTTGGAGAATCCTCGGGTCGCCCGAGCGGCGGTAGCAAGGATGGCCTTAGCCTCTTTCTCACGTGGCCACGAGTAGCCGTGCCACAAAAGGGTTTGCTTGTCTTTCCACGGCGTCTCTTTGCGTTCGTCGACCTTGGGCTCGTGCTCCCGTGTTGCGATTCTCACGCCGGGCGTGTCGGCTGCACGGGTTTCGATGGCGTACGTGTGCTGTCCGCCATCGGTTGCGTGGCTGGCTGTTTGCCGTGCTGTGACTCGCCGGTCAGTCGTCGACCGGTGCGAATCATGCTCGGCTGCGCTGCCTCGTGATCCGTCTAGGTCGCTGTCTTCGCTTCCGGTGCCGTGAAGTACGGGGTTGGTAGCTACGCCTGTTCCGAAGATGTCGACGGCGTAATCTGCGACGAAGTTTTTCGGTTTCGCCGATTCCACTTCGTCGCCAGCTTCGCCCGGCTGGTGGTCGTATTCGACCGCTTCCGCTGCCATTATTCGGCGAAGCTCGGCACGCTCCGCCCTGTTTGCCGGGACGAGCTTGGCGTTGCCGACGCACTTTGCCGAATGGTTCCGGCTGTAACACGTGTGGTCGCTCACGATAGGTCCGTCGTCGACACAGTGTGCGTAGTCACCGCTCGGGTAACTCGTTCCGGGGCTCGGGCGCACGAGGTCGAGAAAGTCACCACGCCTCGGCTTTGCACGGGCTTCGGCCGCAGTGGGAAGGTTGAGCCAGTAGTCGAGGTTCTGTTTGCGGTCGGTCTCGGGCAAGCTCCATTCGGGCTCATTCCAGCCACGCCCGTTGCGATCGGTCTCGGGCACAAACGGCACGTCGTGCCACGTAATGCCGACGTCGCCGACGTCGTGACCGGTGCACGTGATCTCGGGCACGCTGCGCAATGGCGTCGAGCGGACTTCCACTGCATATGTGTCTGAGGCCGGGGTGTCGAAGCCGGGCAGCTTGCGTAGAGCGGGGTCGTTGATGCCGTCGAAGCTCACGTGGTCGCACCACGAATCCGTGCATGAGCACGTGTCGTCGAAGCGGGTTTGCTGCTCGGGTGTGCGGCGGCGCAACGGGCTAGCGCCACTGGTGGCGGCTGCGAAAGCCTTGGTTGCGGCTTCGGTGTCGGCTGCACGGGCAGCGGGGGTCCGCCACGCTCGGTAGGGGCGATGCGGCTCGGGGAATGGCCCCGTAGCGTCAGGGTCTCGGTTAAACGCCTCGGTCCAGTTACGTAGGTCGACTGTGGGAAGGTCGTCAGACCTAGACCGCCAGTGGCGGTAGGTTGAGTCCTCGCCGTACAAGTTGATGTAGGTCTCGGTCAGTCTCATGGTCTCGGGTCTCGGGTGCTGGTCTCTCTTGGTTGGTCCGGGGTCCTCTCCCCCGACATACCACACAACCTAAGCCTCACGAGCAGATCACGCCCTATGGTGGAGTGGCCCGATTCCCAGGTTTCGAGCAGATTCGAGCCGGTTTCGGGCTGCCTGGGGAGTCAGACGACGACACAGGAGAGAGATTTATCCACAGGCTAGTGGGGTGGATTGGCCGCCCCCAAAAAAGCCTGAATGCCCTTCGCCATGCTCTGACTGCGAGCACGGCCAGTCCTGCTACAACGATGAGCGTCACGGTTGCTGCTTGAGACGCCGGTACGCTGCGTGCGCTCGCTCGTCGGCGTTGCTAGCCCCGTAGCGTCGAACCATCTGGCTCGAACGCCATCCGGCTAGGCGCATGAGGTCGGCTTCCTGGCCGCCCGCAGCGAGCCACTCATGTGCGAACGTGTGGCGGAACCGGTGAGCGTGCACGTTCGCCACGCCTGCTTGGTCGCCTCGACGTCGCAGCATCTGGCCGATGCCGTTGTCGAGCATCGGGCCGAGGTGTCCCAGCCACAGCGATGGGCTGTCCGCACTCGGGTGTGCTGATCGTGCACGCAGGTACCGGGTGAGAGCTTTTGCGGTGCGATCGTCGAACGGGCACGCACGGTGACGTCGGTTTTTGCCGAGCACGTGCGCAACTTCGAGCTCGAAGTCGAGATCGTCGACCGTGAGGTGTGCAAGCTCGGCTCGGCGCATGCCGGTGTCTCGAAACAGTTGGATGATTGCGGTGTCTCGTCGCTGCTCGAACCCACTTCCGCTGCACGCTTTCAGCAGTGCGTTGACGTCTTCATCGGTGAGCACGGGCACGGGTTTTTCGGGCACGAGGGGTGCCTTCATGCGGGCCATTGGCGACTCGGTTACGAGGTCTTCGTCGAGCGCCCATTTCCAGAACTGCTGCAACGCCCGAAACCGCACGGACGCTGTAGCCGGTGACCGGTGTTCGAGCACGTCGGCGAGGTGCTTCTCGACGTGGCGACGGGTGATCGTTCTGACGTCGACCGGTAGCTCGTGCTCGACGAGGAACGTATGCAACTGTGCCACTGCGCCCAGGTAGACGTCGATCGTCTTCGGTGCCTTGTTGGCCGCACGGAGCGAGTACCGCCACTCCTGGCCAATGGTGTCCAGTGCGTAAGCCTTGCCCATCCGTTGGCCCTCCCGAGCGCCTGCAATGCGTGGTTTCCATCGCAAGAGATCGGGATAGTTATCGGCTCGTCGAGCGCTGTGCTTGACCACCGATCGAACCAAAGGCCGAAAAACCCTTGTAAACAAAGGCTTTGTGGAGACGATGGGACTCGAACCCACGACCCCCTGCTTGCAAAGCAGGTGCTCTAGCCAGCTGAGCTACGTCCCCGAGTAGGGGTCACAGCGTAGGCGAAGGCATCCTTTCGCTCACGCCCCGGAGACAACCGAGGAGGTTGCTCGGTACCATCCAGCCATGCGCCGTCGCCGTTGGTTGTTCGCCGTAGCCGCACTCGTCGTCGTCGGGGCCGGCTGCGATTTCCCGAACATCATTCCGCCCGGCGCCGCGCCGCTGCGTTACCGCGACCCGATCTTCACGACGGTCGTCAAGACCGCCGACATCACTTACGGCAGCGCCGTGAACGCGTCGAGCCAGACGGTCACCCTCAAGCTCGACGTGTACAAGCCACCGGCGACCGACACCGTCACGAAGCGTCCCGCCATCATCTGGGTGCACGGCGGCTCGTTCAGCAGCGGCAGCAAGACGTCGCCCGAGCTCGTCGACGAGGCGAACGTCTTCGCCAAGAAGGGCTACGTCAACGCGTCGATCGACTACCGCCTCGAGCCGGGCGGCTGTTCGGCCGCGAGCGCGACCCCGACGTGCATCCGCGCGATCGCGGAAGCAAGGGAGGACGCGCAGACTGCAGTGCGATTCATGCGCAAGAACGCGGCGGCCTACGGCATCGACCCGACTCGCATCGCGATCGGTGGAACGTCGGCCGGAGCGATCACCGCGCTCCAGGTCGGTTACTCCACGGCTGAGAACCCCGCGAGCGCCGTGCGCGCGGCCGTGTCGCTGTCGGGCGCGAACATCTTCCCCAAGATCGGCGCGGGTGACGCCCCCGCACTGCTGTTCCACGGCACGGCCGATCCACTCGTTCCCTACCAGTGGGCCGTCAACACGACGAACGCGGCGAAGGCCGCGGGCCTCGACGTGTTCCTCGAGACGTGGCAAGGCGCCGGGCACGTGCCGTACGTGCAGTTCCGCACCCAGATCCTCACGCAGACGAGAAACTTCCTCTACGGAGAGATGGACCTACAGCACGCGGCGCACTGACGCCGCGCGATGTCAGCGGTCTGACGCGGGCACTCTCTCGACCTCGTCGGGAGCAGGCGCCTGATCGGTCAGGTGCTCGAGGACGCGTCGAACGGCCTCGTCTGCCGGGATGCCCATGCGCTCGGCCAGACCGAGCAACTTCTTGGGGTCAGATGAGGTTCGCGTGATCATCGCGTCGAGCTCCCGGGGTCGAGCTTCCGGCTATTCGGCGCTCCGGACGAGCTCTCGGGCAAGGGGATGGTACGGGGGTGTCTCCCGAGAGCCGCGTCCGGCGCATGCGCCTCGTAAACGATGACACAGATCACTTTCGCAACGGTTTCAACAATGTTTGCGGTACTGCCGCACTTGCGCGCTCGGCTGTAGCAGCGGCACCGCGCCGAAAGGCCTTTGAACGTCGTCACGAGTAGAAACCCTGCCAAAACTTGGAAGTCTTCCTCCGGCCGGGGAACCACTCTGCTGAAGGCGCCCCAAAGCGATCGAGGCCTGCTCTATAGCATCCGGTTATGCGCCGTCACCGGTTGTGTTTCGCCGTTGCGGCGCTGGCGGTGGTCGGGTCGGGATGCGATTTCCCGAACATCATTCCGCACGGCGCGGCGCCGCTGCGTTACCGCGACCTGATGTCCATGACCGTCGTCAAGACTGCCGACATCACGTACGGCCGCGCCGTGAATGCGTCGAATCAGACGATCACGCTGAAGCTCGACATGTATCGGCCGCCGTCGAGAGACCCGATCACGAAACGTGCCGCCATCGTGTGGGTGCACGGCGGAGCCTTCAAGGGCGGCGACAAGACGTCCGGTGAGATCGTCGACGAGGCGAACCACTTCACCAGGGAGGGGTACGTCAACGCGTCGATCAACTACCGCCTCGAGCCTGATGGCTGTTCCGCCGCGAACGTGACCCGAACGTGCATCCGCGCGATCTCGGAAGCACGAGCGGACGCGCAGACAGCAGTGCGATTCATGCGCAGGAACGCGGCGGCCTACGGCATCGACCCGACGCGCATCGCGATCGCCGGCTCGTCGGCGGGCGCTATCACCGCGCTCGAGGTCGGGTACGCGACGCGCGAGAACCCCGCGAGCGCTGTACGCGCAGCCGTGTCGTTGTCGGGCGCGGACCTCCTCAGCACGATCGGCGCGGGTGACGCGCCCGCACTGCTGTTCCACGGCACGGCCGATCCACTCGTTCCCTACCAGTGGGCCCTCAACACGACGAACGCCGCGACGGCCGCTCATCTCAACGTGTTCCTCGAGACGTGGCCGGGCGCCGGGCACGTGCCCTACGCGCAGTTCCGCGACCAGATCCTCACCCAGACGAGGAATTTCCTCTGGGCCGAGATGGACCTCAAGCACGCCGCGGACTGAGGTCGAAGCGTCAGGATCCCGAGCCGGACCGGGCTCGGGCCGTGTCCACGTGCGAGTAGCCGAATCCGACGGGACGCGCGCGCACGCCCGGAAAAGCCTCGGCGGTGTCGGGTGCTGCACGAGGCGCCGGGGCCGCGCTCGTCGGCGTCACGGGCAGCGAGAGCAAGAACGTGCACCCACCTCCCGGTGTCGGCGCAAGAGTCAGCTTGCCGTCGAGCAGCTCCGCGAGCTGGCGGCACAGATGGAGCCCGAGGCCGGTGCCGCCTCGACGTCTCGTCGAAGATTGGTCGAGCTGCACGAACCGCTCGAACGCGCGCGCCCGATCCTCCGCCGGAATCCCCGGGCCGTGGTCGACGACCCGGAAGAAGACGTCGCCTCCGGCGCTCGTCGCGAACAGCTCGATCGGTCCCGAGGGCGCGTACTTGGCCGCGTTCTCGACGAGGTTCAGCAGGACGCGCGCGAGCTTCGATCGGTCGGTGACGATCGCAGCCCGGTCATCGTGACTCTGCACCAGTCGGCCCGCGGTCGCGGTGGCCGTATCGGCCTCGATCGAGGCCAACAGCTCCGCGATGTCGACCGAATCGCGTTCGAGCGGAACATTGGTGTGCTCCGCCGCGGCAACGAGGAGGAGCTCGTCGATCAAACGCTGAAGTCGGCCACCCTGTTCGACGGTCATGTCGAACAGCTGCGACCGCTGCGCGGCCGGCATGCGGCCGTCGAGCCGATCGAGGGTGTGCACGGAACCGAGCATGACGGCGAGGGGCGTGCGCAGCTCGTGCGAGACCGCAGCGATGAAGTCGTCCTTTTGGCGGTTGAGGTCTACCTGCAAGGCCAATGCCGTGACGAGATCCTCGTGCATCAGCGCGTTCGCCACGATGAGCGCGGCGTGATTCGCGAACGCGCCGACCGTCTCGACGCGGCTGTACGCCCCCGCATTCGACGGGCCGTCCCGGAACACGAGCAGCACCACGGTGCCCGCCGTCTCGTGCACAGCCGACACCGCCAGCGCGCTTCCGGCGCCGGCGGCCATGCGCGCGATCTCCGGGGCCTCTTCCGCGTTGGTTTCGCGTCCGTGGTAGCGCTCGGCGAAGGCGAGCGCCGCCGCGACCGCGCCGGGCGCCGCGAGCCGCTGTCCCCGATCGTCGGCCCACGCGCCCACGGGCGTTCCCTCGACGTCGGTGGCGCAGCACAGCGCCTTCATTCCGGTCGCCAAGGCGCGCGCCTCGGCGGCAAGTGAACGCATCGCGTCGTCGAGAGCAAGGAGTCCGGCGGTGCGCGCCGACGATTCGTAGAGTCGCTCGAAGCGCAGGTGCTCGTCGCGTTGCCCGACTGCGTAACGAGCGTTGAACCCGACCGCGAGCACCAACGGCACGAGCAACAGCACCGCGAACGGCGCGCGTGTGAAGAGATCGAGCGCGACGAGGCCGATGGGAGCTGCCGCCAGCGTCGCGAGCAGCCCCGTCGACGCCGAACGAACGAACACGTGCTGGAACGGGGCGTCCTCGGCCCTCGAGATGACGACGGCCGTCGCCACCACGTCGATGAGCGAGAAGCACAGCGCGGCGGCGAGGGCGGCGCCCCATGCGGCCATGTCGTGCTCCGACGTGCGCCCGAGCGCTTGGAACCCGACACCCGCGATCGTGACGGCCGCCAAGCGATTTGCGACGTTGAAGAGAACTTTGAGCGGCCCGCGATGCTGCGCCACCATGTTCACTGTCTCCGCGACCGCGAACGCCGTCGCCAGTCCGATCGGACCGACCACGAAGAACCCCACCACTAGCACGGCATCCGCGGGTGTGAACGTGAACTTGTGCCGCTGGAGCTCGAGCGACATGTCGAACGCGTTGGTCACGACGAACGCACCGGTCAACGTGAGAATCGCCGCGGGCGATCCGATCGGTGCCGCGCTTTTCGCGGCAAGCACCGCGAAGCTCGCGGCGAGCAGCAATTGAACGACGATGACCTCGCCTACACGGCGTTCGAGCCGCGTCGGGTTACCCGGCCGCACGGCACTCAACCCCAGCTCTGCGACACCCACAGGTCGGAAGTCCACCGTGACGCTGTCCACCGGCTTGCGGTCCAGCGACTGGCAGTCCACCGGCTGGCGGTCCATCGGCTTGCCGTCCAGCGTGACGCCGACCATTCGAGCGTCGTCCAGCGGCTGGCCGTCCACCTGCTCGCAGTCCAGCGCGACGCCGTCCAGCGCGACGCGGCCCACGTGTCATCGGTCCAGCGGCTCGCCGTCCACGGCATCCCCTTCTCCAAGCCGCGGTCCAGGCCGTCGAAGGCGACCTGGAAGTGCTGCCACCAGTCGCTGCGCGCGACGGCGTTGTCGGCAGCCGCGAGATCGATCGCCCCCGCCTGACGCCCGATCTGCACCGCGCTGTCGACGAGCGCGCCTTTCACGTCGTCCGGAGTCGCGTTGCCGTGGTGCGAGAGCAGCACGGCGGCTGCGCCGGAGACGACCGCGGTACTCATCGACGTGCCGGTGCCTCGGAAGTAGGCGGCGTCGACGCGTGCGGTCGGGTGTTGTACATCGATCGTGGAGCCCGGGGCCCGGAGCGAGACCAGTGACACGCCGGGTGCGACGACGTCGGGCTTGGCATGGCCCTGGCTGCGCTCGCGGCCCGACCAGGTCGGAATCGTGTCGTCGTTCGTCGTCGCGGTACCCCGCGTGTCAGTCGCGCCGACCGTGATGACGTACGGGTCGTCACCGGGCGAGGTCACGCCCTTGTCGCCGTTGTTCCCGGCCGAGGCAACGACGGTAATCCCGGAGGCCCACGCGGCCTCGGCTGCCGCGTCGAGCGGGTTCTGACGGTAGGGCATCGGCGCATCGAGGCCGAACGAGAGGTTGAGCACGCCGATGTCGTATGTGTCGCGATTCGTGACGGCCCAACCGATGCCGGCGATCACGCGCGAGAGCGACGAAGAGCCGTCGGCTTCGGCGACCTTCACCGATACGAGCGTCGCGCCGGGCGCAACACCGAGATGGCGCGTCGGTCCGCCGCGGCTGGCCGTACCGTCGCCGGCAATGAGCCCGGCCATGAACGTGCCGTGCCCGTAGTGATCGATGCCGTCACCCTCGCCCGAGAAGTCGGGTGACCGAACGAGCCGGGAACCGTTCAAGTCGGGCGTGTCCGCGACACCGGTGTCGACGAGCGCGATGCCGACGCCGCGGCCGGCGTCCGATGACCAAGTTGCACCGGGGTTGATCGCGGCGACCTGCGGGTCGAGCACCGAGGCGTCGAACGAATCGCCCGTCGGGTGCATCGCGGCGTCCGGCGTGACGTGCAACGTCGGGTTCGCGCCGAGTGCCGCGATCCCGTCGTCAGAGACGTGCGCGGCCACGGCCGCGATGATCGGGAGGGACAAGTCGACGGTGCCGCCGACCGACTCGACCGAACGGGCCGCGGCGTCGCTGCTCGCGGCTTCGACGATGACGGCCCGGGGCGCTGCGCCGTCCGACGCGTGCGCCGGGGCCGCGCTTGCGATTCCCGTGCCCACCAGTACCAGCGCGACGAGTATCCGTATCGATCGCGGCCCGATGGAGAGGGAACGACGCGTCCGCATCATTTGGCCGTACCGAGAATGTTGTGCGCGAAGTTCGCGAGATCTTCGGGTTTGAAGGGCTTGGTCATGTAGTAGTCGGCCCCGGCCTTCCAGCCTTCCCACACGTCGGCGTCGGTGGCCTTGGCGGTGAGGAGCACGACGGGGATCTCGGCGACAGCGGGGCGCTTGCGCAGCTCTTGGAGAACGTCGAGGCCGTCGCGGCCGGGCATCATGACGTCGAGCACGATCAGGTCGGGATGCAACCGCTCGGCCTTCTCGAGGGCGGAGAAACCGTCCTCGGCGGTCGTGACCTCGAAGCCCTCGGCCTCGAGGTTGATCACGACGAGCGCGCGCATCCCGGGGTCGTCGTCGGCGAAGAGGATGTGCACGTCGGGACGGCGGCAAGCCGCGATCTCGGACAGCGGCGCTGGAGTCATACGAGAGCTACGACCGATACGCGAATTTCTTTAGCGAATGGCCCTTCTCAGCGGCTTTCCCGCGACCTCTCGTCCGGTTTACACCTCTGATTGAGCCGGCGGGCGCGGCTTCGCCGTCGACTTCCCCGACGCAGCCGGCTCGACCGGAAGCTGGCGCGGACGCTCCCGCGCCTCGTCGCCCGGCGGTCTGAAGAACCGCCCGATGATCGGGAGTTCGAAGAACGACTCCGCCCGCGCGACCGCGATCGACGCGCTCAGCATGTGCTCGGGCGAGTCGTACGCCGCGTAGCGGGCGTGCCACTCCGGCTGGAACTTCTCGTTGAACGTCCACAGCGATTCGATCTGCATCGAGTCGCCCACGCGCTCGAGGATCCATTTCTGGGCGCGCTGCACGAGCCGGTCGCCGGCTTCGCTCGCGAGCACCGCCCGGAACGTGGCGAAGTTGAGCGCGAGGCCGACCGAGCCCTCGATGCGGAGGTGTTCGATGGTCTTGGCGACGATCAGCTCGGTGACGCCGTTCGGGACGTCGCATGCCTCGCTCCGGCGCATCAGGTCGAGCGACCAGCCCTCGATCGCGCGCGCGGGCACGTACTGGCAGAAGCCCGCGGGGCGATCCTCGGAATCCAACGCGACCGCGAGCAGCAAACCGCGATCGTCGGGCTCGAACACGCGGCCCAGCGTCATCGAGAAGCCGCGTTCGACGTCGCCACGCCGGCTCTCGGTCATCAGGCCGCGGAGCTTGGCCTCCATGTCGGGCGCGAGCCGCGCCGGATCGAAGAACTCGACGCGATACCCCGCCTTCTCGACCCGGCCGACCGACTGGCGAAGGCTCTTGTTCTGCTTGCCGTCGAGGCGGAATCTCCGCACGTCGACCACGGCTTCGTCCCCGATGTACAGATCGTGCATCCCGCTCGCGCGGTAGACGGGCAGCCAGTCGGCGCCCGCTCCCATCACCGCGACCGGCCAACCGTGCTCGTCGGCGAACTCGCGGAACGCTCGCCACGCCTCGGCCCGCTGGCCGACCGGGCCGATCGGATCCGGCGAAACGAGGGCGATCCCGTTGTGCACGCGGTAGGCGACGAGCGTGTCGCGGAAGCCGAACCACTCCTTGTCGTCTCGCAACGCGAAGTACGACAGCGAGTCGACGCCGTATTGCTCGACGATGAACCGCGCCCGCTCGCGTGAGAGCGGACGGTACGACGAGATTCGGGGTGACACCGCCGGGCGGAACAACAACCAACAGAACGAGAGTGCGATGACGACGCCGACCGTGAGCAGCGCGGGCGAGACGAGCCGGTCGATGGTGTTCGGCAACGGCACGGTCTTCATCCCGACGAGCCGGGCCGCTACCGCTTCCACGATCTTCGGCAACGTGAGTTTCGGGTGCCGCCACGCGACACCGACCGTGCCGCCGACGATCGCTACGGCGATCGCGAGCAACGCCGCGCCCAGGCCGCGCCGCCACGACGACGGGTTCGCCGGCGCGGTGAAGTCGTCGCGGTGGACGAGCAGGAAGACCACCACGAGCAGCGCGATGATCGCCTCTTCGATGTCGAGGCCCTTGGTGACGTTGCCGACCACCGAGAGGAGGAGCAGAGCGTTGGCGAACAGCCACGCGTGCCGTTGTCCGCGGCGGACACCGCGGGCGAGCAGTAAGAGCCCGATCCCGCACATCGCGACGAGCGCGGCCGCCACCTCGGGGATCTCGATCGGGGTGAACCGACCGAGCGCGGTAAGGCGGGACGCGATCGGCACCGTGACCGCCGACGCGAGGTTCAGTATCCCCGCGAACGCGATCGCGGTCGCCGCGACCCGCCGCGTGCGCCGCCGCATTGCGGTGGCGTCGCCCGCCGACGGCCACGTGACCGTGCCCGGATGCTCGGCGACCTCCGCCGGGGGCCAGCACACGCGCATGCGTTCGCGCGACGCCATCCGCTCGAGCAACGTGCGCTCCGGCAGATCGCGCGCTCCGTGCCAGAGCCGGGCGCGCAACTCCGACCCCGCTTCGAGCTCGACCCACGAGCACCGCAGCCGGGCCGCGTACACCGCAGGCAGACCTCCGCGCGTCTCGACTCGATCGACGGTGCGCCCGGCCGTCCCGCAGTTCGCGTAGAAGGCCCCGCCGCCGAGATCGGTCAACTCGGCCCGGCCCGATTGACCCGTGATGAGTCCCGCACCACCCCCCGCCGCCAGCCCGACCGCGACGCCGCGCGGTAGGTCGTTGTCGCGCAGGGCACGCGACAACCACGAGATCGACCCGAGCGAGTCGCGCAGCTGCGCGACCACGAACGCCAGCGCGACCACGACGAGGATCAGCTCGATCGCGAACCCCGCGGCGAGGAGGCGGAAGATGTGCACGAGGGCGTGGCGTCCTCGGGTCGAGAAGGCCACCACCGGGAAGAAGATCGCGAGCAGCGCGAGCACGGGCAGGGTGAGCCAAGAGGCGCGCCGGAACAGTCTCCTATAAGTGAACCGCGACGCCACGAGCGCACCCATGTCGGCCGGGTCGGCGTCTTCGATCCCCTCCAGCCATCGCTGCGAGGGGTCGTCGACGTTCGCGAAACTCGGGAGCACCTCGCGCTCGAGATGGACGACGAGCGGGTGATCGTTGGGGTCGCGAGGATCGTTGAATGCAGTCGCGGGGTCGAGTTGGTGTCCGGGCTCCACGCGTACGACGCGCACTCCGGCGCCGGTGGCGATCTCCAAGACACATGCGAGCGCGACCGTCCACCCGTTCGATTGGAGGGCTTCGGCGGTACGCGCGTCGTACGCGAGCGCCGAGTCACGAATTCCCGGCAGCGCGACGATCGTGCGCTCCGGCGCCGCGAGGAACGCGGTGAGCGCGGCCGCCAGCCGGGGATGCGCGGCGAGCGCCGCGTCGGGATCGGGACGGCCTTCCCGGAGCATGTCGAACGTGTCGCCGGCGAACACGATCACGGCCGGGCCGCGACACCCCTCGATCGCGTGCGCGATCGCCCGGGCAACTTCCCGGGACGAGTCGGTTCCGCCCGGCACGAGCCGCAACCCTGCGAATACCAGGACCTGACCGCCGACGGCGACCGAGAGCGGTACCTCGTCGACGACCGAGGGCCGGCGCGATGCGAGCTCGACGAGATCTGCGCCGGTTTCCTGCGCTGTCGCGTCGTCTTCGGACCCAACCGTCATCGTCACCGATCGCAATCCTCGGCGAATCCCCGGCCGCACCCGGGCCGGCCATCGAAGACCGACCCGCCACGGTACCTGTAGATCGGCACCACTCCCCGGCGCCCGCAAGGCAATTCACGAACGAACGCTCGAGATCCGACACGCGATCCGCCCGTAGCGCACTTAGTGGCGCTGAGTGGCGCTCAGGCGACGGCAACGCCCTCGAAGGCGGCCGCTCGCACACCACGCTGCGCGAGCTCGGCCAGGAACGGCACCGGATCGAGCAGCGATCCGAGGCCGTGCACCCCCGGTTGGTCAAGCCGGGGCTCGAGCGCTCCGACAAGCCGCGCCGCGACAACGGCGAGTACCGCCCCGGCCGCGACCGCGGTGCGCTCGACGACGCCGTACACGGTGCAGTCGAAGCTTCCGTCGCGCCGGCCCCAGACCTCAACTCGCGCCGCACCCCACTCGCCTTCGTCCCCGAAGCGCCGGCGCAGGCGCGCGCGCTTGGGGGGCTCGCCGAGCTGCACGCCGATGCGCGCGACGTCGGGGAAGGCGTCGACGAGCAGCGCGGTGGCGCCGGTAACGGTCCGGCAGTCGCGGGCGCCGATCGGTTCGGGGAACCACACGAGACTGTCGCCGTGGGGGTGATCTTCGCGCCAGCTTCCGTCGTGCCAGGTGCGCACCGGCACGCGCCGCTCGTAGCGAACGGTCGCGACACTCGCCGGCCCGGCCCAGCCAGTTCGCGCGACGCGGATCTCGTCGACCTTCTCGAACATCGACGCGGCATGGCGCGCCAGCGCGTCGACGAGGCCCGGTGCGAGGCCGCAGCCGATCCCGACCGCGATGCCCGCGCCGCGTGCGTTGGGGTCGAGCACGCGCAGCTGCTCGAGCGCGTCGTGCTCCTCCTCGCTCGAGGCGACGGGAACCGCCGCGGCAATGGCGGCGGTCACCACCGGGTGATCGACACCAGCCGGAAGCGCGGTGACGACCACGTCGACGTCCGCGGGGATCGGATCGCCCGGGGCGAAGTCGACAGCCTGCGCGTCGGGTCCGAACGCCGTCGCGATCTCGGCGAGTAGGTGCTCGTCGCGATCGGCGAGGAGCAGGCGGTCGATACCGGGGGTGTCGACGAGTTGGCGCGCGGCGCGGGTACCCACCGCTCCGAGCCCGACGACGAGCGCGGTCGTCACGGGACCATTCGTGTCGAGAGCGGCCTCACCGAAAGTCGGGGCCTTCGAGCTCACGCCAACCGCCGGTGGTCGGCGGGACTCCGCCCTTGCCGCGCACACGAGCGAGCATTCCCACCGCGCCCGCGGCACCGAGCACGAGCAGCAGACGCTTGAAGACCTTCACGACGCGGGAGTGTATCGAGCACGCCGTCGCCGCACTCCGGCTGCTCGCCCGGCCGGGTCGAGGACCACTGCTACTCTGCTTCGCCTGCCCGGGGGCTATAGCTCAGTCGGTTAGAGCGCATCCCTGATAAGGATGAGGTCGTAAGTTCGATTCTTACTAGCCCCACTCGCTACTCGCTCAGCTCCTCCTGCTCAACGACCGTCACCTCGACGCCGCCGAGCAGCTCGGAGAACAAGTTGTAGAACGCGGCCGCGAGCACGGTGACGACGGTCAGCAGGCAAACGACGACGAGCCCGATAAGAGTCGCCGCCCGCAGCACCTCCCATGAAAGGAGGCGGAAATCCTTGTTGTTGACGAGCTGGCCCACGAAGCTCTCGACGCTCGCAACGACACCCGCGGCCGACGCGATCCACCAGAGCATGACGCCGGCGACGAGGATCACGATCAGCGCGCACAGGTAGAAGCAGATCGCGACCTTGAGCACCGACCAGAGATCGACCGAGCGGACGGTCTGCACGTAACGCCGCTCGAAAACCTGCCGCGGAGACGCGACCCGCTTCCGTCGTGGCTTCTTCGGCGCGCGGGCCTCGGGCTTCGCCGGAACGCTTTCGAGCACGGCCTTGGCGCGCGCCACGTCTCAGGTCTCTTCGCCCTCGTCGGCAACCTCTGCCGACGCCGCTTCACCGTTCTCGGCTTCCAGCACCGGTGCCACGGCCACAACCGTATCGCCCTCGTCGAGCCGGGCCACGCGCACTCCGGTGGCGTCTCGCCCTTGCTCGGAGATCTCGTCGACGCCCATCCGGATGATGTTGCCCGCGGACGAGAACACGAGGATCTCCATACCCGACTCGACGGTGAATGCGGCGATGACCTCGCCGCGCGCCTCCGTCACTCGCATCCCGCGTACGCCCTGGCCGCCTCGGCCCTGGCGGTTGAACGCGGCCACCGGGGTTCGCTTCCCATGACCGCTCGATGACACGAAGAGCAACACGGCGTCGTCGGGCGCGAGGTCGCAGCTCACAACTGCGTCGTTCGTCGATCGCAGTCTCATGCCGCGCACGCCGGCCGTCGCCCGGCCCATCGGCCGGACATCCTCCTCGGAGAAGCGGATCGTCATACCGTTTCTAGACACCATGAACACGTCGTCGGTTCCAGTTGTCTGGATGACGCGCACCAATTCGTCGCCCTCGTTGAGGTTGATGGCGATCAGACCGCTACGCAACGACGAGTCGTACTCCGACATGCGCGTCTTCTTGACGATCCCTTTGCGCGTCGCGAAGAACAGGTAGACGCCGTCTTCGTAGGTACGGGTGTCGATCACCGCTTCGATGTGCTCGTCGCCTTGCAGCGCGACGAGGTTGACCAAGGCGGTACCGCGCGCGGTGCGGTCCTTCATCGGGATCTCGTGCGCCCGCAACCGGTAGACGCGACCGCGATTGGAGAAGAACAAGAGATACGAGTGGGCCGTCGTGGTGAGGAGGTGCTCGACCCAGTCCTCCTCGCGGAGGTTGCCGCCGCGCACTCCCTTGCCGCCCCGGGCCTGGGTGCGGAACTGATCCACGGGGACGGTCTTCACGTAGCCCCGGTGCGAGAGCGTGAGCACGAGCTCCTCGTCTTCGATCAGGTCGAGGTCGGCGAGGTCGCCGGGATCGGTCGTGATCTCCGTGCGGCGCTCGTCGGCGTACTTGTCCCTGATCGCGGTGAGCTCTTCCTTGATGACGGCGCGCAGCTTCGTATCGTCGGCGAGGATCGCCTCGAGGTCGGCGATGGTCTGCGCGAGCTCGTCGAACTCGTCGCGCAACTTCTGCCGTTCGAGCGCGGCGAGCCGCCGCAACGCCATGTCGAGGATGTGCGTCGCCTGGATCTCGCTGAACTCGTACGGCGCGATCTGCAGGGCCTGGCGCGCCGCGTCGGCCGACTCCGAGCCCCGGATCAACGTGATGATCGCGTCGATCGCGTCGAGCGCCTTGAGCAATCCCTCGAGGATGTGGGCGCGGTCGCGGGCCTTGTTCAGGCGGTACCGGCTGCGGCGGGTGACGACCTCGACCTGATGCGCGACGTATACCTCGAGCGCCATGCGCAGGTTGAGCAGCCGCGGCACGCCGTCGACGAGCGCGACGACGTTCGCGGCGAAATTCGTCTGCATCGGCGTGTGCTTGTAGAGCTGGTTCAGCACCACTTGCGCGTTCGCGTCGCGCTTGAGGTCGATGACCAGACCGACGGTGTCGCCGGCGGAGAGGTCGGTGACGTCGCGGATGCCCTCGATGCGGCGTTCGGTGACCAGATCGTTGATCTTCGCCGCGATCGATTCCACCGACGTCTGGAAGGGCAGCTGCGACACCAGGATCCGCTGTGCTCCGTTGCGGTCCTCGTCGACCTCCGCGTTCGCGCGCATGCGGATGGAGCCGCGGCCCGTGCGGTAGCACTCGGCGATGCCGGCCCGGCCGAGGATCATCGCTCCCGTCGGGAAGTCGGGACCGGTGACGAAGCGCATGAGGTCCTCGACGGTCGCGTCGGGATTGTCGATCAGGTGGAGCGTGGCGTCGATGACCTCGCCGAGGTTGTGCGGCGGGATGTTGGTCGCCATGCCCACCGCGATGCCGCCGCCGCCGTTCACCAAGAGGTTCGGGAACCGAGCGGGCACGACGAGCGGCTCGCGGTTGCGACCGTCGTAGGTGTCGCCGAAATCGACGGTGTCCTCGTCGATCTCGCCCAGCAGATCCATCGCGAGCGGCGACAGGCGCGCCTCGGTATAGCGCGCCGCGGCCGGACGGTCGTTGGGTGAGCCGAAGTTCCCGTGCCCGTCGATGAGCGGGTAGCGCAACGAGAAGTCCTGCGCCATGCGGGCCAGCGCGTCGTAGATCGACTGGTCACCGTGCGGGTGGTACTTGCCCATCACCTCGCCGACCGCGTTCGCGCACTTGCGATGCGGACGGTCGGGTCGCATGCCTTCGGCGTACATGCCGTAGAGGATGCGACGCTGCACGGGCTTCAGTCCGTCGCGCGCGTCGGGCAACGCGCGCGCGGTGATGACCGACATTGCATAGTCCAAGAAGGAGCGTTCCATCTCCTCTTGGATCTCGATGGGCTCGATGTTGCCCAGGGTCTGTTGTTCGTCCGGCATTGCGCGCTACTCCGAATCAGATGTCGAGGAAACGCACGTCTTTGGCGTTCGCCTGGATGAACCCTCGGCGTGCGTCGACGTCGTCGCCCATGAGCGTCGAGAAGATCTCGTCGGCGATCGCGGCGTCTTCGACCGACACCTGCAAGAGCGTGCGGGTAGCCGGGCTCATCGTCGTTTCTCCAAGCTCCTGCCAGTCCATCTCGCCGAGACCCTTGAACCGGCTCACCTCGATCTTGCGGCCGGCGTGCTCGGCTTCGAACGCGGCGAGTGCGGCATCGTCCTTCAAGTAGGCGCGCTCGTCCTTGCCGAGCTTGGCGCCGTACAACGGCGGCTGCGCGATGTAGACGAACCCGCCCTTCACGATCTCGGGAAGTTGGCGGTAGAAGAACGTGAGCAACAACGTGCGGATGTGCGAGCCGTCGACGTCGGCGTCGCTCATCAGGATGATCTTGTGGTAGCGGAGCTTCGAGATGTCGAACTCTTCGCTGATGCCCGTTCCCGACGCGGAGATGAGCGCCTGGATCTCCTCGTTCCGGAACATCTTGTCGAGACGCGAGCGCTCGACGTTCAAGATCTTGCCGCGGATCGGCAGGATCGCCTGGAACTGCGGATTGCGCGCCTTCTTCGCGCTGCCGCCCGCGCTGTCGCCCTCGACGATGAAGAGCTCGGCCTCGGCCGCGTTGCGGGTGGAGCAGTCGGCGAGCTTGCCGGGCATCAATGCGGACTCGAGCAACGACTTGCGCCGGGTGAGGTCGCGCGCCTGGCGTGCGGCCATCCGGGCGCGCGCGGCCTGCGACGACTTCATAACGATCGCCTTGGCCTCGTTCGGGTGCTCTTCGAGCCAGTCGGCGAGCTTCTCGTTGGTGGCCTTCTCGACGAACGACCGGATCTCGGTGTTCCCGAGCTTGGTCTTCGTCTGCCCCTCGAACTGCGGGTTACGCAGCTTCACCGAGACGATCGCGGTGAGACCCTCACGGATGTCTTCTCCGAGCAGGTTCTCGTCCTTTTCCTTGAGGTGGCCCTTCTGGCGGGCGTAGCGGTTCACGACGTTGGTCAGCGACTTCTTGAAGCCCTCCTCGTGCATCCCGCCTTCGGTGGTGGCGATGTTGTTCGCGAACGAGTGGAGGCCTTCGTAGAAACCGGTGTTCCACTGCAGCGCGATCTCGACCTCACCACTGTCGTAGGTGTCGCTGATATCGATGACGCGGGCGAACAAGGGCTCCTTCGATGCGTTCAGGTGCGCGACGAAGTCGACGATCCCGCCCTCGTACTTGAAGACCAGCTCGGTCGGTTCCGCGCTGCGTTCGTCGCGGAAGACGATTTCGAGGCCCTTGTTGAGGAAGGCCATCTCGCGCAGCCGTTCGACCAAAGTCTGAGCGCGGAACTCGAGCTCCTCCATGATCGTGGGATCCGGCCAGAAGGTGACGGTCGTACCGGTCGCGCCGGAATCGCCGACCCGCGTCAACGGGCCGACCGGTTCACCGCCGTCGACGAACGTCTGCTCGAAGCGGCCGCCGTCGCGCTCGATCTCCAGCTCGAGTCGGCGCGAAAGCGCGTTGACCACGGACACCCCGACACCGTGCAAACCGCCGGAGATCTTGTAGCCCTCACCGCCGAATTTGCCGCCGGCGTGGAGCATCGTGAGAACGACCTCCGCGGCCGACTTGTCGGGATATTCGGGGTGGGCCTCGACCGGGATTCCGCGGCCGTTGTCGACGACGCGGCACCCGCCGTCGGCGAGCAAGGACACGTCGATGCGCGTCGCGTAGCCCGCGAGCGCCTCGTCGACGGAGTTGTCGACGACCTCGTAAACGAGGTGATGTAGACCCGAAGGACCGGTGGAACCTATGTACATGCCGGGGCGCTCGCGCACCGGCTGAAGGCCCTTCAGAATGGAGATGTCCTTGGCGCCGTACGCCACGCGTGCGATCCCTTCTTGCAGCCCGTCGTCGGCGTGCCCAAAACCCCCCGGCCTGGCACACAAAAGCCCTGGTCACAGGGGGTGATTTACGTAAAATCAGTGTACCAGAAATCGGGGCTTCATCGGGTCTTCCGCGGACCCGCGACGACCACTTTCACGGAGGTCACGGAGCCCTCGCCGCAACGCTCGTTGACGCGTTCGACGAGGTCGCTCGAGCCGTAGCGAAGTTGGGTCGCCCAGACCGGCCCGTCGACCTCGATGGTGCACTCCCCGTTCCGCACCGATCGCACGTGCGCGTGCGCCGCAACGGCCGGCCCCACGATGTCGGCCCAGCGCGCGGTGACGGTTGCGACGACGTCCGGGGGAGGCAATCCGAGCTCGCGCCCGACGATCGCGATCGACTCGCTCAGGGGTATCGGCTCGTCACGACGCGTCATGGCGATACCGCTTCGATGCGTCCGTCGCGCACTACCAGGGTTCGTTCCGCGACGACGTCTCGCGGAAGCGCGCCGGCGGTCGTGAGCAAGGTCTGTCCCGTGGGAAGATTCCGTACGAGCGCGGCGGCGCGCTGCGCGTCGAGCTCGCTGAAGACGTCGTCGAGCAACAACACGGGCGCCGCGCCCGCGAGCTCGCGCACCACGACATGGCCGGCGAGGCGAAGTGCCAACGCGAGCGTTCTCTGCTCGCCCTGCGACGCCTGATAGCGCGCGTCGAGACCGTCGATCATCAAGTGCAACTCGTCGCGGTGCGGGCCGACCAGCGTGAGCCCACGATCGATCTCCGCACGCCGGCGCCGTACGAGCGACTCGCGCAGCTGATCCTCGATCGTGTCCGCGTCGGCCGCCGCCAGCGGTACCGGCGACGATTCGCTGACGTACTCGGCGGTGATCGGTCGCAGATCGAGTGCGAGGGTCTCGTAGGCGTTCGCGACGGCAGGAACCAAGCGCTCCAGGAGACGAAGCCGGCCGCGGGTGAGCTCCGCGCCCGCGCGCACGAGCTGCTCGTCGAACACGTCGAGGGTGAAGCGTGCCTCCTCCTCGCGAACACCTGCGCGCAACAGCGCGTTCCGCTGCTTCAGCACCCGCTCGAAGTCGGATCGGGCCGCGTCGTACCGCGCCGCGAGCATTGCGAGCAGCTCGTCGAGAAAGTCACGGCGTTCCGCGGGCCCACCCTTGACGAGCGTGAGGTCGTCGGGTGCGAACACCGTGACACGCAACAAGCCGTGCAGATCCCGCGCACGCGTCACCGGTTGCCGGTTGCAAAGGATGCGGTTGCGTCCGCTCACGCGGATCTCGGCTTCGAACAGCTGCTGTCGCCCACTGGTGGTGACCTCGGCGCGAACGATGGCTTCGGTCGCGCCCGATCGCACGAGCAACGCGTCGGTCACATTTCGAAACGATCGTGCGCGCGCGACCCAACCGACGGCCTCGAGAAGACTCGTCTTGCCCTGCCCGTTCGCGCCCTGAACGACCGTCAGACCCGACGAGAGCTCGACGTCGATCTCACCTAGGCCTCGGAAATTGGCCAACCAGAGATGCCCGACGCTGGTCGCGGGCCCGGCGTCGGCCGTCACGAGCATGGGTTCAGGATGTACGCACGGGCATGAGCAGGTACAAGAAGTCGTCGCCGCCTGCCGCGCGCAACGTGGCGGGCTTGAGCGGATCGATCGTGTCGAGCGCGACCTCGTCGGTCTCGATCGCCTCGACGCCGTCACGCAGGAACACCGGGTTGAACGCAACCGTCAGCTCGGTTCCCTCGAATTTCGCGTCGAGTGACTCTTGCGCGGTCCCGACGTCTTGGGCCGACATCGCGAGCTCGAGCCCGTCGGCGGTCATCGAGATCCGCACGGCCGCGTTGTCGCGGTTTTGTCCCACGATCTGGACGCGCTCGAGCGCGTCCATCAATGAGTCGCGCGAAACCGTGAGCCGGTTCGGATAACTGCTCGGTATGAGCTGCTCGTAGTTCGGGAAATCGCCTTCGATCAGACGGGCGGTCACCTCGGCGCGCGACGTGCGGAACACGACGTCGCGGTCGCGCAGCACGACCTCGATCTCGCCATCTCCCGCGAGCCGCTGCACTTCGGCCAGACCCTTCGCCGCGACGAGGACGCGCTGGCCCTCGGCGAGCATGCTCACGCCCTTCAGGTCGCGTACCGCCAGGCGGTACGAATCGGTTGCGACGAGTCGCAGCCCTCCCGCATGTGCTGTCATCAGCACACCCGTGAGGATCGGGCGCAGGTCGTCCTTGGAGGCGGCCCGCACGACCTGGCGCAGCGCGGCCGCGAACGCAGTGGAGTCGACGCGTACGCCTTGTCCGTCGCTCGAAGCGAGCCTTGGGTAATCCTCGGCCGGCTTCAATCTCAACGAGGTCGAGAACCGTCCGGCGGTGATGACCGCCTCGTCGCCCGTCACGGAAACGGTGACCGGCCCGGGCTCCAACTTTCGCACGATCTCGCCCAACAACTTGGGAACCACCGCGACACCGGGTTCCTCGACATCGGCCGGGACCTGCACACGGTTGGTGATCTCGAGGTCGGAGCCGATCAGCTCCAAGCCGTCGGCGTTCGCCGAGATCCGGAGATCCTGGAGAACGGGGAGTGCCCCGCTCCGACTCGCCACCGTCCGCTGCGCGGTCGCGACGGCATCCGCAAGGGTGTCACGCTCGCACCGGAACTTCACACTGTCCTCCTCGATGCTTTCGAATCTGAATTCTTGCTCTTAGTAGTAGTAGGGCCTGTGGATTGTGGACAACCACGCGTTGTCGCAGGTCGGCCCGGGAACGCGTCCCCACTGCGTCGTCCACCGATGTGCACAGGGTCGGTAGGCCTGTCGACGAATCGACGACGTTCTCCCCTGCCCTGAGCACGATGCCGCCAACTGTCCACAGCGTTATCCACTTGTGCCGTGCTTGATCCGGTTGATGAGGTCGTTGACCTGCTCGAACACCACGCGCTTTTCTGCCATCTGGCCCCGAATCTTCTCGCACGCGTGCATGACCGTGGTGTGATCACGTCCTCCGAACTCCTCCGCGATCTTCGGATAGCTGTAGTCGGTGAGCTCGCGGAACACGTACATACCGATCTGACGGGCCGTGACGAGGGGGCGCCGCCGGCTCTTTCCACAGAGGTCATCGATCGTCCACCCGAACATCTTGGCCGTGGTCTCGAGGATGAGCTGCGGCGTGATCACCCGGGGACTACGGGCCGGCAGCAGGTCGGCGAGGATCTCCTTGGCGACCTCTTCGCTGAGCGGAACCCGGTGCAGGCTGGAATAGGCCGCGACCCGAATGAGAGAACCTTCGAGCTCGCGAACGTTGTCGACGACGTTGTCGGCGATGAACGCGAGCACGGCATCGGGAATCCCCTCGAGGTGCTCGGCCTCGGCTTTCTTGCGCAAGATGGCGAGGCGGGTCTCGAACTCGGGCGGCTGGATGTCGGTGATGAGGCCCCACTCGAACCGGCTCCGGAGGCGGTCCTCGATGGTCGCGATCGACTTCGGCGGCCGGTCGGACGAGATCACGATCTGGCTGCCACGTCCGTGCAGGTCGTTGAACGTGTAGAAGAACTCCTCTTGGAGTTGTTCGGTGCGTTCGAGGAACTGGATGTCGTCGACGAGCAGCACGTCGACCTCTCGGTAGCGGCGTTTGAAGGCAGGCATGCCCTTGGAGCGCATCGCGTCGACGAATTCGTTCATCATCGTCTCGGTGGACACGTAGCGGATGCGCTTGCTCGAGAACAGCTCGCGCACGTGGTGACCGATCGCGTGCAGCAAGTGAGTTTTTCCGAGCCCGGCGGGTCCGTAGATGAACAGCGGGTTGTACGAGCGGGCAGGACTCTCGGCGACGCTGAGTGCTGCGGCGTGCGCGAAGCGGTTGGATGCCCCGATGACGAACTGGTCGAACGTGTAGCGGGGATTCAGCTGCGTACTGGGCCACGCGTTCGCCGGATCGGACTCGGGCGGGCGGGTCCTGTCGACGGCGACGTCGAGAGGAGCGTCTGCGGGCAGCTCGAGCGCGTCGTCGGCGTCGGCGCGGGGCGCGGTGTCGACCAGCAGCTCGATCGTGTGAGGGACGCCCGTGAGGGCCTGGACGGCGTCGGCGAGAAGACCCAGATAGCTCGTTCGGATGCGTTCGACGGCGACCGAGCTGGGAACGCCGAGGAGCAAGGTCTCGTCAGTGCAATCGAGGGCGTGGACGCCCTGGAACCACGTGTTCCACGTCGCTTCGGAGAGCTGAGCTCGAACTGCCGCCGCGACCTTCACCCACAGGTCATCTGCCGCTGGAGTGCCCATGCCGACTCCCCCGATTGTCCACAGCTATGTCCACACATGTGGAGAAGCCTCCGCCCACCGCCGCGGTCGGGACTGCTCCTGGCCTGGTTGGATGCGTTGCCCCTCGAATTGCGGCGGCGCGGACGGGGAAGTAGCCCGGAAGGCCGGGGCCATGTGGTCCTCCGGGGGAGCGGCACGCTATCTCGTGAAGCCGGTTTGTGCCAACAGTTCCGAGGGAAACTCGCGGGCCCTCGGAGCGCCGGCATTGGGTGGCCGATGGGTGGATTGCTGATGTTCGCGGCGTGGCCGTACACTCTGCCCTTCACTTGTGCGCGCGTGCACTGGAACATGCCGCGCGCCCGCCCCGGGGCCCCACCTCGGCCCGGGCGTTTCGAGGAGGCCATGGGTGAAACGCACATACCAGCCGAACAACCGGAAACGGAAGAAGAAACACGGATTCCGCCTCCGGATGCGCAATCGAGCAGGCCGCGCGGTGATTCGACGTCGCCGCACCAAGGGCCGCTCCCGCCTTTCGGCCTGATCTGGCGCGTCCATGGTCAATCATCGTTTCGGGCGCTGGCGCGCGGTCGGCGCCGGCGCGCGGGGAAACTCGAGGTGAGAACCGCCGTGCTCGGCACGCACCACGAGCCGCCGCGCGTCGCATTCTCGGTCGGACGAGCGGTGGGCGACGCCGTTACTCGCAATCGTGTCCGCCGGCGCCTGCGGGCGGCTGTGCGTGAGCACGCCGGAAGCCTCCAACCCGGCGCCGCGTACCTCGTGCGCGCAGCTCCGGGCTCTGCGGAGAGCTCCTACGCCGAGCTGTCCAGCACTCTCCGCGCGATTTTGCGCGCGGAAGTCGGCGGAGTCCAATGAATCAGTCACGATCTGCGCGATTCCTGCTCCGCGGTATCAACGTCTACCAACAGGTAAGCGCACACCGTCCGTCACCGTGCCGCTTCATACCGTCGTGTTCCGAGTACGCGCGTGAAGCGTTGACCACGCATGGCGCGCTCCGCGGCTCGTGGATGGCGATGCGCCGGCTCGGCCGATGCCATCCGCTGGGCAAGTACGGCTTCGACCCCGTTCCGCCGCGCGCCGGCGCCGACGCCGGAGGACACCCGTGCTAGCGGCCGGCAGCTTCCTCGACCCGCTCTACCGGATCGTCGGCTGGCTCCTGGCGTTCCTCTACTACCCCACGCACAGCCTCGGCCTGGCGATCATCGTGCTCACGCTCATCGTCATGGTCATCCAACTCCCGCTGATCGCCAAGCAGACCCGTTCAATGATCCTCATGCAGCGGGTCCAGCCGGAGATCAAGAAGATCCAGCAGAAATACAAGGAAGACCGCGCGAAGCAGAACGAAGAGTTGATGAAGTTCTACCAGGAGAACAAGATCAACCCGCTCGCGAGCTGTCTCCCGCTGCTGTTGACACTCCCGATCGGTATCGCCGTGCTGGGGACGTTCCGGCACCCCGGAATCCAGTACCACATTCCTCGCTCGGGTACGTTCGCCAAGCTCTACGTAGACATCTGCGGCAAGACCACGGTCAACCCCGGCGTCTGCGGCGCCGCGATCAAGAAGCACGCGCCGAGTGCGTTGCACTTCCTGGGCATGCGCCTCAATCTTTCGGCTGCGAACGCCATCGCCGACAGCATCGGTGCGGCTGCGCCGTATCTGGTGCTGCTCGCGCTCGTGATCCTCACGGGTTGGTACCAGGTCCGCCAGACCCAGACTCGCCAGCTGAAAACCGGCGGAGCCGCGCCGAATGCGCAGATGCAGGCCGTCACCAAGATCATGCCGATCTTCTTCGGGGTGATCTCCTACGGCTTCAGCGCCGCCACGACGCTCTACTTCGTCATCTCGAACGCGTGGCGGATCGGCCAGCAGCACTTTGTCCTCAACAAGATGTACGAGGAGGAGCACCCGGGATTTAGCGGTGGGGCGTCGAGTCCGGCGCCGAAGCCGGGAACCGACGATTCACAGCCTCCGATTGCAAATGGTGGGGCCAAGGAGACGGCCCGACCCTCACCGAACGCCCGCCGCAAGAAGAAGAAGCGAAAGCGCTGACGCATGGACTGGATCGAGGTCACCGCTCGCACGGTCGACGAGGCGAAGGAACTCGCGCTCGATCGGTTGGGGGTCGTGGAGGACGAGCTCGAGTACGAGGTCGTCGACGAAGCCCGTCGGGGCCTGTTCGGCATCGCCCGCGGCGATGCGCGCATCCGGGCGCGGGTGAAGCCGCTCTCGCGGGAGAAGCCGTCCGACCGCAAACGCCGCCGGCGCCCGAACGAGCGCTCCCAGCGCGGTGGCCAAGGCGGGGGTGGTGGGCGAGGCGGCGGATCGTCGCGTGGCCCGCGTTCCGGGGATCGCCCGGGTGGAGTGGCGACGCGGGCCGACGCCGATGATGGATCGCAGGAAGCGGACCAGCCGAGAGAGGCGAAGCAATCGCCGGCAAGGGCTCCCGGGCAAGGCGGCGGCCGTCGCCGCCGTGGTGGCCGGGGCCGCGGAAGTGGAGGCGGCACTCGTGAAGCCTCCACCGGTGAAGGCGGCTCTGATTCGGACGACAAGGTGGAAGCGGAGGTCGATGTGGAAACCGTCCCGGTAAGCGACCAGGCGGAGCACGCTGCAAGGTTCACCGAGGAGCTCGTCCGGACGATGGGCTTCTCGGCCTCGATCCGCACCGAGATCGACGAAGACGACGTGACGGTGCACGTCGAGGGCGACGGGCTGGGCGCGCTGGTCGGGCCCCGGGGCGTGACGATCCAGGCGCTCCAGGAGGTGGTGCGGGCAGTGGTCCAGCACCACGCCGGCGGGCACAGTGCCTGGATCCACGTCGACGTCGCCGGGTACCGCGAGCGCCGACGGCAAGCACTCGCCGAGTTCGCGCGCCAGGTTGCAAGCGAGGTCACCGCGACGGGCGAGGAACGTGCGCTCGAGCCGATGGGCGCCGCCGATCGCAAGGTTGTGCACGACGTCGTTTCGGAGATCGACGGGGTCAGCACCACCTCGGAGGGCGAAGAACCCCGGCGCCGGGTCGTCGTTCTACCCGAGTAAAGCGGGCCGGGGGCTCGTTCCCGTGGTGGCGGGGCAGTAGATGGGGCTGCCATGAGCCCCGAAACCGAGGCACTACGAGAGGCGCTGGAGCGAGCCCGCGCCGCCGGATTCCTGGGCCCGGGCCCGATCGAGCCCCATCTCGATCACTCGGCCGGGTTCGCGGAAGCGGCCGAGGCCGCGCTCGGCCGGGAACCGGCCAACTTCGCCGATCTCGGCACCGGTGGCGGTGTTCCCGGCCTCGTTCTGGCTTTGCGCTGGACCGGGTCTCGCGGGGTATTCATCGACAGCAATCAGCGGCGCGGCGCGGGGCTGCGCGAGGCCGTGCTGGGGCTGGGGCTCGAGGACCGGATCGAGGTGCTCGAGCAGCGGGCCGAGTCCGTCGGGCGACTTGGGCCCTACCGGGAGCGCTTCGAGATCGTGACCGCCAGGAGCTTTGCCGGACCGGCGGTCACCGCTGAGATCGCCGCGGGGCTCGTCGCGGTGGGCGGGGCCCTGGTTGTGAGCGAGCCACCAGACTCCGCCGTCCGGCGCTGGCCGCCCGACGAGCTCGCCGATCTCGGATTCGGCCCCGCGGAGCTGGTCGAACGTGCCCAGGCCCATTTTGCTGTGGTGCGTAAGTCCGCGATTGCTCCGGAGCGCTTCCCTCGCCCGGTTGGTCGACCCGCCAAACGACCCCTGTGGTGATGTTCCACGTGGAACATGCCCGCGCGAGATTCCCAGGCGCGAGAAACCGCGCCGGCCCGCGCGTCGGCGCCGGCGTCTCTTTTCTATGTTCCACGTGAAACATTGACGTTGAACCCTGTTTTTCTGCTGCGCGGCAGTAGTACGATGCGCCGGCTTCGCACGGTGCGGGGCGTGGACCGGCGGTACGGCCGCTAGTCCCGAGAGCACCGGTTGTGCGACCGATTACATCCCTTTGGGAGGCGAGGAATGGCATCTGACGACGCGCTCGCCCAGGGCCACGGCCAGGGTCGCAAGCGCTGGTTCGGCGGACGCGGGTCGACGAGCGCGGCCCCACAACAAGAGGGTGAGAGCAATATGGCACCACCCGCAGACCCGGCGATCGAGGAAGTTTCCGTTCCGGCCGAACCGCAGCCGGGCGTTGAACACAACGACGAAGCCGCAGCCGACACCCGGGTGGAGCCCGAAGAGAAGGTCGCGGCGCCGATTCCGGTCCCGCCGGAGGCCCTTGCCTCTCTGCGAGCGCGGGGCGGCGAACAGTCCGACCAGGAGCTTCAACTCCCCGTCGTGATCTCGATCGCCAACCAAAAGGGCGGAGTTGGAAAGACCACGACCGCGGTCAATCTCGGTGCCGCCCTCGCCGAGCTCGACTACCGGGTCCTGGTCATCGACCTCGATCCCCAGGGCAATGCGACGACCGGCATGGGGATAAGTCACCGCAATGTCGAAGGCTCGATCTACGACGTGATCATGAACGACGCGCCGATCGACGACTGCACCGAGCCGACGTCGGTGCGGAACCTCTTCGTCGTGCCGGCCACGATCGACCTCGCGGGTGCCGAGATCGAACTCGTTCCCGCGTTCTCACGGGAGCTGAAGCTGCGCCGCGCGCTCGCTCAGATCAGCGGCTCCTACGACTTCACGTTGATCGACTGTCCGCCCTCACTCGGGCTGCTGACGGTCAACGGCCTCGCGGCCTCCGATGACGTCATCGTTCCGATCCAGTGCGAGTACTACGCGCTCGAGGGCCTTGGCCAGCTTCTCCGCAATGTTGCCCTGGTGAAATCGAATCTCAACCCGGCCCTCGATGTCCGGGGGATCGTGCTCACCATGTACGACGCGCGGACCAAGCTCGCCGAGCAGGTGGAGCGGGAGGTTCGGTCGCACTTCGGAGCGAAGGTCTACCGGACGGTTGTCCCCAGGACTGTGCGTATCTCCGAGGCCCCCTCGTTCGGCCAGCCGGTGACGGTTTTCGACTCGACCTCGCGGGGCGCTCTGGCATATCGCGAGCTGGCCAAGGAGGTGAGCCGTGGCGCGACCCGGAGGGCTGGGTAGAGGACTGGGCGCATTGATCCCGACCGGGACGGTCGCAGAACAGGCCGGCGGCCTGGCCGACATCCCGGTTTCGGAGATCCGGCCGAACCCTCAACAGCCGCGCGAGCACTTCGACGAGGAGGCCCTGGCCGCGCTCGCCGACTCGATTCGCGAGGTCGGTATCTTGCAGCCCGTCCTCGTGCGCGCGGCCGAGGACAGTGGCTACGAGCTCATCGCCGGCGAGCGGCGCTGGCGCGCCGCCCGGCGGGTTGGTCTCCAAACGGTGCCGGCGATGGTCCGGGTCGCCGACGACGCGGCAATGCTCCAGCACGCCATCGTCGAGAACATCCAGCGTGAGGAGCTGAATCCGCTGGAGGAAGCCGCCGCGTACCAACAGCTCATCGAGGATTTCTCGCTGACCCACGACGACGTCGCGACGCGCGTGGGCAAGAGTCGGGTGACGATCACCAACACGCTGCGGCTCCTGCAGTTGCCGCCGTCGATCCAGCGCTGCCTCAAGGACCGCACCATTCGCATGGGTCACGCGCGGGCGCTGCTCGGTACTCCGGATCGCGCCTTCCAAGAGCAGCTCGCCCGGAGGGTCGTCGCGGAGGACCTCTCAGTTCGCGAAGTCGAAGAAGCGATCCGCAATCGCCAGGAGCCCGTGACCCCCAAGGCCGAGGTCGCCGCGGCGGCCGCAGACCCGGGTGGCCGCCTCCGGGCACCGGGGCTGATGGAGCTCGAGGAGCTTCTCGGCGACTACCTCGAGACCCGGGTGCGAATCACGATGGGCGCCCGCCACGGGCGGGTGCTGATCGAGTTCGCGAACCTCGAGGATCTCGAGCGCATATATCGCGCGATGAGCCAAGGACCCGCGGGAGTCGCTTGACCAACGCCTGGCCGACCCGGCCGGCGGTCTGAACGCGAACCTAGAGGGAGCCGGCGGGCGGCTCTTCGACCCGCGGCTCCTCGAGGCCACGGCGTATACCCTCGACCAGCACTCGAGTCACGTCGGGGAGTCGGACGGTGAGCATCTCGCGGGCGTCGGCGGGATCGCGCCCGACGAGCTCGCAGACGACGGCGGGCATGCGCGTCTCTCGGAGGAACCGATACGTGCGACCGACCGGGTCATCGACGTCGTCGCGCACGGAGCGCAGCGACTCCGTCAGGCGCAACGCGAGGGAGAGCCCGCCTTCCGAACGGAACGAGCCGCTCGCGAAGTAGGCGCACCGGACGCCGGGTTCGCCGCTGTTCGTGAGCGCGACGAATGCGCCGGCCCGGAACCGGTTGGCCTGCGCGGTCAGCTCGCCCGGATCGTCGCCGGAGGTGTCGAGGCCGATGATCGCGCCGAGGTTGTCCATCGCGCGCTTGACCGCGTTCGCGAGTGCACCCATCGCGGGTTCCGCAACCAGGAACAGGCGGAGGCCGTCGAACCGCAAGGGGGCGCGACGAAGGTCTTCTCGCTCGCGCACGCTCGCGACCGAGCCGGCCGCGAGACCACTCACGCGGTCGATCGCTGCCAACGTTTCGCGCCCGCACACGCCGTCGGCCGTCGTACCCGCATTGCGTTGGAACTGGCGTAGCGCGGTCTCGCTCTCGGGCCCGAGGATGCCGTCCTCGCGGCCCGCATCGAAGCCGAGCACGTTCAGTCGACGCTGGAGCTCGGCGACATCGTCTCCGCGCAACATGTCTCCAGAGAGATAGAGCAGGCGATCGCCGAGCTGAAAGCCGCTCTCGATGAGGGCGCCCCAGGTCTCGGGCCCGCAAATACCGTCGACGTGAAGCCCGCGCCGTACCTGAAAGGCGCGGACCCCGGCCTCGACTGTCTCGTCGAAGACGTCGTTGGCTGCGGCATTCGATGTGGGACGTAGTCCGAGTCGCGTACTGAGGTCGCGGACCGCGTTGCCGCGGTCACCCCGCTGTAGCACTACCGGACCCTTCAATCGATGAACTCGGCGAGCTCCTCGAGCAGCTGGGGCTTGCCCTTCGCGCCCACCAGGCGCTTCTTCACCTCACCGTCGGCGATGACCAACAGTGTGGGGATGCTCATGACCTCGTAGCGGCGAGCAACGTTCGGGTTGTCGTCGACGTTGAGCTTCGCGATCTGGATGCGGCCCGCGTGCTCTTTGGCAATATCTTCCAGCACGGGCGTGATCATCTTGCACGGCCCGCACCATTCGGCCCAGAAGTCGATGAGGATCGGGGTCTCGGCGGCGCCGACGGTCTCGTCGAAGGTTGCATCAGTTAGCGTCACAATACCGTCAGACACAGGGTTCCTTTCTCTACTCGACAGCCGTGGACACGTCGTCGAGGGTCTCGAGGTAGCGCTCGGTCTCGAGCGCCGCCATACATCCGGAGCCGGCCGCGGTGACCGCTTGGCGGAAAATGTGGTCCTGCACGTCGCCGGCCGCGAACACGCCGGGCCGAGAGGTGGTGGTCGAGCCGGGCCGGGTCACGATGTAGCCGCCGTCGTCGAGGTCGACCTGACCGACGAAGAGCTTGGTGTTCGGGTCGTGCCCGATCGCCACGAACAAACCCGTCACGGGAAGTTCGGTGTCGGTGCCGGTCTCGACATCGCGTAGTTCCAACGCCTCGACGCGACCGCTGCCCTTCACGCCCGTGACCGTGCTGTTCCAGCGGAACTCGATCTTCGGGTTGCCGAACGCGCGGTCCTGCATGATCTTCGACGCGCGTAGCTCCTTGCGGCGGTGCACGAGCGTTACCTTGTCGGCGAACTTCGTCAGGAAGTTCGCTTCTTCGAGCGCGGAGTCGCCGCCACCTACGACTGCGATCTCGTGGCCTCGGAAGAAGAAGCCGTCGCAGGTGGCGCACGTGGAGACGCCTCGTCCCAGCAAGCTCTGCTCGGTCGAGAGACCGAGCATCCGAGCCTGCGCGCCCGTCGCAACGATCACGGATCGGGCGAGTTCGTCGCGCCCGCTGATCCGAACCCGAAGCGGCGTTTGCGAGAAGTCGACCTCTTCGACGTCGGCGGTGATGAACTCGGCGCCGAATCGTTCCGCCTGCTCGCGGAACTTCGCCATGAGGTCGGGGCCGATGATGCCGTCGGGGAAGCCCGGGTAGTTCTCGACGTCGGTGGTCAGCATGAGCTGGCCACCGGCCTGGAGTCCTTCGATGACGAGCGGCTTCAGATTGGCGCGTGCGGTGTAGATCGCGGCCGTGAGACCGGCGGGCCCGGACCCGATGATGATGACTTCCCGCGCGCTCATGGCAGTCGGTTCCGTTCTTGGCCGTTGGTTTCGATCAGGGATTGCGCTTGGTCCATGAGAACCAACCGGCGATCACGAAGATTCCGCCGAGCGTGACCCAGGCCGCCCAGATGTACCCCTGTTCGAGCAGTACGAGCCCGCGAAAGGCGCCGATGGTCAGTAATACCACCGCCGGCAGCGCGATCAGCGCTGCCAGCAGGCCGTAGACGATGACCCGCGTGATCGCCTGCGCCGGCTCGACCGTTCGGTCGCGCACCATCGCGACGGTGCGCTCGATCACATCGGTCGCTTCGGTGGTCCAGTCGCTCACTCGGATCCTTCGGCTCTTCCCGGTTCGGCAGCGTACATGCCTTGCCGGTCGGCGACCCGGGCCCGGTCAGCTCAGCATCTGCACGTTCAGAAGGGTGCAGTTCATGTCTTCGACGACGACGGTGTGCTCGCGGTCGCCGGCGAACACGAGGATCACCACCGGCTTGCCCGACAGGGTCGCGGTCGCGCGCAGCACCGGTTCACCGACGAGCAGTAACTGGCGAGGAGCCTTGCACCCGGCGCCGCCGACGGCGGTCTCCGGGCTGAGCCCCTTTGCGGTCTGGACCGTCGGCGACTGAAGGGCGCTTTTTGGGTTTGCACGCAACGGGGCGGTCGACGTCGCGCCGAGCCGGTCGCTGCTGTAGTTCGTGCTGTTGCCGGCTCCGTCGACGGCACTGTTGTGAAGGGGAGCGGTGCGGGATACGGCGGCCTGCGCGAGTGCGTGCACGTCCGAGAACCGGCCCAGCGAGGCACCCGGCTTGAGCGCTCCGCGGTTGGCCGGCGCCGTTTTCACCGGATTGGGCGCCGCGGCTGACGACTTGGAGTCGGCGCGGTTCGTTCCGGATCGGCTCGCGCTCAACCCCGCGGCGACGCCGAAGACCGCCACGATCGCGGCCGCTATCCCACCGGCACTCAGGAGCATTCGGCGTCGGCGATCCTTGCGATCGCCGTGTCGCGTCGCGTTCTCGTCGTCGGCGGCACGGACGGCCTTTGCTCGGAGTCGGGCGGCGAGCAGTTCCTCGATCTCGGGCGGTTCGCTCAGAAGATCGCGAGCCGCGGCAAGCGTGAAGCGTCGATCGGCGGCGCCGGGCGTGGCGCGAAGGCGAGCGGCCACCTGATCGGCGCTCAGACCGAGGTCGCGCGCGGCCGCGTCGAGCTCGCCGTCGAGGTCGGCCGAAAGGAGCTCGTCGAGCTCGTCGGGTTGGAAGGGAGTCGTGTCGTCGTTCATGGTGTCAGGCAGTTGGATGTTCCGACGGGGTCTCCCGGTTCCCGAGGAGATCCGCGAGAGCGGCGCGACCCCGGGAGATGCGAGAGCGGACGGTGCCCGGGGGGATACCCAGCACGTCGCTGATCTCGGCGTAGTCCATGCCCACGAGATCGCGCAGTGCGACCGCAGCGCGATATTCGGGGGTCAGCTGGGCGAGCGCGGCGTCGACGTCGAGCCGGTCGGCGATCCCGGCATCGGTCGGCGAAGCGTGTGAGCTCCGGCCCGGCTCGGGCAGGCTCTCCATGGGGACGGGACGCCGGGAACGGCGGCGCGCCTCGTCGAGCGCGGCGTTTGTTGCCACCCGGTAGGCCCAGGTCGAGAATTTCGAGCGTCCGTCGAACGACCCGATCTTGCGCGCGATCGCGACGAGCGCTTCCTGGGTGGCGTCGAGCGCGTCGTCGGGATTGCCGAGGATTCTTCGACACACGCCGTGCACCAACGCCGTGTGGTTGCGCAACAGGGCGTCGAGCGCCCCACTGTCACCGTCGGCCGCCCGCCGCGCCAGGACTTCGTCGTGATCGTCGTCGCGCACCGACGATGCTCACTCCTGCCGATCGAGCCAAGCGATTCCCACGACCCGCGGGCCGGTGTGAACACCGATGACCGGGCCGATCGAGCCCACCGTCACCTCGGCGTCGGGCACGGCCGGCTCGAGTATCGCGAGGAACTCGTCGAGGTCGGGCGCGTTCGCGTGCAACACGCTGATCATCTCGACCTTCGCGGCGGGGATCTGGTCGACGAGGAAGCGCAACGCCTTGGAACGGGTGCGAACCCGCCCGGCGGGTTCGACCGCGCCGTCGATCACGCTGATGAGCGGCTTGATCGAGAGCATCGAGCCGAGCATGGCCTGCGCGCCACCGATGCGACCGCCCTTGCGCAGGTATTCGAGCGTGTCGAGCGCGGCGAACACGTGGCCGCGCTGCCGTCGCGCCTCCACTTCGTGCACGATCTCCTCGAGGGGGGCGCCGGCGCGAGCGCGCCGCGCGGCGTGGAGTACGAGATTGCCGATGCCCATCGAAGCGCTCATCGAGTCGATGATCTGGATGGGCGTCTTGCCGTCGAGCGCTTTGGCGGCGACCTGGGCGGACTGCATCGTCGCCGACAGCTTGGCCGACAGGTTGATGCAGACGATCGCGCTCGCACCCTCGTCGCTCAGGCGTCGGAACGTCTCCTCGAATGCGCCGACCGAGGGTGCGGATGTTTCGGGGAGCACAGGCGACGCGGCGAGCTCGCGCCAGAACGCGTCGACGCTCAGCTCCTTGCGATCGACGTACTCACGATCGCCGAAGCGAATGGTGAGCGGCACCACTTCGATGCCGAGCTCCTCGCAGATCGGTTCCGGGAGATCGCACGCGCTGTCGGTCACGATGCGAACGGGCATGCGCCCTCCTCGGTTGGTGGTCGGCAGGGACGAGCCTCAGGCTTGGATCGGGGGGCCACGCCGATGGTTACACGCCCATCGTTACACGCCGGACGGGGTCGCGCCGCGCCGCCGCACTAGGCGCATGAGCGAGGCGAGCTCCTCAGAGCGCAGTACGAGAAGACTGACGACGTACACCAGGGCGCCCGCGGTACCCGCGACCGCGGTCGCGAGCAGCGCAACCGCCGGCGACGAGTGCCCGATCGCGCCCGCGACCGGAGCCGCGACGGCAGCCATTGCCAGCGCGGCGACGCCGGCGCGCGCGGCTGATCGCATCGCGGCCGCGTCGGGGACCCCGCCGATGCGACGCCGCAAGACCAACATCGCGGCGACGGCGGCAAGGAAATACGCGCCGCTCCACGCGAGGGCGAGACCCTGGACGCCCAAATGCGGGAACAACACGATCGCGAGCAAAACGTTGAGGCCGTTCTCGAACGCGTTGAGCACGAACGGAGTGCGTGTGTCCTGCAGTGCGTAGAACGCGCGCATCGCGTAGAGGTATACGGAAAACGGGACGAGGCTGATCGCGAACGCTTGCAGGGTGTCGGCGGTCACCACCGCGTCGTGCACCGTGAACTGATTGCGTACGATCACGCCGAGCATCGGTTGGGCGAGGACGGCGAACAGTACCGACGCCGGAAGAACGAGCACCACGATGTAGCGAAGTCCGAGTCCGAACTCGCGGCGCATCCCTTCGCGGTCGCCGGCGCGCGCGCGCCGCGCGAGATTCGGGGTCATCGTGGTCATGATCGAGACCGCGAGGAGCCCGTGCGGGACGACGTAGAACGTGAACGCGTAGACGTACGCGGAGACGTTTCCCGCCGAGTTGTTGGCCAGCACCAACACGAACAGCTGCGCGAGCTGGTTCGTGACGACGTAGCCCGCGGTCCAACCCGACAAGCGGAGAATGGTTCGGATCGCGGGGTCGCGCCAGGCGAGCACGAACCGGAGCCGGACCCCGGCGCGCATGACGGCCGGCACCAGGACGACCGCCATGGCGACGATCCCCGCGGTGGTTCCGATGCCGAGGAGCAGGAGCAACCCGAGATCGTTGCGCACGCGTGCGACGTCGGTGATCGCGCCGTGACGGTCGGATGTCCGCAGCGCGAAGACGAGTAGCGCCACGATCACGACGACGTTGTTCAGGGCAGGAGCGAACGCGGCCGCGACAAAGCGTTGACGGGCGTTGAGCAGCGCGCTCGCGAGCGTCGTGAAGCCGTAGAAGATCATCTGCGGAACGAAGCACAGGATCAGCACGGTCAACACGTGCAGCTGAGCCGCCCGGTCGGGGCCGTGTTCGCGAAGGACGAACAGCCGCGCGAGTACCGGCGACAAGACCATCGTCGCCGCGGTGAAGAGCGTGAGCGCCGTCATCGTGACGGTGAATACGGCCGACGTCGAGCGTTCGTCGCCGCGTTCGAGCAGGTCGACGAACACCGGCACCAATGTCGCGGCGAGGACGCCGCCGACCAGGAGCTCGTAGACGATGTTGGGCGTGACGTTCGCGAGGTTGTACGTGTCGGCGAGCGATGCCTTGCCGATCGCGGCCGCCAGCACGACGACCCGCAGCAGCCCGGTCAACCGTGACAGCAGCGTGCCGGTGGCCACCGCGGCACTGGAGCGGGCGAGACCGACGCGGCTGCGACCCGGATCGTCGATCGCCGCGCTCGCGTCGCCGCTCACATCGCGCTCACGTCGCGGGTGCGGGTGCGGGTGCGGGCGAGGTCGCCGGCGTTGCTGCGAGGCGCCGGCGCCGGCGCGTTCGCCGGAAGTGGTTCGCCCACCAACCGGCGAGGAACAGGAGCGCCGCGACCGTTACGCCTACGGCCCAGCCGCCGAAGACCGCCGATCGAACCGTCACGCGTACCGGCGCGCCGAACGCGAGCTTTCCGTTCTGCGAGGTGACGCTGATCGTCATCGGGAAGGTGCCCGACGCGCGAGCCTCGACGGTGAAACTGATCGTGTTGCTTCCGGGTTTCAGCGGTACCGACTGGTCGGCGCCGTTGGGGAAGAGCAACTTCGCGCTGTCGAGATGCACCCGGACGGTCACGTCGCGCGCCGGCTCGAGATTGTTCTCGAAGGTCAACGGCACCTCGGCGCGTCGCGAGGTGAGCGTGATGCGCTTCTCGTCGGCGGTGACGCCCGATGTGAAGGCGTGCACGGCCTGGTCGATCTTGGCGATCTCGGCGTGGGCGCGCTCGGGCGAGATGCTCGTCGACAGGGAGGTGAGCAGAGCCTCTGTGCCGTCGACGACGACCGGGTCGCGGTCGCCGACCACGTCGCGATACGCCGACAACTCGTTCGCGGCGATCTGGTATTCGCCCGCGCTCACCGGGGTGGGCGCGGGTACGGCCGGCGCCAGCCGGCGTTGGACGGGGGTCCCGAGCACCTGTTCGTTAGAGATCGTCGCGAAGAGGTCGTCGAGCGTCGCCGACTGCAGCAGCGGGAGCGAGCGCAAGGCCGCGACGACCGTGCCCATCGTGGTCAGGTCGGGCGACCAGCGGGCGGGCGGCGCGATCACGATCCCGCGCGGGATCGAAGGGTTCTCGTACGCGACTTCGGCGAGGGCGGCAACGACACGTTGGGCGCGCAACGCGCTGGGGTCGGGCCCCTCGAACAGGTTCTCGACGAACGGCGCCGTCGCGACCGCGCGCGAGGCGCCGCCGGTCGTCTCGAGAACGAACGCCTGGGCGGGTGAGAACGGATGGACCACCGGGATGAGCGCCTGGTCGCGTACCACGACCCGGTCGATCAGCATCCGCCGGAGTCCGTCGACGGCCGCATCGCTCGTCGGCGCGGGATCGACGAACGCGGATTGCGGCGAGGTCGAGGGATTCGTACCGAGGGCCGAGCGCAGCGCGCCGATGCCGGTCCCGTACTCGCCGGGCAGATATTGCCCGAGCCCGGCGGCCTCGAGCGCGGCCGCATCGATGGGCACGTAGGGGGTGGGCAGGATCTCGGATGTCGAGCGCTGCGCGGCCGCGCGCACGCGCGCGAACGAGGCGGCGACCGCCGGACTACGCCGTCCGAGCCGCTTCCAAGCCTCGCCGGTCTCGGGCCCGATCGCGAGCGACACGCGGAGCCCGGAGCTCCGGGCGAGGAGGGTCGCGATCCGATCGAGGCGGCCGCCGGGCTTCATCTCCGCGACGACCTTCGGATCGTCCGACCCGTCCGGGAGTGCGATCGGATTGGCGACGACTTGCCACACGAGCGACACGGCGAGCTTCTTCTCGATCGGTTTGGAAGCCGCGGCGTCGACGGCGACCAGCCACGTCACGAACGATCCCGCGGCCACGCCGGTGTTCACCAGCTGCACCTCGACGGGGTACACACCGGGGCGGTTGATGACGATCGTCGGTCTCGTCCCCGAACCGGGAAGCCCGAAGACGATCGAGACGTCGCCGTGCCGGTCGGGGTGGAGCGACGCGACGGCGATCTGGTTCGGCACGTACAAGGTGCCGCCGAGATTCCGGTTCGCGATGACGTCGTCGAATCCGCTGCGCGAAGTCGTCGACTGGTGGATGCGGATCGCGATCGCCGCGTTCGGTTGCGCCGCGAGCTTCGGACTGTCGATGTGCAGCTTCATCGTGAAGGTCTGCCGGAGCGGCACCCACGTGCTCTGGCTCACCAGGCTGAGGCCGACCGGTAGCGGCGGAGGGCTGGGTATCGACGTCGTGCTTTCCTGCTCCTGGGCGCCGGATGCGCTCGCGCCGACCAGCCCGCCGAAGACCGTCACGGTCGCGGCGAGCACGAGTCCGGCGCGGTGTGCGAAGGACAAGCGATGCCTCACAGCTCTCGTCCCAACACGTGCAGTCCGACGGGAAGTTGCCGGAAGCCGGCGCGCAGATAGAGCGCGAGCGCCCGATCGTTGTCCTCCTGAGTGTTGACGTACACGCGCTTGGCGCCGTGCGAGCCGAGCCAGCGCAGGCCGTCCGACAACAACGCGTGGCCGAGACCGCGGCGTTGGACCTCGGGTGCGACCGCCAGGCGTTGCACGTAGCCGGCGGCCCCGGCCTGTCCGAACAGCCCGTAGCCGCTCGGGCCGGGCGGCGCGGTCGCCACCCGGAGGTGCGAGCGCGGAGTCGCCCGGGCCGCCTCCCGCAGCGCCAGCGCGTCGAAACGCCAGAACTCTTCGAATGCGGCGGCGTCGGTCGCGAGGAGTGCGGCGCGGTCGGCCCGGGTCGCCCGCCGGGTCTGCCCACTCGGCGCGGGGAGGTTCTCGAGGTCATGAGCCAGGAGGTGCAAGCGGCCCTTCACCGCGAAGCCGACGTCGACGAGGGGCAGGCTCGCGACCGGCCCGAGCGCGTTGGTCACGACCTCGCGGTAGCCAGCGTTCTGCAATTGCTCGAGCAGACGGCGCAGCGCGCGGGGCGAGGGCGCGTCCGGACCGTGCAACGCCAGCGATGCGACATCGGTCCGGCCCTGCCACGCCGCGACCCGGGCGACGCCGCCACGAAATCGGTACGACTGCGCCCTGTGCGCCTTCACCGGCGGCGAGCGTAGCGACGGAGCGGTCACCAGGCTGTCCAGGCGGGTTCGTTGTTAGCCTCGCAACGTGCTGCTGGTCGCCACCGACGTCCGCTTCGAGGAGCACGACGCCGGTCGGGGTCATCCAGAGCGGCCGGATCGCGTGCGGGCCGTCCTCGACGGGCTCGACGCCGGCGCGCCGCGCGACGCCCGGCGCCGCCTCGCTCCCCGGCGGGCGACTCGGGACGACCTGGAGCGCGTGCACACGGTCGATTATCTCGATCACCTCGAGCGCTTCTGCATGGAGGGCGGCGGACGTCTGGACGCCGACACGGGCGCGTCGGCGGCGTCGTGGGAGGCCGCGCTCCACGCCGCCGGCAGCGGCCTCGAGGCGGTGGAAGCGCTCGAGCGCGGCGACGGCGACTCCGCGTTCTGTGCGGTGCGTCCGCCCGGTCATCACGCCGTCTCGGCGCGCGCAATGGGCTTTTGTCTGCTGAACAACGCGGCGGTGACGGCTGCGGCGTTGCGCGATCGCGGCGAGCGCGTGCTGGTCGTCGACTGGGACGCGCACCACGGGAACGGCACCCAGGACATCTTCTACGGCGACGGCTCGGTCATGTACGTGTCGATGCACGAGTGGCCGCTGTATCCCGGAACCGGTCGCCTCACCGACACGGGCGCGGGCGCCGGCGCGGGCGCCACGGTGAACTTTCCCCTTCCGGCGGGCGCGACCGGCGACGTGTACCTCGACGCGATCGACACCGTTGTCGAGCCGCTCGCCGAGCGCTTCGGGCCCACATGGGTGCTCGTGTCGGCCGGATACGACGCCCATCGGGCCGATCCGCTGACGGGCCTCGGCCTTTCGGCCGGTGACTACGTCGATCTGACCGCCCGGATCATGGCGCTCGCACCGCCCCGGCGGCTCGTGATGTTCCTGGAGGGCGGTTACGACCTCGCCGCGCTGCGCGATTCGACGGCGGCCACCGTCTCCACCCTGCTCGGCCGGCCGGATCGGGTCGAACCCGCGACGGCCGGCGGTCCGGGGCACACGGTGGTCCACGCGGTCCGGGATCTCCACGCCGCCGAGCTCGGCTGAACGCCGGCCCGACCGTCTGAATTCAGGCCCTCTCCGCACAATTCCCCGTCGGCAATGCTCCAGCGAAGGCTGCCTGGTGCCGATCGAAGACGGGTAGGGCCGAGATCACGGTGCCGCCCGTCGCAGGGAAGGCGGACCCGCTCGAAAGGCCCATCGCTCGAAAGGATGGTCGCGCCAGTGCTGGACCTGGATCAACTGCTTCGCAACGCCGTAGAGCGGGGCGCTTCGGACGTTCACATCAAGGTCGGCTCGCCGCCGTTCATTCGCGTCGACGGACGGCTCGAACGGACGGACCTCGCCTCGGTCTCTCCGGTCGAGACCGAGCGCATCGCGTTCGCGATCATGCCGAAACAACGTGCCGAGGAGTTCATCGGCTCGTCCGAGGCCGACTTCGCCTATGCGGTTTCCGGCCTCGGCCGCTTCCGCGTGAACGTGATGCGCCAGCGCGGCTCGGTCGGCCTCGTGCTCCGGCGCGTCCAGAGCGACATCCCGTCGTTCGAGGCGCTCGGGTTGCCGCCCGTCATCCGCAAGCTCACCGATCACCAGCGCGGCCTCGTACTGGTCACCGGTCCCACCGGCTCGGGCAAGACGACGACGCTCGGCTCGATGATCGACTACATCAACGACAACTACAACCGGCACATCGTGACGATCGAGGACCCGATCGAGATCCTTCACGCCGACAAGTGCTCGATCGTCAACCAGCGCGAGGTCGGGACCGACACCGTCGACTTCCACTCCGCACTGAAGCGCGTGCTCCGCCAGGACCCGGACGTCATCCTCGTCGGTGAGGTCCGCGACGTCGAGACCGTGAAGACCGCGCTCACCGCCGCCGAGACCGGCCACCTCGTGTTCTCGACGTTGCACACGATCAGCGCGACCGATTCGATCAACCGGATCATCGACTTCTTCCCGCCGCACGAGCAGCGGCAGGTGCGCATGTCCCTGGCCGGATCGCTGCGCGGCATCGTGAGCCAGCGGCTCGTCGAGAAGCGCACCGGCGGACGGGCGCCCGCGGTCGAAGTGCTCGTGTCGACGGGTCGCGTGTTCGACAAGATCGTCAACCCCGACGAGACGCACGAGATCGAGAGCATCATCTCCGAGGGCGAGTACTACGGCATGCAGACGTTCGACCAGAGCCTGCTCGGCTTGTACAAGCACGGGACGATCGACCTGCGTGAGGCGCTCGCCGCCTCGACAACCCCCCACGACCTGCGCCTGATGATCGAGCAGTACACGATGGAGGTCGCGGCCGAGCAGGTCGCTGCAGGCCAGTAATTCAGGCGCGCTGCGCCACAATGGGCGGCTGTGACCGCAGTTCCCGCCCGTCTCGAGCGTTTCTTCGTGTCGGAATCGCCGACGCAGCAGCTCGCGGCGCGGCTGCGAGCTGCCGGGCACAGGGCCTATCTCGTCGGCGGCAGCGTGCGCGACGCGTTGCTCGACCGCGACATCGTCGACGTCGACATCGCGACCGACGCGCGGCCCGAGACCATCGAATCCCTCGTGCGCCCCTGGGCCGACGCGGTATGGCTGCAAGGTCAGCGCTTCGGCACGGTCGGATGCGAGAAGGACGGCGAGCGCTTCGAGATCACCACGTTCCGGGCCGATGTGTACCGCGCGGAGAGCCGCAAGCCGGAAGTCACCTTCTCCGACGACATCGAGACCGACCTCTCACGCCGCGATTTCACGGTCAATGCGATGGCGATCGCGCTCGACGAGCCCACCGATGTCGGACCCCGGATCGTCGATCCCTACGGCGGCCTTTCCGACCTTGCCGCGCGTCGGCTGCGGACGCCGCTCGCGCCCGAGATCTCGTTCGAGGACGACCCGTTGCGGATGTTGCGCGCGGCGCGTTTCGTCGCGACGCTCGGCTTCGAGCCGGAAGCCGTGCTCGTCGACGCGATCGAAAAGATGCACGAGCGTCTGAAGATCGTGAGCGCCGAACGGGTGCGCGACGAGCTCTCGAAGCTCCTCGTGGCCGACGACCCGTCGTCCGGGCTGTGGTTGAGTGCGCGGACGGGCCTGGCCGACGAGTTCGTGCCCGAGCTGAACGCGATGCGGCTCGAGCAGGATCCGATACACCGGCACAAAGACGTGCTCGCGCACACGATCGCGGTCGTCGCCAAGACGTCTCCGCGTCTGCGGATCCGGCTGTCCGCTCTGCTGCACGACGTCGGCAAGCCCCGCACCCGCGGCTATGGCCCCCAGGGCGTGACGTTCCATCATCACGAGGTCGTCGGCGCGCGGATGGCCCGCGAACGGATGCTCGCGCTGCGTTATCCGAACGATCTCGTCGACGACGTGACCCGTCTCGTCGAGCTGCACCTGCGTTTCCACACGTATCGCATGGGTTGGACCGACAGCGCCGTCCGTCGCTACGTACGCGACGCGGGCCCGTTGCTCGACGACCTGAACGAGCTCACCCGTTGTGACTGCACGACACGCGACGCCCGCAAGGCCGCCGCGCTCGGGCATCGCATGGACGAGCTCGTCGCGCGGATAGCCGAGCTTCGTGAACGCGAGGAGCTCGCGAGGATCCGGCCGGCGCTCGACGGAAACGAGGTGATGCGTTTCCTCGGCGTGGCGCCGGGCCCGATCGTCGGCGACGCGCTCGAGTTCCTCCTGGAGCTCCGTCTCGACGAGGGCCCGTTGCGCGAGGACGAAGCCCGCGCCCGGTTGGCCGCGTGGGCGCGCGAACGAGGAATCGAACTTCGCGGCGCGGGCCCGGCCGAGCGTCCGGCCTAGACACCTTCCTTGCGCGCGCGCCATACGACGACGAGCGGGATGTCGGGCCCGGGATCGGCGGAACCCGCCGGCTCGGGCTCGAGCAGCAGCTCGACTCGGTAGCCCGCGCGGTGCAGCGAGGCGAACACGTCGGCAATCGTGCGGGGCCAGACGCGGATGCGTTCGTTGTCACGCGTGACCTCGACCGGGACGTTGTCGAAGTAGGAGCGCTGGACTTCGAGCGTGCCGAGCGGGAGCGCGCCGGGGGCGTCACCCTCCCTCCCGACCGCGAGCGCCATCGGGTGGTCGTAGGAGAACACGAACGGCGCGCCGGGCCGGAGCACGCGGTGCACCTGGCGCAGGAGCCGGTCGACGTCTTCGACCTCTCCGAGCACGCCGGTCGCCAAGGCGAGGTCGATGGAGTCGGCACGTAGGAAGGCGAGGTCGGCGGCGTCGCACTCGTGCCACTCGACGCGTATATCGGTTGCGGCGGCGAGCTTCCGGGCGCGCCCCAGCTGCGCGACCGAGCGGTCGAGCGCGATCACGTGCGCACCCTGGCGGGCGAGCGCGATCGCGTTCGTACCGCTGCCGGTTCCGAGATCGAGCACGCGTTTGTCGGCGACGTCACCGAACAGGCGCAGGTCGGCCTCGGTCGGTCCGCCGGGCGCGTACACGACCGAGTCGGGGATCACGTCGACCTCGACCGTCCGGTCTCGCGCGGCGATCCGATCCCACACCTCGGTGTTCATGCCGCGCAGGCCTCCCGCTCGAACCTGCCCTCGGGGTGCGGCTCGCGTTTCGTCATGGCCGCATTCTGGCCCGAGGAGCGGTCTACGCGCCGGAGGCGAACTCCTCGACCATCCGGTGCGCTTCGTCGTCGTGGTACTGCACGGGCGGCGACTTCATGAAGTACGCCGACGGGCCGAGCAGCGGGCCGCCGATGCCACGGTCGAGCGCGACCTTCGCGCACCGCACCGCATCGATGATCACCCCGGCCGAGTTCGGCGAGTCCCAGACNNAGACCTCGAGCTTGAGCTCGATGCTCAACGGCACGTCGCCGAAGTTGCGGCCCTCGAGGCGGATGTAGGCCCATTTCCGGTCGTTGAGCCACGGCACGTGATCGGACGGGCCGATGTGCACATGGTCGGTGCTGATGCTCTGGTCGATCTGGCTCGTCACCGACTGCGTCTTGCTGATCTTCTTCGACAGCAGCCGCTCGCGCTCGAGCATGTTCTTGAAGTNNAAGTCCATGTTGCCGCCGAAGTTCAGCTGGTAGGTGTTGTCGATCGCGAGGCCGCGATCTTCGAACAGCCGGGCGAGCAAGCGGTGCGTGATGGTCGCACCGACCTGGCTCTTGATGTCGTCGCCGATGATCGGCACGCCCGCGTCCTCGAACTTCTTCGCCCACTCCGGATTGCTCGCGATGAACACCGGGATGGCGTTGACGAAGCCGACGCCGGCGTCGAGCGCGGCCTGGGCGTAGTGCTTCTGT
Source organism: Actinomycetota bacterium (assembly GCA_003134555.1). Taxonomy (GTDB): domain Bacteria; phylum Actinomycetota; class Acidimicrobiia; order IMCC26256; family PALSA-610; genus PALSA-610. The sequence goes on from PLBO01000042.1 coordinate 102,814, forward strand.
GCGTCTTCCGAGCCGACCGGGAGGTACGACACGAGGACGTCGGCGCGCGAGTCGCGCAGTACCTGGGCGATGTCGACCGGCTCCGCGGGCGACTCCTCGACGACCTCGCGGTAGAACTTGCCGAGTCCGTCGAACGTCGGTCCGCGCTGGACGAGCACGCCGAGATCGGGCACCTCGGCGAACTTGATCGTGTTGTTGATGCTCGTGAAGATCGCCTTGCCGAGATCGAGCCCGACCTTGTCGGCGTCGACGTCGAACGCGGCGACGAACTCGATGTCGCCGACGTGGTAGCCCGCGAGCTCCACGTGCATGAGGCCGGGGACGCGCTCGGTCGGGTCGGCGTCGCGGTAGAACTGGACGCCCTGAACCAGGCTGCTCGCGCAGTTGCCGACGCCGGCTACGGCGACGCGCACAGCCTTCTGTGTTTTCGTGCGGGGGGTCATGCTGTGGCTCCTTCGGTTCGGTCGTCGGGCTGCTCGGCGCGCTCTTGCGCGATCAGCTCGACGATCCAATCGAGATCGTGTTGGGTGGACCGGGCCCGGTGCTCGAGGAGCGACCGGGTGTAGCGATCGATGGTGCGGGTGGCGGGCTTGCGCTCGGCGACCAACCGTTGGGTCAGTTGCGCGCGCCGGCGTTCGAGGAAGGCCACCCGAGCCACGGGCTCGAGGTGGCCGCAGAACAGGAGCTTCACTGCGAAGGCGCGCTCGTCGTCGTCGCTCTCGTCGGTGAGCAGCTCGGCGAAGAGCGCCCGGCCGTGAGCGGTGATGGCATATGCCCGGCGGGTACGGCGGCTCGGGCGTGCCCGGAGGCGCATGCGGGCGGCCGCCAGATCGCCCTTGAGGGAACCCGTCGGTACGAAGGACCCGGTCGGCGCGGGGGCGGTCGCGCTTTCGTCGACCTCTTCGATCGCCCCGGACCGCTCGAGGCGGCGCAGCGCCGGGTACAGCGACCCGAACGAGATGCCCCAGAGCGGGCCCAACGTCTCCGACAGGCGCTTTTTGAGGTCGTAGCCGTGGCGCGGCTGCTCGGCGAGCAACCCGAGGACCGCGAGCTCCAACATGTGATGAACGATATATCGAATCGATATATCGATGCAAGCATAGGGCCGGGATCCGGGTGTGGGGGCGGGGCGCCGGCGGTCGAGGTGGGGGTCGGAACGCGGGCGGCGCGGGTCGGCGTGGGTCCGTGAGCACTTCGGAGGCGCGAGTCCGCGCCGATACGGGGCGCGCCGACGCTCCCGATCGGTCGGTTCGCGCGTTGCTCGCCCGGTGCGCGCTAGCTGTTCGACTCTTCCCGGCGCGCATCTACACTTTCCGGCGATGCCGAGCGTTACCGACTACGCGCTAGCCCGCCGGGCAGTTCTGCGCGATTTCCGGCGGGGCACGCTCACCCGCCTCGACGTGTGCGACGCCCATCCGGAGCTGCTCCGGGCCGCGCAGTTCATCGGCACCGACATCGACGACGATTGCCCGGTGTGCGGCGCCACGAACCTGCGCCTCGTCTCGTACGTCTACGGCGAGAAGCTGAAGCAGGCGAACGGCCGGGCGATCAGCAATCCGGCCGAACTACGCAAGCTCGGCGCGTCCTGCGACGAGTTCGCCTGCTACGACGTAGAGGTCTGCGTCGAGTGCCGGTGGAACCACCTTCGCCGGCAATCACTGCACGGCCGCTTGCACGCGAGCTAATTCTCGCCCGGAGTTCGGCGCGCGCGGAGTCAGTCGTCGACGATCTCGCAGGGGTACTGCGACATGCACGAGATGCACCACAGCTCGGGCTCGGCGATGACCGTCTGCGACCCCGGCGTGTCCCACGACGGCGGGACGACGTAGACGCGCCGGACGAGCACGAGCTCGTCGTCGGGGATGCCGCAGTTCTCGCAGACGCGGGCGGTCATCCGCGCATTCTCTCCGACGCCGGACGGCGCCGTACAGGATGGCCGACCGTCGCCCGCTCGGCGGGGCTGACCTGCTGGTGGCGCCGGGCTCCCGCCCCTNNCGGTACGCTTCTGGGACCGCCGGGAGCCGAACGAGCCCTGGACGGTGGAGGTGGCCGAAATGTCCGCAGACTCGGCGCGGCGCGTGACCGCGCCCGGCGTCGTGGCCCGCAAGGGCGACGGAACTCCCTTGGTCATGGTGACCGCGTACGACGCGCCGTCGGCGCGCACCGTCGNNTACGACGACACGTTGCAGGTCACGACCGACGACATGGCGCATCACGTCGGCGCGGTCGCGCGCACCAAACCGCACGCGCTCGTGGTCGCCGACCTTCCGTGGCTCAGCTACCACGTCAGTAGCGCGGAGACCGTGCACAACGCGGCACGACTGGTGCGTGCGGGCGCGGGCGCGGTGAAGCTCGAAGGTGGGCGCAAGCGACTCGAATCCGTGCGCTCGATCCTCGACGCCGAGATCCCGGTGATGGGTCACATAGGTCTCACACCGCAGTCGATCCATGCGCTCGGCGGCTTCAAGGTGCAAGGCAAGGAGCTCGACGCCGCGAAGGCTCTCGCCGACGACGCATGCGCGCTCGCGGATGCCGGTTGCTTCGCGATCGTGCTCGAGTGCGTACCCGATGCGGTGGCGCGCGTGATCACGGAGTCGGTGAACGTGCCGACGATCGGTATCGGAGCGGGCCGGCACTGCGACGGGCAGGTGCTCGTCTGGCACGACCTGCTCGGCTTCGCCGGTCCGGAGCATCGGGCACCGAAGTTCGTGCGGGCGTACGCGGCGTTGGAGTTGCTTGCCACCGAGGCGATCGAGCGGTTCTGCGCCGACGTGCGTGCGGGCACGTATCCCGCGAGCGCGGAGACGTATCACATGACCGATCGCATGGCCGACGCGCTCGGTTTGTACGGCGGCGAGGCCGAGCCCGAGCTCGCGCAGTAGCTGTAGTGGCGCGTGTGCCGGCGAAGGTCCGCACGGCGGTGGCGTTCGTCGTCGCGCTGGGCGCGCTCGCCGGGATGATCGCTCTCGTGGTTCGGATCCGTTCGGACGAAAGTGGCGTCGGCCACCTGAGCTTCGCGTCCAGCCGTCCGGCCGCTTCGCCGTTCGGCGACTTCTCGGAGACGCGCGTGGCGGTCGACTCGCGCTGCGTACGCGTGCTCGTCGCGTCGTCGGAGAGCCAACGAGTGCAGGGACTGCGCGACGTGCGATCCCTCGCGCCGTACCAGGGAATGCTTTTCGTCTATCCGGGTGACTCGAATGCGCACTTCACGATGGCCGGCACGCCGACGCCGCTCGACATCACGTTCTTTTCTGCCCGCGGCGTTCCGGTAGACCACGCGCGGATGACGCCGTGTCCCGCCGGGAACGACGCGACCTGCCCGGAGTACGCGAGCAAGCAGGCATACCGCTACGCGCTCGAGCTGCCGGCGGGTTCGGGCTCGGCGTCGGGCGCGCTCGGCGCGTGCGCGGCTTAGCGAGTGTCTCACCCCTCTTGTAGCGTCGTCTCCGATAGGCCGAGTCGAGGTGATCTGCTAGCTTCCATCGGTTCAGACAACCGAGATCCTGCCCCCGCGGCGCCGGTCCTCCGGCGGGTAACGGGGCCCGCAGGGTGAAGACCGTGCGGCCCGAAGGAGGTACGACGCATGACGCGTCCGTACGAAGTCATGATCATCGTCGATGCGGACCTGGAAGAGGAGACGATCCGGGCTGGCGTCGAGCGGTGGCTCCAGCTCATCGAGTCGAATGGCGCGGAGCGCGGCCACGTCGACTTTTGGGGCAAGCGCCGTCTCGCCTACGAGATCAAGCACAAGGCCGACGGCTACTACGTAGTCCTCCAGGCCCGAGCGGAACCGCAGGCGATGGAGCAGTTGCACCGGACGCTCTCCCTGGCAGACGAAGTGATCCGTCACATCGTGTTGCGCATCCCGGAGAAGGTCTACGGACCTCCGAAGGCTGCGGGCGCGTCGGCGGGCAGCAGGCATAGGGAGTAAGCGACATGGCAACCGACTCGAACAGCATCACGATCTCCGGCAACATCACTCGCGATCCGGAGATGCGTTACACGCCGAGTGGCATCTCGAAGGTCACCTTCGGGGTCGCGGTGAACCGCTCCTGGCGGAACCAGCAGAGCCAGGAGTGGGAGGAGCAGACCAGCTTCTTCAACGTCGTCGCGTGGCGGCAGCTCGCCGAGAACGTCGGCGCGTCCCTGACCAAGGGCTCGCGGGTCGTCGTCAGCGGGCGGCTCGAGCAGCGCAGCTGGGAGACCGAGGCGGGCGAGAAGCGCTCGATCGTCGAGATCGTCGCCGACGACGTCGCGCCCAGCTTGCGCTTCGCGACCGCAGAGGTGCACAAGGTCGAGCGCAGCGGGCCGGGAGACGGGGGCGGCGGTCCGCCCCGACGGCCGGCCACGACAACGACAACGACACCGACCGCGGCCCCGGCGGCCGAAGGCGGTTACGACGACTACGGCGAAGAGCCGTTCTGATCCGATAGGGAACTCGAATGGCACAACGCAGAGAGAAGAAGGCGCCCCCCGGTAAGGAGCGGCGCCCGCTCAAGAAGAAGACGTCGATCCTGATCACCGAGAGCATCGATTGGATCGACTACAAGGACGTCAACTTGTTGCGTCGGTTCATGTCGGAGCGCGCCAAGGTTCGCGCACGTCGAGTGACCGGCAACACGCAGCAGCAACAGGTCGCGGTCGCGCGCGCGATCCGCGTCGCGCGCGAGATGGCGTTGTTGCCGTACAGCGTGCGCCAGGTGACGCAGCGGTCGAAGGGCCGGCGCGATCGCGGCGAGCGAGGAGACCGTGGCGACCGGGGAGACCGCGAGGGCGAGTTGCGCGACATTCCGGGTCCGATCGAGTCGGAAGAGCGCCCCGGATTCGACGAGGCCGGTCTCGACGAAGTGATGGCCGACGACGTCACGGCGGAAGAATTCGTGGCCGACGTGGCCGACGTGGCCGACGAGGCTGCGAGCGCCGAAGGCGACGAGGAATGACGGATCGGAAACGGTCGGAGGTCGCAGCCGCATGAGAGTCGTTCTTCGCGACGATGTCGACAACCTGGGCAAGAAGGGCGATCTCGTCGACGTGGCCGACGGCTACGCCCGCAACTATCTCGTTCCACGCGGGCTCGCGCTCAAGGCGTCGGCAGGGAGTCAGAAGCAAGCCGATGCGATGCGACGCAACCGTGAGGCGCGCGATAGTCGTGAGCGCGAGAGCGCGCAGGCGTTGGCCGCGCAGTTCGAAGGGCGCACGATCACGATCAAGGCGCGAGCGGGCGGCGAAGGTCGCCTGTTCGGCTCGGTGACCTCGACTGACATCGCCGAGGCGGTGCAGAAGCAGACCGGGGCCGAGATCGATCGGCGCAAGCTCGCGCTCGACGAGCCCTTGAAGGAGCTCGGCGGCGTCGACCTGCTGGTGCGCCTGCATCCCGACGTGGTGGCGACCGTCCACGTCGAGGTCGAAGCGGCGGGCTGATCCTCGTTGACGGCTGAGGGTCGGTCCCGGGTTCGCGCGCGCCCGTCCGCGAGAATCACAAGCGTGTTATTCGCTCCTGCGGCTCCTCGCCGGGCCGTTCTGACGCCGATCGGCTGTGGATATCGGACGATATCCACAGCGCAGCGGAGCCGTTGGTGATCGCCGAGGCCTCGCGGCCGACCGCGTCGGGTGCCGCGGTCAGCTCCTCGTCGCCCGCCTGCCAGCGGCGATTCGGGTCGGACCCGTCGCTCCGGGAGGCTCCCCGTTGATGGCGCACCTCCGTGTCATTGTCCACAAGGTTGTGGATCGAGAGATATCCCCCGCCGAGCCTTCGCAATTCACAGGCTTGTCCTCTTCATCCCCACAGCCGTTGCGTGCCATGGTCCCGTCTTTCCTGGGAGGGAGGTAGCGACGATGGTCTCGATCGAGGACGCGCGACGGCGAGCCAACGGGGCGCGCATCCCCCCGCACAACATCGAGGCCGAAGAGTCGCTCCTCGGGGCGATGATGCTGAGCCGCGAGGCAATCACCGCCGCGGTCGAGGCGAAGCTCGAGGCGGGCGACTTCTACAAGCCGGCGCACGGCGCGATCTTCGGAGCCGCGTACGGTCTGCACAGTCGCGGTGAGCCCGTCGATCCGGTGACGGTCGCCGAGGAGCTCCGGCGGTCCGCTCAACTCGAGCAGCTCGGCGGTCGCCAGACGTTGGTTCGGATCCAGGCCTCTACTCCCGCGTCGGCCAACGCGCAGCACTACGCCCAGATCGTGGCCGAGCTCTCGATGCTGCGCCGCCTGATCGAGACCGCGGGCGGCATCCAAGAGATGGCTTACACCGCCGAGGACGCGGTCGACGAGACGCTCGATCGCGCCGAAGCCGCGATCTTCGAGGTCGCGGAGCGGCGGGTCGCCGACACGCTCCTACCGCTGTATCCCGCGCTCGAAGAGACGATGAACCAGTTGGAGGCGATGTACGACCGGCAGGGCGACATCGTCGGTACCGCGACCGGTTACCACGACCTCGACGCACTGCTGTTGGGCATGCAGCCGTCGACGCTCACGATCGTCGCGGCGCGCCCTGGTCAGGGAAAGACGTCTCTTGCGCTCGGCATGGCCCAGCACGTCGCGTTGCACGGCCGCAAGCCGGTGCTGTTCTTCTCGATGGAGATGGGCCACCTCGAGCTCACGAAGCGTCTGCTCGCGGCCGAGGCGCGTGTGCCTTCGCGCAAGCTGCAGACCGGCAAGCTCTCCGAGCACGAGTGGCCGCGCGTCAACCAGGCGGTTGGCCGGCTCGCGGAGGCCCCGTTCTTCATCGACGACAACCCCCATTGCACCGTGATGGAGATGCGCGCCAAGGCGCGACGCGTCAAGGCCCGCTACGGCGACCTCGGATTGATCGTCGTCGACTACCTGCAGCTGATGGCCTCCCCCGGACGCCGCAGCGAGAACCGACAAGTCGAGGTGTCGGAGCTGTCGCGGGGCCTGAAGATCCTCGCCCGCGAGCTCGAGACGCCGGTCGTCACGCTCTCCCAGCTCAACCGCCAGCTCGAGTACCGCCAGGACAAGCGGCCGATGCTCGCCGATCTGCGCGAGTCCGGCTGTCTCGTCGCCGAGACCGAGATCACGCTCGCCGACGGCAGCACCACCACATTGGGCGTGTTACACGAAGACGACGCGCGCGACCTCGACGTGCTCACGCTCGACGAGCACCTTCGGCTCGTTCCCGGTGTGATGACGCGCGTGTTCCAAAGCGGCACCAAGCGCGTGTTCGAGCTGCAGCTCGCGTCGGGCCGGAAGGTGACCGCGAGCGCGAACCATCCGTTCCTCACGTTCGACGGCTGGGTGCACCTCGCCGACCTCGCCGTCGGCATGTCGGTGGCGTCGTCTCGGCTCGGCGGGCCGGAGGTCGATCCCCGCCGCGACGCGATTCCGCGTGAGGTGTGGGACTACATCGAGCGCAAGGGCTTGTTGGTCAACGGATCGCTCCGCGCCCACGATCTGGTCGAGCGGCTCGGCGAGGCGGCCGGCGGACGCCACCGGGTGTACGAGGAAGGCGTGTCGCGTTCGCTGATGTGTCGGATCGCCGAAGCGCTCCCCGATCAGTTCCTGACCGATCTCGGCACGAGCGACGTGCTCTGGGACGAGATCGTCGCGATCGAGCCGCGCGGCGAAGCGCCGGTGTTCGACGCGACGGTCAAGGGAACCCACAACTTCGTGGCCGGCGACATCGTCGTGCACAACAGCATCGAACAAGATGCCGACGTCGTGCTCTTCATCTACCGCGACGAGTACTACAACCCGGAGTCGGATCAGCGCGGTCTGGCCGAGATCATCGTCGCCAAGCACCGCAACGGACCGGTCGGCGCCACCAAGCTCGTGTTCCACGCCGACTACACGACGTTCGAGAACGCGGCGCGCGAATAGTCGCGCGCCCGTTGACGAGGCGTTCGTTCAGTCGAACACCGCGGTGCGGCGGCCGTACACGATCACGCGGTGCTCGAGGTGGAGTCGTAGCGCCTCCGCGAGCACGACGGCCTCGAGGTCGCGACCGCGGCGTTCGAGTCGCGCGGGATCGTCGCGGTGGGAGACGGGCATCACCTGTTGCGCGATGATCGGTCCCTCGTCGAGCTCGGCCGTGACGTAATGCGCGGTCGCGCCGATGACTTTCACGCCGCGTTCGTGCGCCTGACCGTACGGTCGTGCGCCTGCGAACGAAGGAAGGAACGAGTGATGGATGTTGATCATCCGCTCGCGCCACGGTTCGACGAGCCAGGCCGGAAGAATGAGCATGTAGCGCGCGAGCACGACGACATCGGGCCGGTGCTCGTCCAACCGCGCGCCCAGCGCGCGTGCTTGCGCCTCGCGGTCGCCGTCGCGCACCGGCACGGCGTGGAACGGCACCCCGAATCGTGAGACGAGATCGGCGTTGGTGTAGTGGTTCGACGCGACGAGCACGGCCTCGCCGGGGATCTCGCCGAGGTGGAAGCGCACGAGAAGGTCACCGAGGCAGTGCGCCTGCCGCGACGCGAGCAGCGCGACCCGCGGTCGCTCGCCTAGGTCGTACACGTCCCATCGCATGTCGAAGCGCTCGGCGATCGGCGTGAACGCGGCGGCGAGCTCGGCGCGGGTCGCGTCGACGTCGAACTCGACGCGTTGCAGGAACAGTCCGGCGGCCGGATCGGAGTGTTGGTCGGCTTCGACGATGTTGCCGCTGGCCTCGGCTACGAACGTGCCGACGGCGGCGACGATGCCGGACGTGTCGGGGCACTGGAGCAGGAGCACGGCGCGCACGTCAGTTCCAATCGGCGACTGGGCGGCTCAGAAGAGCGTGAGGTCAGGATCGACGTCGCCGCGCAGCCGATCGAGGTCGATCTGGATGCACGCGACTCCCTTGCTCTCCGCGTACACCTTGGCCTGAGGTTTGATCTGCTGCGCGACGAACACACCCAGCGTCGGGGCCAGCCCCGGGTCGCGGTCGAGGCGTTCCTGGTACCGCAGGAGTTGGTCGACGCCCGCGATGTCGCCGACGCGCTTCACCTCGATCACGACGGCGCGGCCGTCGCCGTCTCGGCACAGCAGGTCGACCGGACCGATGTCGGTCGGGTACTCGCGCCGCACCAGCGTGAAGTCGTCGCGCAGGGCCGCGACGCGCGCCGCGATCAGCTTCTGCAGTTCCGCTTCGACGCCGTCTTTCTCGAGGCCGGCGTCTTCGCCGAGCTCGAGCGTGGTGTCCTGCAGGATCTCGTGCAGCTCGATGCGCAGCGTCTCGCCCTTGGGTGTGCGCGCGACGATCGTGCCGTCCGACTCTTCGATCGTGCACGGCGGATTCATCCAGTTCAGCGGTTTGTAGGCCTTGGTGTCGGAGTGGATCGCGATCGATCCGTCGGCCTTGCACAACACCAGCCGGATCGCGGGCGAGAGCCGGGCGCCGAGCCGGCCTTCGTAGGTCACGGAACAGCGCGCCACGAGCAACCGCATCTTTTGAGTCTGTCACGCTCGCTCCGGGTGCTCCCGGTGCCGTCCCGATACCCTCGCGGGTGATGGTTCCGATCCTCGGGTCGTCCGGCAGCTTCTACGACGACGTGCTCCGCGAGCTGCTCTTCGCTCTGGGCGGCGCGCTGTTCGTCGCCAACGCGTTCGCCCTCTACCGGCGGCGCGCGGACGCCCAAGCGGCGACGCGGCGGACCGTGGCCCGCAGCCGGCCCGGCAGCCCCGTGCGCGGCAACCGGCGGTCGGACGAACACGATCTGCCGCAGGCGCCGCTGGCGCGCACCGTCGCCTACCTGCTGGTCGGCTTCATTGTGATGATCGCCGGGCTCGGCGCCATCATCAACAAGTAGCGCCGCGCGCGCCATGGCTACGCCCTGATCGGCGGGCGACGATCGGACCACGGGCAGGCCTGCTCGAGCTGCGCCGCGACGCGCAACAGCACGTCCTCGCGTCCGTAGGCGGCGACCAGCTGTACTCCGATGGGCAGCCCTTGTGCATTCCAGTGGAGCGGTAGCGAGATCGCCGGTTGACCGGTCACGTCGAAGGGCACGGTGAAGGTGGCGAGGCGGCCCATCCGCCCTCCCACGCCGGGATCGCGGTTGGTCGGCGCGAGCTCGCCCAGGTGCACCGGCGGTTCGGGGCTCGTCGGCACGACGAGGAGGTCGTTTCCGACCCACCACGCGGCCACGCGTCGCGACCACGCCTGGAGCGCTTCGATCGCGGCGACGTAGTCGACACCCGAGACCTGCGTGCCGACATCCGCGAAGAACGTGTTCATCGGCTCGAGCTCGCCGGTGATGTCGCGGCCGAGGCGGGCGCTCCAACGCGCGACGTCGCGGGCGACGGCAGTCGACAGCACCGTCACGAAGGCTCCGTTGTAGCTACTCTCGAGCGCCGGGATCGCGGTCGTGTCGACGCTGTGGCCGAGTTCGGCGAGGAGGCGCGCGCTCGACTCGACCGCGCGCACGACGTCGGGGTGCGACGCCTCACCGTCGGGGGTCTCGGTGCGAAAGCCGACGCGCAACCGACCGACCGGCGCGCCGACCTCGTCACGGTACGGGCGAACCGGCGGCGGCGCGGTGTAGGGGTCGCCGGGTGCCGCGCCGGACACCGCGTCGAGCAACGCCGCGGTGTCGCGCACCGAGCGCGTGAGCACGAACTCGTGCGTGAGCGGTCCCCAGTACTCGCCGAAGTCGGGTCCGAGAGTCGTTCGTGCGCGCGTCGGCTTGAGGCCGACGATCCCGCACATGCTCGCGGGGAACCGGATCGATCCGCCCATGTCGTTTCCGTGAGCGACGGGGACCAGACCGGCAGCGACGGCGGCCGCCGAGCCGCCGCTCGAGCCTCCGGTGCTGCGGGAGTCGTCCCAGGGGTTGCGGGTCGGGCCGTAGGCGAGCGGCTCGGTCGTGAGGCTGGTCGCGAGCTCGGGGGTGTTGGTCTTGCCGACGAACACGAACCCGGCCTCCCGGAATCGCGCCGCGAGCCACGTGTCTTCGCGCTCGACCCAACCCGCGTCCTTGAGCACCTGCATGCCGGCGTGGAACGGATCGCCCGCGGTGTGACACACCGCGTCCTTCACGAGGAAGGGAACGCCCGCGAAGGGACCGGTTGCAGTCGGCGCCTCCTCGCGCGCGCGTTCGAACCGCCGGTGGATGACCGCGTTGAGCCGGCCGTCGACGCTCTCGATGCGTTCGATCGCGGCATCGACGAGCTCGCGTGACGAGAGCGTGCCGCGGGCTACGAGCGCGGCTTGGGCGGTGGCGTCGAGGAAGGCGAGGTCGTCGGTCACGACCGCGCAGCGTAGGGGGCACTCGCCGATTGCGTCCGCCTGGCGCGACCGATGAGTCGGCAGCGAGACTTCGGCGATGAACGATGAGACCCTGCGTCGCCGAGCCCGCTCACTCGCCGCGACGCTCGAGCCGATTGTCGGGCAGGTGTTCTTTTCGCCCGAGTGTCACGCGGCGTACGAGAAGCTCGGCTTCGGTCCGAGTCCTGGTTCTTTCGGCAACGGTGTGGCGGCGCCCGACGGCCCGGCCTACTTCACGAGCCGAGGATCGTTGCTCGGCCAGGTCGAGCCCGAAGTCGTTGCCTCCGCGTTCGGTGTGTTCAAACCCGCGGTGGTGGTCGCCGGCGTGCAGTTCGGCTGGACGCGCACGGATGCGCCGACCATCTTCGCGGCGCGCCGCGCCGGCGCGGTCGCGCAGCTCGAACGGGTGTGCGGACCGGCGGGTGTCGAGGTCACGCGCGTGGCCGCGCTGCTGGAACGGGCAGTGGAGCCGCTCTCGGAACCCGGACGACCGCTGTTCTCGGGGTTGCGCGCGCAGTGGGACGATCCGCGCGACGGCTGGACCCGCGTCTTTCATCTCGGCGACATGATGCGCGAGTACCGAGGCGACGCCCATGTGTGCGCGTGGTCCACGGCGGGAGTCGACGCGATCGAGATCGGTCTGCTCACCGAGGCCTACATGGGCCTGCCGCTGCGTACCTACATCCGCACGCGCGGGTGGGACGACGCCGAGCTCGACGGCGCCGCGAACCGCTTGCGTGATCGAGGTTGGCTCGACGATGCGGAGGCGCTCACCGACACCGGACGCGCGGAACGCGAAGCGATGGAGCGCGCGACGGATCGGGCCGTGACGCCGGCGATGATGGCGCTGGGCGACGACGTCGACGAGCTGATCGAGCTGGCGCGGCCCTGGGGCGAGGCGATGCGCGCCGCCGGCGGCTACGTGGGCGGCCCGATCGACCTCTGGCCGAATCGCAACTGACGCAGCGGCCGACCACGTGTCGAGCGGGGCACGCTCTTCGGGATCTACTCCGCTGTGTTGTGGCTGGTGCTCTCCTTGTCTTCGAGACCGACAGCGGCGCGTAACTCTGCGATGTCGTTGCGGAGTTTGTCGTCGGCGGCCTGTTCAGACATGTGCGCCATGAGGTCCGCGAGTCCATCGTCGAGGGCGTTGAGCTTGTGCTGAGTCGCTTGATCCTCTCGGCTCTGACTGTTTTGCGGGAGCGCGACGAGCAGAAACGTGATGATGGTCGTCGAAGAACCCCACTCGGCTGGATACATCCTGGGGCATGACGACTGACCTCGATGCTTGTTTCATCTCCACAGGCTACGGATGGCACAACATGCGCGAACTTGCTCGACGTTGGTGCAGTTCGTTTCGCCGGACGGGTATAGGTTCTGGTCGGAACGCTTCGTGACGCGACCGAGCCCCGGGCCCTGGCTCCTTCGCCCCGCACCGGGGGGCGCACAATGCCGGGGACGTGCAGGGCACGCCGAGGGGCTCGTCGTCGATACGGACCGTGGTGGCGCAAGGCGCGCCCCGCACTCGTCGCGTTGACGCTGTTCCTGAGCGCCATCTTCCTGTCGGGTCTGCGCTCGAACTCGAACACCGCGCGCGTACAGGTGGGCGCGACGAGTGGGATCAACAAGATCCGCCACGTCGTGATCATCATGCAGGAGAACCGATCATTCGACTCCTATTTTGGAACGTTCCCAGGAGCCAATGGGCTGCCCAAAAACGCGAATGGATTCACGTCGTGTCTGCCTGACCCCGCATCGACGACGTGTATGAAGCCCTACCACAACCCGGTCGACATCAATACGGGTTACGACCACTCAGTCCCGGGTTTCGTCGCGGACGTCGACGGCGGTTCGATGGACGGCTTCGTACGCGTTGCCCGAACGAGGCCCTGCAAGACACCGTGCACGACCTTCGACGCAATGGGATACCACGACGCGCGTGAGATCCCGAACTACTGGAGATACGCACAGGACTTCGTTCTCCAGGACCGCATGTTCGAGCCCGTCAACTCATGGAGCTTGCCGGCCCACCTCTACCTCGTCTCGGGCTGGTCAGCGTTCTGCGACACAAGGAACCCGTTCAGTTGCTCGAACAATCCCGCCTTCGGCCCGAACCTCGTATTGAACCAACAGGATCAAGCCGTCGGCCAGGTGCTGCGTGGTCAGACGTCGCCGATCAACTATGCGTGGACGAGCCTTCCGTACCTCCTGAAGAAGAACGGCGTGAGTTGGGGCTACTACGTCGCGACGGGAACCGAGCCCGACTGCGAGGACGCCTCGGAACGTACCTGTACGCAGGCGGCGTTCAGTTCGCACACACCAGGCATCTGGAACCCGTTGCCGCTGTTCACAGATGTACAAGTGGACGGTCAGCTCGGAAACGTCCAGGACGTCGCGAACTTCCGGCGTGCAGCCCGCGCGGGAACGCTCCCGGCTGTTTCGTGGATCGCACCGGCGGGGGAGTACAGCGAGCACCCGCCGTCGAGCGTGCACGCGGGCCAGGCCTACACGACCGAATTGATCAACGACATCATGCGCGGACCGAATTGGAACAGCACCGCGATTTTCGTCTCGTGGGACGATTGGGGTGGGTTCTACGACCACGTGGCGCCGCCGAAGGTCGATCAGAACGGCTACGGCATCCGCGTCCCCGGCCTTCTCATAAGTCCGTACGCTCGCCGCGGATACATCGATCACCAGACACTCAGCCACGACGCTTACCTGAAGCTCATCGAGGACGACTTCCTGGGTGGCGCCCGCCTTGACCCTGCAACTGACGGTCGACCCGATCCGCGCCCTGACGTCCGAGAGAACGCGAGCACGCTCGGAGACCTCAGCGCGGAGTTCGACTTCACTCAGGCTCCGCGACCACCCGAGCTGCTTCCTACCAATCCCCCGCCGGGCCCACCTTCCATCGGGTGACACGCCGATGAACCAATCGTGCTCCCAGGCAACGAGACCGCGACGCAGCCGCGAGCATCACATGCGTCGGAGGACGCGCGGGTGTCTGATCGCGGCGTCCGCGTCCGCGCTCCTCTGCGGTGTTCTGGTGGGCGCGATTGCGCTGCGGGCAACGAGCAGCGCGGCGGTCGTCAACGGCTGTGTCATCGTCACGAACCCGACGCCGACGACGCACACGTCGTGCCCAGGCGCGCAACTGTCACACACAAGCCTCGCCGGCACGAACCTCTCGTACGCCGACCTCTCAGGAGCACAGCTCATCGGTTCCAATCTCGCCGGCGCGACGCTGGCCGACGCCGCCCTCAGCGACATTGACGCAACGGGCGCCGACCTCAGCGGTGTGCACGCGTCGGGCGTCAATCTCGCCCACGCGCGATTGACGACCGCCAACCTCTCGAACGCGGATCTCTCGTACTCCTATGCGCCCACTGCGGACCTGACCGGCGGCACACTCGCGGGCGCCAGGTTCCTGAACGCCAACTTCTCCGCCACGTTGCTATCGCCCGGAGCGAACCGAAACGTGCCGGCGACGTCGGCCTCGGGCGCTTTGGTCAGCTTCCCGAGCCAGGGCTCGTTGTCGGGTGCCGTACCCGGCGGCTGCGATCACTCGAGCGGTGCAACCTTCGGCATCGGGGCCGCAACCGTCACATGCACTATCAGGGACTCCCACGGGAACGCTGCGATGGGAGCATTCGTTGTGCGCGTGACAAGCGTTCCGGCCGCGCCGGCGGACCTGAACGCAACACCCGGCAACAGTCAGGTGACGTTGCAGTGGCAGGCGCGCAGCGACCATGGCCGGCCCTTCACCGGATACTCGATAACGCCATTCCTCGGGTCGACGGCTCAGCCGCCGCGGGCGATCGCCACGTCGGGAAACACGACGGCGACGATCGCCGGGCTCGTCAACGCGAAGAAGTACACCTTCACGATTGCAGCGGTGAACGCGCTCGGCCGCGGCCCTTCGTCGGCGCCGACCGCCGCGCTCATCATCGGAACCCCGACCGCGGCGGCGATCACGTCGATCGTCCCGGGCAATGCCCGCGCGACGCTCGCATGGAGCGCGCCCGCAACAGCCAACGGTTCTGCCGTTACCGGCTACACGGTTACACCATTCGTCGGTTCGACAGCACAGCCCAAAATCACGACGGCTGGCGGGACGTCGCTGACGGTCACAGGTATGGCGAACGCGCGCGCGTACACGTTTACGGTCGCGGCGATCAACGCCCGCGGAACTGGTCCCGATTCCCAACCTTCGGCCGCGGTCATCGTCGGTGCGCCCGCCGCGCCGTCGTTGCGGATCGCTAACCCCGGAAGCACGACCGCAACCGTCAGATGGGCCGCGCCGGCCGATAACGGATCGGCGATCATCGGTTATTCGATCACGACGTACATCGGAGGATATGTCGAGGGGACGACGACCGCGCCGGCAAGCGCGATCTCGGCGACCATCTCCGGCCTGGCTGTCGGCAGCCATTACACGTTCACGGTGATCGCGCAGAACGGCGCGGGAAAAGGCCCGGCATCGCCGATGACCGGAGCGGTCGTCGTCGGAACACCTACCGCGCCGCGCGGACCCGCCGCGACGTCCGGAAACACCACACTCGCGTTGTCGTGGACCGCTCCGGTGAGCGAGAACGGTTCGCCCATCACCGGATACGTGGTCACGCCCTACGTCAATGGCGTTCGAGGAGCGCCACGCATCTTCAACTCGACGATGACGACGCAGACGCTCAGTGGATTGACGAACGGCCGCACTTACGTCGTCCGGGTTGCCGCAATGAACACCGTTGGAACCGGCATCCCGTCCTCTCCGACGACTCCCGTCACCGTTGGAACGCCCAGCCGGCCGACGGCCCTCATCGCTACTAAGGGTGTGGCGCTCGCGATCGTGAAGTGGGCGACTCCAACGTCGAACAATGGCTCGTCGATAACCGGCTACGTGATCACGCCCTACATCGGAGGTGTCGCGCAACGGCCGCGGTCGTTCGCATCGACCGTGACCACGCAGACCGTCGCCGGTCTGATCAGCGGAAAGAGCTACACGTTCAAGGTCGCCGCGACGAACGGCAACGGCATTGGAATGCAGTCCTTTGCATCCAACTCAGTCGTGCCCGCATAGGGAGAAAATGTCGACGGGTCGTCGTCGTAAGAACTGGGCCCGAGATGGTTTCTCCGGCGAGGGAAGGAAACACGACGGAGCCGCAGGAAGGGTCGTTCGAGTCGTTCGAATCGTTCGCCGGGATCGCTGCTGCGAGGCTGCACCGCGCCTTCGTGGCTGCGTACGGACGCGAGCGAGGCGACGAAGCGGCGGCCGAGGCGCTGGGCTATGCGTGGGAGCACTGGAGGCGGATCGCGAAGATGGAGAACCCGCTCGGCTACCTGTACCGCGTCGGCCAGTCGCGGACGCGCCCACGCAAGCGGCCTCCCGTCGCGATCTCATGGGACCCGCCGGCCGGCCGGGCTGCCGAGCTGCTTGTCGAGCCGGGCCTGGCCGCGGCCATCGCGGAACTCTCCGAGCACCAGCGCGTCGCGGCCGTGCTCGTGCACGGTTACTCGTGGACGTTGCGTGAGGTTGCCGAGCTGCTCGACGTGACCGTCTCGACCGTGCAGACGCACGTGGAGCGCGCTCTCGCGAAGCTGCGCACGACGCTGAGGGTCACCGACGATGCCTGACCTGCCGTCGATGCTGCACGACCTCGTCGAGGGCGCGGTCTCGCCGCTCGACGTCGACGCGATCGTCGCGCGCCGGCGCGCGCATCGCCGGCGACAGCGCGTCGCCGGCGCCGCGGCCATGGTGGTCGTCGTCGCCGTCGGGGCGACTGTCGCGACGCGGGCGCTGCGCTCCTCGCGATCGCGTCCCGAGCAAAAGGTGCACGTCACCGAAGGGCCGAAGCAGCGGACGATCTCGCTGGAGTCGTCGCTCGCGTCGGTGCTGCTCGTGTCGCCGGGCGGCGGCACCGGGGGAATGGGGGGACCCCTCGACCACGTCGTGGTCACCGACCCGCTGACCGGCGCCGCCCGCCGCGCGCCGCTGCCACTGCCGACCGCGCAGAGCTCCCTCTACCCGTACGTCGTGCGCGGGCGCTTTTTCGTCGTCGTGCTCGACTCGCAGACGGGCCCGTACACCCCGGCGATCGGCACCGCGTACGCGGTGTCCTCGAGACTGGACGGGCAGGTGAGGCTCGGTCCGGCGTCGTATGCGTTCGCGTCGGTCAACGCCGGTCGCGTATGGCTCGCGACCGACAATGCGACGCCCGACCAGCGCTTACACGGCGTGGAGTACGGCACCCGCCGCACCGTTTCGGAAGTCGACCTCGAAGGTCATTCGACGTCGCCGGAGTACGCGCTTCCCGACCGCCGCTCCCCGATCGCCGCGGTGCGCGGGGGGCTGCTCACCGACCGGCCCGGCGCTTCGTCCTCGGCACCACCCGTGCTCGAGGTCTGGGACCCCGCGACTGGCCGCGTGTTGCGCCGCTTCGCCGCGGGCGCGTCGGCAGTCGCCGCTTCGGACACGTTCGTCGTGTGGACGGTCGGGGACTGCGGGCTCAAGGGCTGCGCGCTGCACGCCACCGACCTTCGCTCGGGCTCGGAGCGCGTGCTCACGCCGCCCCGCGGGATGGGGTGGCAGAACTCCACCCTGCCCGACGCGCAGGTCACGTTCTCGCCCGACGGCGCGCACCTCGCGCTCCTGGCCCGACCCCCACTGACGCCCGAGGAGGCGCGTCGGTTTGGTCTCGCTGCGCCCACGGGCAGCGGGCCCGCGGTGGTGGCCGTCGTCGACCTCGCGAGCAGCGTGCGTACCGAGCGGCGACTCGACGCGTGGAAGGGACCGATCACGCTCGGCTGGTCGCCGGACGGCAACGTGCTCTTCCTCGCTCGCGACGCGGCGCACGTGTCGTACTTCGTCGCGAGTGGCTCGGCGGTCCCGCTGCACGTGCTGGCCGTGTCCGACGCGGGCGAGTACCTCGTCGTCGAGCGGCCGCCGCTCCCCACCGGCACGACCGCGCAACAGCGCTACGCCGTCGACGCCATGGTGCTGGAGGACAGGCAGCACGGCCCCGAGCTGTGCATCTACCCGACCGCCACGGTCGTGACACCGTCGTCCGGCCCGGGGTGCGGCGGACCTCCGGTCGTCGGCTGGGACTGGTCGAAGGCACCCGGTCCGCAGCGCGCCGAGGGCACGACGTACGGCAAGTACCACCTCGTCGGAACGTACGACGGCGCCGCATTCACGCTCACCCAACCGCCGACGGCGTACAGCAAGTCATCGGCACCGCCGTTGCCCGACTTCACGACGCCATGCCCCACACCTGCCGGCGGCTGGCGCATCGCGGATCCGTCGCGCGTCCGCAGCCTCGACAACTTCAACGCACTCCAAAGCGCCGCGCAGTCGTCGCCCGACTACGCCGGAATGTGGAACGACTCGAAGACGCCGACGAAGAGCGCGATCGCCGGCTTCGGGATCGTCAACGTCGCGTTCACGGGTCGCGTCGACGCGCACCGCCTCCAGCTCGCCGCCCTGTGGGGCGGCCCGCTCTGCGTCGTGCAGCGCCCGCACGCGTACAGCCGGCTCGAGACCATTCGTGACGAGCTCTCTGGTGCCGACGGCCAGAAGCTCGGGTTGCAAATCATCAGCGTCGGGCCGAACGACGCGGCCGACACCGTCGACGCGCAAGTGATCGCGGCGACGCCTGCAACCCAGAGCGCGGTCGACGGCGTGTTCGGCGCCGGAGTTGTGCGCATCGACAGTGTCTTGCGCGCGCTGCCCTAGCCATTCGACTTCGAGAGCTGGGTGTGAAGGCGCTCGAGATTGGCGGGCGGGATGGCAGATGACGGCGGCGCGCGTACGCCCTGATCTGCGCATACATAGGAGAGCGGGCGACGGGAATCGAACCCGCGTTCTCAGCTTGGGAAGCTGATGTTCTGCCGCTGAACTACGCCCGCGGGCGCGGGAGACGCTACCAGAGGGCTTCTTCCCGGCATCCGCCCGCGCGAGGCTCGCGGTGGGGAAGAATCGGGGCCGTATGGCCTACGGAATGCAGCCGCAGAGCGATCCGACGGCGGTCATGGGCCGGCGAATCGTCGCGTACATCATCGACTCGCTGCTCATCTCCGGGGTCTTCGTCGCGGCGATGGCCCTGACCAAGAATCACGTGTACACGGGCGCGCCGTCGGGCGCGTGCCAGACGCTACGAGACGGCGGGTTCAGCGGGCAGTGCGCGCAGTTCGGTTCGCGCGTCTACACGTGGAAGAGCGGCGGCGCGGCGGCAGGCTACGGAATCTCGGTCCTCGCCGGCTTCCTCGAGCTCGTGGTGCTGCAGGGCATCACGGGTGCGAGCGTCGGCAAGCTGATCATGGGCTTGCGGGTCGTCGACGGGCAGGGCGCGCATTGTGGTGTCGGACGCGCGTTCGTCCGCTGGCTGTTGTTGCTCGTCGACGGTGGGTGCTTCATCGTCGGGCTGCTCGTCGCGCTGCTCACGCACCCACACCGACGGGTCGGCGACCTGGTGGCCGGCACGTATGTGGTCGCGCTCGCCGACGTCGGGCGTCCGATCCAAGTCGCGCCTCCCGCGTATCAATACCAGTACGCGCAGCCCGGCCCGCCGGGATGGGCGCCTCCGGGAACTGCTCCGCCGCCGGCACCGGGTTGGGGAACGACGCCCCCGCCCGCGTGGGGCGCGCCGCCGCCGGCGCCGGGTCCGGGATTTGGTACACCGCCATCGGCGTGGGGCGCGCCGCCGCCGGCCGCCGATCCCGGACCGCCGTCATGGGGTGCACCGCCGCCGCCGCCCCCGCCTCCGGCCCAGCCCGCGACTCCACCCGCTTGGGCTGTTCCGCCGCCGCCACCAACACCACCCACGCCGGCACCGGCACCATCGCCCGCGCCGACACCGCCGCCCGCGCCGACACCACCGCCTCCGACCCCCGCCCCGCCGCCACCGGCGGCCGAACCGCCGCAAGCGGCTCCGCCCACGCCCGAGTCTCCGCCCGCGGAGGGCGAGTCGTGGTGGAGCAAGGCGTTCAGCGAAGACGAAGGCGACGACGAATCGGAGAAGTGAGCGGGGTCAGATCCCCGGAGTGAAGGTGGTTCCCGCCGCCGGCGCGGCGTTCCCACTTCCGTTCTCGATCGCTTCCCAGAGCATCTCTGCGATGTCCTGCACGCGAACCTCTTCGTCCTTGCCCTCGCCCTTCACACCGTCGTCGAACATCACGTAGCAGAACGGACACGCAACCGCGATGCGCGACGCGCCAGTGGCGATCGCTTCCTGGCTGCGTTCGGTGTTCACCTTCTTGCCGGTGTTCTCTTCCATCCACATGCGCGCGCCGCCCGCGCCGCAACACATGCCCTTGGTGCCGTTGCGCGGCATCTCGACGAGGTCGATACCGGCAAGTGAGCCGACCACGCGCCGGGGCGCGAGGTAGACGTCGTTGTGCCGTCCGAGGTAGCAGGAGTCGTGGTAGGTGACGCGTTCCTCGAGCGAAGCGCCCGCGAGCGAGAGTCGCCCGTCACGCACGAGGTCGTCGAGCAGCTGCGAATGGTGGATCACCTCGTAGTTGCCGCCGACCTGCGGGTAGTCGTTCTTCAACACGTTGAAGCAGTGCGGGCATTGCGTGATGATCTTCTTCACTCCCATGCCGTCGAAGATCTCGACGTTCTGCATTGCGAGCATCTGGAATATGTACTCGTTGCCCGCGCGCCGCGCCTGGTCGCCGTTGCACATCTCGCTCGGACCGAGGATCGCGAAGTCGATGCCCGCGCGCTGCAGCAGCTTGGCGAGGGCGCGCGACGTCTTCTTGTTGCGGTCGTCGAAGCTGCCCGCGCAACCGACGAAGTAGAGGTACTCGTGGTCGAACGCACCTCCGGGCTCGACGATCTCCACGCCGTCGAGCGAGCTCGCCCAATCGCCGCGGTCGCCCTGGTTCATGCCGTACGGGTTCGCGGAGTTCTCCATCGAGCGGAACGTGTTGCCCAGCTCGGTGGGGAAATCGCTCTCCATCAGCGTGAGGTAGCGGCGCATGTCGAGGATCTTGTCGAGNNGCCTTGCAGCTCGTGCAGGCCCACACCTCTTCCGGCGTCACCCGCTCGAACACGCTGTCGGTGCTGATCGAGATGTCGCGGTCGATGCCGACGGGGGGCGAGACGACGGGATCGCCCGTAGCTGCCATCACCTCGCCGACCTTCAGGACGATCTCGCGCGGGTCGAGGGGCTTGCCCGTCGCGTGCGCCGGGCACACGGAGGTGCAACGGCCGCAGACCGTGCACGCGTCGGTGTCCATCAGTTGCTTCCAGGTGAAGTCCTCGATCTTCACTGCGCCGAAG
This sequence comes from Actinomycetota bacterium, assembly GCA_003134555.1. Taxonomy (GTDB): domain Bacteria; phylum Actinomycetota; class Acidimicrobiia; order IMCC26256; family PALSA-610; genus PALSA-610. The sequence continues at coordinate 124,308 of PLBO01000042.1, forward strand.
CTCTCGAGCTCCGTCTCCATGAGGTTCGGCATCGGCTTCATCGCGCCCTTGGGCCGGTCGCGCTCTTTCAGGTACATGTTCATCGGTGAGGTGAACATGTGTCGCAGCTTCGTCGTGGGCAGGATCGCCAGGAAGACGAGGAACGCCACTACGTGCGCGCCCCACAGCCAACGGTGCGTGACCTCGAGGGTGTGGTGCGACCACGTGTCGACGAGGTTCGCGAGCGGGTAGCCGACGAACGACCACTTCTCGATGGCGGGCTTGCCTTCCCACGCGATCCGCGCGGCCTCCACGAAGAAGCCGGAGACCCCGATGACGAGGAACGTGCCGAGAATCAGCGCGTCCTCGGGCCGCGTCTTGATGCGGATGCGGTACGGGCGTTGCACGTAGCGCCGGGATATCGCCCACACGATGCCGGCGAGGAACATCAGACCCGCCACCTCGGCGCCGGCCGAGTACGCCTGATACGTCTGGCCGTGGAGGAACTTGAAGCGGTCGGGGAGTTGGTGGTCCGCCTCGCTGAGCACGGTCACGATGAACAGCGAGACGAATCCGAAGTAGAGGAACGAGTGCATGAGGCCGGCCGCGGGATCGCGCAGCAGCGTCTGCATCCATACGGCGCTGCGGTAGCCCTTCGCACGCTTCTCGACGTTCTTGCGCGTCGTGCGCCGGTCGTCGGGCCCGCCCCGCTCCCAGTTGCGGACGCGCAGCGACGCGAGCCAGGCGACGATGAGCAACATCGTGGCAACGGCCCCGTAGAACGCCACCTTCAACGCGGTGGGCACGTTGACGAAGACCTCGCGCTGCACCGGCGAATGGTCGTGCCACCCCGTGATCGCAGGCACGACCCCGCTCGCGATCACGAACACGAACATCGCAACGCCGACACCGAGAACGACCTGATGAGCCCTGGGCAGTCGCATCAGCGCGAATGTACAAGCCTTCGCTCGACCCGCCCCGAACCCGCGAGACGAATCACGGAAGCTGCGACCGGAGCGAGGGCGAAGCGCAAGCGCAAGGAGCTAGCCGCACTTGGCGCAGCCTCACATCGCGGGCGCAGCCCGCCCCTCAGCAAGCCAAGTGCAAAGAATTACTGCACGCTCCGAGCGTCGGCGTCGCGCAGACGGTGGGCCATGCCCGCGAGGAGTTTTCGGGCGAAGCCGGGGACCTCGTCGATGAGGCCCGCGAATTCGCGCTGGCCGAGGACGACGAGCTCCATGTCGGTCTCGGCGACGATGGTGGAGTTGCGGGGCGCCTTCTCGAGCAGCGCGAGCTCGCCGAAGGCGTCGCCGGCGCCGAGGGTCGCGATCTTGCGGCCGTGACGGGTCACCCGAGCGGTGCCGTCGAGGATCACGAAGAATTCGTGCCCCGTCTCACCTTCCGAGATGAGGGTCTTGCCGGCCGGAACCCGCACGTCCTCGGCCCGGCGGGCCACCAGCTGGAGGTCTTTGCGGGAGCAGGCGGCGAAGAGGGGAACCTGCTGGAGGTGGTCGATGAAAGCGTCACGGCGAGCCATGGCCCGGAAATCTAACGGCTTGCGCCGGACCCGTCACCTCCCGGCCAGAAGCGGCTAATTTCCCGGCCCGGCGGGAATCTGACAACACCATTGTCAAGTTACAATCCTTGTTCGCACTCAAGTCTCACTTCGTGGAGGAAAACCATGTCCAAGGCCGTCGGCATCGACCTCGGTACCACCAACTCAGTCGTTGCGGTGCTCGAGGCCGGTGAGCCCGTCATCATCCCCAATGCCGAGGGCAGCCGCACGACCCCGTCCGTGGTGGCGTTCTCGAAGACGGGCGAGGTCCTCGTCGGCGAGGTCGCCAAGCGCCAGGCGATCACCAACCCCGATCGCACGATCCGCTCGGTGAAGCGCCATATGGGCACCGACTGGACGGTCGACATCGACGGCAAGGCGTACAACGCGCAGGAGATCAGCGCCCGCATCTTGCAGAAGCTGAAGCGCGACGCCGAGAGCTACCTCGGCACGGCGGTGACCCAAGCCGTCATCACCGTTCCCGCCTACTTCGACGACGCGCAGCGCCAGGCAACCAAGGAGGCCGGTGAGATCGCGGGCCTCGACGTGCTGCGCATCATCAACGAGCC
>PLBO01000038.1 GCA_003134555.1 Actinomycetota bacterium
AAGCCTGGGACGCTGGGGCCAGCTTCCGTCACCGGAGAGCGGATGAGCACGAACGACCGCCTCGGAGTTTGCGCCGTCCGTTTCGCCAGACCCTCCTTAGTCATCGTGTTTGCGCGTGGCCTCGCGTACGGTGCGCGTCGTGTCCCGGTTGGTGTTCTCGATGCCCGGCGTTGGACAGGTGCAGAACGGCCGTCCGTCGTCGGCAGTGATCCGTGCGCGCGATCCGTCAGGCTCGGCGTGATACCAGCCACCACAGGCTGAGCACTTGCGACGTTCCCGACGTTGCGTCACAACACCGAGCCTCCGACGTAGGCAGATGCACTGCTCGTGGGTGGCGGTCAGCCGAATCGGATCGAACGGTCGAGCACGCCGCCCGCGATCTCTTCCACCGTGACGTTGCGTTCGCGAGCGCGTTGGGTCATCAAGGCGACGGCCTGTTCGATCCGACAGTTGATCTGCACGGTGACCATGCCCGCGGCCTGGTTGACCTTCGGGTTATAGCTCGTCGGCTCTCCGTTGGTACTCACCCACCCATTATCGGCCAAGACGCAACGATCGAGCAGCCAACGGTGGACGAGAGTTCCCGTGCAGATCACACTCGCTCGCACCGGGCCTCGCGGGCGGCGACTGCGCGAGCAACCGGCTGACGACTCGACGTCTCGGTCTAAGCCGGTGCTGTCGCGAGCAGCGAGCGTATGGCGCGCTGTTTATCGGGTGTCGGTCGATCGAACTGGCAGCCGACCGTCCAGCCGTGACCATCGTCGCGGACCCAGCGGGTGAGGACCGGGAGCCACACGCCTTCGATGTTGACGCGTGCGACCAGGTATGCCTCGATATGGCGATGAAGCCGTAGCTCACAGCCTTGTTCGGACAGGCTGACGACGCGGCCAGAAACACTGATCAGCCCCGAGGGGTGATCGACCACCATCCGAACGCTGGCGTGCGACCGAAACGGTTCGGGTCGAAGCTGATCGTTCACTGGTGTTGCATCGGCGTTCGCGTCAGACCCGATGAAGTGATATCCGTCTCAATGGGCCGGGACCCGTACTTCCGTCCGCTCAACGTTGGGCATTGGTGACCGATGGGGGGACTTGGGATATCGGGGCCGCCCCGAGGACACGAATCTCCACGGGATGTCGCGGGGAGGATTGACCGATCGGACGGCCTCGACCTCCCGAACGGCCCAACGCGTCGAGCGTGCGCTGCGGGATGTTTCCTTTCGGTTGTTTGAACGATTACCAAGTGGGGCTTCGCCGCGGAACGATTCCGTTCGGCACCCGCCCGGTCCCCGCTAGCGGGTTTGGTCCTGCCTTGCACCAGCACGACGGGATCGGTTGGGTGATCGCTGACAAGTTCTGCGCTCGGAAGCGCCCGAATCTGTTGCCAGTATACGACGCGGTGGTTAAGGGTGCGCTCCAACCGACACGCAGCAGCTACTGGCTTCTGCTACGGGCCACGCTGCGGGAACACGAACTCGTGCCGGTACTGGAGGATCTTCGGAACCGAGCGGAACTCGGACGTACGACGCTGCTGCGAGTGTTCGACGTTGCAGTATGGATGGAAGCGCGTCGATCGCCGGGCCTCTCGACTGTCGCGACATGCAGGGATACCGTCGCCTCATGATCACGGGCGACTTCTACGTGTACGAGAGTCGGACCAACGGCGGCGCGCTGGTGCATCGCGGCGAGTGCAGCCACTGTCATCATGGCAAGGGAAGTCAGAACCGCGGGCGCAAAACACCGAGCGGCGAGTGGCACGGACCGTTCCGCACGGCAGAGGAAGCCCTGGCGGTCGCGAGATCACTCGGGGTATCCCATGGGGATGTGACCTGGGACGCGCGGCTGTGTCACTTCTGTGGCTCGATCCAAGGATGACACGCTCTCCAAGATCGTGAACCCCTACGACGCATATCCACTAGGTCGAGCGTGTCGTGTCCTCGCTTCTCGGGCATGATTCTCGCGCGTGAACAGAAGCGATGACCCCGAGGCCCTCGCGATTGCGCTGCACGAAGCAGCGCACGTCGTTGCAGCGTTTCAGGACCGCCTCCTTGCGGCAACGCTGCTACTGCGGCGGGACCTCTAAGTAGCCGCTTACGGAAGGAGCGGGACGCTTGGAGGCACAGCCGGAATTAGTGCAGACGAAGCTGCTGACGTAGGTCGTGGCGGCTTCACCGCCTCCGTTGAGACGAGTGGAGTACGTCACCGACGCTGGGGCTCGGCACGTAGGACAGGGTTCAGGCTTGGTGGTGAAAAGCAGCGACATGACGCAAGCCTAAGCGGCGCGGCGCTAGGGGCCGGTGCATCCCATTTGTGCTTGACGACCTACACCTAGGCACTTTTCCGCTTCGCTCGCTCGCCCACGCAGAGATGGTCGATCTCGTCTTGTCGCCTGACGGTCTGTGTTGATGTCGCCGAACCCGAGCAGGGCGCATTCGAACTCCTTTCGACTGACCTCGCTCTGTGTTGCCGTCTCGGACTCCCAGAGGATCTCTTTTCGGATCGTGAAGTCGCGAAGCTCTTCGGCGGTGAAGTCCTCGCCGATGCGCGACCATTGTTCGACGTGGACAGTCCGAGGCCTGTTCCTGGGTGGCGTGGGGAGGGACGATGGTCTTGGTGTTCGATGCGTATGAGGGAGGCGGACGGACACTCCTCGGGCG
>PLBO01000082.1 GCA_003134555.1 Actinomycetota bacterium
GATTCGTCGTCAGCCGCGGAGCGCGGCGATCGACGATCGCGAACACTGATCGAGCGCGCTCTGCACCATGATCTCGACGAGCGAGCCGATGTGATCGAAGCCCTCGCCGACGGTCTTGCCCATCAAGAAGCGCGCGTGGATGCCTTCGAGGATGATCGCCAGCTTGTACGCGGCGAGCGCCTCGTAGAAGTCGAGCTGGCTCACGTCGCGGCCCGACTGCTTCGCGTACCGCTCGACGACGTCGTCCCGAGGCAGGAAGCCCGCTTGGGGCGAGATCGTCGCGCCGACATTGCCGGTCTGCGCGTCGTCGCGCACGTAATACAGCAAGTAGAGGCCGAGATCGGCGAGCGGGTCGCCGAGTGTCGCCATCTCCCAGTCGAGCACNNTGTTGTCGAGGCGGTAGTCGCCGTGCACGATCGTCGGCGGCGGCGAGTCGGGTAACGCGGCACGCAAGCGGCGTGCGAGCTCGTCGACCGCCGGTAGCTCGCGCGTCTTCGAACGCCCCCACTGTTCACCCCAGCGCCGCACCTGGCGCTCGACGTAGCCGTCGGGATGCCCGAAATCGCCGAGCCCGACCGCCTCGTAGTCGACGGCGTGGATCGCGACCAGCACGTCGATGAGCTCCTCCGAGCAGCGCCGGGCTTCGTCGCGCGACAACGTCTCGATGTCGGTGCCCGTGCGCAGGATTCTGCCGTCGACGAGCTCCATCACATAGAAGGGGGCATCGTTCACCGAAGCGTCGTCGCAGAACGCGAGCGTCTTCGGGACGGGTAGTCCAGTGGGTGCGAGCGCGGTCAACACCTTGTACTCGCGGGCCATGTCGTGCGCGGTCGGCAGCACGTGCCCGAGCGGCGGTCGGCGCAACACCCACTCGTTGCCGGCGTCGCGGATGGCGTAGGTGAGGTTCGAGCGGCCCCCCGAGATGAGCGACGCGGCCAGCTCGCCACCGGTCGCGCCGTCGACGTGCGTGACGAACCAGGGTCGCAGACGTTCGAGGTCGACCCCGGGCGGCGTGTCGGTCACGGCCGGGAGGTTACAGATGCGAGGTGTTGCCGGCGCTGGGTGCGGGTCGCGCGGCCCGGGTCGATACGGCGGGTTACGCGATGCGGGATTCGCGCGGCGCGACGGGCTCGCCGTTGCCCCGCGGGTAGCGGGCGACGCGACCGACGGGCATGTCGACGCGGAACCCGGCGGCGGCACGCTCCTCTTCGGACTCTGCGCCCCAGAAGCCGTACTCGCGGTGCGCTCGTGCCCAGTCGCGGCATTCCTGCAGCGCGGGACACGCCTTGCAGACGGCGCGAGCTTGCGACTCGCGCACGACGCGCGCCTCGGGCCGTTCGCCGGCGGGCGCGAAGAACAGGCGCGTCTGGCCCTGGCAGGCGGCTTCCACCGTCCAGGTCAGCGGGCCGCTGAAGATGAAACTCGACATCATTTCGGCGGCCATGGGCTCCCCTTCACGACCGGGCGATGACGGAACCCGAGGAGCCGGGCGGGGGGACGCCGGCTCCTCGAGCCCCTGTCGTACCCGACTAGTGAAGCCGATCACAAGACCATCTGTCAAAGACGTTGGAACGATAGTATCGATCGGTAACGGCGATGGGTTGGCCGCGGGTCAGGCGCATGCGGCCCGAGCGGTAGGCCGCACGCCCGGAGGAGGACCGGCATGGATATTCGCCAGCTCGAGACCTTGCTGGCCGTCGCCGAGGCGGGCAGCTTCACGACCGCGGCCGAGAACCTCCATACCGTGCAGTCCAACGTCTCGGAGCACGTCCGCCAGCTCGAAGCCGAGTTGGGTGTGCAGTTGCTGGTCCGGGGCCGGCGCGGCACGGTCCCCACGGAATTCGGCGTTCGGGTCATCGAGCGGGCCCGGGCGATTCGCAGTGAGATCGAGGCGCTGCACAAGGACCTTTCGATGCTGCAGGGCCTCGAGACGGGTCACGCGACCCTCGGAGTCGTCGGCACGGTCAGCCGTCTGCTCGTGCCCATGGTCGTGGCCGAGATGCGCACGAGCGCGCCGGGCGTGTCGTTGCGGCTCACCGAAGGTGCCTCGGAGCGTCTCGCCGGCGAGGTCGCGGAACGCCAGCTCGCGTGCGCGGTCGTCACCGAGCCGGTGAGCGATCCGCGGCTGCACGTCGAGCACCTGCGCGACGAGGACCTCGTGGCGCTCGTGCCGTCGTCGCGGAAGCTGCGCGGGCGCGAGCCGATCGCGCTGGCCGAGCTCGCGACCGAGACGCTGATCCTCCCGCCCGCGGGCAACCCGCTGCGCGACGAGGTAGAGACGGCCGCGCGGGCCGAACGCGTCGAGCTGCGCGTGCCGATCGAGGTCGAGGGTGTCCGGCTCATCGCCGACCTCGTGGCTGCGGGCGCCGGTGTGTCGATCCTGCCGGAGACGGCGGTGGCGCACGATCACGCGGGCGTGCGGCAGATGCGGATCGCGCGCATGCCTCCGCGCCGGCTCGCCGTCGTGACCGCGCGTGGTGTGCAGCTCTCGCTCGCAGACCAGGCCGTGCACGACGCGGTACGCAGGATCGTGCGTGACGAGCGCCGCCCGATCGCGGAACGCAGTGCGTGAAGGTGTAGTCGTTACTCCTTCACGGGGGTGAAGCGCGTGCCGATCACGGTTCGTTCCTCGGTCAGGCCGACGACTTCGAGCCGGTCGACGCCGGGGAGCGCGTCCGCGTTTTCCTCCAAACGGACGCGCGCACCGCGCGGCCACACCAGGTCGGCCGACGTTGGGGTCTCGTGCTCGACGTCGCCCTGCAGGACGCCGGCGAAGAAGCCGAGCGCGGACGGCAGCGACGGCGTACGGAGCACAACGCGGCGCAACGTTCCGTGCCCGGTCGGTGGGGGAGGTTCGACCCACCAGCGCGGGTGCATGTTGGCGCCGTGCTCGGCGACGTAACCGAGGAGCTCCGCGCGCGTCTCGGGATGACCGTGTGCCTCCGCGAGCTGCACGACCGTGCCGTGTGCTTCGCGCGGCATCAAGAACGCCTCTTTCCACTCGGGGTCGGAGACATCGATGTTCACGGGATGGAAGCCCGCCCCGCGTACCCGTGCGATCGCGGCCGCGAGATCGGGGACCTTGAATGTCAGGTGATGGGGTCCGGCGCCGTGCCGGGCGACGAACCGCGCGAGGAAGTCGTTTTGCTCGACCGCCCACGGCTCGAGCAACTCGACGGGCATGCCGTCGCCGTCGCGAGAGCCGAGCCATACCTGCATGGGACGAAACCCGATCGTCTGGCCGCCGAAGAGGATGGTCCCGCCGAGCTCACCGGTGAGGAAGCGCAGGGCGGGCGCGGTGTCGTCGGCGGCGAGCGCGACGTGGTCGAGGTCGTATCGGTCGGTCACGAGCCGGGCAGGCTAGGCGACGTTGTTCACGGTCGATTTCCGACCGGCACGTGTCAGCCGATTCGCGGCTATCCACCCGATGCCGAGGATCACGACTCCGGCGACCGCGTCGAGGATGTAGTGATTCGCGGTGATCACGATCACGACGAGCGTGATCAGCGGGTAGCACCACGCCAAGACCGACGCCGTCCGGTTCTTCAATCGCGGTCCGAGCGCCAGTGCGCACCAGGCGGCCCACGCGATGTGGACGCTCGGCATCGCCGCGTACTGATTCGACACGGTCTGCATGCCGCCGGAGTTGAACGACCAGATCGCGGGGTCCTTCAGCAGTGTGTCGACGAAGCCCGGGAACATGCGCGGCGGCGCGAGTGGATACAGCGTGAAGCCGATGAGCGCGATCGCCGTAGTTACGGCGAGCGTGTTGCGAAAGCGCGGAAAGGCGTCGGTGTGGTGCCGGTAGAGAAAGACGGCCGCGAAGATCGTGACGATGAAATGGAACGAACCGTAGAAATAGTTGGCGAAGAGGATGAGCGGGCGGAAGTGCAGGGCCCACTGCTGGATCGTCTGCTCGTGGTAGATGCCGAGGTGGCGTTCGAGCGACATGATCTGCCGCGCGTGGTCGAACGCGTGGGGCGGCGGCAGCTCGCCGCCGTGGATGTTCCGGACCGCCGAGTACGCGACGTAGAAGACCAGGATTCCGAGCAGCTCTGCCCACCAGTAGAGGACGTATCCGTCGGAGAGCACGCGGCCGCCGTTGAATCGCGGCCGGCCGCGCACGTCGGTGCTCAAACGGATTCCTTCGCGGTGTTGACCGAAGGTGGTCGATTGCCCACGGCGAAGGCCGGCGCTCCGAGCAGACTGACGGCGATCATGCATCCCCACCACAACAGACCGGCGGCGCCTGCCTGCGCGTTGCTGACGTCGAACGAATGCAGGAACAGTACCAACGCGCCTTCGCGCACTCCGAGCCCGCTGAAGGTGATCGGCAACACTTGAAGCATCAGTACGGCCGGCGCGAACGCGATTACCGCCGCGATCGGAACGGGAAGGTCGAGGGCGCGGAAGATCAATCCGAACATCACGACCTGCGACGTCTGGAAGATGATCGAAGTACCGAGCACGGGCACGATCTGGCGCGGCTCCCGGCGCAGCCGCTCCACCCCGAGGTGCACCGCACCGATGAATCGCGCCCAGCTCTCCCTTTCCGCGTACCGGCCGGCGAGGCGCGGGTGCCCGGCGACGAACAAGATGAGCGTCAGCGCGACGAGCGTCGTCGTCGCGACCACTAACGCGATCCATGCGTGCGCATGGTGGGCCAGTGACGGGCGGATGGCGAAACCCGCGAACACGAGGAGGGGCAGCGCGACGAAGCCGGTGAGCCGCTCGAGCACGACCGACGCGAACGACACCTTCGACGAGCCGACCGTGTTCGAGGCCCGGGCGATACGGACGACGTCGCCGCCGATGGTCGACGGCAGAACGTTGCCCACGAGGAGCCCGACGACGTAGTGGGAAAAGAGCGCGGCGACTCGCACCCGCACGTCGAACAGCAGCAACACCCGCTGCCAGCGCCAGGCCGAGAGGAAGACACCCACCAGGGCGGTGAGGATCGCGGCGACGAGCAGGACGATCGTGAGCCCGTGGTGCTCGTCGGGGATGGCGTCGTCGACGTTCGACGCCTTGGAGACGACGAATGCGAGGAGCGCCGCGCTCACCACGATCCGCAGCGCCAGCTTCCACCTCGATCCGGGGCGGCGAACGACCGGGGCAGCCTCCGTCATCGCACCTGATCCTAGAAGACCACGGTTCCGCTCTTTGCCGTGATCGGGTGGCGCGACCAGGCCTTTTCGGGTGAGCATTGAGGTATGCGGATCACGACGGGCGACGGGGTGGGGCTGGCGGTCGAGGTGGCGGGCGAGGGACCGGGTTTGCTCCTCGTGCACGGTCTCGGTGGGGCGAAGGAGGACTTCACCGATCACGTTCCCGCGCTCGCGCGCGATTACACCGTCGTCATCTTCGATCATCGCGGTCACGGTGCGAGCGACAAACCCACCGATCGCGGCGCCTATTCGATCGACCGGCTCGCGACCGACATCTTGGAGGTAGCCGACGCGGTCGGGCTGGACCGGTTCCGGTTGCTCGGTCACTCGATGGGCGGCATGGTTGCGCGGCAGATCCCGTTGCGCGCGCCGGAGCGGGTCGAGGCGCTCGTGATGATGGACACCTCGGGCGGCCCGATTCCCGGTTTCGATCCCACGCTCATGGACGCTGCGGCCGAGGTCGCGTTCACCCGCGGCAAGGCCGCGCTGAAGGAGCTCCTCGATCTGGCGCAGGTCTTGGAGACGCCCGCGTATAAGCGCGAGCTCGCCGAACGCCCGGGGTATCGCGCGTTCCAGGAGCGCAAGTGGGCGGATATCTCCGAGATCATGTGGGGGGCGATGGCGGTCGCGCTGGCCTATCAGCCCGACGACCTCGCCGCGCTCGCGGCGGCGGTGAACTTCCCGATGCTCGTGCTCGTCGGGTCGCAGGACACGCCGTTCGTCGCGGCGTCGCGTGAGATGACCGCGGCGATCGACGGCGCGCAGCTCGTGATCATTCCCGACGCCGGGCACTCACCACAGTTCGAAAACCCCGGGGTCTGGATCGACGCGCTCACTCGATTCCTCGCGTCGGTCCCCGCGCCGGCCAACTAACCGGTCGTGGAGGCTCACGGCGGCCGGCTCGCGGTCGAGGTGTTGCGGCGGCACGACGTCGATACCGTCTTCACGCTGTCGGGCGGGCATCTCTTCGTGCTGTACGACGGCGCGGTGCAATCCGGCGTTCGGCTGATCGACGTGCGGCACGAGCAGAGCGCGACCTTCGCGGCCGAAGGCTTCGCGAAGGTGACACGGCGGCTGGGCTGCGCGGCGTTGACCGCGGGCCCGGGCGTGACCAACGGCGTGAGCGCGCTCACGGCGGCGCGGATGAACGGCTCGCCGCTCGTAGTGCTGGCCGGTCGCGCACCGCAGGCGCGGTGGGGCGCCGGTTCGTTGCAGGAGCTCGACCACGTGCCGATCGTCGCGCCGGTCACGAAGTCGGCGGCGACCGCGACGTCGGCGGCTTCGATCGTCGCGAACGTCGATGCCGCGTGCCGAACCGCGCGCACGCCGCACCGGGGTCCGACGTTCGTCGACATCCCGCTCGACGCGTTCGCGCCGGCATCGATCGAGCTGCCGGCGGCCGAAGCCGAGCAGGCGTTCCGAGGTGCCACTCCCGACCCTGACGCCATCGCGCGCGTGGCCGAGCTCGTCGGCTCGTCGGCTCGACCGGTGCTCGTCGCAGGCGGCGACGTCTACTGGGCCCACGCGGAGGAGCCCATGCGCGCCTTCGCCGAGGCCGCGCGGGTGGCGGTGTTCGTGAACGGCATGGGACGCGGCACGCTGCCCGCCGACCACGAGCTTGCCTTCTCGAAGGCCCGCTCCGTTGCGTTGCGGGAAGCTGATCTCGTACTCGTGGCCGGTACGCCGCTCGACTTCCGGCTCGGTTTCGGTCGTTTCGGTGACGCGCGTGTGGTGCACATGTGCGACGCGGCGAGCGAGGTCGCGGCGCACGCGGCGCTCGAGGCTTCGACGGCCGGCGATCTCGCGGCCACGTTCGCCGCACTCGCCGATTCGGGCGCGCCGCCCGGCGCGCACGACGACTGGATCGCGCGGCTCCGCACGCACGAGCAGGCGCAGCGCGCGGCCGAGCTCCCGTCGCTCGAGGCCGACACCGCGCCGATCAAGCCCGCGCGGATCTACGGCGAGCTCGCGAAGCGGCTCGATCGCGACGCGATCGTGATCGGCGACGGCGGCGACTTCGTGTCGTACGCGGGGAAGCTGGTGCGGAGCTATCAGCCGGGAACCTTTCTCGACCCCGGCCCGTACGGGTGCCTCGGCATGGGGCCGGGCTACGCGCTCGCGGCGGGGGTCGCGCACCCCGGGCGCCAGGTGGTCTTGTTGCTCGGCGACGGCGCGATCGGATTCGCGCTGGGCGACTTCGAGTCGCTCGTCCGCCACGGCGTGAACGTCACCGCGATCGTCGGCAACAACGGCATCTGGGGGTTGGAGAAGCATCCGATGCAGGCGTTGTTCGGCTACGACGTGGTGGCCGACCTCTCGCCCGGCATCCGCTACGACAAGGTGATCGAGGCGCTCGGCGGGCACGGCGAGCTCGTCGACGAGCCGGGCGAGATCGGTCCCGCGCTCGACCGCGCCTTCGCAACTCCCGGCGTCTCGCTCGTGAACGTGCTCACCGATCCCGCCGACGCGTACCCACGGTCGTCGAACCTCGCCTGACTCAGAGGTCGAGCGTGGGCATTTGCCCTCCGAAGCCGGCGCGGCGCAGCGCCTTGGCCTTCGTGCGCATCAGGATCTCGCGGGGTGCGGCGCACACGCGCGCGACCGCCGCGTCGGTCGCCGCCGCGAGCGCGCCGGGCTCGACGACCTCGCCGACGAGATGCACCGCGAGCGCTTCGTGCGCGTCGAGCTCGCGACCGCCGATCGTCAGTTCCCGCGCGACGGCGCCGCCCACGAGATCGTGCAGCGGGCCGTACACGACGTCGCCGAAGGTGCGCTCCGGATGCGCGAACCGCGCGGTCGTGGACGCGATACGCAGGTCGCACAGAATCGCGAGGTCGAAGCCGCCCGCGAGCGCAGGGCCGTTGACCGCGGCGATGGTCGGCAGCGGGAAGCGCAGCACCGAGTCGTGATAGCGGTCGCTCGACGGCCAGAGCTCGCGACCGAACGCAGCGTCCTCGGCCGCGCGCGTGAACTCCTCGAGATCGAAGCCCGCGGAGAACACCGAACCCGACCCCGTGAACACGACGCATTTCATCTGTTCGTCGTGCGCGAGCGCATCGAGCGCGTCACTGATCGCGTCGCGTAGCGCGACGGAGAGCGCGTTGCGCTTCTCGGGACGATTCAACGTCAACGAGGCGTGCGCATCGTGACGCTCGACCAGAAGGTCGGTCATAACTCCGATTGTGCGCGTTCGATGAAGCGGTCGCGCACCACGACGACCCGGGTGATGCGCCCGGCGGCGACGAGGCCTCGGGCGTCGGTGACGGACACGCGGAAGGTGAGTCGCCGGCCCTCGACGCTCTCCAGTGTCGCTTCCGCCGTCACCTCGGATCCCACCGGCGTGGGCGAAAGATGCGCGAGCTGGACCTCGTAACCGACCGAGGTCTTTTCGGGCCCGAGCCGGTCGCCGAGCGCTTGCACGCTCGCCTGTTCCAACAGCGTGACGAGTCGGGGGGTCGCGAGCACCGGCACGTCGCCGCTGCCGATCGCGAGCGCGGTGTCTCCCTCTTCGACCTTCAACGTGATCGACGCGGTGAGACCGGAGGGCAGCGCCACCCGCTTACCATAGGCAGCCCGGCGCCGACTCGGCATGTTGGCGCGACCAGAAGATGCTCGAGGCACACATGACCGTTCCGTTGATCGAATCCGACGTTTTGCAGGAAACGCTCGACCATGCACTGCGCGGCGGCGGCGATTTTGCCGAGGTGTTCGTCGAGGATCGGCGTTCCTCGAACGGTCGTTTCGACGACGGTCGGATCGAGGAGCTCGTCTCCGGTCGCGACCGCGGCGCGGGGCTGCGCGTCGTGCGGGGCGAAACCACCGGATTCGCGCACACGGCCGACCTGTCGCGTGAAGGATTGCTGCACGCGGCAGAGGCCGCCGCCGGCGCGGCCCGCGGCGTTGGCGGCGGAACCCACACGGTTGCGTTGGGAGCGCCGTCGCCGCACCCGATCGCCGCCGGCGTGGTCTTGCCGGAGACGGTCGAGAAGCGCCGCAAGGTCGAGCTCCTCGCGCGCGCCGACGCCGCGGCGCGCGCCACCGGCAGCGCCGTCACCTCGGTCACCGCGTCGTACGCCGACGCGCGGCGGCGCATCCTCGTTGCCAACTCCGACGGTCTGCTCGCCGACGACGACCGCGTGCGCACGCGCCTCGCCGTGCAATGTGTCGCGACCGGCGACACCGGGATGCAGACCGGGCACGAGGCGCCCGGGCGCACGATGGGCTTCGAGCTGTTCGACAACTTCGCGCCGGAAGATGTCGGCCGGCGCGCCGCGCAGCGCGCGCTCACCCTGCTCGACGCCGTGCCGGCTCCGTCGGGCCGGCTTCCCGTGGTGCTGAAGCGCGGGGCGGGCGGCGTCTTGTTCCACGAAGCGTGCGGCCACGGTCTGGAGGCCGACCACATCTTGAAGGACGCGTCGGTGTTCAAGGGGCAGATGGGAACCTCGGTCGCGTCGCCGCTCGTCACGCTCGTCGACGACGGCGGCTACGCCCAAGAGTGGGGAACGCTTGCGATCGACGACGAGGGTCACCCCGCGCAACGCAACGTGCTGATCGAGAACGGTGTGCTCACTGACTTCATGTGGGATGTCGTGCGGGCGCGAAAGGCTGGTCGAGCCCCCAGCGGGAACGGACGGCGCGAGAGCTACCGCCACCTGCCGATGCCGCGGATGACCAATACCTTCGTGCTCGAGGGCGCGACCGACCCCGCCGACATCATTCGCAACGTCGACTTCGGGATCTACTGCGTGCAGCTCGGAGGCGGTCAGGTCGACCCGGCCACCGGCGACTTCGTGTTCGGCGTGACCGAGGCGTACCTCATCGAAAAGGGCGAGGTCACGCGACCGATCCGCGCCGCCCAGCTGATCGGCAACGGTCCCGACGTGCTCCGGATGGTCGACGCGGTGGGCAACGACTTCGAGACCTGGACCGGGATGTGCGGGAAGCAGGGTCAGAGCGTGCCGGTGTCGTCGGGGCAGCCGACGGTGCTCGTACGGGAGATGACCGTCGGCGGGACCGCGGCGTGAGTGGAGGCGATCTGCTCGACATCGCCCGCGGCGTCGCGCGTGCAGCACGCGACGGCGAGCAGGTCGAGGCCTACGTCGTGCGCACGCGCGACACCGACGTCGAGGTGTTCGGCGGCGAAGTCGAGTCGCTGACGACTGCGAGCGTCGAAGGCGTCGGGATCCGCGTCATCGCGGGCCGGCGCCAGGGACTCGCGTGGGCCGGTTCGCTCGCAGCCGATGTCATCGACGAGACCCTGCAGGAGGCTCGCGACAACGCCGGCTTCGGCGAGCCCGACGAGTGGTACGGGCTCGCGTCGCCCGCCGACGTCAACGGAGCCACGCCACCCAAGCTCGATCTGTGGCGCGAGGAGCTCGTTTCGGTGCCGACCGAGGAGAAGGTCCGCATCGCACTCGACCTCGAGCGCGCCACGAGGGCCGCCGACACTCGCATCCGCAACGTCGAGTCCGCGAGCTACGGCGACGCCCTCGCGGAGGCCGCGCTCGCGAACTCACTGGGCGTGGAAGCGCACACGCGGCGCACGACGTGCTCCGCGTCGGCGGTCGCGCTTGCCGACGACGGCTCGGGCACGCAATCGGGCTACGGATTCGTAGCCGGTCGTACGCTTTCCGACCTCGACCTCGAGTCGATTCCGCGCGATGCCGCGACGCGGGCGTGCCGGTTGCTCGGCGCCAAGCCCGTGCCGGGCCGCCGGATTCCGGTGATCCTCGATCCCCTCGTTACCCGCTCCGTCCTCGGTGTGCTGTCGAGTGCGTTCAACGGTGAGTCGATGTTGAAGGGCCGTTCGCTGTTCGCCGGCCGCACGGGAGAGTTGATAGGCGCCCCGTTCGTGCAGTTGATCGACGACCCCACCGACGCGCGCGCGCTCGGCGCGTCGGAGTTCGACGGCGACGGCGTCCCTACCCGCCGGAACGCGCTCATCGTCGACGGCGTGATGCAGGGCTTCTTGCACAACGTCTACACCGGCCGGCGCTCGGGCTCGGGAACGACCGCGAGCGCGACGCGCGGCATCGGGTCGACGCCTGGCGTCGGCGTGCGCGCGTTGCGACTCGAGCCCGGACCGAAGTCGCCCGAGGAGATCATGCGCGGCGCGGGCGAGGCGTTGTACGTGCAATCGGTGAGCGGGCTGCACTCGGGTACGAACCCGATCAGCGGCGACTTCTCCGTCGGCGCGGAGGGTCTGATGGTCCGCGACGGCGCGTTCGCGGAGCCGGTGCGCGAGATCACCATCGCGTCCACCCTGCAACGCATGCTGCTCGACATCACGGAGGTGGGCAGCGATCTGATTTTCCTGCCTGGCGCGGTGGCCGGAATGACGGTCCTCGTCGGCGAGATGACGATGAGCGGCGCTTAGGTCAGTCGTGTTCCGCGGCGCGTGAGGACCAGTTCGAGCTCGGCGAGCGCGACTTCGGGGTCGACCACGTGCACGGCTTCCATTCCGAAGGCGCGGGCCGCGGCGACGTTCTCGGCGTTGTCGTCGAGGAATACCGCCTCGTTCGGTGTGATGTTCATGCGCGCGCACGTGAGCTCGTAGATCTCCCGGTCGGGTTTGCGCATCCCGACGTGTGATGAGTCGACGACCTCGTCACACAGCTCGTCGATCGGGAACATCGCGCGCCAGTTGTCGCCGAACTCCTTGACGTTGTTCGTGAGCAGACCGATACGGAGCCCGCGCACTTTCAGCTCGCGCATCTTGTGCACCACGGTCCAGTGCACGCCCGGTGCGGTCTGGCGCCAGAACCGGCTGTACGCGTCCATGTCGATCGCTCGTCCGATGACACGCGGCGCCTTCTCGACCATGCGCTCGAAGTACGTCTTGATGTCGAGCTGACCCTTCTCGAGCAGGTGCCAGTCGGGCTCGTCCTCGACCTCGCCTTCGGTCTCGGCCGCGTCGGGATCGGCGGCCACCGCGTCGGCGACGGCTCGACCTTCGACGCCGATGTACGAAGTGTCGCCGAAGAGCAGCCGCAGCAGTGACCCCTTCGCGTAGCCCTCCGCTTCCTCGAACGCGCCGATTCCCACGAACAGGGGACTCGAGATCACGCCACCGAAGTCGAAGATGACCGTGCTGATCGTCACAGCGGCAAGTTAGCCACCCATTGCGGACTGGACCGGCGCGAGCGCGAGCGCGATGTCACCGATCGATGCCGCGTACGCGACCGAGCGGGCTTCTCGTTCGGTGACGAGGAAGGTCACCCCGGAGCCGGCACCGTCGGCCGTCGCGCCGGTGTCGCCGGTTTGTGGCGCCCCGGCGAGCGCCAAGACCTGAGCGCCGCGCGCGACCAGCGTCGCTTGCCCGGGCGAACCGGCGACGGTCGAAATCGTGGGGTCGTAGGTCGCGAGCACGTCGACCACGGAACCGGGCGGTGGCTGGAAGCCGTCCTTGACGAGCACGTGCACGGCGCGTCGTCCCGCGGGCACGATTCCGTTGGCGCCGGGACCGCTGACGCCCGCGCGGTCGGCCGCGACGAGATGGCGCGCGCCGACGACGTCGTCCCGCAGCAGCCCGACCGCGACGATTCGACCGACGGCCCCGGCCGGATCACGCAGCGCGTCGGTCGAGACCGTGGTCGACGGTCGCCGCACGGTGTGGACATCGCCGACCCCGAGCGTTGTCCCGAGCGGGAGATCGCGTGCCGCGAGTACGACCGTCACGTCGGCGCCGAGACTGCTCGCTCGACGATGCAGCGCTCCGAGATCTCCGGCGACCACGCGGACCGTCAGCAACATCACCACGATCGCGGCTGCCCATGCGAGAAGTACGCGAGGTGAACGACGCATCTTGTTTCCCCTTCCGAGACGCGATCCGGAGCGCGATCACGACGACGTGAACCGCGCGCCGCGGACGACGCGAACGGGGGAAGCTCGAGGGAAGCTCCGTGAGGTTAGCGAGCGATGTTCCTGCCGCCGGCAAAAGGGGAACATTGGGAATGTCGGAGGTTGTCCGAGGGTTGGAAATCTCGGCATTCCCCGCCCCCGGCGCCCCAGTGGCGCCGCGCGAGTCCCCTGGCCCGCCGGTCATCACCCGCCCGGATCGGTGGGTCAGGGGCACTCGCTTCAAGATTCAACGCTCGTACGCGTGCAGCGGACCTACTGCGTCGGCACAGCCGCAACCGCTGGGCTCCGACGGCACCTTCGGAAGTAATTCGTCGAGCAGCGCGCGCACGCGGTGCAGGTTTTCCTCGAAGAACGCGAACACCTGCGCTTGGGAGACCGGTGCCACGCCGGCGTCGTGCTCGACGCCCGTGTCGTAGTCGGTGACGAGCGCGATCCCCGCGTAGTGCATGCCGAGCTCCCGGGCGAGATACGCCTCGGGGTACTGCGTCATGTTGACGACGTGCCAGCCCTGCGCGCGATACCAGCGGGATTCTGCGCGCGTGGAAAACCGTGGACCCGGCACCACCACGACGGTCCCGGTGTCGTGCATCCGCACGCCGACGCGCTCGCCCGCCTCCAGCGCGTGTCGTCCGACGACCGCGCAGTACGGGTCGGCGAACGACACGTGGTGCGTGTCGCCCGCGTCGTAGTAGGTGTCGGCGCGGCCCCATGTGCGGTCGACGAGCTGGTCGAGGACCACGAAGTCGCCGGGATGTATGTCGGGTGAGAGCGAACCCGCGGCGCACGGACCGATCACCTGGCGCACGCCGAGCATCCGCATGGCCCAGAGGTTGGCGCGGGCGGGGACGCGCGCCGGCGCGTACTCGTGGTCGCGTCCGTGGCGGGGGATGAACGCGACGCGCCGTCCGCCCACGTCGGCGATCGTCACTGGAGCGCTGGGCGCGCCGAACGGCGTCTCGAGGACGACCTCCTCGACATCGTCGCCGAAGGTGTAGAAGCCCGATCCGCCGAGGACGCCGATCTCCGCTCGCATGCGTTCGGACGCGCCGGCGCGCTACGCGCTCTTGGCCTCGGAACCGCCCGACGAGCGCGTCGACGTCGAGTCGGTCTTGGGCTTCGACTCGCCCTTGCCCGAAGACCCGGAGTCCGAAGATCCGGAGCCGGACGACGAGCCCGAGTCGGACGACGAACCCGAGTCGGACGACGAACCGGAGCCGGACGACGAATCGGAGCCGGACGACGCGGCCTCCTTGGTCTTCTCCCTCGACTTGCCGTTCGAGGAGCCCGAGCGATTGTCGGTCTTGTAGAAACCCGGACCCTTGAGGACGATGCCCGCGGCCGAGAGCACCTTGGAGAGCTTGCCGCCACACTCGTCGTGCTTCGTGAGGGGCGCGTCGGCGAACGACTGGAACGCCTCGAGCTGCTCGCCGCACTTTGCGCAGCGGTACACGTATGTCGGCATGGACTCTCCGTCTGGTCGGTCGCCGCTATTGGCACTCGACGCCTACGAGTGCCAATCGTACCGCGCTGACACGGGTTCCCGTCCACGTTCATTGGTCGACTCCACGTTCCGCTCTCATCCAATCGTTGCGCTGTCGTCTCCTGGGACAGAATGCGTGGTGCATGGTCGCAGTGGCGCTGCTCGTACCCGTGGCCTGGCTGCTCGGGACCTTTCCGAGCGCCCAGCTCGTCGCGCGAGCGCACGGCCGGGACATTCTGAGCGAGGGTTCGGGCAACCCGGGGGCGTCGAACGTGCACCGGCTGCTGGGCTGGCGGGCCGGAGCTTTCGTGTTGCTCCTCGACTTCGCCAAGGGTGCGCTGGCCGCCGGCGCGGGCCTGGTGATCGGGGGGCGGGCGGGCGCCTGCGTCCTGGGCGTCGCGGCCGTCATCGGACACACGTATCCGCTGTATCGCAAGGGCGGTAAGGGCGTTGCGGCCGCCGGTGGAGCGCTCGTGGTGCTGTACCCGTTCGTCGTCGTCGGCCTCGGCGTCTGCTGGTTCCTTGTGGCGCGTGTGCTCCACAAGGCGTCGCTCGCGTCGCTCCTGGCGACGATTCTGTTCCCGGTCGCTGTACTCGTGCTGGGCTATGACCGATGGGAAGTCGGTGTCGTCGGTGGTCTCGCAGTGCTCGTCGTCGCCCGGCACGCCGCGAACATCCGCCGGTTGCTCCGGCGCGAGGAGATCGATCTGAGCGCGGAACGCAGCGCCTGAGGAGGCCGAATGACACGGGTGCGCAAGGCGGTGATACCGGCGGCCGGACTGGGGACGCGTTTCCTGCCGGCCACCAAGAGCTCGCCCAAGGAGATGTTGCCGGTCGTCGACAAGCCCGCGATCCAGTACGTCGTCGAAGAGGCTGTGCGCGCCGGGCTGACCGACATCCTGATCATCACCGGTCGCAACAAGCGCGCGATCGAGGACCACTTCGACCGCAACTTCGAGCTCGAGCATTTCCTCGACAACGCGGGCAAGCACGACCTGTTGAAGGAAGTGCAGTTCGCGTCGGATCTCGCCGACATCCACTACGTCCGCCAGCGCGACCCGTTGGGACTCGGTCACGCCGTGTCGGTCGCGCGTCATCACGTCGGTGACGAGCCGTTCGCGGTGCTGCTTGCCGACGACCTCATGATCGACGACAGCGCGCTGTTGCGCTCGATGCTCGACGTGCACGAGCTGCAGGGCCGCTCGTGCATCGCGTTCTCGGAAGTCTCGCCGGAGGAGATCTCGTCGTACGGGTGCGTCGAACCGATGCCGAGCGCGTCGGGGACGGGGCCGGGTTCGGAAGACGGCGTTATCGAGATCCGCCGGGTCGTCGAGAAGCCTCCGCGCGACCAGGCGCCGTCGAACCTGGCGATCATCGGTCGTTACGTGTTCACGCCGGAGATCTTCACCATGCTCGATCTCATCGTGCCGGGGCGCGGCGGCGAATTGCAGCTGACGGATGCGATCGCGATGTTGCTCGAGAACGAGAGCGTCTTCGGCTGCAATTGCGGGCAGGGTCGGTACGACGTCGGTCAGAAGATCGACTTCCTGCGCGCCAACGTCGAGATCGCGCTCGACCGCGCCGACCTCGGGCCGGCCTTCGGCGAATGGCTGCGCGCGTACGTGGCCGGTCGTTGGCCCGAGTGATACGCCTGTCGGTGTGATCCCGCTCGACGACGCGCAGTCCACGATCCTCGACGCGGTGACGCCGCTGGCGCCGCGCATGTTCGCGCGCGGCGATGCCCGAGGGCTCGTGCTCGCGCAGGAAGTCGTCGCGCGCGAGCCGGTTCCGCCGTTCGCCAACACGGGCATGGACGGTTACGCGGTCCGCGCGGCGGACACGCCCGGATCACTTCGGGTGGTCGGTGAGCTCCCGGCCGGGCGCGCGCCGACGATCGCGGTCGGGCCGGGCGAAGCGATTCGCATCATGACGGGAGCGCCGATGCCGGAAGGCGCCGACGCGGTCGTGATGGTCGAGCGGACGCGCGTCGAAGGCGACAACGTCGTCGTCGAGGTGGCGAAGCCGGGCGAGCACGTGCGGCTCGCGGGTGGTGACGTCGACGCCGGCCAACTCGTCTTCGAGCGCGGCACGCTGCTCACGCCTGCGCATCTGGGCGTACTCGCGAGTCTCGACGTGCAAGAGGTGTCGTGTCACCCGCGACCGCGCGTCGTTGTGATCTCGACCGGCGACGAACTGGTCGAGTGCGGCGCGCTCGACCCGGGTCGCATCCGCGACTCCAACCGGCCGATGCTCCTCGCGCTCGTCGAGGACCTCGGTTGCGAGGCGATCGACGGCGGCATCGTGGGCGACGACGAGCGCGCGATCACGGCGGCGGTCGAGCACGCGGCCGACACGTGCGACGTCCTGCTGACGAGCGGCGCGGTGTCGGTCGGCGACTACGACTTCGTGAAGCTCGTGCTGGAACGGGTCGCGAAGCAACGCGGTGGTTCGTCGTTGTGGGCCCAGGTCGCGATCAAACCGGCGAAACCGCTCTCGTTCGCGATGCTCGGGCCCGTCCCCGCGTTCGGCCTCCCCGGCAACCCGGTGTCGTCGCGCGTGAGCTTCGAGCTGTTCGCCCGGCCGGCGCTGCGGAAGCTCGCGGGCCGGGCCGACGTCGCCGCCGAGCCGGTGCTCGCGACCGCGGCGGCGGCGATGCCCCGCCGAGCGGACGGAAAGCTGCACCTCGACCGCGTGCGAGTGTGGCTGGAGGACGGTCGCTACCGGTGCGAGCGGGCCGGCGCCCAGGCGAGCAACGTGCTGTCGGGGATGGCGGGCGCCAATGGCTTGGCCCTGTTGGCCGACGGCGAGGGCGTCGACGCCGGTGCCGACGTCAGGGTGCTCCTCCTCTAACCCCGCGGCAGTGACGAAGGTCACCCGAACGGGTAGTTGTGGATTACCACGCTCCGTGGTACAACGTATACACAACGGGGTCGCCCGGGTGGGCGAAATGCAATGCCGGGAGGCGGCAACCGTGTGGCAAGGTGCGACGAGCGCTGGGCTGGCGTAAACGCTGCACACCCGGGGAAGCGAAGATCCGTCGGCTGAAGTTGGTCGCTGCGCCGAGCGGGGAGCCAGAGCGAACCCACCCCCGGGAGCCACGCAGGTCCGCGCTTCGGACCTGACCCGTAACCTGAGGTCGTGACGACCCGCGCCATGCCGGTTCCCCTGATCGATCCGTTCGCGCGCCGCGTCAAGGATCTGCGGGTCTCGATCACCGATCGCTGCAACTTCCGCTGCGCCTACTGCATGCCCGAGGAAGGGATGCAGTGGCTGCCCCGCGAGGAGTTGCTGACCTACGAGGAGATCGCCCGGATCGCGCGGGTCTGCGTGGAGCGCTACGGCTTCGAGGCGATCCGTCTCACCGGCGGCGAGCCGCTCGTGCGCGCGCACGTGACGCGTCTCGTGCAACTGCTCGCGCCGCTCGGCGTCGACATCGCGATGACGACGAACGGCGTGCGGTTGCCCGAGCTCGCGCACGATCTCGCGCAGGCGGGGCTTCGCCGCATCAACGTCTCGCTCGATTCGCTGCAGCGCGAGCGCTTCTTCGCGCTCACCAAGCGCGACGAGCTCGACCGCGTGTTGGCCGGGATCGACGCCGCGCTCCTTGCCGGACTGACGCCGGTCAAGGTGAACGCGGTGGTCATGCGCGGGATCAACGACGACGAGGTCGTCGACCTTGCGCGCTTCGGTCGCGACAAGGGCGTGGGCGTGCGCTTCATCGAGTTCATGCCACTCGACGCGCAGGGGGAGTGGAGTCACGACAAGGTCGTTCCCGCGCGCGAGATTCTCGATCGGATCGACGCGGTGTTCCCGCTCGAGCCGGGTGATCCCGACCATGTCGAACCCGCGGAGCGTTACGTGTTCCGCGACGGTGTGGGCGATGTCGGCGTGATCTCCAGCGTCAGCGAACCGTTCTGTGACAACTGCGACCGCGTGCGCGTGACCGCCGAGGGGCAGTTCCGGACGTGTCTGTTCGCGCTCGACGAGACCGACCTTCGGGTGGTCTTGCGCGCCGGTCGCGGCCTCGACGAGTCCGACCTCGACGACCGGCTCGCGACCGCGATCGAGGGCGCGGTCGCCACCAAGTGGGCCGGACACCGGATCGGTCAGGTCGACTTCATACGGCCCGATCGATCGATGAGCCAGATCGGCGGCTGAGAGCCCGGAGGGTTCTCCGCGACCGGGTCCGGTCGTGCATTTCTCCTGGTGCACCTACACTTCTCGCCCATGCCTGCAGAGTTCACGCATCTCGATCCGCTCGGCCGGGCCCGCATGGTCGATGTCACGGCCAAGGAACCGAGTCACCGTCGGGCGGTCGCCCGGTGCCGGGTGCACATGGAGGCCGAGACCGCCTCGAAGATCGCCGCGGGGATGATCTCGAAGGGTGACGTGCTCGCCGTGGCCCGCGTCGCCGGGATCCAGGCGGCCAAGCAGACGCCGTTCCTGCTCCCGCTGTGTCACCCGTTGCTCGTCGGCGCGGTGCTCGTGAATTTCCGGCTCGAGGACACATATGTCGAGGTCGAGGCCAATGTCGACACCGTCGATCGCACGGGCGTCGAGATGGAGGCCATGACCGCTGCGGGTGTTGCTGCGCTCACCATCTACGACATGTGCAAGTCGATCGACCGTTCGATGACCATCGGTGACCTCGCGCTCTGGGAGAAGACGGGCGGACGCTCCGGGACATGGCGTCGGCAATCCGACGGTTCCGACGAATTCGGTTTCTGAGAGCTCGTCGAATTCTGACGATCTCACAACCGTGTAACGACGCGGGCTCGCACCGACAACGTGTCGGGTTGTCTGTCCGTTACGCGCCCAAAGTACCCGCTACAAGTTGTCCTGCCGTTTCGAAATCGCCAGACTGCACCGGCGACGATCCACCACTCGATCGTCATGCGTTGTTACCGTCGTCGGACACAAAGGTGGTCGAGAGGTCTTGACACTCGTGGTCCTGGTCATCCTCGCTGCACTCTGGGCGGTCGTGTTGTTGCCGCCCCTGCTGCGATCCCGTGCGGAGCGGGCGAACGACTCGATCGGTGATTTCAATTACCGACTCGATGTCCTCGGTCGCACGAATGGCGCGCTCAACGGCCCCGGCGCGCGACCGCGTGTGATGCCGGGTCAACGGGCGGCCAAGCGTCGCCGTGACGTATTGCGCGCGTTTCTCGGCGTGGTCGGTGGGCTCGGGTTACTCGCGATGGCGACGAACGCGAGCATTGTCTGGGCATTGTTCCTCGTATCCGCGCTCGCGTTCGGCGCCTTCGGTGCGTTGTGGGCGTGGGCGCGTTCGGTGCAGGTCGAGCGTTTGCTCAAGGTGCGTTCGATGCAGCGGCAGCCCGCACCCGACTGGGTGTTGCGGCGCGCGGCGTCGTCGTAGTCGATTCCATCTTGCGGTCGTAACATCCCAGCGTGGATCGCGGCCCGGAGATCGCAGCACTCGGCGAGTCTGCGCGCACTGCGTTCGAAGAGAAGCATCGCGCGCGCGAGATAACGATCACCGCGTCGCGACGCGCGATCCAGGCGTGCGCGGCATCCATCCGGTCGACGCACCGCGGCGAGTACGACGCGGCGGAAGCGCTCGCGTTGGAAGCGCGTGAACACTTGGCCGCGGCCGACGACGCGCTCGCTCACCAACCCGACGTGCGCACCGGTGGGCCGCTGAACGACGCGAAGAAGGAACTGGCCGAAGCGTGGCTCACGCTCGCGCTCGTGCGCGATCTTCCGTTGCCGGGCCCGGTCGAGCTCGGTATCGAGATCGCTCCGTACTGCAACGGACTGGCCGAGGCCGCGAGCGAGCTCCGTCGTCAGCTCCTCGACCAGTTGCGCGCCGGCGAGCTGGCGCGCGCGGAAACCCTCATGCGCGCGATGGACGAGATCTACTCGCTGCTCGTGACGATCGACTATCCCGACGGTGTCACCGGCGGGCTGCGGCGGACGACCGACGCGTTGCGCGCGGTGCTCGAGCGCACTCGCGGCGACCTGACGACGGCGATGGTCGCGGCCCGCCTCCAGACCGCGATCGAGTCGGCGCAACGAGCCACTGATATCTAGGATTCGAGCCCGCAGCGTTGGGCGGCCCGACGAGGCTCCTTTGGTACGCTGGCTCCTCCTTCGGGGGTGTAGCTCAGCTGGTAGAGCGCTACGTTCGCAACGTAGAAGTCGGCGGTTCGAGTCCGCTCACCTCCACCATGGCGGCCTTACTAGAACCCCCGACCGAAAGGGCGGTGACGAGTAGGTCGGCCTTGGTTTGATCGATCGCAGGTTCTGTGCGTCGGCGTTTGCCGACGCCGTGCTTGTCGATCGTGATCCTGATCTGAGCTTCGTGTAGCTCGGCGAAGGGTTCTCGTAGTACGTGGTCCGTGACCTCGTTGTCGTCGATGTAGAGCTTCTCGAAGATCGCTTGGTTCAGAATGCGCCGGAACTTCGGGCCGGATTGGCGGTAGAGGTCCTCGGGGTCGTTGAGCAGCTCGAGCGCCGCCTCGATGAGGGCGGCGCCGACTTCCAAGCGGTCGTCGGTGCGTTCCAACTGTTCCGCGTACTTTTCTCGCTCGGCGCGGATCTTCCGTAGCCTTGCCCGCAGCTTGTCCTTCGGTCCGGAGGTATCACCGGCGAGGTCGAGGAGGTTGTCTTCCTGGCGATCGAGCTTGGCTACGTGCTCGGCGATCTGATCACGCAAAAGCTTCGCGGCCGTCGTCTGCCCGTCGAGAGTCTCGTGCAACTTGGCGCGTACGGCAGCGGCGAAGGCGTCGGTGAAGCGCACCGAGCGGTAGTGGCGGACGACAGCGTCCTCGACATCGTCGATGTGGATGTAGCGCGTGTTGCAAGCACCGTCTTGCTTGCGGCTGCAGAAGAAGTAGAAGTACACGCCGCCTTGACGGCCGACAGAACGTTGAACGAGGAGGCGACTTTCGTGCCCTTCGTCGTGACATCTGCCGCACCAGATGCTGCCCTTGAGGTAGTGCGGGTGCTTGCGGAGGCGTTCCCCTGCGGCAGCGCGTGTTTCGAAGACGGTTTGAACGCGCTCGAAGAGGTCCTCGCTGATGAGCGGTTCATGGCGGCCCCGGTACATCTCCCCCTCGTAGGTGATGACACCCGCGTAGTAAGGATCACGCAGCATTTCCTGAATCTTCGACGTCGACACTTCACCCGCGGGATATCGACCCGGTCGAGTTACCAAGCCGCGGTCGGTGAGGGTGGCTTGCAGGCGTTCGATGGTGTATTCGCCGGTTGCGAAGAGCTCGAAGCCGAGTTTTACGAACGGTGCCCGTTCGGGATCGATGGTGACGGTGCGGACTTCGCGGCCTTCGAAGCGTTCGCGGACGTTGACGTAGCCGAGTTTGGCGCGGCCGAGGGTGCCGCCTTTGCGGGCTTTCTCGCCCATTTTGTAGCGGATGTCGGCGCCGTCCTTGGCCGAGCGGAACTCGTTGAAAGAGGCCAGGATGCCATGCATCAGCTGGCCGACTGGGGTCTCGTCGATGCTCTCCGTCGCCGAAACCAACGTGACTTTGAACTTGCGGAGATTGACCAAGACCAGCGCGTCGTCGACGCGGTTGCGATTCATGCGCGACAACTCGTACACGAGCACGTACTCGACGTCGCGCTCATTCTTGATCCGCTCCAGCATTGCTTGGAAGATTGGCCTCTGGTCCATGCGCGTCGCGCTGCGCCCAGGTTCGATGTACTCGTCGATGATGTCGAGATCCATCTGCTCGGCCTTGCGCTGACAGGCTAAGCGCTGTGCCGGGATCGACAGACCTTCGGGGTCGTAGTCGGTGTTGACCTGTGATGTCGTGCTGACTCGCAGGTAGAGCACGGCGCGGTTGCGACGCGTCGATCGCTCGTCGGGAGTCTTGATACGGATCAGGGCCCGCGCAGGGCCCTGATAAATGGATGGTTCATGCGGGGATGATTGCGGCGTCATGCCACCTTCTCCAGAAGCGGTGAACGTCGGAGGTAGGGGGTGGGGTCGCTCCTTACCTCGACGGCGCTTGACGGAAAACAGCGCTGCGTCTCGGGCGCCATGCCGAGTAGCCACAGTCGCACCGTTAACGCTTGAGATGAAACTCCGAACCGGCTCGCTGCAACCGACACTCGCTGGCCGGCGTCGAACCATTCGCGTTTGATCCACCGCTTGGGCATGAGCAGACACGCTGCGAACTGATCGGCAGCTCGCTCGGCACGGTTGGCCGCATCGCGATCGTTCGCGACATCGCCGTAAAGGAAGTGCTTGGTGGTGTGATCGAGCACGTGCTTGAACTCATGCATCAAGCTGAAGCGCCGCCGCACGTACGGCTCGGTGGCGTTGAGGCTGATGAGCCACCGTCCGGATTCCCAGTGCGTCGCACCTGAGACCGGCAGATCCGGAGCGAGGCGTACCTCCATGCGTGGTAGTTCGGTGATGAGTTCGTTCGGCACCTGTGGGCTTGTGATGTCGAAGAGCTCGATGAGTCGGTTGGCTTGTAGCTCGGCCAGTCGGAGGGCCTCGGAGTAGGTCAAGCGTCGCTTCGGTACCAGGGCTCGCAGTGTGGCGAGCACACTGCCGCTGAGGTTGTTGTTCATGAGATCCCTCCTTTCGTTCTTGCCTTGGCAGTGCGCTTCGTTCGGGTCTCGGGTACCTCATCCTCGCCAGGTGCCGGACCAGTGAGGTCGACGCCGCGTTGCTTGGCGACCTTGGCGGCGTAGACCGAGATTGCCCTGACGTCGCCCTCGGACAGGTCGCGGTACTTCGTGCGCAGATAGGGGCTCAGATGTGGCAGGTCACTTGGCACGGCGTAGTCCGCCATCGCGTACAGGTCGGCGAGTTCCAGTCGCAGAGCTTCAGCGATGTCCGACAGCAGATTCGGGCGAGGCACCAGGTTCTCACCGCGTTCCAATCGCACGATCGTGCTGTTCGGAACGTCGACGAGGTCACCGAGCTGACGCGTCGACAACTGCCGTCCTTCCCGGTGGCGGCGGAGATAACTTCCGAGCTTCTTGGCTTGTTGCGGCGTCATGGTGTGGTCCTCGTTTCCTGACTCCATTTTAACACACACGATGCGTGAACGCATCAGGTCGTTGACCATTCCACAACGCGGCGGCTCGGACGCCGATCGTGATTCCGTTCGCGTTTCTGTTGGAGAATCCACCGCTGATCCTGCCCCCGCGGGGACGCGAGATCCGACGCCGCCGACGACCGGCTTGCTGCGCATCAGATCCTCCCATCGAACACCCATACGCCATGTTCCTGTTCGACGACGGCGATGTCGCCGCTGAGCACGAGGTCGTTGCCGAACGCCTCCGCGTCGATGTTCACGTAGGGCTGCAGCGATTCGGGAATGTGCTCCCCGATCAGTTGTTCGATGTCGAGATCGTCGAGGAGCAGCGTGGCGTAGTCGGCTTGCGATTCGTACTCGCCGAGGTAGGCGTCCTCGAAGTGTTCGAGCATGTCTGTGTCACGGTCACATCGCTCGGCCCAAGCTGCAAAAGCCAGCCCGTGTTCCGCGATGCCGTTCGCCACTCGGCTGATCCAGTCGAGTGAGTCGTATTCTCCGACTCGGTAGTAGCCGAAGCCTTCGAAGTCGTGAATCGCGAATTCTTCGGCCCGGGGATCGCTCGGTGAACGTGCGAGCATCTTTGTCACGGCCGTTCCCAGGTCGTCGACTTTTTGGGCGGCCGCGATCCACTCGCCGTGCAGGATCGCGGCGTTGTAGTCGGAGAGCGACGCAACGTAAATGCGTGGTGCGTCAGGCCGGAGCACTTCGTGTTCCTCGGCCGCGCTCGACAGGGCATCCAGCGCGTGCACTTCCTCGACTGGCGCGGCGCCGGTTGCTTCAGGTCGTTCGTTCAGTTGTGGTGGTAATTCCGTTCGTTCTCCTTCCATGGGTTAGTTGTCCTTCCGTGGTGGTCGACGGCAGCTGCCTTCGAGACGGTCGCCGCGCACCCCTGGGTGGTCACTCGTGTGCAATCGATCGGGCCGAAGACCGAGCCAATGATGGCGGAGTTCGACGGCGGGCTCGATTGCGGGGATGTCGGTCTCCGTCTGCGAACGGCGCTCGCCGATGCCGACGTGATGTTGGTGCACGAACAGCTGTAGCTGTTCGTATTCGATGCCGGTTGTTTCGGGTCCGGCTCCCATTTGTTGTTCTCCTTCCATGCGATCCTCCTTTCGTTCATGTGTGCTTCCTTGGTGGTGTGTTGCCGGGCGGGGAGAGTTCGAGAGTGAGGTTCAGCGTTCGCGGTCGGCGATCACTGGCTCTGCTCTCGACACTCCCCGGCCCGGGATTCCGATGGAGTCGCAGCGATCGGGAAGATCGCTACGAACGTGGGCTCTTCGGACGAGCAGCCTTCGACGCGGTGGCGTCACTTGGCTTGTCGGCGAAGAGATTGGCGATGGCATCTTGCCGTTGCTTGGATTCGGCCTCGATGGATTCGAGGACCGCTGCAGCGCGGCTGCCGAGCTCCTTGTCGGATCGCTTGGCTTCCAGATGTCCTGCGATGGCTTGCTGAATCTCAGCAGCGATCGAAGTCTCCTGAAGCCTTGCGATGACTTGGAGTTGAGCGTGGACGTCATCGTCCAGGCGGATGGCCAAGGTCTTGTAGCCCTTCGCCTTGTCAGTGGTACTCATGTACTGACCTCCCTTTGTCCTCCTCGGTGGTGGTGCGACCGGCGAACCGTTCAAGTCGGTTCTCCCTTTCTGCTGGTGCAGATGGCCGCATGCCACCGACGAGAACTCACGCCGCCATAGGCGTCTCCTCCGAGTCGGTGCGGTCGGCTGAGCGCTTCGCTCGTTCGTGTTCGATGCGCTTGTTTGCCAGGGCTGCGAACTCGGCATTGACTTCGATGCCCAACCAGTCTCGTTGGTGCGCTTCAGCAGCGACACCGACAGTGCCTGCTCCCATGAAGGGATCAAGCACGACGCCTGGCCGGCTACCGGTTCCGCACACGCATTCCGGCTGCAACTCGCCGACAACCGCCGTGTGCGCGAGCGGGTGCTCTGATTGTCGCTGCCACGGCTCGCCGCAGTCAGCGCAGACCTTCTCGGGGCACGACGCCAGCAATGGCCGCGTGATGAGATCGATGGGGAACGTGGCGTGGTGGGCGCCGCGGAAGTTGCTCGTGGCGTACGTCCACACGTCGCCGGGATTCTTGCCAAGCGAGTGTCCGGTCAGACCGAGGGCCTTAAGCGCATCGAGTCCGCGATTCGATCCGGCCAGGGGCCCGGCCCACGCGGGTCTCTTCGCGACGGCCGCACGGCGGGCAGCCGCCTCGCTTCCGTGCTTCATGTTCGACGTGTGCGGAACGCGGATGGCGTCGAGGTCGAAGTAGTAGTGACGCGACCGAGTTGCGAAGTACAGCACCTCGTACTTGCAGGCCAGTCGATCGCGTACCGAGATCGGCATCGCATTGGTCTTGGCCCACACCACCTTGTTGCGGATCGTCCAGCCGTCATCGAGCATCGCCAATGCGAGACGTTCTGGACCGAGGACCAGACTCTTCGGCGGTGCGCCGACGCGGTCGTGATGGCTGTAGGTATCGCCGAGGTTGAGCCAGAGCGAGCCGCTCGGTTTCAACACGCGGGCGACCTGACGCAGCACCGAGCGCAGCTCATTCACCCAGTCGTCGACGGTCGGCTCCAAACCGATCTGACCGTCGGTGTCGTAATTGCGCAGCGCCCAGTACGGCGGGCTCGTGATGACGCAGTCGACCGACGCGGCAGGCATCTTCGGCAGTAACCGGCGAGCGTCACCGACCAGCAGCCGGTTGCGCAGCCCGCTCACGACGGCGCCCCAGTCCGAGTAACGGTGCCCTCGGAAAGTGCGCTGAGCGCCGCGTCGAGCGTTGCGACGGTGAACAGTTCCGGATGAGTCAGTCGGCGGTGGACGTCGTCCTGGAGTCGCTTGGACCGCTGCTCGTCGTTGAGCAGCCATACGACGCGGGGGAAGATGCCGTGGGTGGCTTGCTCGGCGTTGCTGTCGTAGTAGGCGAGGTAGGTCTGGCACTTGACGAGTAGACGCGGCAGGCCCTCGGTGCCGAGATCTACTTCGACGAAGGCGTGGTACTCGTACTCGCCGATGCCGAGCGTGACGTTCAGGTCAGGTCGAAGGACGTTGCTGCCGTGATTGCCGAGGGGTCGCCAGCACTCCGGCTCGGTCTCGAGCCCGATGAGCTCGAGGTGCTTGGCGCGGTCTGCTTCACGTAGCACTACGACGAGATCGGCTATCGCCAAGGTGTGAGCTACAAAGGTTGCCGTCGGTTCCCGGAAGCGCCGACGAGAAGCCGTTTTGCTTCCAACGCGGTGTCCGATCGGTCCGAGCGCGTAAATGAAGGAGGTCGAGCCGGCCCAAACACCGCCGACGGTGCGGCGCTGCAGACGCACGAGCAGTCGATCGCGCACGAGGCGATCGAGCACCCGTCGACAGGTTCGGGCGGCCGTGAGAGCGCTGGCGTGACGCTCGATGTCGAAGTGCAAGGCTTCGATCTGCCGCGTGCTCATAAGCCGCAGTCGCGTC
Organism: Actinomycetota bacterium; assembly: GCA_003134555.1. Taxonomy (GTDB): domain Bacteria; phylum Actinomycetota; class Acidimicrobiia; order IMCC26256; family PALSA-610; genus PALSA-610. The sequence continues at coordinate 26,998 of PLBO01000082.1, forward strand.
ACGTCACCGACGATGGCGAGGTCCCGCTGCGACAGGTTCGCTCGCAGGTTGGCGAGGCCTCGTGCACCGAGACGCTCCCCCTTCATGGCGCTTTCCCTTCTGTGTTTCCAGTCAGCGCCGTTGATGAAGAAGGAAGAGGAGTTGGGGGCGTGGGGGTCAGCGAGTCGACCGGGGCGGAACCCCCGCCGTGATCCCCCTGACGCTGAGCGAACGACGGCAGACGTGGTCCGCCGTGTCGATCCTCTGACCTCCCGTCGCCGCGGCATGGGGTACGCAAACAACGCGTACTTGTCCGCGCCACAAATCTCAGGCTCGTAGCGATTGACCAGGCAGTACACCCTGGGCTGCGCGAGCCGAACGGGCGGGCGAACGGGTAGCCGCAACCTGGGGCATGATCGGTAACCACTCGCGGCTGTTGATCGGTGACGAGGCTGAAGCCGTTCATGATTTGCCTCGCTCTCGCTTGCCCACCACCGCGCCTGAGGGTGGTCCCACGAGGTTGCGAAGTTCGGCTTCTACCTCGGCGAGGTTCCGGCCGTACTGCTCCCGGCTCATCGCACGTATCCGCTCGGGATCGGAGCTCGTGGGTGTCAGTGGCCTGGTGGTCGCCGAGCAGTAGGGCTGTCCTTCGCCTTCGGCGACAAGGGACGCGTAGATGTCGTAGCGGCCGAGTGACTGGAAGTCATTGGTGTCGAGTGGCTTGGTTGTCTTGGCGAGGGCGTTGGCGTCGTCGACGCTGAGGCGGAAGCACAGCCGATTGCGGGCATTAGCCAGCACCGCGGCACGCAACGTCGGAGTCAGCTGACCCAAGTGTTGGTGCGCGAGATGGGCCGCGATGCCGTAGGAGCGCGCGGTCGTGAGTACGTCGGCGAGGTCGGTCGGCAGGTGCAAGAAGTCTTGGAACTCGTCGATGTAGACGCTGACCGGATGCCGGCGCTCTGGTGCGACGGTTGCGCGGGCTTGAGCCGCCTGCCAGAGCTGTGCCACTGCGAGCGAGCCGACCAGGCTGGCCGTTTCCGAGCCGAGCGTGCCTTTGCTCAGTGGTACGAGCATGATCTTGCGCTCGGTGAATACCTGCGACACGTCGAAGCGCGGTGCCAATTGTCCGACGACGGTTCTGATCGGGGCGTGGATGAACCGTCGAATCTTGTTGAGCGACGGGGCGATGACCTGCTGCCGCTCGGCCTCCGATAGCGCGTCGTACCAGCGCCAGAACGAACCCAGCGCAAGATCGTCGCGTACGGGTTCGGTCAGTCGGGTGCGCAGCCGCGCGTCGGTCAACAGGAGCGGCAAGGCGACGAGGGTCGCTTGATTGCTTCTCGCCAGAGTGAGCAGCGAGGCGTGAAGCACGTCGGTGGTGCGCGGTCCGAGGAGGTCGCCGTACAGGCCGCGCAGTACCGCCATGAGCTGATCAGCCACCAGCTCGGACGAGCTGGCGCCAGTAAGCGGGTTGAGCCCGACAGGAGCAACCGTGTCGGTCGCGTCGAGGAGCACTACATCGCGTTCGCGACCCTCGGGAACGCGTGCCAGAACGTCAGCGACGAGATCGCCCTTCGGTTCGATGACGACCACGCCCCGACCCGCAGCCATGTCCTGCGTGATCAGGTTGGCTAGCAGCGTGCTCTTGCCGACGCCGGTTGGCCCGATGACGTGGGTGTGCAACAGCGCGTCGCGAATATGGACTGCCACCGGTCGTGCCGATTGCGGGTGGTTGCCGTCACCGATAACTCGGTCCCTCGTCGGGATCGCAGTCGGTACCGGGAGGCGACGCGACGCGATCCGCTTGACGCCGGGATAGTCGTGATCGGCGAGCGGCCACCCCAGCAGACCGACGAGTTCGGCCACGTTGACGGCAAGGTTCCACCGCCTCGGCGGCCGAGCGCTGATCACCGTTCCGGCGTCAGCGCTTCGTACCTTCCATAGCACCCCAGGAGCTTCGGCAACCTGCAGGCCACCCACGACACGCCGAAGCACGCCGTGCGCAACCTTCCGCTCGCTGATCGAGCTGCCGATCATGAGCCGAGCTCGGAAGCCGTGATCGCCAACCTTGGACTGGAGTTCCGCGCGCGCTCGACCTTCCAGCGGGGCGAGTCCATATCTGAACGCTTGGCCGATCGCTCGACCGGTTGACGGCAGACCGACGCTGTCCTTCGACACATGCATCGGCGCGAGACGCGGACCAAGCAACCACTGCACAACGACCGTTCCGCCGGCACCGTGCAGGGCGCCCAACACCGACCTCGTCACCTCGTTCGATGCGTCAGTTCGTAGGGCACGCTCACGCGACCCAAGGCGCAATTCGACCGAGTGACGAATCCGCGGCACTCGACGCTCGATCGGAGCCAGCAATGCGCCGGGGATGAACGTGGCGAAGAGATGCCGGACACGCTCGATGTCGTGCGCCGCGAAGCCGATGAAGTGCGCGATGGTCTGTTGATAAGCGCGGAGCTCGAACGCAACCGCCTCCGGTCGTCGAAGCGATGCCAGATGCCGCAACAGAGATTCGACATCTTCCTGATCGACTTCGCGCGGCCATTGCACGCTGAACCAGGTATCCGGCGCCGCAACCCGATGTAGGAATGGCGCAATACCGATGCCGGCGAGCGCTGCGGTGCCCAGCGTCGTCGCGAGTTCCAGCCCGCGAGTCATTTGCTGTTCTCGCCTCGCGGTGTCGTGCGCTCGTGGGTTGTTTGAGCGTCCTTCTCGGCTTGCGCGACCGCCAAAGCAATCAATGCCTGGCTCAATTTCTTGGCGTCCGGGACTTCGCGAGGTACGCCGCGCACTGAAACACGCCGCTCCGGGCGGCTTGCTCCGCGTCGTCTCTTCTTGTCGCTCTTGCTCATGATTACCTCCTTTCCTCAGGCGATGCGTATACGCATCACAATGCATTGATTGTCTGATGCGTATACGCATCGGGTCAAGGTGATTGTGTATTTCACAATGGCGATCGGGTAGGGCGGACTTGAAGGTCCGTCGGCTACCAACCGTTGCCTTTGCGTAGGCCGAGCGCGAGGCGGTAGATGCCGACGAGCGCCAGGAGCACCAGCAATGCGGGCAGCGCCCGGAAGAAGACAGACTCGACGACGAAGAGGACGAGGGCTGCGATTGCCAACGTCGCGAGCGCCTTGGCGATGGAGCCGCTCCACGAATGGTTCGTTGGAGTTCCTCTCATCTCAACCGATGTCCTGAAGTCAGTGGATCACGCAGTTCGGAGTCGAGGGCGATGTCGTACATCGTCTGTCGGCCGGCGGCCGCGAGCAGACTGACCTCGCTCGCGGTGCGGAGCAGACGAAGCTGGGTGTCGATGTCGCGCTCGCGGTTCTCGTGACGTGTAAACCACAGCCCGCCAAGGCAGGCCGTCAGAGCGCCGAGACTGAAGAAAATTGCGTAGGCGATCATCGCTGGAACCCAAGTTCGAGAACGCGAGCGTGGATGGCCACCGTGATCGCGTCGCCAATTGCAGCGAGCCGTAGTCGTGACTCGGGCGGGGCGACCTTGGAGAGTTCCGCCTCGGCGAGACTGACCTGAGCGACCGACATCAGCGCGACGTGTCCGACGAAAGCGATCGTGCGGATAACCGCCGCGTGAATGATCGCGTCGTCTTCCGCCTGCTGGATCGCTCGCGCCGGGTTCGGTCGAAGTGAAGCGATCGTCCTGCGTGGCTCATTCCGGATTAGTTGCATGGTCTTCTCCTTCTTCGCGTGCTCCGATCTGGAGCCGGTTACGCTTTGGGGTCCTCGCATCGCCGTGACGGCACAACGACGACCCGGACAACACGTATTCAAGAGGGCGAAGACCGCCGTCGTAACCCTGCAGAAGTCCCCCAGAAACTCCCCCGATTCGGTTAGAAACGGCCACAGGAGCGAAATCGGAGCGATGGCGTCGGACGTCACGATCGAGCTGACGCTGGAACGCGCGTACCGGGAACTGGTCACGTTGCGATCCAGGCGCGGCATTACGCAGCGTCGCGTCGAACAGCAGGTCACACTCTGCGCGCTGCCAATCGTCGACTCGGAGATGGCCCGCGTCGGTCTCCAGGATCGTTCCGCGGCCGCCTACAACGTGGTCGAGTGTGCGGTCCTCCGCGGGATCGGCAGACCGGATCTGCGGCTCATTCTGCGGCGGACCCTGAACCTTTCCGGCACCGATGGCGAGGGCCTCGACGACCGCCGTGAGGTCGTTCGAGCGGAGCTCCACCTTTTCGGGAACGCGTACGAGGATCGGGAGTCGATCGCGTATCGCGAACTCGCGTCGTTCCTACTCCGCCGCCAGTCGAGTCCATGCGGAGCCGACGTCGGCGATCGGCCGTCACTCTTGATCGAGGGCGACGAATCCGAACACGATCCAGAGCTGACATTCACGGAGTCGGCTCTTCGGACCTTGCTCCGCGCCGTTGTTCACGAGGTGATCGAAGAACGGCGCGCAGAACTGGCTCGCGATGCCCTCGACCTCCTCGCTGGAGCGAAGCCATTCCTCCGCTCACAAGAGAGCGCCGCCCAGAGTTTGTTGCGCGTCGTCCAGGCAGCCACGCGGTATCTCTTGAGCAGCAACGACCCTCCGCTAACGCAGCTGCCCACCGCTCACGTCGTAACACCGGCCGTCACGATTGAACTCGGTGCTCGCCAGCTCATCGACCTGTTCCGGCCAGAGCTCGAACCCGACGCGCCGATCGCGCGTCACTGGTCCAATCGCGTCCCGGATCAAGCGCTCTGGGCGCCGGCTTACTTCCGCTGGAAGCACGAAGTCTTGGACTGGGTCGCCTTCGGCGTCACGGCGATCGAACAGCGCGCGCAATGGGCAACAGTGTTCGGGTCGCGGGAGTCCAGTCCAACTACCTAATGATGCAGAATCGCGGCGTCCCATTAGCCCTCGGGATCAGAACCAGAGTCGCGATCGATATATTCGCCGTAGGTGTCGCGAATGAAATCGATGACCTCACTGAGCATGTCGAGTCGGCCTTGCCGAACGCCCAGTTGAAGAGACGCCTCGGAGTCGAGTTCCCAAAGTTCGGCGAGGTCGACGACCACTTGCCTGCCGCCCGGCGACGTGCGCAGTTGGGGAAACCTCTCAAGAAGCGTATTTGCCAACTCGGCTTGTCTCTCTGCCGTACTCGCGGCCGCGCGCGTCATTGCCTCGACCTCGTCGAGCACCAACTGCGACTGGAACCACTCGTTGCATTCGTTGACGAACTTGACCAAGGTGTCATCCACCATCAGGAGCCTAAGCGTCGCGCCGCGCATTACATCTCGACACGCCGTTGTGCGCGGCTCATCATCCTTTGCCGCTGCAGGCAAGCACTACCTCGAAGTCGGCGTACCATCGGATCTATTGCTGCAGTGGCGTATAATGGGACAAACCGACCATGACGGAGAGCGAGCGAACTACCAGAATCGAGCGAGTCGACCCGAAGCTAAAAGCGGCGGGTTGGTCGGTCGTGCCGTACTCGGGAATCCGCCCTGTCGATGGTGCGGTCGCGATTGAGGAGTACGAGACCGATCTCGGTCCTGCTGACTATGTGCTATCCGATCGCGCTCAGCTGCTCGGCGTGGTTGAGGCCAAGAAGTTGACGCTCGGTCCGCAAGGTGTATTGCCGCAAGCCGAGCGCTACGCCCGAGCGATTCCTTCCGATCGTCCGTCGCAGGGTGAGTTCGGTGTTCCGTTCTTGTACTCCACCAATGGTGAGGAGATCTGGTTCCACGACGCGCGTGACGCGATGAATCGATCGCGCCGGGTGTCGGCGTTCCACACCGCGAAGGCTTTGCGCGAATCGTTGGATCGTGACTTCGACGCAGAGTTGGCTCGCCTTCGGGCGATCCCCTTGCGTGAGGGTATCCGTCCGTATCAGGTCGAGGCGAACACCGCGATAGAGCAGGCCATCTCAAGTCGGCACCGCAAGATGATGGTCACCATGGCGACCGGTACTGGCAAGACGCTGATGTCGGTCAACGAGATCTACCGACTCATGAAATCGGGCGTCGCCCGTCGAGTCCTCTTCCTTGTCGACCGTCGCGTCCTGGCCGCGCAAACGGTGCGCGCGTTCGCGTCGTTCGAGGCCGAGCCGGGATTGAAGTTCGACAAGATTTATCCCGTCTATTCACAGCGCTTTCAACAGACGGACTTCGACAAGGACGAGAAGTTCGACCCAAACGTGATGCCGAACTCGCTCTTGACCGACCCCAAGCTAGGCGACGCTTTCGTCTACGTCTGCACGGTGCAGCGTATGGCGATCAACCTCTTTGGCAGGCAAGCCGTACTCGGTCTCGGCGAAGATGGTGTCGATGACGACGCCGACAAGCTCGACAACATCCCGATCCACGCTTTCGACCTGATCGTGGCCGACGAGTGTCATCGCGGCTACTCGGCCAAGGAACTCTCAACCTGGCGTCAGACGCTCGACTGGTTCGACGCAACCAAGATCGGGCTCACCGCGACGCCGGCCGCGCACACGATGGCGTACTTCGAGAACCTCGTGTACCGCTACGACTACGAACGCGCGGTGACTGAGGGGTACCTCGTTGACTACGACGTCGTACGCGTCAACTCCGACGTCCGCATGAACGGTGTGTTCCTGCGAGAAGGGGAACAGATCGATCAGGTGGACACCGCTACGGGCGCCCGACAGCTCGACCTGCTCGAAGACGAACGGACCTTCGACGCAGGCCAGGTGGAGCGCAACATCACGGCGCCCGACTCCAACCGCAGGATCCTCGAAGAGATCAAGCACTATGCCGAGCAACACGAGGCGGCAACTGGCCGATTTCCGAAGACCTTGATCTTCGCGGTCAACGACCTGCCCCACACCTCGCACGCCGATCAGCTGGTCGACCAGGCGCGTGACGTGTTCGGACGTGGCGAAGCATTCGTCGCCAAGGTCACTGGCCGCGTGGACCGGCCGCTTCAGCGCATCCGTCAGTTTCGTAACCGACCGAATCCCAAGGTCGTGGTCACCGTCGATCTGCTCACGACCGGCGTCGACATTCCCGATCTCGAGTTCCTCGTGTTCCTACGGCCAGTGAAGTCCCGCATCCTGTTCGAGCAGATGCTCGGCCGCGGCACCCGTCGATCGCCGGACCTGGTCCCGGCGAAGTCTCACTTCGTCGTGTTCGATTGCTTCAACGGCACGCTCCTGGAGTACTTCAAGAACACGACCGGCATGACCGTCGAGCCACCCGAGGGCGACGGCAAGCCGATAGACAAGATCATCGACGAGATCTGGCAGAACACCGACCGCGACTACAACACCCGCCGACTCGTGAAACGCCTGCAACGTATCGACAAGACCATGAGCGGCGACGCCCGCGACCTCTTCGCCCGATTCGTCCCCGACGGCGACGTGGCCCGCTTCGCCGAAGAGCTCCCGGCCGCGCTGCGCGGCAACTTCACCGGAACGATGACTGTCCTGCGCGACGCGGACTTCATCAAACTACTCACCGGCTACCAGCGTGCCGAACGCACCTTCATCGTCGCGTCGTCCGTGACCGACGACGTCGAGTCTGAGTGGTTGATCAAGGGTGGCGTCGGCAAGGAGTACAAGCCCGACGACTACCTCCAGCTCTTCGAGCGCTTTATCCAGGAGCACACCGAGGAGATCAGAGCCATCACGATCGTGCTCTCAAGACCCGCCGAATGGGGCGCCGAACCCCTACGCGAGTTGCGTGATGCTCTCACACAGGCGCCCGAGCACTTCACCGAGGCCAACCTTCAGCGCGCGTTCAAGGCCACCCATCACAAGGCACTCGTCGACATCATCTCGATGGTCAAACGGACTGCGGTGGACGAGGCGCCGCTGCTCACCGCCGAAGAACGCGTCACTGCGGCCGTCGCACGAGTCACCGCCGGTCGGAGTCTGACTGAGGGTCAAGCCAAGTGGATGGAATACATCCGCCAGCACCTCGTGCAGAACCTGTCCATCGAACGCCAGGACTTCGAGGACGTTCCGGTGCTCTCGGACCGAGGTGGCTGGGGAAGCGCCGACCGGAGCTTCGACGGCCATCTTGACGCATTGCTCGACGAGCTCAACAAGGAACTGGTAGCCGCATGAGTTCTGACGTCGTCAACAAACTCTGGGGCTTCTGCCATGTCCTGCGCCACGACGGCGTCGACTACGGCGATTACATCGAACAGCTCACGTACCTGCTATTTCTCAAGATGGCCCACGAACGCGGACTCGAGCTGCCAGCCGAGACCGACTGGCCCAACCTGCGCAAGCAGAGCGGCACCGAACTCCTCGACACCTACGTCGAAGCGCTCCGTACCCTGGGCAAGCAGCCCGGCATCCTCGGTGACATCTTCGGTGGCGCGCAGAACCGCTTCACGAACCCGGTCAACCTCCAGAAGCTCATCGGCATGATCGATGAGACCGAGTGGATCAGCCTCGACACCGACATCAAGGCCGCTGCGTTCGAGGGCTTGCTGGAAAAAGCCGCGTCGGAGGGCAAGAAGGGCGCCGGTCAGTACTTCACCCCGCGGCTCCTCATTCAAAGCATCGTCCGCTGCGTCAAACCCGACCCGAGGGTGAGTAAGGGCTTCACTATCGACGATCCAGCCTGTGGTACCGGTGGCTTCCTCATCGCCTCGTACGAATGGCTCAAGGACGAGACGGGAGGCGCGTTCGAGCGCGACATCTCGCGTCGTATCCGTACCAAGACCTACATCGGCCAAGAACTCGTGGCGCGTCCCCGACGCTTGGCACTGATGAACCTTTACCTCCATCAGGTCGAGCCGCGCATCACACTCGCCGACTCGATCTACGAAATGCCCAGTGCCCAGCGCTACGACGTCATCCTCACCAACCCGCCATTCGGCACCAAAGGCGCCAACCAAGCGCCCGAGCGCGAGGACTTCGTTGTCCAGACCAGCAATAAGCAACTCAACTTCATCCAACACGTACTCACCATCCTCAAGCCCGGCGGCCGCGCCGCAATCGTCGTACCCGACAACGTGCTCTTCGCCCAGCAAGCAGGCGAGGTATTCGAAGTACTAATGGAAGACTGCGATCTCCACACGGTGCTCCGCCTGCCGCGCGGCACCTTCAGCCCCTACACCGAGGGCACCAAAACCAACGTCATCTTCTTCACCAAAGGCAGACCAACCGAACGCACCTGGATCTACGACGCCCGCGCCAACGTTCCCAAGATCACCAAGAAGAGCCGGCCCCTCACGCACGAGCACTTCGTTGCGTTCGAACAGTGCTACGGAATCGACCCCAACGGCTCCGGTTCGCGCGCCGAGGAGGACTCGACCGAGGGTCGCTGGCGGAGCTTCAGCATCGACGAGATCAAGTTCCACCACTACAAGCTCGACGCATTCAAGTGGATTCGCGACGAAGAACTTGACGATCCGGATGAACTCCCCGAGCCCGAGGAATTGATCACGGAGGCGATGGAGGAGCTTCAGCTCGCTCTTGATGACCTTGCAGACGTGCAACGCCTCCTTGAGGACAACGGAGACCAAGGGTGAGTCTCACAATCTCGCCGGCCCGCGTCGTAGAGGAGTCGGACTCTCCCCTTCTCTTAGCGCCCGTCTCATGGACGAGACGACCACTTGGGGAAGTGGCCACGATCCTCAACGGCTTCGCGTTCAAGTCGACGCAGTTCGTCACCCTGGGCGGCAAGCCGCTAATCAGAATCCGCGACATTTTCAAAGAGCAGACAGCTGTTCGATACCTGGGTGACTATGACGACCGCTATCTGGTTCGACCCGACGAGCTGCTCGTTGGGATGGACGGAGATTTCAACTGCACCCGATGGCGTGGGTCCGAAGCGTTGCTCAATCAGCGCGTTTGCAAGATCACACCGGACGCGGAACAGGTGGACCTCGACTTCCTGACGTACGTTCTGCCCGGATATCTCCGGGCGATCCACGACTTCACGTCCTCGACGACAGTGACCCATCTGTCGTCACGCGACATCGCTCAGATCCCGATTCCGCTGCCGAGGCTGTCCGAGCAGCGTGCTCTAGCCCGCGTGTTCGGACACGCCAATGCAAAGAGAGAGTCGTCCTCAAGGCATTTGAAGGCCGCACGACGAGCCGCCGATCGGTTCCGCCAAGCCGTCCTCGCGGCGGCGTGCTCGGGACGACTCACCGCAGGATGGCGGGATGCCAATGCAAATGTTCGTGCTTCAGCTGACCTACGCGCGAGTGTGGTCGAACCATCGGCGGAGGTCGAGCGGGAAGAGGTACCTAGTACATGGACGCGCGTAGAGGTTGGGAGCATCGGTGACGTCGAGCTTGGCGGTACGCCCTCGCGGAAGACACCTTCCTACTGGGCAGGAGGCGTCCCCTGGGTTAGTTCCGGCGAGGTCGCGAACAGCCGAATCACGAAGACTCGGGAGACGATCTCGAGTTCTGGCCTAGCAAACAGCAGCGCCAAGCTCTATCCACCGGGCACTGTTCTGATCGCAATGATCGGAGAGGGCAAGACAAGAGGTCAGTCAGCGATCCTGGACATCGAGGCCTGTACGAATCAAAACGCAGCCGCGATCATTCCGGATCGCCGATTCGTTAGCCCTGAATACCTTTGGCGCTGGGCGCTCGCTCAGTACGAGGTAGCGCGCGCTGTGGGACGCGGCGGAAACCAGCCAGCACTTAACAAGCAAAAGGTGCGGGAGTTGCTCATAGCTGTTCCGCCGTTGGCTGAGCAGGCCGAGATAGTGCGCCGCGTCGACAAACTACTCACCCTTGCTGACGGTATTTCGCTGCGGGTTGAGGCCGCGAGTCGTCGCGTGGAGCGCAGCTCGGAAGCTGTCCTCGCTAAGGCCTGCCGCGGCGAACTGTTGCCTGACACAGGCGATCGACCTGATCTGGTGTCACATGCCGGATAGGGGAGGACACTACGTCTCCAGGTATCAGGGCCAGGGATGATCCCCGAAGCCAATACGCTCATCGCCGAGTTCGGACCGATGGTCAACGAGATTGCGCAGCTCATCTACGACCGTCTCGTTGGCGACCTCGGTTGCGCTCCGTACGTGAAAACCATCTACATCGGCTTCGAGCACGGTGGTGAGATGGTGGCAGCCCTCTACCCGCGGGCTGGTGCCGTCGAAGTCGCGCTGGCGCTACCAGAGGCTGCTGAATCACCCCTGCTAATCGATGCCACCCATCTGACATGGCGGACTATGCCAGTCGCGGCGATCCTGACGAGCCGGGACGAGGCTGAGCGCGCCGTGCCTCTCCTAGAAGAAGCGCTCAACCGTGTCGCGCAAGGTACTCACGACGTCAACCGCGCCCCCGAGCACTTCATCGGGAGAGTGAAGCGCGGTAACTCACGACCCCGCTCGACGCCCTAAAGACGGGACGTGCGAAAGGCAGCGGTGTCGGAAAGAAGGGAGCAGACGACTCGACGGTCCATCTCGAGCTCGCGGTCCTCTACTCGACGAACGTCGCGCTATGGCACGCTCGGGTTACTGCAACGTAAAGTCGGTCATTCGTCTTGAGTTTCGAAAGGCTGAGACTCGCTCGTAGACACCCGGTCCTCACGATCCAGCAGCGCGTGCAGTGCCAACGACGAAGGAGGAAGTGCATGGCGAAGTATCGGGTAACGCTCAGAGCATCTTCGGTGGAAGGTGTCGAAGCTGACAACCCTTACATGGCGGCCATTTTCGCCGCTGAGCACCATGGCGTCGGTGGACTCGGGGGACTCGGTTCCCAAATGTCCGCGCGCACACAGCCAATCACCGCCTGACCTCGGTCCGAGTCGCGCAAGAGTGTCGCACAACGAACATTTGCGAAGGCGTCCGCTTCCACGACCTCCGTCACACGAACGCGACCTTGGCGGCGGCCAGCGGCGCACCGTCCGAGCCGTCATGCACCGCCTCGGCCAGGCGTCCGCTGCGGCGGCGCTGCGATATCAGCACCGACTCGATGGCCAAGACGAGGCGATCGCTGGATTCCTCGACACCATCGCGACGCGAGGCATGGTCGAGACAGGTCGCTCTCGGTAGTCTGCCCGCCAAGGCTCGGAGCACCGCCCCGAGCACTCAACGCGTGCTAGCGACGGCGAGTCGCTACCCGCCACGTCGGCCCAGGGTCGTTACGAAAGGAGGCGAGAGTGGCAGACACGTTCCCTGCCACCGCCGCCGACATCACCGACGACTTCGTTATCGGCAAGTGCGAGTACTTCACGAGTGTGCATCTTTGGCCTCTGCGCAAAGAGATCAACCCAAAGCTGTGGCTCGAGAACTTTCTTGATGACGAGAAGCGCCATGCGCGCTACCTCCTCAACGCCTTCATCTACCTGGAGGACCACATCGTCGAGCAAATCGTTGTCGACTCGTTCGAAGGGCTCAGCCGCGCGATTGGCCCACCTCTCGATGATCTCGAAGGCTTCCTCCCGAGATGGCAGGCGTTCGTCGACGCGGTCCACGTCGTTGTCGTCCGTGGAGAGACAGCGAATCCTACGGACAGCGGTTACTCATTCGCGCGCATCGCTCGCGATCTGATCGGTCTGTCTGAAGAGCACATCGTCGAGGCATCGCACGCACTTGAGATCCTTAGCGCGGAGCCGGAGACACCGATCCTGTTCCTCGACGACTTCGTCGGCTCGGGCAACCAGTTCACTGACACTTGGCATGCCGAGTGGGGGGTGGGAAGCGGATCGGCATCCTTCCGCTCGCTTGCGGCGAAAGGCGCCGGGCACTATTTCTACTGCCCGGTGGTTGCGACCACCTATGGGGTCGACAACATCCGCCGAGACTGCCCGGGAGTACAGATTCACCCAGGCCACGTACTCCCTCCGCGGTACAGCGCCCTAAACGAGCGTTCGCTCGTCTGGCCGGACGTACTCCGCGCCACAGCACGCGACTTTCTTCGCGAAGCGAGCCGGCGCGCTGGCATACCGGACACCGGCGGTGGCGAGAATGACTGGCGCGGCTTCCACGAACTAGCCCTAGCGATCGGATTTGGACACGGTGTCCCCGATGCCACACTGCCACTCTTCTGGTGGGAGAGCGAGACATGGAATCCTCTCAAAAAACGACCTCACAAGAACTAACAACTGACGAAACGCAGAGCGCTCAGTCTCAGCTGAGCAATCTCTTTGGTAGCTATCGCGCGGAATGGTTACATGAGCAATTATTCGACCTGTATACGAGTCCGGTATATTTCCCGGAGCTGACAACTGGTCGCTCATGCATGCTGATCGGCGGTCGCGGCACAGGCAAGACCACCGCTCTGCGGGCACTCTCATGGGAAGGCCAGCGACGCCTGCAATCTGAGCAGCCCGCCAGCTGGTCATTCTTCGGCGTCTACTACCGCGTCGACACCAACCGTGTCACTGCCTTCAAGGGGCCTGAGCTATCTACGGACCGATGGAATGCACTCTTCGGCCACTACTTCAACCTGCTCGTGTGCGAACGATTGGTCGACTTCGCGCAGTGGGTCGCAAAGGCTCATCCCAAACAGGAACTCCTCGAGCCAGACCGAGCTGAGGAAATCTCAATCTCCCTGAGCGTTGAAAACACTGCTCGTTCCCTCGACGATTTGGCAGTAGAGGTGCGGCGCTCTCGCCTGACGTTCGAGGCGTACATCAACAACGTCGCCGACGCGACCAGCCCTTCGCTCTCGCTTCAAGGCGCACCTATCGAGACCTTCATGCAGGCTCTGTCCGCGCATCCGGACTTGAGTGGTCGACCGTTCTTTATCATCATCGATGAGTACGAGAATTTTCTCGACGAACAGCAACGCGTCGTCAATACGCTCGTAAAACACGCTACATCGCTGTTCGCTTTCAAGATCGGCGTTCGAGAGCTCGGTTGGCGCCAGCGCACGACGCTCAACGAACACGAACAGTTGCGTTCGCCAGCGGATTTCGTGCGCATCGATATCGCGCAAAAGCTGGAGAACGTCTTCAGCGACTTTGCCGTCCAGATCTGCGATGATCGCATTTCTCGGCTAGCGGGTCGGGCCGCCGAGGGATCGCTTGGCTCCATAAGGGCTCTGTTTCCACCTCTTAGCGAGGACGATGAGGCCAGTCTGCTCAATGTCGAGCGCCATGTAACAGTCATCCGTGACGAGCTCGAGCCGCTGATTTCAGAGTCTGAGTTGGCGATATTCGACTCGTTGCCGATGCTGTATAGGTATCTGATTGGATTCTGGGCTAGAGGACACAATCAGACCGTCGTCGAAGCGTTCCGTGACTACTTGAAGAGCCCGAGCGAGTGGAACACCCGATACGGCAACTACAAACATTCGCTTCTGTACACGCTCAAGCGGCGCGTTCGCGGTGTACACAAATACTACGCCGGTTGGGACACGCTCGCTCAGGTTGCTGGAACCAATATCCGATTCTTCCTTCAGCTCGTCGAACAGAGCCTCCTTCAGCATCTCAAAGAGGGCCGCACGTTCGGAACGCCGCTCAGGCCCGCTACTCAGACGACCGCCGCGCAGCTTGTAGGGCGATCGAACCTATCGGAGCTGGAGGGCTTATCGGTCTACGGGATGTACCTGAGCCGGCTGGTGCTCGGCCTCGGTCGCGTGTTTCAGGTGATGGCCGAACAAGCCGAAGGTCATGCTCCAGAGACGAACCAGTTCTACCTCGTCGATGACTCCACCGTTACGGCCCGGCGCGCTCGATCAGGCATCGACGACGAGGCGGCACTACAGGTGGACACAGTACTAACTGAAGCCGTGATGCATCTGGCGCTCGTCCGATTCCCCGGAACAAAGCCGACGCAGGCCGGAGACACTGAGGAGTACGACTACATGCTGCATCCAATCTTCAGTCCGTTGTTCGCGTACAGCTACCGAAAGAAGCGCAAGACGGCGATCGGACGCCTACAGCTTCTGGCACTCGTCCGGAATCCACGGCCGACGATTCGCGAGATCCTCGCAGAGAGCTCACGAACAATGGACTTCGACGATGAGCTGCCCGACCAACTAGCGCTATTCGGGTCGTTCTACCGTGGCGGTAGCTGACACCGCGGGCGCGGCCGCGATCGCCAAGTCCCCTAGGAATCGGCCGCGCTTTACCGAGTTCTTTCAGGCGGATGACTTCGTCATCGAGGCCGGTTCGGAGTACATCAGTGGTCTCAGCGACGAGGAACGGAGTAAACACGTCGCAGACCTGGCGCGACGGTGCGCCTCGGCCAGGTATATCGAGCTGGACGAAGGAACTGACGGTATCGTCCGCGTCAGCGATGGAACCGAGGTCCGGCTTCGCAGCTTCAGCGATCTCCTCGAGTTCTGGTCCCGGCGAAGCTCGCCGTCGTACCTCGATATCACCGGACTTACGCATCGAGTGTGGCCCTCGCTACTTCGCGCTGCTCTTATCGCCGACCACGACGTTCGCGTTGTGTACGTGGAGCCGTTGCGTTACCGCTTCAACACCATTCGTACCGAGGGCGAGCTGTTCGATCTCTCCGTTCGGTTCGAGGGAATCGGCCCTCTTCCCGGCTTTCTCTCGCTTGCCGAACCCGCAGAGGAGTCGGTGCTCCTCGTTCCTCTACTCGGCTTCGAGGGCCAGAGGCTGTCGATGGTTCTGAACCAAGTCCAAGTGCCTCGGGACCGCATCGTGCCCGTGATTGGAGTGCCGGGGTTTCAGCCAGAGTTCGTCTTCTATGCGTACCAAGGCAACCGCCTGCCTCTCGAGGAGACGCTCGCGTGGCAGTCAGTTCAGTTCGCCGCTGCGAATTGCCCTTTCAGTTTGTTCTATACGCTGGCCACAATCGCAGCGGAAAACCCGGATGCCTTTCTTAAGATTGCGCCCGTGGGCACCAAGCCGCACGGACTCGGTGCTGTCCTGTTCGCCCTCTCGGAACCTGAACGAGTCGAACTGGTCTACGACCATCCAATACGCCGTGAAGGGCGCACCGCCGGCGCGGCACGGCTCTTGGTGTATCACGTCCGTGGGCTTCGTCCTCTGCTTCAACTATGACGCGACGTCTTGATCCGTTCTTTACGCCTCCCGAGGTCGCTAAGGCGCTGGTCGACTCGTTGTCTGCCAACTCGCCAGCGGTCGTATTGGATCCTGCGGCCGGCGACGGCGCATTGCTTGTCGCCGCAGAGAAGCGCTGGCCAACGGCGACGTTCATCGCTCTCGACATCGATCCGTCACACGTGCGCTTGCTGCGGGCGACGCATCCCGACTGGCTCGTTGGGCGTTGCGACTTCTTGTCACCGAGATCGCGAGCATCTTGCCACGCGTTGCGGACGGTGCTCGGCAGCATCGATCTGGCGATTCTGAATCCGCCTTACTCCGCGCGCGGCGCGAAGACCTGGCCCATCGTCTTGGGTGCCGAGGAACTGCGATGCGGCCGCGCGATGGCGTTCGTCGGGACAGTCTTGGGAGTACTCGAAGAGAATGCCGAAGTTGCAGCGCTCGTCCCGTCAAGTTCACTGACTAGCCGGAAGGACGCTGCTTCGTGGCAAGCGATTCAGCAACTTGTCTCGGTGGAGAAGACGGGCGACTTTCCGCGAGGAACCTTCGACCGAGGCACCGCAAGTACGGCGGCTGTGCGGTTCACGAGACCGGGATGTGGTGTGCGCGTCGCTCCCACGACCAGTCGCAGACCGAAGTCGCAGCGATTAGCCGTGACCGTCCGGCGCGGACACACGCCGCTGCACACAGTTTCTAAGGCTCGCAAGCGAACGGGCGACCGTAACCACCCGCTGGTTCACTCGACGGCCCTTGTGGCCCACCGCGTGCTACGGGCGGGTCTTCGGCCATCACCGGCCGGCGCGCTGCCGACGCTGCGCGGTCCCGCCGTCCTTCTTCCACGAGTCGGCAAGCCGATGCCGGAGAAGTTCGCGACGTGGGGCCGTGGCTCGGTGGTGCTCTCGGATTGTGTATTCGGGATCGAATGCGACTCATCGGCAGAAATGCATCGGACGCTGGACCTGCTGCTTCGGAACTGGCGCCGGGTTAGAAATTCGTACGTGGGCTCGTGCGCGCCGTATCTGACGGTTGCTGCGCTCATCGGGCTTCTCGAGGAACTCGGCGTGACGGCATCCTGGGAAGGCGCACAGGCGTGGAGACGTGCGGCCAGCATCGGAATCGAGGCGGGGTGACAGCAGAGGTGCGCATCGAGGTTCTGGACGACCAGCTACCGCTTCCGCGCTACGCGCACGAAGGCGACGCTGGTCTCGACCTCTTCGCGCGGGTTGACGTGGTTCTTGAACCTTCGGCTCGGACCGTGGTCCCAACCGGAATCGCCTTGCAGTTGCCGGAGGGTCACGTTGGCCTGATCTGCCCGCGAAGCGGCCTCGCCGCAAAGCATGGCATAACCGTCGCGAACAGCCCGGGGGTCGTTGACGCCAGCTACCGTGGCGAGATCGTTGTTGTGCTCGCGAATCTGGACCCAGACCGGGTGTATCACGTCTATCGCGGGGACCGGATCGCTCAGCTGCTCGTCCAACCAACAGTCCGTGTCCACCTGGAGATCGTCGATCACCTCGCTCCTTCGGGCAGAGGCGAGGCTGGTCTCGGCGAATCCGGCCGATGAGCACCGCGCTTGGTTCCACGACAACCTGACCGAGCGCCCCGCGAATTCGAAACGCGGACCCTTTAGCTTTTCAACAATTGTCGCGTCGAACCAATGCATAAGTAAAGGCCCTACCAGCTCTTGTCCACAACGCCCGCCATCGCTGCCTGCCCACCACCGCTCGCACTTCTGCGCGTTTCAACGGATCGAATCGCCCAGCTTCCGCACACCGCCGAACTCTGCGCGACACGCTGAATCTCGCCGACAGCTCGGACGAGCACTGAAAGTTCACCCTGGTGGACGACTAGGACGCGTGACCCATCATTGATCTCGAACAGATACGTAGAACAGTGTTGTAAATCTCACGATATGCAAAGCTTGTCGTCGGCGCGACAATGATGACGTAAACGGAGATAGCCATCATGATTACAGTTGGAGATAAGAAATCGACCCTTGAGCTCGTGCAAATCGTTGCGGGCGTTGGGTCCTTACCGGAAGGAGATCGGGAGATCTCTGACGCGCTAGACACGGCACAGTGGGAGCCGAGCGGCTCGTACTTCTGCGAGTTTCAGGACGAAGGCGCATGCGACAGCGGCACCGTTTGCTGGGGAACCAGCGACGAGTACGAACCAAAGTTCTGCACGAAGCACTTTTTCATGCAAGGCACCGGCTACGAGTTCGTCGAAGTCCGAACGGGCTAGTCCCACGAACCCGTCGCCGTATCCACACTCCACGTCGGCGGAAGGCTTGGCGAACCGCCTCACCATCGACCCCCGAAGTGTCGACCAACCTTGGCAAGCGACCAGCCGGGTTCGTAAAGACCGCAAGCTTTGTCGAGGTGGCCTCGGCAAGGAGCCAGAGCGTCGTAATGGTCGGGCTGCTCTTGCCTCGCCCAATCAGTGATACATAGGTGCGGTGGCGGGAGCAGGAGAAAGACAGCTCCGGCGTTGTCTGTCGGAACGCGAACGCCTGCGAGGGGCCACTTCGGTACCGAGTCCAGGGCGCCGTTGCCTCATCCTCGAAGACCTCGACGTCAAGCCGAGTGCGATCGTTCGCCGGGTCGATTTGGCAACGAGGCCAACACGAGAAGCGAGAGGAGGGGAAATGAGGACACGGTCAATCGTTCCGGGCGTGCACTACGCGTACGGAGCCATCGGTCAGGGGCAGTATCGCCATCGTGTAGCTGCCGTCGAAGTCGCCGATCGGTTGCAGACCGTCGAGGTGTCGGGCAAGCGGAAGAAGGTGAAGGTCAAGATGGTGAAGGTGACGTACATGAATAGCGTTACCGGTGACCGGGAGACCGACCTGCACCGCCAACCCTATGAAGCGGAGTGGGTTCTTCCGCGCAGGCTCTCTTGCATCTGGGAGGAACTCATCAGGATCCGGGATGAGCGGAACGCTCGTTGGCAGGCCAAAGCCGACGCTTCACTCAACCTCTACGTAGCGCTTCGCAAACGAATCGGCGCTGACGGCATGAGCGCCGTTCCCGACGATCATCGGGAGGGAGTCGTGGTGCACTTGTCCCTCGATAGTGCCAACAAGCTGCTTGCGATCATCGAGACGGGGACGGAGGAATCATGAAGGCGCTGGGATAGCTCGTTCGAAGAACCTCTCCAGCTAACGAGACATCGCTTGTAGAGACATGCCGCGATAGCCGCTACGTTGTCTGTCCGTGGCGGAGGCGGTGCCGTTGATGCTCAGCGGTCGTCGAATCGAAACGGCGTTCGATCTTCTCGGACGCAAGGAAAACGACGTCACGTTCAGCATGGGATGGGCGCTCGCGGCATCGCCACGGTTCCTCTCACGGTTCCTACGCGAAGTGTTTGCGTCGGAGGTGGGCGCGCCGGTCGGCATCTCATTGCAGGCAAGCGGCGCTGACCATGGATACACCGACATCGAAGTATCTACGGAGAATGCGCACCTGATCGTTGAGGCCAAGCGAGGATGGGTGCTTCCCACCGAGAAGCAACTCTCGAGGTATGCGGGACGCTTCACGGCAGGGCTACAAGGCCGACTGCTCGCCGTGACCGAGTGCTCGCCGGTCTACGCGTCACTGCACCTATCGAAGTCTGTGCGCGACGTGAAGGTTCAACACCGTTCATGGCAGCAAGTCGAGACCGACGTCGCCAACGCTCTCGCCGGTGGTGGAACGCACGAGAAGCGACTGTTGCGCGACTTTCGCCGCTATCTGCGAGGGGTGATGACAATGCAGGACGTAACGAGCAACTGGACCTACGTCGTATCGGTTGGCGGAACGCCGGCAGGTTGGGACATCTCCTTCCGAGACGTCATCCTGAAGTACGGCAAGTACTTCCACGCTTACGGTCGCGGTGGGGGCTGGCCGAAGACGCCGCCAACCTACATCGCGTTCCGGTGGGACGGACGACTGAGGCAGATACACCACGTTGATACTTACGAGATCGTCGAGGACCTTCATCCGCTCTTCCCGGAGATCCCATCAACGGGACACACGGACATCGTCTATACGCTCGGACCACCGATGGTTCCCGATCACGTCGTGGTGAATGGTGCGAACTATCGAGCATCTCGATTTTGGGTCGCGCTCGACCTACTGCTGACCTGCTCAACGATCAAGGAAGCGCATGAGAGAACGAAGCTTCGGCAGCACGGCACGCTCGCCGAGCCGGCGTAGGCGGATCCGCGCGGTGCATCGCTCCGGGCCGGATGCGATGAAGCTGGCGTATGCCTTGCTTGAGCTTGCGGCGCAGATGACGCCGGAAGAGTGTGAAGTGGACCCTGACGAATGAATAGCAAGCCCCGGGCGATCTCGGTTCATGCGCGGTCAGATAACGGCGCCTTTGTCCAAAATATGGTAATATGGCTGTAATATTAAAGAGTAGGTAGAGGCGCGGCGGATTCTCTTTATGGATGTAAACCAAGCAAAACTGAAGCTAGTAAGTGCCCGAGTTACTGACTATGGGTGCTTTCACGATTCCGATGAGGTTCCGATCGAGGATGTGACCGCGCTAATTGCCGAGAATGAGAACGGCAAATCGACGTTCCTGCGTGCCCTTGCGTGGTGGGAGAATCAGGAGACCCAGTTCGACGAAGAGGATCGATGGGACAAGGCGGACCCGAAGGCGACTCTCGACTTAGTTGCCTTGACTTTCGAGACAACGAAAGCCTCGCGGACGGCTCTGAATGAAGCGGGTGTAGGCAAACCGCCTGTTCGCGTTCGCATAACTCGCGACAGCGAGGGTGACTACCGGGTCGAAGACGCCGATTCACGCGAGCTAGTCGTGCCGCAGCGCGGGCAAGAGAAGTTTGATGTAAGTCGAGACGACCTCGTCAATGCGCTACGGGAGCGAACGGAGACGCCCGAAGCACTAGGTATCGCTGATGAACTAGAAAATGCGCAGCTCGGCAGCGGGATAGCTGAGGGTCTCATTCCGCGAATCATTGAAACCGTCATCCCGGTGTTGGATGAGCCCAATCAAGTGAGCCTGCGTGCCCTCGTGCACGAGCTGGAAGTTGCTATCGCGGAACCCGGCGCTACCACGGATCCGCCTTCGGCGATTGACGTCCTGGATCCCTTCATACCTCAGATCCTCTACTTCGACGAGACGGTTGACTTCGTTCAGGACTCGGTGACTTACGCTGAGGTCACAGCGGACCCGTCTCGTCATCGGACGATGGTCAACCTTGCCACGATGGCCGGAGTGGATCTCATCGCAGTATCCGCGGAGACCGCACACAGTCGCCAACGCTCTTCGCGCCGGGCTGAAGCCACGCTGTCGAACGGGTTCAGCAAATATTGGCAAGGTGATCCCGTGAAGGTGTTCATTCAATTAGACGAATCACAGATGACCCTGAGCATTGAACACAAGGGCCGCGAGCAACGACCGTCTCGTCGAAGTAGTGGTCTGAAGTGGCAACTCGGCTTCTTTGTAAATTTTCGCGCTGAAGTTCAAGGTGACCTCTCTGGCGCGGTCCTTCTTCTCGACGAGCCTGGCCTGCATCTGCATATCAAGCAGCAGCCGAAACTTCTGGAACTCTTCGATGACCTCGCTGCTGACGGCTGCCGCATCATTTACGCGACGCACCTTCCGCAGATGCTTGCCCCCGACAAGCCACATCGCTACCGGCCCCTCATCGCTGACCCTAAGGCAAAGGACGCCACGAAGGTTGTGCCGAATATCATGGCGCTGCCTTCGAAGTCCGACGTGATGCAACCTGTGCGACAGGTTCTCGGCATGGGTATTGCGGATGCGATCGGTCTCGGTGGACGCAATGTGATCGCAGAGGGCTGGGCCGAGCGGTACGTGCTTCTAGCGATGAGCGATGTCTGTCGAGCCACTCAGCGCAACGCGCTGCAGCCTACGACTACCGTCCTGCCTGCCGGCGGTTCGGGCAAGAAGTTCGTGCCTCTGGCTGCTATGGCAGTGGCGGAGAAGACCAAAGCGGTCGCGCTTGTCGATGACGACAAGGCGGGAAATGCAACTGTCCGCGAACTTGACAAGGCTTTGCCGGGCGCGATCGTCACGGTGCGTACGCACGAGGAGGACGCGCCGACGAATCGGGAACTAGAGGACTTGTTCGACCCCAAACTCTTCCTCGACCTCGTCAACGCTTCCCATAGCAGCGTGTCGGGCTACAAGGCGATCAAAATGGCGCAGATCGACCCCCACGCGCCCATCTGCGATGAGGTTCAACGACTGTTCACAGCCACCGGTTTGGGCGACTTCCAAAAGCTTCGTCCCGCTATGGAGCTGGGAAAGCGACTCGAACTAAACGAGCTTCCGGACGACAAGACGCTCGACGCGTTTTCGGCGTTGTTCAGGCGACTCAACGAGGCGCTTGCCTAGTCGCGTGGGCGACGTTTCGTCGATACTCCCGCCTTCCGAAACGCTTGCCGTACCGCCTCACCATCGACCCCGAAGTGTTGACCGAGTTTGGCGAGGGACCCGCCGGACCCATACAGACGGCTACCTGCGTCGAGGTGCTCGAAGAGAACAAGCAGGGTGCTGTCATCAGGACGCAGAGAGCGGCTCGCTATAGAGCATGTCGGCGGCGCCTCGAGGCGAGAAGGCCTCTGCGAAGGCCCTGTCTTTCGGTATCCAGACCTGGTGCCACTTGCGGATGTGCTCGTCGAGCGCAGCTGGTTCCCAATCCTTGTTGCGGCGATCTCGTTCGATACCTCGTTGAGCTGCCTCTTCCAAGAGGCAATCGATCCAGATGCTCAGGTCGACGTAGTCAGTGATGGAGGGTTGGACAAGACGGACGCCCTCGATGATCACGAGGGGACGCGCTGGTTCGTCGATGAAGCCAGCAAGCGCGTCCGTGTGCCAGTCATACCATTGGTAGTGCAAGGGCTTGCCCTGTTTCGCGCTTCGCACGACGTCGACAAAACGTTGCCAGTCGTAGCCGCCGTTCATGCCCTCGCCCTCGCCACGGTTGCGTGAGGAAGTTGTCAAGCTGCACGAGGGTGGAGTTCGGATAGTGGTCCTTGATGCGGTCGGCGAGGGTGGTCTTGCCTGAACCACCGAAACCTGACACGGCCACCACAGTGGGCGGGTTTGCAAGCAGCTGGTCGACTCGTGTGGCGAGCTCTTCAAACATCTATTGAACCTTCAGTTCCTTATTCGGCGATTCAGCCTTCTGTTGTACTATGACTGTCCCGAAGGCGACGCAAGTAGTCCGATCTCGAGTACGATTTGAAGCGCGCAGGCGACTGTTAGACCTTTCAGTCTCACGTGTAGAGACCTATACTGAGCTCATGCCAAGCAATCCGCACCAATACTATGACTCCTTTGCCGACGAGATTCTCGCAAAGTTTCAGCGCATTAGTCAGTTAGTCGGCCATGGTCCTACGACTGGCGACTACCACGAGGAGATCTTGCGGGTGGTGTTGCGGAACTTCCTCTCTAAACGGTTTTCCGTCAAGAAAGGCTTCGTTTACAAGAATGAAGGCGAAGTTAGCTCACAGGTCGACATCCTTATAGTGGACGAGTACCAAGCGAGCGCCTACATATACCAAGACGGCGACTTTGCAATTGTCAGGCCACGTGCGGTCGTCGCCGCGATCGAGGTGAAGACCACCCTCAGGGCTGGTGACTTTGATGTAGCGCTGGCGAACATCGCCTCCGTGAAGCGACTTACTGAGCGGCCGAACGATATATGCGGAATGATCTTCGGATACGACGGTGCGAATCCGCGCCCGTCAACATTGGACACCTGGTTTCAGCGTGAATCGGCTGTCGCACTGAAGGACACCCCTCTCCTCGGACCAACCTTGTTCGCGTTCTTCCGGCACGGCGTCCTTCTCCAGCGATACAACCCAGCCAACAGCACGATCGACGACGGGACCAACTACCACGTCTCGCAGCATTTCTCCGTGGTCGATCCGCTTCCGGATCCTGTTGGTGAAGGCTGGCAACTGAGAGTCATTCTGGCTGTCATCTACGCCGTTTGCGAACGGCAAGAAATGAACCGGACTCACACGTTTTCTGGTTATAGCGATGCAAACGAGCTTCTAAAGTTTTCAGGTGCAGTTGTTTCCCAAGATAGCTATGAGCTCGGCGTCGGATCTCGGCCACACAGTCCGTGATTCGCCGGCATTGCTGATTGTCCATGACCGCCGCGTCGACCTACCGTCCATGAGTGTCACGTCTCGGGACACCGGCTTTGCGAAACGTGCCCCAGACCGTGGACGGATGAACGCCGAAGTGTTGACCGAGTTTGGCGAGGGACCAGCCTTTTTCGTAGAGCTGGCGGGCTTCGTCGAGGTGCTCGAGGATGAGGTTGCGGCGTCTTGGAAGACCGGCGCGACGGATGTGTTCCATGACGGTGGTGCGTGCAATACCGAAGTCGTTGGCTACCCGATCGATCGGGGTGCCACTGCAGTAGTGGGCGAGTAGTTCGCGCACTTGCTGCTCGTTCAAGCGATGCTGGATTTGGCGCGATCGGGTAGGCCGAGCGGGTGGTTGATCACGCCCCTGACCAGCGAGAATGCCCTGAAATCGTGTTACGATGTCTTGGTTGGAGTAGCGGCCGAGGAGCTCCACCCACTCGATGGGTTAGTTGATCCTGTAGACGATGTGGGTGGCCAGCGGCGACGTGGCCACCTCGACGGGCTCTGCATTCAGGTCCGACACGCTGTCGAACATCCGCTCGCCGCTTCCGAGCACGACCGGGATGATGTCGAGCACGAGCTCATTGAGGCAGCCGGCCCGGAACGCTTGGCGGACGGCGCTCGCACCTCCCGCTACGTCGATCGGTCGGTCGCCGGCCGCTTTGGTCGCCGCCGCCAAGGCGGCGTCGAAGCTGTCGACGAAGTTGAAGACCGTGCCGCCCTCCATCTCGATCGCGTCGTGCGGATGATGAGTGAGTACGAACACCGGGGCGTGGTATGGCGGCTCGGGGCCCCACCAGCCGCGCCAATCGGAGTTGCCCCACTCACCGCGAACCGGGCCGAACATGTTGCGGCCCATGATGTACGCGCCGCGGGGCCCGAGTAGCCGCTGCGTGAAGGCCTCGTCGATCGGATGCTTGGGATCGTTGAGGTGCCAGCGGTGAAGCTTGATCCCGTCGACGCCGATCGGGTTGTCCTCGCTCTGGTCGGGTCCGGCCACGAACCCGTCGAGGGAGATGGACATGTGACTCGTGACGAAGGGCATGCTGCTCCAACCTCCTCGGCTCGCCTGTAGTCGTCTGTGCAACGTATGCGTCCGCAAACTCATGCGAAGCGCCTCCTCGAACGGCTGGCACAATCAGGGGTCATGCGTGGGATGGACGGTGAACGAACGAGGCCAGGTTGGCTGCTCGACGAACTGGCGAGCGCCGGGCGCGAGAACCTCGATCACGCCCATGTCGAGCGATACGACGGGAAGATGGACGCGCGCGCGGCCGAGGAGGTCGAGCTCTTGCGCTCGTGGGGACTCGACACGTCATCGGTTGTAGTGGATCTCGGGTGCGGTACGGGTCAGTTCGCACTGGCCGCCGCCTCTTTGTGTCGCCGCGTGGTGGCCGTTGACGTGTCACCTCTGATGCGCGCGAGGCTGCGCCTCAAGCGTGATCAAGCTGACATCAAGAACGTCGAGATCGCCGATGCCGGGTTCCTCACCTACAACCACGCGCCGGACCCAGCCGACATCGTCTACTCCCGCTACGCGCTTCACCACCTGCCTGACTTCTGGAAGGTGATGGCGCTGCGCCGCGTACGGGCCATGCTGCGGCCGGGCGGCATCTTCCGGCTGTGGGACGTCGCGTACCACTTCAGCCCCGGCGAGGCGGATGAACGCGTCGAGGCATGGTGTGCACCGCACGGCGACGAGGTCGACGGTGACTGGGCTCGCTGGGAGATGGAAGAGCACGTGCGCGACGAGCACTCAACCTTCACGTGGCTGCTCGAGCCGATGTTCGAGCGGACCGGGTTCAGCATCGAGGCCGCCGACTACTCCGACGACGGGTTCGACGCTCGCTACCTGCTGCGCGCCACGTCGCCGTAGGTCCGGAGTGTGCCGTTCAGCGGCGATACGTGCCGACGAGTGTGCTCTGCGCGATCGTTGCATCCTTGATCTCCGCTCGGGTCTGCACGTCCTTGTTCAGGGCGTACACCGTGAAGCGGTAGTGGTGCGGGTCGCTGCCCTCCGGCGGGCACGGACCCCGCCACTCGGGGTCTTGGCGCGCAGCTTCCGGAACCGGGGGCACCGAACCGTCGGTCGGCGGCAGGCCGAGCACGAGCCAGTGCAGGAATCCCCCGGGGAGTGGCGCGTCGGGATCGTGGACCTCGAGCGCGACGCTGGTTGCCTCAGCCGGAATCCCGCTCCACGCGACGGGCACCACCGCGCTGCCGCCGTCGCAGGAGTACTGACGCGGGATCGGTTGGTTGTTCTCGAACGCGGTGCTGGTCACGACGATCTTGGGCGCGGCGATAGTCATGGTCGTGGTTGTACCCACTGCCGCCCGTGCCGATGTCGTGGAGGTTTGTGAGTTGTCGTCGCCGCCGCACGCGGTCAGCGCGAACAGGGCGACTGCGACCAGCGCAAAGTGAGGAATGGCGCGCGCAGGTCACGCGGTGCCGAGCGCCTCTTTGGTCTCTTGCCACTCGGTGAGCATCGTGCCGAAGTGTGCCGGGTTGTAGATGTCTTCTTCGCGTGACCACTGACCTTTTCCGGCGTAGTCGATCATCGACCAGTTGGTCGTCGAATACTCGCGCTCGTCACCAAGATCGGGCATGTGCGTTCGGGCACAGAAGATCACGCGTCCGTTCTCCTCATCGAAGAGCACCCAATCGTGGCTGTAAGTCATCTGGTCGTTCGGATTCGTCGTCATCAGCGGAACGATCCATCGGCGGACCGCCTCCCGGCCGAGCATCTCGCCGAAAACATGCTCGATGTAGGTGCATTCCGTCGTGAACAGGTCGGCGAACGCGTTGTAGTCGGCGGACGCCGCACAGTCGTCCGAGACGCGCGAGAAGTGTTCGTATGCACTCTGTAACTCGCGGAACGAGTACTTGGTCATCTCGATTCCTCAGTTCTGTCGGAAACGTCGTGCATGTTCAAGAGACAGTGTTCGAGTGATCCCATATGACCGGCAGGCTCGTTGGGTTGCGAAAGAGGCTGTCTCCTTGGATGTGCGCGTCTGATTTCACGGCCGCTTCCTGATCGAGGCGAAGACCCGGGAGCCGGTCAAACAGCGCGTTGAGCGCGACCCGAGTTTCCAGACGAGCGAGGTGCATCCCGAGGCAGAGATGGGGTCCAGTTCCGAATGACATGTGCTGGTGTGCGTTTCGGAAGACGTCGAACGTCTCCGGGTCGTCATACACATCGGGGTCCCGGTTCGCCGACGCGACCATCGCCGTCACGACCGTGTCCTTCGGGATCGCGACACCGGAGAGTTCCGTTGGGCGGGTCGTGATCCGCGCGGTGAGCAAGATCGGCGACTCGTAGCGAAGTCCTTCCTCGATGGCTTGCGGGATGAGGGACCTGTCGGCGCGGACCGCGTCGAGCTGTTCGGGATGAGTGAGCAGCAAATAGAGGAGGTTGCCGCTGGACCGATAGGTCGTCTCGATCCCGGCGGGCAGCAGCATCCGCAAGAACGAGTAGATCTCTTCGTCGTCGAGCCGCTCGCCGTCGAGCTCGGCGGTCACCAAGTCGGTGATCAGATCATCGCGGGGGGCTACTCGCCGTTCGTTGACGATCTGTTCGAGGTATTCACGTAGCTCGTTCGAGCATCGCACCGCGCTGTCCCAGTCGCGAAAGACGGTGATGATGCCGACTGCCCACTGCTGGAACTGCTGGTAGTCCGCCTCGGGTAGCCCGAGCACGCCGGAGATCACCTTCGCGGGAAACCCGAACGTGTACTCGGTCGCAAGGTCCACGTGGGCGTGGTCAACGAACTGGTCGATCAACTCGTCGACGACTCGACCAACGAGAGACTCCTCCCACCGCGCCAGTGTCCGCTGCCGGAACGCCACCGAGACCAGCGCCCGGTGATGCTGATGCTCGGGAGCGTCCATGCCCACGATGATCTTGCGGCCCCACACCTCGCGCATCCCATCCGCGATAACTGCCGATGAGAACGTCGCTCCGTCACGCAGAACACGAGTCACGTCGTCATGGCGGTACACGACGTACGACGCCGGGGCACCCTCATAGATCGAGTCCCGGCGTAACACTGGAGACTGACGCCGCAGCCGTGCGAACTCCGGATACGGGTCGCGAACCGCGCCGGGATCTACGGCATCGAGAAACCCGACCATACCGTCGCCCGACCTTCCAGAATCAGTTGGATCCATCGAGTCCCCGCTCATCCACAACCGTACGACCGCGAGCCCCAAGAGCGCGCCGCGCATCCGCACAGACTGCTTCTGCTCGGGGACACTCTTGCCCAGCCGGGAGAGGTGGGAAGGAAGCCTCAGTTAGCATCACCGGCATGGGCAGGTCCGGCCAGAAGCCTCGTAAGGGCAAAAAGCATCCCGAGCATCTCGCCAAGGTCGGCACTCCGGCCGAGAACGAGCGGCTGCAGCACGCCGAGCGCGAAGCGGTGCTGGAGAACATGGGCATTGGCGGAGCGAGCGGTTGGCTGCGCGTCGTCCTCTACAGCGTCGTTGCGCTCCTCGTCGTTGGCGCGATCTACGGTCTGCTGGTGCTCACCCTCCGCTGACCGGCAGCGTCAACGAACCCAGTTTCACTGGCAGATATGGCGTCGCGGATCGCGGCTAAGGGCGAGGCCGATACCGCTGGGGACGCCCGATGCGCACATCCACGCCGGGCGAGTAGTGCGCGATCGGTTGTCCTTGGGGAGACGGAAGACCGGCCATGGTGATGAGTCGGTCATCGATGTCGATGGGGTCGGCGTGAAACAGTGGCCAAGGCGTGTGCCACGCACGTGCGAAACGAGTCCGATCACCTGCGGCGCTGAACAACACCCAACGGGCCGTAAGGAAGTGGTCGCGGTCGTCAAGGCCCGAGGCGGTGAACGGGTCACCGATCCGAATGTGTATCCGGCTGCTGGCGGTCTGTGGGTCGGGCCATCGCCGTCGACACGTGTACGCGATCTCGCCGTCGCGCTCGTCGAGACGCATTCGCGACCAGAAGTATGGGAGCCGGTAGGTGGCGCGGGCGGTGATCACCGCGCCAAGACGTGCGGCGTCAAGCGAGAAGAACCAGATCCCCGACCTTCCCTCGTGATCGCGCACGTAGGTGCGGACGTTGGTTTCGCAAAAGTGCGACACCCAGGTAATGCGATGACCGCTCCGAGTTGCGACCCGCATGAAGAACGGCACCACACCAACCCATGCGACACCGTCGAAGGTCTCGACGCGTAGCCAATCCGGCACGAGACGCTGGACGGTGTACGGATCGAACGACCAATGCAAGAAGGTCAGTCGCTCCCACCGCTGCGACATGATCGGATGATCGATCGTGAACGGGCAATGCGCCGAGAAGGGACCATCGCGATCCGTTGACCATTCGTCGTCGGGTGTCACCTGATGAGCATGACCGCGATCGTCGATCTTTGGCGCACCGGGCACGCCCTCAGCGGCAATTGGCACCGTCGTCAACCGAGAACGCCCAAGGCGACAGGCAGTTCTGGCGAGCGTCAGCGCGGCGCTACGTATCGGAGGGCTGCGGTGGTGGCTGTTGGCCCGGACATGCTTTGCCGACGCCGATGTGCACGGTCTGCTCGCTGCCCCCGTTCTCCACCGTCACCGGACGCACGCAGGTGACCCGACCCAATATCCGCCGGCGAACGCGACCCACGGTTGATTTGGCTGGTTTGTAGGGTCACGTGGGTCGGCAGCGCCACAACTCCGAGCACGACTGACAGGCCACGGTAGGGCGCGGGCGCCGAGTGGATTGCGTCGCTGCATGAGAGCGCGAGCGGGACTGTTAACGGCGGTCGTTGTCAAGCGTTGAGTCGCACCGGTAGGTACTTGATGCCGTTGACGAAGTCGGATCGCATGCGCCGGTGCTGGCCGGCCGGCTCGACGTTTGGGAATCGGCGCAGGAACTCGCGCATCATGATCTTGATCTGAGCCCGCGCGAGGTTTGCGCCGAGACAGAAGTGGGAGCCTCCGCCGCCGAACGTGAGATGCTCGTTCGGCGAGCGGCGCGGATCGAACACGTTCGGGTCAATGAAATGGTCCGGATCACGATTGGCGGACGCGTAGAAGATGACGACTTTGTCTCCCGCCTTGATGGACTGGCCGCCGATCTCGGTGTCGCGCGTTGCAGTGCGACGGAAGTTATGGATCGACGAGCCCCAGCGGAGGAACTCTTCGGTGGCGGAACTCCACAAGTCGTCGTCGTCGATATTGGCGACGAGGTCGGCCTTGACGTCGGGTCGCTCCAACAGCGCTTGCAACGAATGTGCGATCAAGTTGCGGGTGGTCTCGTTGCCGGCGACGACCAACGTGACGAAGAACATGTTGATCTCGTCCGAGGTCAGGCGGTCGCCGTCGACCTCGGCCATTACCAATGCCGTCATGATGTCGTCGCGCGGGTTCTCACGGCGGTCGGCGGCGATCGACTCGCAGAACGCGTAGATCTCAGCCGCGGCCATCTGGCCGTCCTCCTCGGACGTGCGGAAATCCTCGTCCTGGAAACCGACGAGCCGGTTGCTCCAGTCGAAGATCCGATGCCGTTCCTCGTCGGGCACGCCGATCATCTCGCAGATCATCTGCAGTGGTAGTTCGGCCGCGACCTCCTCGACGAACTCGATCTGCTCTCGTCCCGCGACGGTCGCGACGATCGCCAGCCCGCGTTCTTGGATGCGATCGATGAGCCGGTTGATCATGCGCGGCGTGAATCCGGCGCTTACCAGCCGGCGGTAACGCGAGTGCTTGGGCGGATCCATGTTGAGGATCGTCATCCGCATAATCTCGAGCGTCTCGGGCGTCTGATCAGTGATGAAGGTCGAACCGAGCTCCGTCGAGAACGTCTCGTGGTCGCGGCTGATTGCGCGCACGTCGTCGTAGCGGGTCACTGCCCAGAATCCTTCGGATGCGGGGTGCTCGTGCCAGAAGACGGGCGCGTCGCGTCGCAGAAGATCGAACTGGTCGTAGGGAACCGACCGCGCCCAGGTGTCCTCGAGCAGATCGATGTGAGCCAGCGATTGTGTCATCGCGTATCTCCCTGGTGACCTTGTGGTCGGTCGCGGTCGACGGACTATATGAGTGCTTGGGTAGACGAGTGATGTGCGAGCGCGCTCGACCGGGTCGAAAAGCGAACCGTAAAAACGGATTCGAGACCTTCTCCGTGATCGACGACCTTCGCGTAGCAGGCACCTTCTTCGCCTTCGGTCCCGACGATCTCGATGCGCAGTTCGGTCAACTCGGATACGTGGGCGTCGGAGACGATACGTGCGCCGGTTGACGAGAGCGCGGCGATGTTGCCGTCGTGGAGCGAACCCGATACCGATTTCCCTTCGAGCAGCGCGAAGCGAACGGGAATCGGCTCGGACAGATCGATGAAGAGGGTCCGATCGACGGGCACGGCGAGTTCGTACTTGCCTTGGATCGCAAGCACTCTGTGCACCTGTTGCGGCGCTTCGAATCCTTTGGGCCACACGTCGCGAACCCGATCGATCTGAACGAGATCCGCGACCTCTTCGAACGTCGCGTGAGACAGGAGTATTTCGCCTCCCATGGTGTAGCCCTCTATGCGGGAGGCAAGGTTGACGGCGCTGCCGATCGCAGTGTGCTTGGAACGTTTCTCCGAGCCGAGATTTCCGACGATGACGTCGCCCGTCGCCACGCCGATACCCATTTCGACATCGGGGAGTCGCTGTTCGCGGTTGACGCGGTTGACGTCCTCGATCGCCCGTTGCATCGCGATCGCGCACGCGACCGCTCGTTCTGTGTCGTCCTCCCTGGTTGCGAGCGCACCGAAGTGCGCGAGGATCGCATCGCCGAGGAACTCGTCGACGGTGCCCTGATACTCCTGGATCACGTCGGCCATCGTCGCGAGGTAGTTGTTCAGGATTGTCACGATCTCGTCGGGATCGAGCGCCTCGGTCAAGGAAGTGAACCCGCGCAGGTCGGCGACGAGGATGGTGACCCGTCGGCGTTCGCCCCTGATCTCGAGGCCCTGATCGTTTTCGAGCAGGCTGGTGACGACGTCGTCGGACAGATAGCGACCGAACGTGCGGCGCAGGAACAGGTTGCGGATCTCCAACTGCTGCGCGAGCGCCTCGATCTCTCGTGCGGCGGAGCGGAGCGCGAGTTGCGCCTGGATGCGGGCCGAGACCAGGGCCATGTCGAACGGTTTGGTGACGTAGTCGTTCGCTCCGAGCGCGAGCGCCGCAACGATGTCGTTCGTTGCGGTCAGTGCTGTCGCCATGATCACCGGGAGCTCGGAAACCGACCGCGCACGCCGGATGCACTCCAAGGTCTCGACACCGTCCATGTCGGGCATCATCACGTCGAGCAGCACGAGATCGAACTCATGTTCCTCGATCATTGTCAACGCAGCGCGACCGCTCTCGGCCTCCGCAACGTCGTATCCCGCGCGCTCGAGTTGGCGCCCGAGGAGTTCGCGGTTCGCGGGTTCGTCGTCGACGAGCAGTAGACGTCCCGAGTGACCGCCCGATGTCGGTGCGGGGTCCGCGTCATCGCTGGATACCCGAACGGATGCCGTGTCCGGAGCGTCGTCGGAACGAAAGACACCGTCGACCAATCCGAGCAGCGTCGTAGCTGCGGTGCGGATGTGGCGGAGGTCGGGGAGCAGGGCGGTCAGACCGCGATCGCCGAGCTCTTCTTCGAGCATCTCGCCATAGCCGAGGATCTGGCCGAGGGGAGTTCGGAGATCGTGCTGCAGCTTGCGCAGAGTGGTGCGCGCCTCGCTCCCCGTCCTACCGTCTTCGCTCATGCGATGGTAAGCATACGGCTCGTCCGGACTTCGTGATCAGGTCCGAGCAGTGATCGGGTCCGTGTAGATGCTGTCGTCGCTGGCGGCGGATGTAGCGCCAGAGGGGAGCGGCCGTTGTCGGATCAGAGCGAAATGACCCCGGACGCGGTACTGCTGCGCCAGCTCATCAGTTTCAACGAGCCCGCGGCGCCGGTCGCGATTCCCGCGGTACTCGCGTTGTACTGGTACTACGGCGATACGGCGTTGTTGATTCTCGCGGCTTCGATCGTGCCGACGTTCGTGATTCAGCGCTTCGCGGTCTACTACACCCGCCGCAGCCGAGTGGCCGAGGGAACCACGGCGCTTGCATTCGCCATCTGGTGCCCGGTCCTCGCGATGGCGATCTTCGCTCCGGCGCTCTGGCCGCTCACCGCCGTCTTCTGCATCCTGTCGGTCGTGCTCGCGATGCCGTTTGTGAGCAACCGGCATCTGCTGCGCCTCCTTTACGTTGCTTCGGGGATCCTGGTCGTTGGCGCAGTTTCCACGATGTTCGATCCTCCACTGCCGCTCACGGGCACGTCGGATGTGTTTTGGAAAGGCCTTTCCGCGTTTGCGGTGCTGGTCGGGGCGATCCTGTGCATGTTCTCGATCAGGCAATCGAACGTTCGGCTGACCGACACGCTCGAAGCTACGCGGGCCGCGAACGAAGCTCTCCGAGAGTCGGAACAATCGCTCGAGCGTAAGGTCGAAGAACGGACGACCGAGCTCGCGAAATCGCATCGTGATCTCGGTCACGCCCGCGACGCCGCGCTGCAGGCCAGCCGCGCCAAGAGCGACTTCCTCGCGAACATGAGCCATGAGCTGCGCACCCCGCTGAATGCCATCATCGGCTACGGCGAAATGCTGCAGGAAGAAGTGCGTGACAACGAACACGGCGACTACTTGCCGGATCTGGAACGCATCGTCACTTCCGGTCGTCACTTGCTGAGCCTCATCAACGACGTCCTCGACCTTTCCAAGATCGAGGCCGGAAAGATGGAGGTCCACGTCGAAGCATTCGACCTCGACGAGTTCGCGCACGACATCGAGAGCACGATCGCTCCGCTCGTGCGAAAGAATGCGAACACGATGGAGCTCCGCGCCGGAACGCAGCTCGGGTCGATGCGCTCGGATGCGACGAAAGTTCGTCAGGTGCTCTTCAACATCCTGAGCAACGCGTCGAAGTTCACCCAGGCGGGCGTGATCGCCCTCGAGATCGAGCGTGATGCCGTTCCTTCGGGCGACGACTGGATCACCTTCCGAGTTCGTGACACGGGCATCGGCATGACGCCGGAGCAACTGGGCCGAGTGTTCGAGGCGTTCAGCCAAGCGGAAGAGACGACCGCGCGCGACTACGGAGGAACGGGTCTCGGACTCGCGATCACACAACAGTTCTGCGAGATACTCGGGGGCTCGATCCGCTGCGAGAGTCAGCCGGGCGTCGGTTCCATCTTCGAGGTGCGGCTTCCCGACCGTTCTTCTGTCAACCCTCAGCAGACCCCGGCCGCGATGAGCCCCGGCGTTCCTGTCGCCGGGACGTCGGTGCTCGTCGTCGACGACGACGCCGCGGCCCGCGACCTGCTGAGTCGATTCTTGCGGCGCGAGGGATTCGCGGTGCTCGCCGCGGCAACGGGAGAGCAGGCCCTGCGCATGGCACGCGAACACAGTCCCGATGTCATCACGCTCGACGTGATCATGCCGGGAATGGACGGATGGGAAGTACTGCGCGCGCTCAAAGCCGATCCTCTGCTCGAGAGCATCCCGGTAATCCTTCTCACCATCACCGACGATCAGAATCTGGGTTACGCACTCGGCGCCGCCGAATATCTCACCAAGCCCGTCGATTGGGAGCGTCTGGGATCAATTCTGGGACGCATACAGGCCAAGGGTGGCCGAAGTGCGCTCGTCGTCGACGACGACGAATCGGCGCGCGATATCGCGAGGCGAGCGCTCGAACGCGCGGGCTGGCGTGTACGAGAGGCTGAGAACGGTCGGATGGCTTTGAACGAGCTTGCACAGGACGCTCCATCGTTGATCATCCTCGACCTCATGATGCCCGAGATGGATGGATTCGAATTTGTCGCGGCACTGCATGACCAGCCACATTTGCGGTCGATTCCGATCATCGTGATCACATCCATGGATGTATCCGCCGCCGATCGCGAGCGGCTGGGAGGTGTGGGTCGGATCTTTCAGAAAGGCGACTACACCCTGCCGGACCTCGTAGAGGAGATTCGCCGCATCATGATCGTCAAGAAGGAGTGGAGAGGCTGATGGCGCGCATTTTGCTCGTCGAAGACAACGAACTGAATCGGGACATGCTCTCCCGGCGCTTGATCAAGCGAGGCCACGAAGTTGCCATCGCGGTCGACGGCGCACAGGGATTGGAGATGGCACGCGCCGATGCGCCGGACCTGATTCTCATGGATATGAGCCTGCCGGTGATGAGCGGATGGGAGGCGACGAGCGCGTTGAAGGGCGACGACCAGACGCGGGCGATCCCGGTGTTGGCGCTCACGGCGCATTCAATGTCCGGGGACCGCGAGCGGGCGATCGCCGCGGGCTGTGACGACTTCGATACCAAGCCGATCGACCTCCCGCGGCTGCTCGAAAAGATCAACAGCCTCCTCGCGCGTTGAGTCTCGAGATAGTCGTCAATCCGGTGAGTCAAGTGCGGTAGAGCAGCTTCGACGCGAGTTGGACGATTCGGCGGTGATATCCGACTTCGCTCAGCCGGCGGGTGGTGCCGCACGGGCCTGGTATTGCGGCTCACGGAGCGGGCCGCCGCTTTCCGCGGGACCAGTGGGACCATCGGTGCCGTCGATCGCAGCTTGGACCGCAGTGCCGTCGACGGTCTCGTGTTCGAGCAAGTCGGAGACGAGACGGTCGAGTGCCGGGCGATGCCCGCCGAGTAACTCCAGCGCCCGCTGCTCGGCTTCGCGGAGCAGCTTCGAGACTTCCTCGTCGATGATCTTCTGCGTTTCCTCGGCGTAAGGCCGGCTGCGTACTTCTTCGGTGCCGAGGTACATGGGCGACCCGCTCGCAAAGCCGACCGGACCGAGCCGTGCACTCATGCCGTACTCGCGGATCATTCGTGTCGCGAGGTCGGTCGCGCCGGCCAGGTCACTCGCCGCGCCCGACGACGCCTCTCCGAGCACGAGCAATTCGGCGGCGCGGCCACCAAGGCGGACGGCGAGTGAGGCCTTCAGGTAGCTCTCGGGATACAAGCGGCGCTCGTCGGCGGGGAGCTGCTCGGTCACACCAAGTGCCTGGCCCGCGGGCAGGATCGTGACCTTGGCGACGGGATCGGCGTGTTCCGACAGCGCCGCGACCAGCGCATGTCCCGACTCGTGCACGGCGACCGCGTACTTTTCGTCGCCCATCAGCGCGTTCGTTGCTTCGCGCCGGCCGAGCAGGATGCGGTCGCGTGCGTCTGAGAAGTCTGCGGCAGTGATCGTGTTGCGGCCGTCGCGCACAGCCACGATCGCGGCCTCGTTCACCAGGTTGGCGAGATCGGCGCCTGAGAAGCCCGGCGTGGCGCGCGCAATCGCGTTGAAATCGACGTCGTCGGCGATGTGCTTGTCGCCAGCATGCACTGCCAGGATCGAGACGCGCTCGCGGAGGTTCGGCAACGGGATCTCGACCTGGCGATCGAAGCGGCCCGGCCGCAGCAGCGCGGGATCGAGCGTCTCCGGGCGGTTCGTCGCCGCGAGCACGACGACACCGGCGCTCGGGTCGAAGCCGTCCATCTCGGCGAGCATCTGATTCAGCGTCTGCTCCCGCTCGTCGTTCGACACGACCGCGCCCCCACGACGTTGACCGATCGCATCGACCTCGTCGATGAAGATGATCGCGGGTGCCGCCTTGCGCGCGGCCGTGAACAGGTCGCGCATCCGCGCGGCGCCGACTCCGACGAACATCTCCACGAAGCTCGAACCCGTCAACGCGAAGAACGGTACGTCGGCCTCACCGGCCACTGCCCGCGCCATCAGCGTCTTGCCGGTGCCCGGTGGTCCGACCATCAGCACGCCGCGCGGTGCAACCGCACCCGCGGCCGCGTACCGATCGGGTCGCTTGAGGAAGTCGACCACTTCGCTGATCTCGCGCTTTGCGCCTTCGTACCCCGCAACGTCCGTGAAGCGCGTCTTCGGTCGCTCCTCGTCGTAGACCTTCGCCTTCGACGAACCGATCCCCATGAACCCGCCGGCGAGCTGGCGCGTCGCGCGTCGACTGATCCAGAAGTACACGCCCACGAGAATGAAGAGCGGCAACAGTCCGCCCACGACGCTCCAGAAGCTGGTCGAGCTCGCGGTGCCGTTCACCGTGACATGGTGCGTTTCGAGATCGTCGGCCAGCGTGTTGTCGTTCAGCGCAGTCGGGATGCGCGACGTGTAGTGGGTGTTGCCTTTGTCGTTGAGCTGGCCTGTGACCTTTCCCGACTGATCGATCGTCGCGGTCTTCACCTGATTGGCGTCGACCTTCGTCTTCCAATCGGTGAACGACAGGGACGTCGTCGCCGGCGACGAGCTCGGCGTGAACAACAACAGCAGCGTCGCGAGCAGCCCTATGAGCCACACGAAGTGCAACCACCGGGGCGAAGATGGGCGCGCCGGCGGCTTGGGCGGATCATTCGGCGGCCCCGACTTCGCGGGGTTGGAGCGGTGCACGTGGAACGACGACATAACGAACCCCCGATGACACTACCCAGTGGTCCGCTCGTCGCGCTCGTGCCAGTCTGATGCTGTGAACTCTTTGCAACCTGTATGGAAACGATTGATGCCGTGGCGGTGCTGATCGATCCGAATCCGCCTCGCAGCGACTTCGTGATGCCGTGGGATTCGCCG
Source organism: Actinomycetota bacterium (assembly GCA_003134555.1). Lineage (GTDB taxonomy): Bacteria > Actinomycetota > Acidimicrobiia > IMCC26256 > PALSA-610 > PALSA-610. The sequence goes on from PLBO01000082.1 coordinate 64,612, forward strand.
GACGAGAACGATCCCGTCGTTGGGCTGGCCGACGCGCGCCGGCAGCTCGGCGACACATTCGCCGTGGAGTCCGGAGGTGTCACCTACCTGTTCACCTTCAGCGAGGTTGGGCTCCGATCGTTCTACGCGGTCGAGGAACGCGTCGCGAGCAAGGGTCTTGCCGACTACCGCATGCTCGTGCGCAAGATGCCCGACGAGCTCTTCGCGGAGCGCCGCACGTTCGCGCACGACCTCTTCGGCGCCGAGGAGGTTCAGGGTTATCTCGACAACCTCGATTGGGCGATCGATGCCGAGATCGAGGAGCTGGGCGACACCGGATCATTCGACGTGTTCGACTTCTCGCGTCGCGTCGGACATCGCCTCGGGCTCGGGTGTTGGATGGGACGCGAGGCGCCGATCGCCGATCTCATCCCCGAGTTCGAGATCCTCGACGGTGCCGAGGCCTTCGTGCACCCGGAGCGGTCGAAGGGCGCCACGAAGGACGACGAACGAGCGGCGCTCGGACGCATCGAGCATGTCGTGCGAGCACTCCTCGCACGCACCGACCGCCAACCGAGCTTCCTCGACGACATCGCGCGGCGATGGGACGACGTGGCCGACCCGGCGCCCGGCATCGCGGGCGACGTGGTCCTGCTTCACATTGCGACCATGACCAACTTGTTCGCGGCGCTGGCGTGGTCGCTCGCGCAGGTCCTGCTGCATCCGACGGATGCCTCGCTCGAACATTGCGCGTTCGAGGCCGTCCGGCTCGGACAGCGTTCGATCATGCTGCGCGAGGTGCTGCGACCGTTCACGTTCTCCGACGGCCGGCACGAGTATCGCGTCGAGCGCGGTGTACAGCTGGCGACGATGCTGCCGCTGACGAACACCGAGCAGCTCGGCTTCGCTTACGAACCCGCCCGGTGGAGCGACCGATCCTTACATCGCGATGTGGCGGTAACGACGTTCGGACACGGGCCGCATCGCTGCCCGGCCCAGCGATTCTCGGTATCAGCAATCGTCCGGACGGTCGCTCGCCTGTCGTCGGCCTACGTGATGACCCCCGACTTCGACGAGGTCGTACCGATGCCATCCCAGATCGGGGGCGTGGCCCGCAGCGCGAGACCCTGTGTCGTCTCCTACCGACGGATGACCCCCCACTCGTAGTCAGTTGGCTTTCCGTCGTCGACCCGTCGTCATGGCGTTTGGGAGTCGGGGCACATGTGGGGTCCGAGAGAGGTACTTTGACCATCGCGTGCAAGAGTCGTGTGACGACGATGTTCTCGAGCCGCTCCCGGTGTACGAGGACGGTGTGCCGGTGCCGCCGGCGCCGGTAGCCAATGACTGGCGCCTCGGTGACCCGTTCGCCAACCGCCGTGAGCCCGCATTCGCGAGCGCGATACCTACATCGGCGCCGCCGATCCTCACTGGGCCGCCGCCCGCGGACACGGGCCGGCGGTCTTCCGCGGCGTTCATTCGAATGACCGCTCTGAATCCGGCGTTGCTCGCCGATCTTCCGAACTGGTGGTGTCGGCGGGCCGACGACGCGCGCGTACGCGTGAGCCGGCGGCTCCTGCTCGAGGCGCCGCGCTTCGAACCGAGCGGCACGTGGCGGCTGCGCGGATCGCTGCGCAGCCCGTGGCTGCGGCGATGGATACCCGTCGAGGTTCAGCTGTGGCCCCGTCTCGGTGCGTGGACCAAGGTGAGCCTCGAGCCCCGACGTTTCGTGCGTCCCGGACGTCGCTATTTCAATAACGGTCACCGCACTCTGGACGAGCTGACCTCTCGGCTGACTTCCGAACTGAACGGTTGAGACATCTTCGGACGAACTTCTGTAACTCTGCCGGGACGGGTGTAGTTCGCCGCTACGTTGACCGACGTGAACGGGCCGATGACACGCCGAGGTTGGCTGCTCTTCGCGGCGATGAGCGTGATCTGGGGTATTCCCTACCTACTCATCAAGGTCGCGGTGAAGCACGTCGAGCCGCCCGTCATCGTTTTCGGCCGTACGGCCATCGCCGGTGTTGTGTTGCTGGTCCTCGCCGCGCGCACCGATGCATTGCGAGCCGCGCTGCGGCACTGGCGACCAGTGCTCTTGTTCGCCGCGATCGAGATGGGCGCGCCGTGGCTGTTGTTGACCAACGCCGAGAAGCGACTGCCGTCGGGTCTCACCGGACTCCTCGTTGCGTGCGTGCCGCTTTTCGGTGCGTTGGCGGCGTACACCCTCGGAGATCACGCGGCGTTGCGCCCCGTGCGGGTTGTCGGAATCGCGATCGGACTTGGCGGGGTCGCGCTGCTCGTCGGTGGCGACCTGAGAAGCGCCGCGCATGGCATCCCCTGGTGGAGCGTCGCGCAGGTGATGCTCGTGTGCGTCGGCTATTCCATCGGTCCGTTCATCGTGTCTCGCCGTCTGGCCGGCGTGCCGAGCATCGGGGTCGTCTCGGTCTCCCTCGCTGCGGTTGCGATCGTGGTCGCGCCACTAGCGTGGTTGGCGCGCCCAACCGGCGCGCCGCCCGAGAGCGCGTGGGCTGCGGTGTTCGGACTGGCCGCGGTGTGTACCGGGTTGGCGTTCGTCTTGTTCTTCGCGCTGATTGCCGAGATCGGCCCGACGCGCGCGACCCTGATCACGTTCGCGAACCCCGCCATTGCCGTCGTGTTGGGAGCGCTTGTGCTCGACGAGCACATCACGCTCGCGACGATCAGCGGCTTCGTGCTCGTGATCACAGGATGCTGGCTCGCGACGCGGGCTCACGCTGGAGTCGTCGTCGCCAACATCGAAGGCGTCTCGTCGCTGAATGACGTGAGGAAGGCCTCGAGCGCGTCGTAGACCTCGGTCATCGAGCGCGCCGCGAACAACGTCGGCTGGTACGTCGTGATGTCGTACTCGACATGTGCCATCTCGACGAAGTCGAGTGGCCGGATCGTTGCTTGGCGGAAGGCGTCGAGCTCGCCGAACGACGAGAGAATGCCGGCGCCGTAAGCCTTCAGGTCGCCGTCTTCCTCCACGACACCGAATTCGAAGGTGAACCAGAACACCCGCGACAGGAGGCGCAACGCCTCGTCGGTTTCGACGCGGCCTACCGCCGCGCCGACGAGTTGGTACAAGCGCGCCGTGGTGGGATCGGCGAGCTGGTTGGCGTGGCCGAGCACTTCGTGCACGATGTCGGGCTCGGGCGTGTAGAGCGGTGAAGAGTGATGGCGGATGTACTGGGTCGATAGGAACACGTTCTCGTCGAACGAGCCGTAGAACCTTCGCAGCGGCGCCAGTCCGGCAACCGGCTCGTATCGAAATCCCGTGACGGGCGCGAGCCGACGCGTGACGTCGGTGAGCTGTGGGATGTGATCGCGAGGAAGCGCGAGCGCTTCGACCGCGTCGACGAACCCGTGAGCGGCATGCATGCGGTGTTTCACCGCGAGCTCACGACTCACGGTGCGCCATACATCGTGCTCGACCTCGGTGTACTCGACGTTGGGGATCGGCTGGTTGACAACATGACCCACCGAGAGCGATGCGATTGCATCACGGCGGGCGCGGTATTCCGGATCGGCGAAGCCGGGATGCGTTTGCGACAGCTCGACTCTCACCGAGCCGTCGGCGGTGGTCCGGACCGGCGAGTACAGGTTCGCGCCGGTCACGATGAGGCTGTACCCATGGGACGGCTCCAGCTGAACGGGTATTCCGGGTCGCTCACCGCGAGCGCGCCGTCGCTGAGCAACAGCGGCCGGAAGGCGTCGAGCATCACCGCCAGCTCCTCGGTGCGCAGCGCGTCGACGCTGCTCTCGCGGCTACCCGGTTGCGGACCGTGCACGAAGCCGGGGGGATGCAAGCTGATCGATCCCACGCCGATGCCCGACCCCGCCCGGCTCATGAAGTTGCCCGCCGCGTAGAACAGCACTTCGTCGGAGTCGACGTTCGAATGGTGATAGGGCACCTTGACCGCGTTCGGATCGAAGTCGTACGGGCGCGGCACGAAGCTGCACACGACGAAGTTTGGCCCCGCGAACGTCTGATGGACAGGAGGCGGCTGGTGGATGCGCCCGACGATGGGCTCGAAGTCGTGGATGCTCATGGACCACGGGTAGAGGTAGCCGTCCCAGCCGATGACGTCGAACGGATGGGTCGCGTGGACGTGAACACTCAGCCCGCCGCGCGTGCGCACGAGCACCGGCACCTCCTCGTCGTCGACGAGGAGTGGCTCGCAATCGGGCGCGCGCTGATCACGTTCGCTGTAGGGCGCGCCTTCGAGCAGTTGACCGTACGCGTTGAGGTACCGCGCCGGAACCGACACGTGGCCGCGGGCGGCGATGATCAGCATCTCCACGGGCGCATCGACGACCCATCGGTGCGTAGTGGCAGCCGGGATGACCACGTAGTCGCCGGACGCGACCGCGAGGCGGCCGAACCCGCTTTCGAGCACGGCCGTGCCCGCATGGACGTAGACGAGCTCGTCGCCGGTGGCGTCGCGATACAGGGGGCTCGTGGTGTTTGCCGCGACCCAGGCGATCTCCACGTCGTCGTTGCCGAGCAGAAGCTGCCGCGCGCCCACCGGGTCGGGCCGGTCGAACTGATCGACGCGCTCTCTCGGGCGTAGATGATGCGGGCGCAGCGGTTGATTCGCGTGCCAGCACGGATCGCGCGTCTCGACCGGTTCGATGCGGACGATCGCGCTCGGCGAACGCCGGTGGTACAGCAACGTCGAAGCGCCGGAGAAGCCCTCGGTGCCCATCAGCTCCTCGAACGCGACCGAGCCCTCGTGCTGGTGGAGCGTGTGACGCTTGCGGGGGACGTCGCCGACCCGCCGGTAGTGGGGCACGTCACACCTCCTCGACAGCCGGATACACGGTACCGCTCGCTTCTCCGAAGCCGATGCGCGGCCGATCGGGCCCATCGCCACCGCACCAGCCGCGCAATGTGACGACCTCTCCGTCGGCGAGATAGTTGTCGGCGGTCGCGTCGGCGATCTGCTCGATGAGGCTGCCCCGTTCGCCCGGATTCGGACCGCTCACCGTCCCTGACGCGAACACGTCACCAGAGCGGGTCGTCGCGCCGTTGACGGTGATGTGCGCGAGCTGTTGTGCGAACGTCCAATACATCGCGGAGAAGTTGGTCTCGGCAATCGTCGCGCCGTTGCGGTCGATCTCGAGATGAAGGTCCAGTGCCCACGGCTTCGCGGCTCGAAGATACGGATCGGGTTCGGGCTCTTGCGTGGGAGCCGCGACGAGATACGGGCGCAAGGCTTCCAGCGTGACGACCCACGGGGAGATCGTCGTGGCGAAGCTCTTGGCCAGGTTCGGCCCGAGCGGCTGGTACTCGAAGCTCTGGATGTCGCGCGCCGACCAGTCGTTGCACAACGCGACGCCGAACACGTGACCGCCGGCATCGTCGGGCCGGATGTGTGTAGCGGTGGGACCGCCGACGAGGAATGCGACTTCGAGCTCGAAGTCGAGCGCGCGCGTCGGCGTGAGACGCGGTACACCGTCGATCGGATCGGGCACGAGACCGGAGGGGCGCGCGATGCGTGTTCCGCTCACCACGATCGTTCCGGCTCGGCCGTGGTACCCGATTGGGAGGTGTCTCCAGTTGGCCGGGAGCGGTTCTCCTTCCGGTCGGAAGATGCGTCCGAGGTTCGTTGCGTGGTGGATCGACGAATAGAAGTCGACGTAGTCGCCGACCTGGATGGGCAGCAAGACTTCGACGTCGCCCACGGCGTGCACCGCGTCGTCGCGTTCCGGGCCGGTCAAGACCTCTGCCGCGCGGGCGCGTACCTCGGCACCGCGTCCCGACTCCATCAGCGCGTTGAGCGTCGGGCGGGCGGTGAGATCCGGCGCGATCCCCGCGGCCGGCAGATCGAGCAGGTGGTCGCCGAGGCGCGTCACGACGCGCGGTGTCCCGTGGGCGGGGCGAGCGACGCCGAACGGCAGGTTCTCGATCGGGAAGTCGCTGAGGGGTGGAACGGGGAGCCAGGTGCGCTCGGTCACGTCAGAGGTTGGCGCGGCGCGCCTGGTCGCGCTCGATCGCTTCGAACAAGGCCTTGAAGTTGCCTTCGCCGAAGCCGGTCGCGCCGCGCCGTTCGATGATCTCGAAGAAGACGGCCGGACGGTCGGTGATCGTCTCCGTGAAGATTTGCAGCAGGTAGCCGTCGTCGTCGCGGTCGGCGAGAATGTTGGCGCGCTCCAGCGCGTCCCACGGCAGTGCGAACGCCGCCAGACGTTCCTTGGCTTCGTCGTAGTAGGTGTCGGGCACCTGCATGAAGCGCACACCGCGATCGCGCAGCGCTTGGACACTGGCGACGATGTCGTCGGTACGCAAGGCGATGTGTTGCACGCCGGGACCGTCGTAGTGATCGATGTACTCCTGGATCTGGCTCTTACGCAGCCCGTCGGCAGGTTCGTTGATCGGCATGATGATCTTCGCACCGTCCCACACAACGGTGGAGATCAGCGCGGAGTACTCGGTACGGATCTGACTTTCGTCGAAGTGCAACAGCTCGGAGAAGCCGAGCACATCGCTGTAGAAGTGCACCCAGTCGTCGAGTCGGCCCTGCTCGACATTGCCGACCACGTGATCGATGGCGCGCAGGCCGACTTCAGGCCCAACCGAAGTGTTCGGGAGGTTCTCGGCGGTGTAGCCGGGTTCGAGCTCCGAACCGCGATAGCGCGCACGGTTGACGAACGTGTGCACGGTGTCGCCGTAGGCCGCGAGCTGCGCGAGCTCGAGCTCACCCTTGTCGTCGGTCTCGATCCACGGGTCCCGCACGGAACGCGCGCCGCGGGCCACCGCGGCGGCATGGGCGGCGCGGGCGTCGTCGACGAGCCAGGCGAGGTCGTGCACGCCGTCACCGTGCTTGCGCACGTGGTCGGCGATCGGGGAATCGGCCGACAGCGCGCCGCTCACGACGAAGCGGATGTCGCCCTGTTCCAGTACGTAGCTCGCCTTGGTACGGACACCGGTTTCGGGCCCCGCGTATCCGGTGCAGCGAAATCCGAACGCCGACATGAGGAAGCCCGCAGTCGTGCGGGCGTTGCCGACCCAGAACTCAACGCAGTCCCACCCGTAGACGTGCGCGGCGGGCGGGCGGCGTTCCGCGGTCGAAGCCATGCCGTCCATCGAAGCCATATACCCACTGTTGGTCAAGACCAAGCGACTTCCAGGGTCGGATGGAAGGTTTGGGGGATGGCATGCGGCGGGGCCCCTCCGGCGCTATGTTCCGCGTCGCCAATCGGGACCGAGGGAGGCCACATGGCACAACGCAAGAGTTTGGGTGCGATCGCGATCGTCGCGGTTCTCGCGCTCGCTGCGGCCGCATGCGGCAGCAGCAGCAAGAAGACGCAAACGGGATCGACGGGCACGACCACCGCTTCGCCGGGCGCGCGTGGCAACGTCAACGGCCAGCTCGTGCTGGGCGCGCTCCTACCGCAGTCCGGCGATCTCTCCGTGATCTACAAATCGCTCAACACGCCGGTGACGATGGCCGTGGCGGAGATCAACGCGGCCGGCGGCGTCAACGGTAAGCCAGTTGTGGTGAAGAGTGCCGACGACGGCACGAGTCCCACGGTGGCGTCGACCGCGCTCGACACCTTGCTCACCGCCGACAAGGTCGACGCGATCGTAGGCCCGGCCTCGTCGGGAACCGCGCTCGGCATCATCGACAAGATCAAGACGAACGGTGTCGTCGACTGCTCGGGTTCGACCACGTCTGGTGCGCTTTCGGTCGCCGGTGGCGCCGCGGGTGGGTATTTCTTCCGCACCGCGCCTTCCGACAATCTGCAGGGTCCGGCCCTCGCTCAGCTGGTGTTGAGCGACAACAAGCACAAGGTCGCGATCCTCACGCGCAATGACTCTTACGGCACAGGTTTCGGTTCCTCGCTGTCGAAGGCACTTACCGACGGCGGCGCCGACGTGGTGGCCAACGTCGCATACGACCCGAAGTCGTCCGACTACAGGGCCGACGTTTCGAAGGTGGCCGGCAAGGGGGCCGACGCGATCGTTGTCATCGGCTTCAACGACGACGGTGGCAAGGTGCTCAAGGAGTTGATCGCCCAGAACCTCGGACCGAAGAAGGTCCAGATCTACACCGCCGACGGCATGCAGAGCTCCAAGCTGTTCAAAGCGGTCGATCCGAGCAACCCCTCAGTCGTGCAGGGGATCAAGGGCACGGCTCCCGCCGCGGCACCGTCGGGCGTGACCAACCCCTTCATCGCCAAGTTCGCGGCGACGAAGATCGACACGATCTTCTCGTCGTACTACTACGACTGCACCAACCTCATTGCCCTCGCCGCGCAGGCGGCCGGATCCGATGATCCCGCCAAGATCAGGGACAAGATGATCGAGGTGAGCTCCGGCGGCACGAAGTGTCAGAACTTCAAGACCTGCTCCGACCTCCTGAAGGCCGGCACCGACATCGACTACGACGGCGCATCGGGCCCGGTCGACCTCACCGACAAACACGAGCCCGGCAATGGCGTGTACGACGTCTGGCAGTACGACGCCAAGGGTGGCTACGCCAACGTTCCGGGTGTTGCGCAGATCAAGATCAACGGCTGACCGGCACTTACGCGTCTTCGGGGCCCGGGGTATCACCCCGGGCCCCGGCGCGGGCGAGCGTTCCGAGATAGAGCTGCACGACTTTGTCGTCGTCGAGCAGCTCGGCGCCGGTTCCGGTGTAGGCGTTGCGGCCTTGATCGAGTACGTAGCCGCGGTGAGCGACTTCGAGACAACGGCGAGCATTCTGCTCGACCATCAAGACCGAAACGCCGCTCTTGTTCACGCCGGCGATGCGGTCGAAGACGTCGTCCTGCATCATCGGCGACAGGCCGGCGGACGGCTCGTCGAGCAGGAGGACCGACGGATGCATCATGAGCGCGCGGGCCATCGCCAACATCTGGCGTTCGCCGCCCGACAACGAGCCGGCGCGCTGGGGCAAGCGCTCCCCGAGCCGGGGTAGCAGACCGAGGATCTCGTCTCGCCGTTCGTGGAAGTCGTGGGGGCGGAGAAAACAACCCATTCGCAGGTTGTCGTCGACCGTCAGGGCGGGGAACACGTTGTGTAGCTGCGGCACGTAGCCGACGCCGCGTTTCACGAGCTCGTGCGGCGGACGCACCGTGATGTCGTCGGTCCGCAGGTGCACCGAGCCGCGCCGGAGGGGCACGAGCCCGAAAATTGCCTTCACCAGCGTCGACTTCCCCGCTCCGTTGGGTCCGATGATCCCGACGATCTCGCCTTCGAGCACCTCGAGGCTGCACCCGTTCAAGATGTCGACACCCGGGAGGTAGCCGGCGACGACATCGCGTGCGTCGAGCAGGACCGCGTTCCCCGCGCTCATGTTGCTCTCGCGTGGCGTTGCCCGAGGTACGCGTCGATCACGGCCTGGTTGCTGACGACTTCGGCCGGTGTGCCGTCGGCGATGACCCGACCCTCGGCCATGCATACGACTCGATCGGAGATCGACATGACCACGTCCATGTCGTGCTCGACGAACACGACGGTCCGACCTTCGTCGCGCAATCGCTGCACGTGATGCAGCAGCGATTGCACCAGTGCCGGGTTCACGCCTGCCATGGGTTCGTCGAGCATCACAAGCTTCGGTTCGACCATCAGCGCGCGCGCCATCTCGAGCAGCTTGCGCTGGCCGCCCGACAACGTCGCGGCGAGATCGTTCTGTCTCGCCGACAATCCGAAGTCGTCGAGCAGGGCGAGCGCGCGCTCACGTGCTTCGCGCTCCTCCGCGCGCCAGCGGAAGCGGAACGGCGCAAGCACGAGGCGTTCGCCCGATTGACCGGATGCGCCGAGGAGCATGTTGTCGAGAACCGTCAAGCCCGCTAACGCCTTGGTGAGCTGGAACGTTCGGACCATGCCCTGGCGCGCGACGCGATACGCGGGCCAGCCGGAGATATCGACTCCGTCGAACTTCCAATGTCCTGCGTCTGCATGATCGAAACCCGTCAGCACGTTGAACAGTGTCGTCTTGCCCGCTCCGTTGGGTCCGATGAGCGCGGTGATCTTGTGACGCGGCACTTCGAGGTGATCGACGGAAACCGCGACCAAGCCTCCGAAGCGTCGCTCGACCGACTTCACGACGAGGATCGGTTCCGAAGCGGCATCAGACCTATTGCTCACCGAGCATCACTTCCTGGCGAGACCCGAGGAATCCTTGAGGCCGGAATATGACGAGCAGCATGATGACGAGCCCCACGAGCACGAAGCGGAACGTACCGACCTGCGTCGGATCGATCAGGTGGCCGACCCCGAGGAAGTTGTGGTCGACCGCGTGCCCGAGGAAGCTGTCGGCGCCCTCGACAAGGAACCAGAATGCGATCGCGCCCAGAATCGGACCGAAGATGCGCGCGGTACCGCCGAGGATCAGCGCCGCGAACGCATAGAAGGTGATGGCCGACTCGAAGAGGTCGGGCTGGATGAATTGCTGATCGAACACGAGCATGATCCCCGCGATGCCGCCGATCGCACCGCCGATCAACAGCGCTTGCATCTTGTACGAGTACACGTTCTTGCCCAGCGAGCGCACCGCGTCCTCGTCCTCGCGAATTGCACGCACGACCCGTCCCCACGGGCTGTGGACGAGCATCGCAATCAACACCGACGCGAGTGCGACGAGCGCCCACGTCACGAGCGTCACCCACAACTGACGCTGGTCGTAGGTGATCGTGCCAAATCCGTAGCGACCCCTCGCGATCGGATTGTGATCGAAGAACCAGTTCGCGAATCCGCCGATGCCCTGCGGTCCCCCGGTCACCGACTGCACCTTCGTTGAATTGACGACGATGCGCAGGATCTCGGCTGCCGCAATGGTGACGATCGCCAGATAGTCGCCGCGCAGGCGCAGCGTCGGTATGCCGAGGAGGAGCCCGAGCAGGATCGACGCGGCGACGCCGACGAGCACCGCCCACGGCAGCCACAACCCCCAACTGTTCACGGCAATCGCGGTGCCGTAGCCGCCGACGAGCAAAAATCCCGCCTGACCGAAGTTCCACAAGCCCGCGTATCCGAACTGCACGTTCAAGCCGACGGCCGCGAGCGCGTAGACCGCAGCGTTGATGCCGAGGCCGGCGCGGAGCCCGTCGCTGAGAATTCCCGTCCAGTCCATGCCGTCAGCCGATCCGTTCTCGGACGCCGAGAATGCCTTGCGGACGCACGAGCAGTACGAGGATGAGGATGACGAGCGCGATCGCGAACTGGAGATCGGACGGTAACCAGTAGGTGCCGACCTGCGATGCGACGCCGACGACCAGACCACCGGCCATTGCGCCATACGGGTTGCCGAGACCGCCCAGGACGATGGCCGCGAACATCGTGAGCAGCAGACGGAACCCCATGTTCCATTGCACGCCTTGCGATCCCACCCCCAGCATCACGCCGCCGAGTGCGGCCAGCATCGCGCCGGAGATCCATACGACGAGCGTCACCCCCGCGACGTTGATGCCCGATGCCGACGAGAGATCGCGCTCGTCGGACACGGCGCGAATCGCGGTGCCGAGGCGCGTTTGCCGCAGCATCGCGCCCACGACGAGCAGCATCACGAGGCAGATAGCCATGATGACGTAGTCGCGCACCGGCGATTGCAGCGGTCCGATCTTGACTGGACTCGGTGCGGCGTATTCACGGTACGAGCGCGGCGCGCCCTTGAAGATCACCTGATAGATGTACCGCAGGACGAGCGCGAGCCCGATCGACACGAGCATGCGTCCGCTCGCTCCCGACCGGCGGCGCACCAGCGGCCGCCACAGACCGAGCTCGAGGCCGGCGCCGAGCACGCCGGCCGCGATCATTGCGATGATCGTGGCCAGCACGAGCGGAAGCCTGGGTCCGGAGCTCATCGTGTTCATCAACCACGCGATCAACGCGCCGAACGTCACGAGCTCGCCGTGCGCGAAATTCACGAGCCCCGTGGTGCCGTAGATCAGCGAGAGCCCGACCGAACACAACCCGACGATCAACCCGAACCGGATTCCGCTGACGAACAGGTTGAGCAATTGATCGAGGCGCGACTGGCCGCCTGACGTTTTCGATTGCGCGGACGTCAGCGTGAATCCGGCGCTTTGCGCGAATGATCCGAACACGCGATATTCCGCAAGCTCGGGGCGTTCGGCGCGCACACCAGAAGGCAACGTCGATACGTCCAGGGCGAGCTTGTACGTGCCCGGGCCGGGCACCCTGATCCGCCACGCACCGCGCTGGTCGGAGACCGCACGACCGACCTCGGTTGAGCCCTGGGACGCGGTGACGCGCACGCCGGGAACCGGATGACCGTCGACGGCGAGCGTGCCGCCGACGGAAGCGGATGGCGTGGTTGGCGTCGTAGTGGTGGTGGCGGCATGCGCCCGGCCCCCGCCGAGAAGCGCGCCGATGCCGGCGAGTCCGAACACGACGATCATCCGGCGTGCCTTCGGCAACGCGACCTCCCGGTGCGTGGCGACGGCGGGAGCATAGGAGCACCGGAGGCCGCGGGGGGAGACGCCGCTCGTCGTGAGCCTGTTCTTCGTCGGGTTCGCGCGGCGTGCCGGCCGGCGAACGCACGCAAGCCGACGGCTAACGTTCCGGCAGCTCAACTCAGAAGTCGTCTTCGGCGGAGGACTCGGTGACCGACACGACGCAAGTCGACGTTGATGCGTTGCTCGCCGAGATCTTCCTGACCACCGAGGGCAAGTCCGATCCCTACCCCCGCTACGCGGCGATCCGCGAGCACTCGTCGGCTTTCCGCAGCGCCATGGGCTTCGTGGTCGTCGGCCGCTTCGAAGACTGCCAGTGGGTGCTGCGCGACGCCCGCTTCGGCAAGGGCGAGATGAGCGCGATGTGGGAGACCTACGACCTGACCGAGGAGCAGTGGCGCGCGCGCTTTCCGGACATGGAGCGGCGGATGAGCTCGATGCTCGGCCTCGATCCGCCCGACCACACGCGTCTGCGCCGGCTCGTGGCGAAGGCGTTCACGCCCAAGACGGTCGAGAACCTCCGTCCCGACATCGTGCGCCTCACCGACGAGCTGCTCGACCAGCTCGGTGATTCTGTTGACGTCGTGGCCGAGCTCGCGTTGCCGTTGCCGATGGCTGTCATCGGCGAGATGTTGGGCATTCCCGCATCGGAGCGCATCGTGCTGCAGCCGTTCGTGCGTGACGCGGTCAAGACCCTCGAGCTCGATCCGCCGCTCGATCAGCTCGACGCGGCCGCGCACGCGCGCAAGGTCATCGCCGAACACATCGAGGCGCTGATCGCGGCGCGCCGCGCCGAGCCGACCGACGACCTGCTCTCCGAGCTCGTCCATGTGGAGGAGCAGGGTGACCAACTCACCCACGACGAACTGATCAGCACCGTCATCCTCCTTTTCGGCGCCGGCTTCGAGACGACCACGAACCTCATCGGCAACGGGCTGCTCGCGTTGCTCGAGCACCCGGCCGAGCTGCAGCGTCTGCGTGACGACCGCTCGCTCATGAAGACTGCTGTCGAGGAGTTGTTGCGTTGGGACGCGCCGATTCAGGTCGACGGGCGCAAGGTGTTCGAGGATGTCGAGGTGCACGGGATGACGGTCGCGGCGGGGCAGGAATTCGTCACGCTGCTGGGAGCCGCCAACCGCGACCCGCGTGTGTACGACGACCCCGAGCGATTCGACGTCGGTCGAGTCGCGCCGGCACCGATGAGCTTCGGGGCCGGCATTCACTACTGCCTCGGTGCCGCGCTCGCGCGCGCGGAGGCGCACGTCGTGTTCGACCGCCTGCTCGAGCGGTTCCCGGCGATCGAGCCCGACTGGGGCGATACGCGGCCTGCATATCGCGACTCGATCGTGCTCCACGGCCTGGAGGCTCTTCCGGTTCGGCTCGCCTAGGTCGTTGCGGAGCTATGTGAGTTCGTACGCCGCCGGGTCGGGTGTTTGCATGACGTCTCGGAAGCTGCTGAACGACCAGGGCCACACGGCGGGGAGGCCGCGGTCGTCGAGGTACCAGCTTTGACAACCGGTGACCCAGACGGTCTGCTTCGCGGCGAGCTCCCGGGCGCGTTCGAAGTCGGCCAATGCGTCGTGCGTCGCGCAGATCTCGCGGCCTTCGCCGGTCCGGATGCGCTCGATGAGCTGCATGATGTAGCGGAACTGGAGTTCGGCGACCTCGATGAGTGAGAAGTTCCCGACCGGACCGTTGGGGCCGTTCAGCAGGAAGAGGTTCGGGAAGTCGGGTATCGAGATCGACAGGAATGCCTCGGGTCGAGGTGTCCAGGCCTGTTCGAGCGTCATGCCGTCGCGGCCGACGATGTCGATCGGTCGCATGAACGCGTCGGCCTTGAAACCGGTTGCGAGCACGAGCACGTCGAGCTCGTGGAGGCGGCCGTCCTTCGTGCGCACACCGCTCGGTTCGATGCGCTCGATGGCGTCGGTGACGAGCTCGGCGTTCGGGCGCTGGATCGCGTCGTAGAAGTCGGGCGAGATGATCAGTCGTTTGCAGGCGGCGCGGTAGGTGGGACGGAGCCGTTCGCGCAGTTCCGAGTCGTGGACGTTGTTCTCGAGGTTCGCGAGACAGGCTTGTTGAATCATCTGGATCTCGGGCGATTCGGCGTCGACGACGGCGTTCGCGAAGAGGTCGAACATGTCCGACAAGTTCTGGCGCAATCCGGCGAGGTTCCCGGGATGCGCGCGAAACGCGGCGCGTTCCTCGTCGGTATACGCCGGGTTCTCCTGCGGCATGACCCACTGCGCGGTGCGTTGAAAAAGTGACAGTTTCGCGACGCGCTCGATGAGCGCCGACACCATCTGGACCGCGGTTGATCCAGTCCCGACGATGCCGACGCGTGCGCCGTCGAGGTGAACGTCGTGGTCCCAGCGGGCGCTGTGGAACATCGCTCCGCGGAACGTGTCGAGTCCATCGATCTCCGGATACTTCGGGTGGTGCAGAACGCCGGTTGCCGCGATGACCACGTCGAAGTCGTCGCGGTATCCCGAGGCGGTCGTGAGGTGCCATGTCTTGTTCGCGAACACGCAGCGGGTGACCGTCTCGCCGAATCGGATTCGCGACAGCACGTCGTGTTCCTCGGCTACGTGCTCGAAGTACGCCTGGATCTCGGATCCGGGAGAGAAACGACGGCTCCACTCGGGGTTCGGCCCGAAGGAATACGAGTACAAGTGCGACGGCACGTCACACGAAAGACCGGGGTAGGTGTTCTCTCGCCACGTTCCGCCGACCCGATCGGCCTTCTCGAACACCGTGAAGTCGCGAAGTCCGGCCTCGGTCAGCTTGATCGCGGCGAGGATGCCCGCCATCCCGGCGCCGATAACCGCACATCGCATTGTGCCTCGCAACGCGATCTACTTCTCTTTTTGCAGCCACCGTTGGCCGAAGTCGTGTTCGGCGTCCATCGTCTTCTTGGCTTGGTCGAAGACGAAGTGCTCGAGCTTGCCGCCGATGAGCGGCACCGAGACCTTGATCCTGGCGTCGATGAATTGCACGGATCCTCCGCCGACCGCTTCCAGACGGGTTGTGCCGGAGGTGGAGACCGATACCGGCACCCCGTGTGGTTCGATTCGCCAGGTGCCGGATCGAGTGCCTTCCGACGCCGGCTCCCAGTCCTCTGTCTGCGTCATCGCGTTGTTGGGCTTGAAGAACTTCTTGGCGAAACCCGGGATGTCGGCCTGCACCGTGCGGTTCGTCACGATACGGAAACCACCGTCGGGCGTCTCCGCGCACTCGACGACCTCGTACTCCAAAGCCCCCGTCGCCTCGAGCTTCGCGCGGAGGAACTCCGCGTCGGTGAGCATGGCAAAGACGACCTCCGGGCCCGCGTCGTACTCGTGCTCCACGTTGGCGTCCATGTCGCGAACCGTAACGCGTACGATCTCGGCGTGTCATCCACGGCGCCCGCAACGCTGCCACCGCGGGGCCTCGCCGGTCTCGACCCGTCGTGGTCGCGACTGATGATCACACCGAAGCTCGACGGGATCGGGCGCACCTGGCACGTCCTCGACAACGGTGTGATCGACCCGGCCGTCACGCTGTTGTGTGTGCACGGCAACCCGACGTGGTCGTACCTCTGGCGAGACATGCTTGCCCGCGCCGATCCCCGGGTTCGGGTCGTCGCCGTCGACCAGCTCGAGATGGGATTCTCCGAGCGCACCGGCATGACGCGCCGGTTGCAACAGCGCGTCGACGACCTCTGCGCGCTCACCGACCAGCTCGAGTTGAGCGGACCGATCGTCACTGTCGCCCACGACTGGGGCGGTCCTATTTCGCTCGGGTGGGCGGCGCGGCATCGCGCGCAACTCGAAGGTGTGGTCTTGACGAACACTGCAGTGCACCAGCCCCCGGGCTCACGCGCTCCGGCACTGATCCGAATGGCTCGACTGCCGGGTGTTCTGCAACTCGTGTGCGTGCAGACGCCGGCGTTCATCCAGGCGACACTCGAGTTGTCTCGGCCGCGGCTGGCCAAACCCGTTCGAGACGCGTATCACGCGCCGTACCGGTCAGCGCAGCGGCGCGCCGGCATCGGCGCGTTCGTGCAGGACATTCCCCTCGATCAATCGCACCCCAGCGCGGAGGCGCTCGACGGGATCGTCGCCGACGTAGCCACCCTTCGGGACATCCCCGCGTTGCTGCTCTGGGGACCATCGGATCCGGTGTTCTCCGATATCTACCTTCGTGATCTCGAGGCTCGCCTTCCCCGCGCCGACGTGCACCGGTTCGTCGGAGTGAGCCACCTCGTGCCCGAAGAGGCAGACGTCGCGGGAGTAGTGCACGAGTGGGTCGCGCGGCGCGGCGCGCCGTCAACGAGCACGTCGCAATCCCTCGTGGCGCCGGTGTCACGGGCTCCGGCCTGGGCCGCGCTCGACCGGCGCGCGGGTGACGCCGATCTGGCGATGATCGAGATGACCGACCACGGCATCGGCCGGTCGATCAGCTTCGCGGCGTTGGACGCCGACGTGCGGCGTGTGGCGGCCGGCCTGGTGGAACACGGTGTGGCGCGAGGCGATCGTGTCGCGCTGCTGATTCCACCGGGGATCGACCTCACGGTGTGCCTGTACGCCTGCTGGCGCATGGGGGCGGTGGTGGTGGTGGTCGACGCGGGTCTCGGCGCTCGTGGCATCAGTCGAGCGCTCAAGAGCGCGACGCCGCGCCACCTCATCGGAATCCCGCGCGCCTTGACTGCCGCGCGACTCCTGGGTTGGCCCGGTCGGCGAATTTCATCCGTCGCGATGCCGGCCGGCGTCGCGCGGTCGCTCGCGGTCTCGACCACCCTCGATGAGCTGCGCGCGCGGGGCGAGGGCCGGCCGGTCCCGCCGACCCCGACCGATTCCGACCCGGCGGCGGTGATCTTCACTTCGGGTGCTACCGGCCCGGCCAAGGGCGTGTCATATCGGCACCACCAACTCCAAGCTCAACGCGATGTGCTCGCGCGCGTGTACGACATCAACGCCGACGACAGGTTCGTCGCCGCGTTCGCGCCGTTCGCGCTGTACGGACCGGCGATGGGGGTCCCGTCGGTCGTACCGGACATGAGCGTGACCGCGCCCGGCACGCTGCGCGCGGTCGCGCTGGCCGAGGCGGCCGAAGCAATCGGTGCGTCGCTCGTGTTCGCGTCGCCCGCCGCCTTGGCCAACGTGATCGCCACCGCGGGTGATCTCACACCGCGCCATCGTGAAGCGCTGGCCAAGGTACGGCTGCTCTTGTCGGCCGGCGCGCCGGTGCCGAGCTCGGTCCTCCGTGCTGTGGCGGAGATCATGCCGAACGCCGAGGCTCACACGCCCTACGGCATGACCGAGGTGCTACCCGTTTCCGACATCACGCCGGCCGGGATCGAGGCCGCGGGCGCGGGCAACGGCGTCTGTGTCGGCCGCCCCCTCGCCGAGGTGTCGGTCGCGATCAGTCCGCTCGACGTCGATGGTCATGCCACCGGCGAGTTGACCACGCACGCGGATGCCACGGGCGAAGTGTGCGTCCAGGCCGCGCATGTGAAAGACGGTTACGACAAGCTCTGGGTCGTCCAGCACGACAGCGCGCAGCCGCCGTACTGGCACCGGAGCGGCGATGTCGGCCACCTCGACGATCAGGGTCGGCTGTGGATCGAAGGGCGGATGATCCACATCATCACGACCGCGAACGGGCCCGTCACGCCAGTAGGGATCGAGCAAGCCGTCGAGTCCATGGCCGAGGTCGGCCACGCCGCGTTGGTCGGGGTGGGGCCCGCCGGAACGCAGCAGCTTGTCGTGGTAGTCGTTCCCATCGAGCGCCGAAGGCGGCCCGACCTTGCACCCGTCGCGCTGGCGGAACGCGTCCGAGCAGTCGCGGGCGTCGACATCGCGGCCGTCTTCGTCGTTCCCGCGTTGCCGGTGGACAAGCGGCACAACTCGAAGATCGACCGGAGCCGGGTCGCCAAATGGGCGAGCGCGGTACTTGCCGGCGGTCGGATGCGCGCACTGTGAGGGTCCTCGTCACCGGCGCGACGAGCTTGCTCGGCGGAGCGGTCGCACAGCGACTGCAAGCCCGGGGTGACCACGTGACGGTGTTCCAGCGCCGACCGAGCGGGTTGGGGTTTCGCGAAGTGCTCGGCGACGTCGCCGATCGGTCGGCCGTCGACGCCGCACTTGCCGGAGTCGACGTGGCCATCCACGCGGCCGCCAGAGTCTCGGTCGTCGGACCGTGGTCGGCGTTCGCGGAAACCAATATCACCGGCACTACGAACATGCTCGACGCGGCTCGAACCGCCGGAGTCACTCGATTCGTGTACGTCTCCTCGCCGTCGGTTGCCAATGCCGGCAAGTCGCTCGTGGGCGCTCCGGCCGGGCCGGCCGATCCCGACTCGGCGCGGGACAACTACTCCCGGAGCAAGGCGTCCGCCGAACTGTTGGCGCTCGCCGCCGCCACGAGTGGTTTCTCAGTTGTTGCGGTGCGGCCACATCTCGTGTGGGGTCCGGGTGACACTCAACTCGTCGGTCGCATAGTCAGTCGGGCTCGCGAGGGCCGGCTGGCCGTGATCGGTTCCGGTGCGGCATTGATCGACACGACGTACATCGACAACGCGGCCGATGCGATCGTCGCGGCGGCGGATCGTGCCGGCGAGTTGAGCGGGCGCGCCCTCGTGGTGTCGAACGGGCAACCGAGGCCGGTGCGCGAGTTGCTGAACCGGATCGCGTTGGCTGCCGGACTCGAGCCTCCTCGGCTCCGGGTACCGGTAGGGGTTGCCCGCGCCGCCGGAGCCGTCCTCGAGCGCGCATGGGCAGGTCTTCGACGCGAAGACGATCCGCCGATCACCAGGTTCCTCGCCGAACAGCTCTCGACTGCGCATTGGTTCGACCAGCGCGAAACCCGCGAGGCGCTCGGGTGGCAACCCTCGGTGGATCTCGATGAAGGTTTCGCCCGTCTGGAGTCGTGGTTCCTAGCCCGTCGGAACCGATGAGCGCACGAAGGCGGTCAGGTCTGCGACCGTTTCGAGCCACGGCAGCGTGGGCGGGTCGGTCACATCGTCGACCGAGAGGCCGAGGTCGTCGAGGATCTGCTCGCGAACGCTGAGGAGTGCCTCGATCAGGGACAAAGAGTCGAGGCCGACGTCGCTGAGCAACGCGTCGTCGCGGAAGACGGCAATCGGCTCGCCGGTGACGGCGGCGAGCTCGGCTCGGAGCAGCGCGGCGATCGGATCGGCATCGGCATCGGCGGCGGAGGTCATCCGAAGTTCATCCTTGCCAGCATGCCGTCGTCGGTGGCGAGCGATCTGCTGATCGCGAGGCGGCGGAGCTTCCCGCTCGGGGTTTTCGGCAACGACCCGCGCGGCACGAACGCGACGGTGGCAAGCGAGCAGCCCGTCTGACTCGCGACCGCCGTACGGATGCCGCGGCACGCCGTCTCGAGCTCCGTCGTCGACATGTGCTTGCTCGGTTCGACAACGATGGCAAGACCGCCGTCGGGCGCCGCGACCGCAGCGATGCACCCTTGACGGATGGACCCGTGCTGCACGGCGGTCTCGATGTCGTCCGGATACACGTTGCGGCCGGCGACGACGATGGCCTCGTCGCCGCGGCCGACGACGAACAGCTCGCCGTCGCGCATCAACCCGATGTCGCCGGTGACGAAGTAGCCGTCGTCTGTGAGGCACAGCTCCGCGCCGAGGTACCGAGAGAGAAGTGAAGCGCTGCGAAACTCGATCGGCCCGACGGGCCCGTCGCTCGGCGCGATCCGCACGTCGGTTCCGGCGAACGGGGAGCCGGTGGAGACGAGCGCCGCCGCGCCGCCCGGCCCGTCGCCGTCAGCCGGCCGCGGGATCGAGCGCCACGGCTCGTGGGGACGCACCATCGTGACCGCGAGCGTCGCTTCGGCCAACCCGTATCCCGGGCAGAACGCCAACGGGCGAAAACCCGTCGGCACGAACGCTTCTGTGAACCGCTCGAGCGTGTCGGCTCGGACCGCTTCCGAACCGACGATGATCGCTCGCAGCCGCGACAGGTCGAGCGATCCGATGCGGCGGCTCGCGCGGACCGCCAGATCCAACGCGAAGTTCGGGGCGACGGTGATGGTCGACCCCGTCGCGGAGCAGGTCCGCAGCCACGACCGCGGGTTGGCCATGAACGTCTCGGGCTTCATGAGCGTGAGTCGGTGATCACCGAATTCGTGGGAACCCGCAGCCAGCGGCGCCAGGAGCTGTCCGATCAGACCCATGTCGTGCGACAGCGGAAGCCATGAGCACGAAGCGTCACCGGCTACGGGCTCGAGCGCCGCCACGATTGCGGTGACGTTCGCGCCGACCGCGTCGAGGGTCAAGAAGATGCCCTTCGGGGTTCCGATGCTGCCCGAGGTGAACTGCACCAGTGCGCCTTCGCCGCTCAACGAGGACGGAGGACCACCGGAGAGTGTCTCGTCGAACGTGTGTACCGCGAGCGGTGCATCATCGAGCAACGACGCCTGAGCCGCGTCCAACAAGAGCATCCGCGCCCCTGCGGCCGCGCAGAACCGCGTGAGTTGGTCGGCATAGACCTGCGGCGACATCCCGCGCGCCGGCAACGGGAGTGACGCAACGGCGCAACCGGCGCGCCAGGCTCCGAACAGCGCGGTGACACAGGAGCGGGTGTTCGTGAGTACCGCCGCGATGGTGCCGCCCGCTCCCACCTTCGTGGCCATCCATCGGGCGGCGCCCTCCGCCGAGTCCCACAGCGCGCCGATCGCGGTCGGCTCCGGCTCGTCGCCGACGAAGTGCACGGTCCCGTTGCCGGCCGCGCTGTCGTCCAACAGGTCGAGCATCGAGATCGCGTGGGCGCGGCCGCGGGCGGTATCCGGACCGGTTGCGGTGGCCAGTTCGGCTGTCATCGTTCCCCGTTCAAAGAACCAGCGGGATCACTGCCGCGCTGAATCCAGCCGCTCCTCCGACGAGGAGAACCTTGTCGCCGGCTGCCGCACGCCCTTCTTCGATGGCGAGGTCGAGCGCGAACGGGATGCTTGCGGCCGCGGTGTTGCCGAACCGGTCGAGCGTCACGACGCAGCGGTCGAGGGGATATCTCAGGAGCGACGACACACGTTCGATGACCGACCTCGAGACCTGGTGGGGAACGACGAGGGCAACGTCGTCGAGCGCCCAGTCCAGCTTCATGAGCACGTCGGTCACCAGCGCGGGGATGCGAGCGACGGCGAGTTGCTGCAATTTCATGCTGCGGCACTCGAAGAACATCCGGTCGGGTGCCGCGCCGTAGCGGGAGCCGCCCGCGAGCACCGTCGAGAGCTCCCAATGGCGACCGTCCGACTCGAACGCGCCGCGCATGACGCCGCGTTCCGGAGCCGCACTCGCCTCGAGGACGCAAGCCGCGCCGGCATCTCCCAACGTGAGTGCCGCCAGACGCTGGGGCAGATCCTCGGAACCGTCGATGTCCCACTTGATGAACGGCAGGAGGCGCTCGCCGGCCGCGACGACCACTCGTGGCGCGCGGCCGGTCTCGATGAAGGCCTGCGCCACGTCGAGCCCGTTGAGGAAGCTGTTGCACGCGTTCTTCACGTCCATCACGGCGGCGCGTTCACAACCCAGCGCGATCTGCAGCATGTTGGCTGTAGCGGGCTCCGCGACGTCGTGCGATGCCGACGCGAAGATCAGGAGATCGACGTCGCGGGGCTCGATTCCCGCGCTCGCCATGGCTTTCTCCGCGGCGCGCGCAGCGAGGTCGGATGAGCACACACCGTCGGACGCGTAGCGGCGCTCGACGACACCGGTAGCGAGACGGATGATGCCCTTCGGGATTCGCCACCCGCCGCTGCACTCGTTGACGCGCGTCTCGACCATGTCCGAGGTCCACACGTCGTCGGGCTCGTAGCGTCCTGTCCCGGTGATGAGGGCTCGGATACGAGACCCATTCTCGTTCTGAGTCATTGTTCGGCGTACCCCGCTCCACACGTCGTCGCGCGGATCTGCATTGACGACGCTGCCACTTCAGGACCCCGTGCAGGTCCCGGAGACCCCGAGTTTCAAATGCCCGATTCCGGCTCCTGGCGGCAGACTATGCCCGAGCACAGGACCAACTCAACTGACGATCAGCCCGGTTCGGGCACCTTGCGGGCCTCACGCAACTCACCGGCCAGCGCGATGAGCAGCTGCTCGGCCAGATCCGAGAACTCGCGGAGCATCGTCCGGAACATGCGGATACCGATCACCGCCACCTTCACGTCGGTCGCGGCGACGACCGTCGCGCTGCGCGGTTCGCCGTCGAGGATCGCCATCTCCCCGAAGTAAGCGCCCGGACCGGACCGGCTGACCTCCATGCCACCTTGGTACACGATGGCCTCGCCGTCGAGGATGACGAACAGCGCGTCGCCGGGCTCGCCCTCCTTGACGAGGTCGACTCCCGCGGGCAGGTCGGCGATCTGCGCGTGGCGAGCGATCGTGCGGCGTTGCCGCGAGCTGCACTTCGAGAAGAGTTTGACGTCGACCAAGAGGTCGGCGAGATCTCGCTTTGGTCCCATTCCCGCCTCCCGCGTGCGCCACGCGACCGACCAACCTACGCTGCGCGCTGCACTCTTTCACGATGATGCCGGCGAAGTCGACTAAGAGCGGGGAGACAAGTGCGGCGCTTGGCACTCTTTGTGGTCCGCCGGCGGTGGTGGGTGATCGGCCTAGCCTTGATCGCGTTGCCGGCTTCCGCGCTTTACGGCGGCGGCGTGCACGGCAAGCTTTCGCCGGGTGGCTTTGTCGATCCCGGGGCCGAATCGAGCCGAGCGGCCGCAGCCATCGCCAAGGAGTTCCCGGGCTCCGGCCAGTCCGACTTCGTAATCCTCGTGACGGCCAAGCGCGGCACGGTCGACAGCCCGGCGGTGGTCGCGGCCGGGACCGCCCTCACGCAACGCTTGGGCCGAGCCCACGGCGTGGTCTCGTCCTTTTCGTATTGGAGCCTCGGCAAGCTCCCGCCATTGCGCAGCCGTGACCAGCGTCAAGCGCTCGTCTTCGCCTCGTTGCGCGGAACCGACGACGCGAAGATCAAGCTGGCCGCCGAGCTGGCGCCCGAGTTCGACGCCGACACCAAGGTCGTGAGTACCGGCGTGACGGGAGTTGCCGTCGTGACCAGCCAGCTCTCCGACCAGGCCGAGAAGGATCTCCAGAAATCCGACCTCCTCACCGGCCCGTTCACGTTCGTCGCGCTGGTGTTCGTCTTCGGCAGCTTGGCGGCGGCGCTGTTGCCGCTCGGCGTCGCGTTGCTCGCCGTATTGGGCACGTTCGTCGTGCTTACCGTTCTCGCGCAGCTCACGACCGTTTCGGTCTTCTCGCTCAACCTCGCGACCGGCCTCGGCCTCGGGCTCGCGATCGACTACAGCCTGTTCGTGGTCTCCCGTTACCGCGAAGAGTTCGCCCGCGGCGTGTCGGTTCCCGTCGCGATCGGAAGATCGATGCAAACCGCGGGGCGAACCGTCGCCTTCAGCGCGGGCACGGTCGCGATCTCGCTCATGGCGCTGGCGATCTTCCCCATTCCGTATCTTCGTTCGTTCGCCTATGCAGGTGTTGCGGTTGTGGCCCTCGCGGCCGTGTCGGCGATCGTGGTGCTGCCGGCCGTCCTCGCTGTACTCGGTTCACGCGTCGAGCGGTTCCGTGTGTTCAAGGTGCGCGAGGTGACCGAGGGCGGCGCCTGGCGCCGTCAGGCCGATCGCGTCATGCGCCATCCCGTGCCGTATGCCGTCACGATCAGCCTCGTGCTGATCCTGCTCGCGATCCCGTTCTTCCACTTGAATCTCGGCCTCTCCGACGACCGGGTCGGACCGAAGAACATGAGCAGCCGAGTCGCCACCGATCAGTACCGTGCTCACTTCGCGAGCAGGGAAGCCGACGCGCTCTCGGTCCTGGTTCCCGGCATCGACACGAAAACCGACCTCAAGGCAATAGATCGCTTCGCCACCGAACTCGCGAGCCTTCCGAACGTCGCACGCGTCGACGCTCTCAGCGGCGAGTACTTGGTGATGAACAACAAAGTTGTCCCCGTGCCGCCGATCCCCGGGGTCGTGCAACGGTTCACGCCGCCGCCCGGGCAGCGCGGCACCTACCTCTCGGTCGTGCCCGACGTCGAACCGCTCTCGAAACAAGGCGAGCAACTGGTCAAGGACATCCGCTCTGCTCATGCGCCGTTCACATTCTCGGTTTCCGGACTCTCGGCAAGGCTGGTCGACACCAGAGAATCGGTTATCAGCCGCCTGCCACTGGCGCTCGGGCTCGTCGCATTCGCGACCTTCGTGCTGCTGTTCTTGATGACGGGCAGCCTCCTCATCCCGATCAAGGCGTTGGTACTCAACATGCTCTCGCTCACCGCGACGTTCGGCGCCACGGTGTGGATCTTCCAAGACGGCCATCTTGCGAACCTGCTGCATTTCACGCCGACGGGCACGATCGACGTCTTTACGCCGATCCTGATGTTCTGCATCGCGTTTGGACTCTCGATGGACTATGAGGTGTTCTTGCTCTCTCGTATCAAGGAGGAATACGACCTCGAACGCGACAACGAGCGCGCCGTATCGATCGGCTTGCAGAAGACGGGCCGGATCGTCACGGCGGCCGCGCTCCTGCTCACGATCGTCTTCATCGGTATCGCGACCTCGGAAGTCGCGCTGGTGAAGGCCTTCGGTGTCGGGCTCGGAATCGCTGTGCTCGTCGACGCGTTCCTCATCCGCGCGACCCTCGTTCCCGCGTTCATGAGGCTCGCGGGTCGTGTCAACTGGTGGTCGCCGCGGTGGCTCCGCCGATGGCACCTTCGGTTCGGGATCTGGGAGAACGAACCGATCGCGCTCCTCGACCGCGAGTTCGAGACGAGCGTGTGATCGACCAAGCGTTTGTCGGCTGAGTTCCCTAGACGCGAGCAGGCGCGACGGGGGCGCCGGCGACGTCGACTCTCGTGCGGAGCACGCAACCGCGCAACTCGGGGTGGTCGGAGTGGCCGCCGGTCGTGACGTAGAGATCGCGGCCGGCGAAGCACAGGCTGGTCGTGAACGCCGACGGCGGTTCGATTCTTCGGTCGACCTCGCCGTCGGGCGTGAGCCGCACGATGCCGCCACTCACGAGCGCGAGCCAGACGGCGCCGTGCTCGTCGAGTGCCATGCCGTCGGGATGTCCGAACGCGGATACGTCGATGTCGCGGCGGGAGCCGTTCTCGACGTCGAAGACGATGACTCGCTGTCGGCGCGTGTCGCTGAGGTAGATCTCGCGACCGTCGGTCGTGCAGGCCACCCCGTTCGCGTGCACCACGTCGCCGAACATGATGGTGGGGTCGCCCTCGAGTCCGACGCGCCACAACTCACCGGGAACGACCTCGGCGTCGGGATCGAACACCGCAAAGCGCAACGCGCCGGCGTAGATGCGTCCCGCAGTGTCCGTGCACAGATCGTTCCATCCGGCGACGCCGTCGACGCCGAGCACGGTGCGTTGTTCGTGGCCGTCGCGGACGTGGATCACATCGCGACCAGTGCAGACGATCCCGCCGTCCGCATGGATCGCGATGCCGCCGACGCCGCGCCGCTTGGGTACCACAGTGGTGACGGTGCCGTCGCCGTCGACGCGGTAGATACCGCCGCCCAGGACGTCGGAGAACACGAGCGAACCGTCGGTGTCGATCGTGGGCGCTTCCGCGAGCCCGTAACCGTGCGCAACTACGTCCCAGTCCATGCCCGCAGGACACTAAGGCGAGCGCCGAGCCCGCGGTCAACCCAAGTAGTTGCCCGCGATGCGGTGGTTGCGGGAACGGCCCAAGACGGCGTTCGCGGCCTGCAGGCCTGACAGTGTCGCCGCCTCGATGCAACCCGCGTTGAGCCCGTTGTCGGTCCAGTCGCCGGCCACGAACAGATTGTCGTAGCCGCTTTCGTCGGCGCGGAACCGGTACCGGTCTGTCCCCGGCGCGCATTGCACATAGCGGTCGGAGGGATCGACGTTGGCGCTGATGAACTGCGTGTCGAGCGCGTCGGCGCCGCGCTCCCCGCGGGTGCCACACAGCAAGTCCCACCGCGCGCCGTCGGGAGACTCAGCCGTTCGAGTGCATGCGGTCGGCGTCTGAAGCGTGGCATGGTGCTCTGTATGGCGGCGACGAGCGAACGCGGCGCAGCGGTTGGCGCGTTGCGGTCGCGGCAGCTGCTCGGCCCGCTCCTCCTCGCCGCCGCGGCGACGTGGGCTGCCGTCGTCGCGATCTGGCGCAGTTTGGGTGCGATGCCGGGAACGATGGGCCTTGGTGTCGCCGCGTTCGGCGGTGTCTGGATCCTGATGATGGCCGCGATGATGTTGCCGAGCGTCGCTCCATTCGCGTCGTTCTACACGCGTACCTTCACTGATCGGCGCCGGCGACGCCTCGTCGCGTTCACGGCCGGCTACCTGTTGGTGTGGACGGCAGCCGGGCTGCCCGTGTTCGGTCTCGCGTGGATCGCAGATCGACTCGTCACGGCACATCCGGGAGCGGCTACGGCGTTCGCGGCGCTGATCTTCCTCGTCTGTGGCTTGTATCAGCTGACGCCGTTCAAGGACCGCTGCCTCGCGCGTTGTCGGTCGCCTCTCGCGTTCACGTTGGAGCATGCAGCGCACCGCGGTCGGGGCCGCGACCTGCGCGCGGGCATGTCTCACGGTGTCTTCTGCGTCGCCTGCTGCTGGGCGATCATGCTGTTGCTCGTCGCATTCGGGCTGATGAATGTCCTCGCGATGCTGATCATCGCCGCGGTTGTGTTGGCCGAGAAGACCTGGCGCTGGGGTGGAGGGGTCGCGCGAGCATTCGGCGTCGCATCGATCGTGCTCGCACTGGTTGTGGTCGCCCATCCCGCGGTGGCGCCCGGCCTGTACTCGCCCAACCCGACGATGACCGAAGGAACGATGTGAACGACTGGCGCGTGCGCGGCTCCTACTTCGAGGGCTGCAACTGCGAGGCGATCTGCCCGTGTCGATCCGCGCACGGTCGTCCGGGTGGGCCTTCGACTTACGGCGAGTGCTACGGCGCGCTTTCGTGGATTGTCGAAGGTGGCCATGCCGACGATCTGGATCTGTCTGGTTTGTCGGTCGTCATGACGCTGCGTTATTTCGATGATGTTCAGCCCTCCACGCGATGGGATGTCGTGCTCTACGTCGACGAGCGGGCGGGTTCCGAGCAGCAGGCCGCGCTGGCTGACATCTTTCTCGGGCGTGCCGGAGGCACCGTTGCCGCGCTCTACGGACCCGCCATCGGCGCGGTGCACGCCGTGCGCTCGGCCCGGATCACCCTCGAGCACATCGCAACCCGCAAGCGGATCGGTGTCGTCGGCTACGTCACACTCGAGAGCGAGGATGCGGCGTCGGAGCTCGACGCCGTGCAATGCGGCATCCCCGGCTTCGATCACCCCGGTACCGAGCTCTTCGGCGAGGGCCTCGAGTCGATCGACCCTCTTCTGCGCTTCGAAGTGCGTGGCAAGCGACACGCTTCGTTCTTCACGGACTTCGACTATCGCTCGGGCGACGTGTCATCAGCCTCCTGACGCGGTCGACGGTCGTTTGAACGGTTCAACCCAAAGCGTCGCGCCGGCCGCCGCTCCCGCCGCGATGAGCCAATCGACCGGACGCAGCGCGCTCATCTCGAAGACGCTGCGGACGGCGGGCACACCGAAGACGACTGCGATGACGGCGAGCATCGTGACGATCGCCGGCAGCAGGATCGTGTTGTTCGCAATGGCGACGCGCCAGACCGGTCGGCTGGACGAGCGCGAAACGAGCATGAGGATGAGCGCGGAAAACAGCAACGTGGCGAATCCCAGCGCTCGGGCATGTTCCGCGGCGTCATTGCGGGAGAGCTCCCAGAAGTACAAGCCGAGAATCGCCGCGGCGACTGTCGTACCTACCTCGACGGCGCGCCAGATCTCGGCGCGCGAGAGGATGCCGGCAGCGGCCGACCGCGGCGGCCGCCGCATGACATCAGGATCTGCGGGGTCGCGTTCGAAAACGAGAGCGACGATCGGGTGCAGAAGCAGCTCGAGGAGGATCATGTGCATGGGCAGCAGGAGGAGGGGTTTTCCGACGAGCGGTACGACCAGCGCGGCGAGCAGTAGTGGCGCGTGGAAGACGGCGAGGTAGCTGAAAGCGTGCCGAAGGTTGCCGAAGATGCGCCGTCCGCCCCTCACCGCACTGACGATCGTCGCGAAGTTGTCGTCGAGGAGCACGAGTGTGGCGGCCTGACGGGCGACCTCCGTCCCGCGTTCACCGCCGAATGCGACTCCGATGTCGGCCTCGCGTAGGGCCGGCGCGTCGTTGATGCCGTCGCCGGTCATCGCGACGACGTCGCCCCGTGCTCGCAACGCGTGAACGATGCGATGCTTCTGCTCGGGGCGAACGCGAGCGAAGACATCGCTCGACGCGACCAGCGCGTTCAGCGCGTCGTCGTCGGTGCAGGCGTCGAGGTCGTCACCGGTCACAACCGCGCCGGAGCCGTCCATGTGCAAGCTGTCGGCGACGGCGCGGGCGGTTACGGGGTGATCGCCGGTGATCATGAGCACCCGGACTCCCGCCGCGTGACACGCGACGAGGGCGTCGGCGACCCCCTCGCGCAGCGGGTCGGAGAAGCCGATCAGCCCGT
Source organism: Actinomycetota bacterium (assembly GCA_003134555.1). GTDB lineage: Bacteria > Actinomycetota > Acidimicrobiia > IMCC26256 > PALSA-610 > PALSA-610. The sequence continues at coordinate 93,594 of PLBO01000082.1, forward strand.
CGACGCGGAGATCGCGCTCGTCGTCGGCACGGGACGTCACCTCATCCTGCGTCGTTCCCGATGCGACGCAGATCACTCGCATGCCGGCCTCGGCGAGCTGTGCGTGCTGTGCAACGAGTCGTGCCACCTCGTCGGCTTCCGTCCGAGCGTGGAGCAGAATGCCCTCCAAAGCGCCCTTGGCTGCGACGTTCCAGGTGTCGTCGTCCCGCCACACGTGGGTGACGTATTTGTCGCGCGGGTCGAACGGATGGTCGCGTTCGAGCGTTCCCGGGAATCGATGCATGCCGTGCCGCGTGGCGACCTCGTAGAGCGCACGGTCGAGCGGGTCGTACGGGTCGGGCTCGGAAGCCAAGATCGCAGCCTGCAGCAGCGATCGAGCTGCCTCTGAGAGCGGGGTCGCGGCGTCGACGACGGCGTTCGGAGTCGCCAGCGCCACGACCTGGAGCCGACCGCGTGTGAGTGTGCCCGTCTTGTCGGTGCAGATGACCGTCGTCGATCCGAGCGTCTCGACGGCGGGCAACCGCCGGACGAGCGCGCGCTGCCGGGCGAGCCGTGTCGCGCCGAGCGCGAGGCTGAGGGTCAAGACGATGAGGTACTCCTCGGGAATCGCCGCGATGCCAAGGCTGACCCCCGCGACGATCGCATCTCCCCAACCCTGGCCGCGCACGAGCTCGGTCGTCACCACGGCGGCGCAGAAGCCGCCGGCGACGACGGTCAGCATTGCGACGAATCGTCGGACCTTCCGCTCGAGCGGAGTGCGAGACGGGCGAACCCGAGCGACGAGCGAACCGATGCGGCCGTAGCGGGTCTGCAGGCCGGTGACCGCGATCTCGGCGTAGCCGCGCCCGGTCAATACGGTGGTCCCCGCGAACAGGGCGGCGTCTTCGCCGACCGACTTGGTGACCGGAACCGACTCGCCGGTCAGCCTGGCTTCGTCTATCACGATCGGCCCGCCGCCGACGAGTTCGCCGTCGGCCGCGATGACGTCACCTTCTCGCACAACGAGCATGTCGCCCGGTACGACGTGTTCGGCATCGACGATCTGTTCGACGCCATCGCGTACCGCGGTCGTCGTCGGTGCGACGAGCGCGGCGAGCTGCTCGAGCGCGTGCTCGGCGCGCGTCTCGAGCGCGACGCCGATCGCGGTGATCGGTCCCAGCGCCAGGAAGGTGACGAGCGCGTCGAGCCGGTTGCCGAGCGCGAGGTAGGTCGGTGCCGCGATGAGCAGGAGCACCGCCATCGGATCGCTGACCGCGCGCCACAACACCGTTGCTCGGCGACTCCGCGACGGAGTGGGCACCAAACGGTTCGGACCCACTTCCCGCAACAGTCGATCCGCGTCGGCGGAAGTCAGCCCACTTCGCGGTGCGGTAAGCGCGGGCACCGTCATGAGGTTGGGTCCCGAAGCCGGGTCATGCGCCGCCATTGCCATCCGCCGTGCATGCTCGGCTCCGCTTCTGCGACGAAGGTGCCCGTCATCTTCCCCTCAGAGCTCAGCGTCGCTGGGCTTTCTCTGCCGTCCAGTACTCCTTTATCTCGCCGGGAAGCACTGCCGCGATGTCCCGGACCTCTTCCGGCACCAATCCGCGCAGTGTTGTGATCACGGCCCGCGTGATCGCCTCCGCGTGTTCGGGCTCGATGCCCCGCTCGGCCGTGATCGCGGCGACGAGTTGGGAGACCGTCTTCACTCGCGACGCCCGCTCGCCTCGACGGCGCGGCGGTTCCGCGAGCCGGCGGACATCCGCGGGCAGGTGGGTGAAGATCTGGGCGCGCTCGTCGTCGGGTATGCGGTCGGTGAAACCGCACAGCACGGCGTGCACCGCCGACTCGGGATGGTGTGCGCCGGTGCCGCGAGCCGCGTCGACAAGCGCCTGCAGTGCGGCCGAACGCGGGTGGTGGCGATGGCCCTCGGAGGGGCGGGTATCGCCCGCTATGAGACCGAGATGCAGGTGCGATTCGATGCCGCGGACACCGACTACCTGTAGTACCGCGCGTTCGATCGCGGTCGCGCCGCGCTCGTCGGGAATCTCGCCGTGCAGGATCGCGAAGTGGTCGTCGACGATCACGTGCACGCGGGGCACGTCCAGCCGGTGTTCCAGCGGCCCGAGGGCCGAGCGGATCCGATCCGCGAGGATGTCGTCGCTCACGTGGGGATCGGGATGCCGACCCGATAGCCGGTATCGGATTCCCGGCGTGCTCGCCGCCGCGTACCGCAGGTCGCGAGCCAGACGCTTCCCGAGTTTGCGGGCGGATCGTGCGACCGCGCTGTCGGGAGTCGCGACCATGGCTACGGCGACGCCGATCACGCCGGCGGCCATCTCGATCGCGCGCATCAATCGCTTCGTCGTCTGCATGAGTGCCCCTTTCGGTCGTCATGATCATCAACCCCGGGGGCGGCCCAAAGGCAGTGCCGCCCGGCGGTCGCGCGTGTGACGAAAGACCGCGTACCGGCCGAGGTGCCCCGCCGGATAGGGACCGAGGACTCTCGTTCCGGCCGGCCGTGAGGTTCATAGTGCTGGAGCAGGAGGTGGCGCCATGATCGAGCCCCGGGAACTGGAGGAATCATGACGAGCCGAGGATTCGATTTGATCGGAACCGACCAGTGCGTCGAGTTGCTTCGCGCCCATTCGTTCGGCCGAGTCGGCGTGACGATCGCGGACGAGCCGGTCATCCTGCCCGTCTTCTACGCGCTGGTGGACGGTGAGGTCGTGTTCCGGACCGACCCGGGCACCAAGTTGATCGCGGCTGTGCTCGAGACGCGCGTCGCGTTCGAGGTCGACGATGCGGCCAGTGGCTGGAGCGTGCTCGTCGTAGGTCACGCGCATGAGATGCGATCGCCGTCACCCGCTCTGACCGGCGCGCAGTCACGACTCGACGACTATTGGCCCTCGGGAGAGCGCGAGCGCGTTGTGCGGATAGAGGTCGAGAAGATCACCGGGCGGCGTTTGCAGCGTTCCGCTTGAGACGGTCCGCTTCGAGCTCGTCGCGTCTAGCGCGCAGGTGGATCGGCTCAACTCGCGATGCGCCGCGAGTCAGAGATCGTCACGGTGATCGGGACGAGATCGGGACGACCGCGCCGGGCGAGCACGCCGGCCAGCTCCTCGGCGAGGATCCGGGTTCCCAGGTGTTCGTGCAGGTACTCGAGGAACTGCGCCGTCTTCATGATCGCCTCCGATCGATGTCGTCCCGGAGACCATTGCGTCTCGACCGGCGCCGTCGACAGGGACGAAAGGCCCGGTTCACATGCCGGTCGGCCCTGAGCTCGCCCCAGGTTCGAGCCCGCGTGCGACAGTCGGTCCCCGGCTCGTCGTCGTCAAGCCCCGACCCGATCGTTTATCGGAAACACGGCCGGAGGTCGCCGATCCTCGGGACGTCCGTCCCTGACGCTCAGGGCGCCGGCGGCGGATGCTGGTGTTATCGAGGACGGCCATCTGAACGGATCGTTGGCCAGGAGCTAAAGGGGTCATCGGATGCTGCAGCACCGGACAGCCGTCGGGCGGCCGCACTACACGGCACAGGTGTCCGCATCGTCGTCAACCGAGGCGCGGCCGACGCGCATCGAGGTGTACGCCGACATCTCGTGTCCGTTCACGCACGTTGGTTTGCGACGCCTCGTCGCGGCGCGCGACGCCAGAGGAGCCGACGTCCGGATCCGAGTGCGGGCGTGGCCGTTGGAGTGGGTCAACGGTCGGCAACTCGCTCCCGACCACGTCGCGGCCGAAATCTCAGGGTTGCGCGCCCGGGTCGCTCCGGGGCTGTTCGCCGGTTTCGATCCGACGTGCTTTCCCAGCACGACGATCCCGGCGCTCGGACTCGCCGCCGCGGCGTACCAGGTCGGCGACGACGTTGGTGAGCGGTTGAGCCTGCGGGTGCGCGACGCGCTCTTCGAGGAGGGTCGCGACCTCACCGACGATGCGGAGCTGCGCGTGATCGGCGGGGAGTTCGGTGTGGAGCCCTTGCCGGGCCCCTCGGCGGAAGCCGCCGTGCGCGCCGACTGGGACCAGGGGAAGGCTCGAAACGTTCGGGGCTCACCGCATTTCTTCGTTGGCAGTCGAGACTGGTTCTGTCCGTCGCTTCTGATCCGCCACGAGGGAACGAAGTTCGACATCTCGATCGACAGCGAGGCGCTCGACGCCTTCTACGCGGCAGTCCTCGGTTGACCGCCACGACCTGTCGCGACGGGCAGGTTCGATGCAACCGCGTCAATTCAGGTCGAGCTTGATGTCGATGCCATCGATCGAACCGACGCGAATGCTCTCGAGCCCGTGCACGTCATGCCCTGCTCGACGCTTGGTCCGCTTCGTACACAGCCACGCAGCGCGCACGTTCGGGGCACCCGAGACACGCGGCAGGTGTCATGCGGTGTACGTATCCGAGCTCGACGTGCCAGCAGCGCGAGCAGTCGCGGCAGAGAAGATGCACGGTTTGTCTCTCTGTCTCGACAACGGGATCGAGGTGGTTCGATTTGCAGACGGGACAGTGCGCGAGCGGCCGGGTGATCGGATGTTCGTCGAGGTCGGGTTCGTGTTCGAAGGGTCCCATCAGGGTCTCCTTGCGTGAGAAGCGCCGGCGGGGATGTCGACATCGAACCACCGCTGCTGTTCGAAAGGACCTTCTGCTCCTTCTACCTGGGGCCGAGCAGCACGAGCAGTGCCGGGAGCCACCTCTTGACGGGCCGTTCGCCTCTCGCGGCGCTTCGTCGCACTTGAGCAGGATGGGAACATGAAGATCGTCATCGGAGTGGATGGCTCGCCGGCATCGGCGCGAGCGGTCGAATGGTGCGCGGTGCACGCCGCGGCGTTGGAGGCCGAAGTCGTCGCCGTGCACTCGATCGAAATGCCGCTGTACGCGGGGTACCCATTCGGATACGTCTCGCTGCCCTCGGGCCCCGACCGTGACGAAGTACACGACGTGACTCAACGCGAATGGTGTGCGCCGCTGTCAAAGGCGAACGTCCGATTCCGCGTCGTTCTGTCAGACGGTACGCCGGCGCCCGCAATCATCGCGATCGCGAAGGAGGAGTCCGCCGATCTGGTCGTCACCGGTCGTCGCGGCCGTGGCGGCTTCGCGGAACTGCTCCTCGGGAGCACGAGTCACGCGCTCTCGCACCACTTGGAACGTCCACTGCTGATCATTCCCTGACGATGTTCCTCCGATGAAGGCCGAGACGGGCGATCTGTCAGTCGCCGAACAGCGAAACCTCTTTCGCGCGTGGATACAGCGCAAGTTCGGGAGTGTGTCGGTCAAGTTCGTCGAGACTCACGTCTCGATCCTCGCGTTGAGCGCCGATCGGGTTTGGAAGCTCAAGAAGGCCGTCCACTTTCCATTCATCGATCTGTCGACGGCAGAGCTGCGCAGGCTGAACGCGGAACGGGAGGTCGCCTTGAATCGAAGGTTCGCGCCCGACGTCTATCTCGGAGTGGTCCCGCTCGATGACGACAAGGGTGCGGACATCGACGCACTGGTCGAGATGCGTCGGATGCCGGATGACCGCCGACTCGCGGTGCTCGCGGCGCACCCGAGCGCGCGCGATTGCGTCGATCGCGTCGCGGAGGCGCTCGTGCGGATCCATCGCGTCGCTCCGTCGAGCGAGGAGATCGATCGAGCTGGCTCTCCGGAGACATTGAGTGAATTGTGGTCGCGCAATCTCGAGGAGATGCACCTGTTCACGACCTCGATACTGGACGCCGACCAGATCGGGCGTGTCGCCGCCGACGCGTACACGTACCTGGCGGGCCGCGCGCAACTGTTCGCCCAACGGATCGCCGACGGGTGCATCCGCGACGGCCACGGCGATCTCCTCGCCGACGATGTGTTCTGTCTCGACGACGGTCCGCGCATACTCGATTGTCTCGAGTTCGACGATCAGCTGCGCTACGGCGACGTGCTGGCCGACGTCGCCTTCCTAGCGATGGACCTGGAGCGACTCGGACACCGTCAGCTCGCGGACGGCCTGATCGACCGATATCGACAGCTCAGTGGCGACTCGTGGCCGAAGTCGCTCGCCGATCTCTATGTCGCGTACCGCGCAGTCGTGCGGTCGAAGGTTGCGTGCCTGAGCGCTGCTGCGGACGATGTCACTGCTGCATCGGCGGCCGCGACGACCGCACGGCGATTGCTCGCGCTTGCAGCCGAGCATCTCGTGCACGGGCGCGTCCGCCTCGTGCTCGTCGGTGGATCGCCCGCCACGGGAAAGACCACACTCGCTCAAGAGCTCGAGCGACATACGGATTGGTCTGTCGTGCATTCCGACGAGGTGCGGAAGCGACTCGCCGGTCTCGAACCCACGATCTCGGCCGCGGACGAACTCGACTCCGGCCTCTACACGGCGGCGTGGAACAGGCGCACCTATGACGCGGTGCTCGACACCGCGAGGGGACTCCTCGCACGGGGAGAAAGCGTGATCCTGGACGCTTCGTGGAGTGACGCCGATCGCCGCGACGACGCCGCGCGCCTCGCGGAGTCCACCTCGAGCGCGCTGGTGAGCTTTCTGCTCACAGCCCCGGGAGAGCTTGCCGACGCGCGTGCGCGCGCTCGCGCGTCGGAGCACGTCGACGCGTCCGATGCGTCGGACGCGTTGATGGGAGCGCTTCGCGCGCGCTTCGCCTCTTGGCCCGGCGCGATCCGTCTTGACGCCACCGAACCGCTGAACGTCCTCGCGGTACGGGTGCTCGGAGAGCTCGGTTACTCGACCTGAAGTCTGCTGTCTCCCTGGACTGACCGCCGATCGCCGACCTTTGCCCCCGCGACCGGAGGTCTTTGGGCCCTGCACGAATCGTGCTCCAGAGCGCAACCTGATGAGTGAGCGTTATGTCTGCCAGACGAACGCGCTGCTCGACGACCTATGGAGGTCTGACGATGAAGGCACTCGTGTATCACGGGCCCAACAAGAAGGCGTGGGAGGAAACCGCGAAGCCGACGATCGTCGACGACACGGATGCGATCGTGCGCGTCGACGCCGTCACGATCTGCGGCACCGATCTGCACATCCTGAAGGGCGACGTACCCGAGGTGACGGACGGACGGATCCTCGGCCACGAAGCCGTGGGCACGGTCGAATCGGTGGGGACGAGCGTCAAGAACGTCAAGCCCGGCGATCGCGTGCTTGTCTCGTGCATAACTGCATGCGGTGCGTGCCGCTTCTGTCGCGAAGGTCGCTACGGTCAGTGCCTCGGCGGCGGAGGCTGGATCCTCGGCCACCTCATCGATGGCACGCAGGCCGAGTACGTGCGGGTGCCGTTCGCCGACACCTCCACCTATCCCGTCCCGGCGGGCGTCACCGACGAAGCCGTCCTCATGGTGGCCGACATCCTCCCGACGAGTTACGAGGTCGGCGTATTGAACGGTCACGTCGCGCCCGGCGATGTCGTGGCGATCGTCGGCGCAGGTCCGATCGGACTGTCGGCAATCATCGGAGCTCGGCTCTACAGCCCGAGTCACGTCGTCGCGATCGATCTCGCAGACAACCGGCTGGACGCGGCGAAGCGTTTCGGCGCTGATGTCGTCGTCAATCCCGAGCGCGAGGATGCCTTGGCGATCGTGCGCGAGCTCTCGGACGGTCTCGGTGCTGATGTCGCGATCGAAGCGGTAGGCACGCCGGAAACGTTCGAGCTCACGGTGAGTCTGGCCCGTGCAGGCGGTCACATCGCGAACATCGGCGTGCACGGCAAGCCCGCGACGCTCCATCTCGAGGAACTGTGGATCAAAGACCTCACGATCACCACGGGTCTCGTCGACACCTTCTCGACGCCGACGTTCCTGAAGTTACTCGCGGGCCATCAACTCGACGCGACTGCTTTCGCGACGCACCACTTCACCCTCGACCAGTTCATGGACGCGTACGACGTGTTCGCACGCGCGAGCGAGACGGGAGCACTCAAGGTCGTGCTCACCCGGACCTGAATACGTCAGGACGTTGTGGCTACTACGAGCACGGCGGCACCGGTCACGCGGTCGTGAGCGAGGTCTCGGAGCGCGTCGTTCGCCTGGTCGAAGCGATACGGCGTGGTCCGGACCCGCATTCGCACGTGTGCTGCCGTCGATAACAATTGTCGGCCATCGTCTCGAGTGTTGGCAGTCACGCTGCGCACCCCTCGCTCTTCGAAGAGGTGTCGTTGGTACTCGAGTGGTGGTATGTCCGTGAGGTAGATGCCGGCAATGGCGAGAGTTCCGCCGCGGTCGAGAGCTTCCAGCGCGGGCGGAACGAGCGTGCCCACGGGCGCGAAGAGCAGGGCGGCGTCGAGCGGTTCCGGTGGAGGGTCGGCCGCGCCGCCCACACTCGAGGCGCCGAGCTCGAGCGCGAGCTCTCGGGCATCCAGTGCTCGGGTGAGGACGTGGACGCGCGTACCTTCGGCGATGGCGACCTGAGCGACGAGGTGAGCCGAGGCACCGAAGCCGTAGATGCCGAGACGACCGCCGGGTGGGCATTCCGACTGGCGCAGCGCCCGGTAGCCGATGATCCCGGCGCACAGGAGTGGCGCCGCCTCGACGTCGTCGAAATCGGCCGGCAGGGGATACGCGTAGTCCTCTTCTGCGATGAGGTATTCGGCGTAACCGCCGTCGACGTCCCAGCCGGTGAAGCGCGGTGCGATGCAGAGGTTCTCGCGTCGGCTCGTGCAGAACCGGCACACCCCGCAGGTGTGGGCGAGCCAAGGGACGCCGACGCGGTCGCCCACCGCGAACCGGTGCGACCCCGCGCCGACGCGGTCGACGATCCCGACGACCTCGTGACCGGGAGTGACGTGAGCGCGCCGCGGAAGTAAGTCGCCCTCGGCGAGATGGAGATCAGTACGACAGACGCCACACGTCAGCACCCGCACCCGTACCTCGCCGATCCCGGGGGCAGGGATCAATCGCTCGACGAGCGCGAGGGGGTGGTCGTCGATCGGACCCGGCTCGTCGACGACCCAGGCTCGCATCGTCGTGACGCCTTGATTAGACGTGGTCGGCATGGGCGAGGGTGTCGACGCGGGACGCGTAGCCGGAGTCGTGCTCCGGCCGTTCCGCGACGAGGCGTGTCCGGAGCAGATGCTCGGCGGCAACGTGCTCGCCCGCGTCGAAAAGCGAGGCTATACGCGCGATCGTGACGACGCGGTCGAGCACGCCGCGGAAATGGCGGGCGCCGAACTCGGCGTCGGTGACCGACCGACGCATGTCGCGGAGCGCCTGATCGAGCTCGTCCAGCGCGCGATCGGCCGCGGGCGACGCGCCGACGCTGCAGAGTTTGCCGATGCGATCACCGACGACCTCGATGATCGGCATTCGGTGCAGGTCGGCGAGCACCTGCGCGACGAGCACATTGTGTGTGCCTTCCCACGACTCGTAGACGATCGAGTCGCGGTAGAGCCGCGGCAGCACGCTGAACTCCTCGATCGTGCCGTTGCCGCCGAGCACCTCGATCGCGCTCCGCACCGCGGCCGTGGCGTCGACCGACAGCGCGTACTTCGTCGCGTTCACGAGGAAGCGGTGATACACGGTGACCTCGTCGTCGGCGGTCGCGGAGTCGATGCGGTCCTCCAGCGCCGTCAGCGCGAAGACGAGATGCAACGCACCCAGCCACATGACGCGCAGATCCGCGATCGTGGCGCGGGTCGACGGGAACTCGTCGATCGGGCGACCAAAGGCGCGGCGGTGACGCGCGTACGCCGACGCCTCGACATACGCGCGCCGCATCATGCCCGCAGATCCGATCGCGGTCATCCAACGACTCGTGTTGAGAACGACTCCGGCCGCGGTGCGAAATCCGTCTTCGACGGCTCCAATCGGCCACGCGCGGGCCGCTTCGAGATCGATCTCGCCGGATGCCATTCCGCGGGTGCCGAGCTTCTCCTTGAGGCGACGCAGCACGAAGCCGTTGGGCTCACCGTCGAGCATTCGGGGGACCACGAAGCAACCGAGGCCGCGCGTGCCCGGTGGACCATCGGGCACGCGAGCTGTGACGAGGAACTGCTGTGCGTCGGCGACGGAGCAGAACCATTTCTCGCCGGTGATCGCATAGGAGCCGTCGGCCTGCGGTACCGCGACCGTCGCGTTCGCGCCGACGTCACTTCCACCCTGCACTTCGGTGAGGAACTGCGAACCGCGTTGCGCATGCGCGTACTCGGTGTCGAGCAGTGGCGGAAGGAACCGATCGCGGATGGCGGGGTCGGCCACCCGCCGAAGCGCGCGGGCAAGCCCGATCGTGCAGACCGCCGGACACGCGTGACCGGCTTCGCCCTCGAGCGACAGAAGGTAGAGAAGCGTTGCCTGCTCGTACGCTCGGCCGGGAGTGCCGGAGAGTGCGACGAGGCCGCTCTGCCACACTGCCGCGCCCGCGCGGTGGTAGTCGGGATCGAAGCTCACTGCCTCGACTCGCCGGCCGATGCTGTCGTAGCGCGCCAACTCCGGCAGGTGCGCCCGGTGCTCGTAGCGCGTGCAGGCGGGACCGACGGTTTCGACCACTGCGCGACCGAAGCGGGACGCGTCACGCGCGAGCGCGTCGACGCGGTCGACAGGCAGTACCCGGTCGAGCAGCGCGCGCAATGGCCCGTCGGCGGCGAAGGGATCGTCGGAGAACGCGGCGCGCCACGCCGCGAGGTCACGCCGGGCGTCGTCGAACGTCACGCTCGAAGTCTTTCAGACGTCATCCCCGCGAGCAGGAGGCTCCGAGCGAGCGGTTGCCGCTAGTCCAGGGAGCGGCTTCGCCCTCCGGCCAATAGTCGCCCGTCGCAGTGTCTTGCCGGTACGTCACCGGTGCGGGGCTGCCGTCGGCGACGATCGCGACGGCGGCCAGGAGACGATCGATGTCGGCGGTCGTCGTCGACAGGTCTGCGCTGGCGCGTACGGCGCCTGGGAGCCGGCGCCGGTCGCCCCTTCGCACATCCTCGCGGTACTGGTCGACGACGTTGCGCGGCAGATCCAACAGGCGCATGAGATAGGGGTGCGCGCAGAAGCAACCGTGCCGGACGCCGATGCCGAACTCCGCGCTGAGCCGCGCCGCGACCAACGCGTGGGGGACGTCGTCGATCTCGAACGCCGCCACCGCCAGGGTCGGCACGTCGAGCGCCGGTCCGAGCAGCCGCACGCCGCGCGTCGCGGCCAATCCCGACCGAAGTCGTTCCGCGAGCTCTTGCTCGTGCGCCACGATCGCGTCCCAGCCGAACGACCGAAGCTCGGAGATCGCCGCGCCGAGCGCAACGGCGCCGATCACGTTCGGCGACCCGGCTTCCTCTCGCTCCGGCGGGTCCGTCCAGATGACCTCGTCGAGATCGACGAGGTCGACCGCGCCGCCGCCCGCCAGAAAGGGGTCGCCGTCGACGAACGCGGCGCGGGGGCCGATCAACACTCCGGCGCCGTAGGGCGCGTACATCTTGTGTCCACTCCACGCCATGTAGTCGGCAGTCGCCGGCAGCGGCCGGTGGGGCGCGAGCTGGGCCGCGTCGACGAGCACCTCGACACCTCGGGCGTGCGCGGCTTCGACGATCTCGTCGATGGGTGGGATCCATCCGGTGACGTTGGTCGCACCCGTGATCGCGAGCAACGTCGGTACGGGTCCCGAGTCGAGCGCCTCGACGACGTCGTCGACGGAGAACGTGCCGCTCGCGCCGCACTCGACATAGCGCCGGCTTACGTCGAGACGCGTCCACGGCAAGAGATTCGCGTGATGCTCCGCGACGGTCATCACCACAGTTGAATCTGGTCCCAGCCGCATCCGGTACGCGAGGTGATTGATCGCTTCGGTGGTGTTCCGGCAGATGATCGCGACGTCGTCACGGTCGGAACGACCCGCGAAGTCGAGCGCGGCGGTGCGGGCATCCTCGTAGGCCGCGGTGGATATCTGCGATTTGTAACCGGCCCCGCGATGCACGCTCGAGTACCACGGAAGGAACTCGTTCACGCGCTCGACCACCGCCGGCAAGGCCGAGGTCGAGGCCGCCGCGTCGAGCGACAGATATGGCCGCTCGGAGCCGTCGACACACGGAACCGCCTGATCGGCGCCGACCAGGCGCACCGGAAGCACGCTCATCCGACGGTTCTACACGGATTCGTAGCCGGATTCCGCTCCGGAGCCGAAGCGCCGAAACTTGCTCTGCAACAACTCGATGCATTCCCGCCTCGGGCGAGTGGCGCAGCCGTGACACGCCACTGGATCGACCGCTCGCAGTCGGCCGTGCTCCGCTCGCCAGCACTGTCGGCACGAGTCGCACAGCCAGCGTGATTCGTCGAGCGATCGGACCCGGTGGACTGACCCGACCGGGCACGCCGGGCAACGACGATCAGTGAACCACAACTCGTCGAGACCTGCAGGAAGGAACGTGTCAGCGAAAATTTCCATCGCGCGCTCCTTTGCCAGGTTCTCGGCTCGAAGGACCTATTCCGGATGTCTGACCGACGTTCTCGAGGAACGCGAGGCCATCTTCTCGTTGCAGGTGCGGCAGATGTCCGGCCAATGTGCAAGACGGTTCGGATCCTGCATGCACACTTCGCGACCGGCGGCTCCGACCGGGCACGGGAGAAGTCCCCGGCGGGGGGCTGATGTCGCAGCCGCTTCGGAGAGGGCCGATCGCTTGTGAAGCCAAACCACGAATACTCCCTTGATCGAAGCGCGTATCTCGGACGAGTTCCAGCCTCGGCCGATGACCGCCCGCGGCGCAGTGCCGAAGGTCCCCAATCGCGCCGCCAGACGACACGCGGTCGTCGCTAATCGCCGGAGACGAGTGAGCCCGCGCTCGACACCTCGACATGGTGCAACGAGTCGTGCAAGGGCATGTTCGAGAAGGCGGCGGATGGTGCTCCGGTCTCAGCCGATGCTCAGACCTCGCGACCAGTACCCGGGGATATGGTCGTTTGCCTCTCCCGCCTGCGCCGCTTGGAAGAGATCATGGACTGCATCGAGCACCCGCTCGTGATCGTTACCAGGTGACGTGGATGAGTTGGCAAGGGCACCCGAGCACCCACCGCGCCCGAGAGGTCGCGCTCGTCCTCCTACGACACGGCTTGGATTCGCTCCTCGATCTGGTCGACCTACGTGTCCTTCTTCCTGGCATTCATCACGCGCCGCCCGGCACACTTCGAGCCGGCCCCGCTCATCTTCGACGCGCCTTCGAAGAGCTCGGGCCTACGTTCATGAAGCTCGGGCAGGTGCTGTCGACGCGCCCGGATCTCGTTCCGCCCGATTACGAGGCCGAGCTGGCGCGACTTCAGGATGCGGCCCCGACAGTGCCTCCTCGCGAGATCGCCGCCGCCGTCGAGTCCGCGCTCGGCCGGCCGTTGCGCGAGACGTTCGCCCGGTTCGAGCTCGTCCCGATCGCGGCGGCTTCGATCGGACAGGTTCACGCCGCGACGCTGCCCGACGGTTCGGACGTGGTGGTGAAGGTGCGCCGGCCCGGAGTGATCGACCAAGTGAACATCGATCTCGACCTGCTCAACCGCCTTGCCGACATCGCGGCGCGACGGTCGGCTCACGCGGCGCGTTACGACCCGGTAGGTCTGGCTCACGAGTTCGGTGCGACGCTGCTCGGCGAGCTGGATTACATACGCGAGGGGCGCAATGCCGAGGTGGTTGCGGCCGGGTTCGATGACGACGACCGGGTGCACGTGCCCAGGGTGTTCTGGGACTACACGCGCGTCGACGTCATCACCGAAGAACGCGTCCGCGGCATCAAGATCGACGACCTGCAGACGCTCGATGCCAGTGGCGTCGACCGTGCGACGGTCGCGAGAACATTCGCGGACGCGTACTTGTCGATGGTCTTCGTGCGTGGGTTCTTCCATGCCGACCCCCACCCCGGCAACGTCTTCGTCGAGTCGGCGCAACGAATCGGGTTCGTCGACTTCGGCATGGTGGGGTCGGTCGCGCCGCAGGCGAGCCGTGGCCTCGGGCACATCTTGCTCGCGCTCGTGACCAGGGATGCCGCGCGCATGGCCGAGGGACTGCTGCGATTAGGCATCGCGTGCGAGGGCGTCGACCGGTCGGGCCTGGAGCGGGACCTGGCACGATTCCTCGATCGCTACACCCGCACGCCATTGGAGCAGCTCCGTATCGGCCCGCTGCTGAGCGATCTGATGAGCGTTGTGCGTTCCCATCGGCTTCGGCTGCCGACAGACCTCGCGCTCTTGCTCAAGACCGTGATGATGTGCGAAGGCGTCGCCGCGCAGCTCGATCCTGGCTTCGAGCTCGTCCCAATGCTCGTTCCGTACGCGAACCGGCTGCTGCTCGACGGCGCAGATTGACCACAGCGCGCGCCCGCGCTATGGGACGATCACGAGGGGTCGGTCGAGGTGATGCGAGAGCTGGTGACTCGTGCTCCCAAGGAGGAGTTCCGCGAAACCGCCCCGGCCCCGACGTCCGGTGACAACCAGATCGGCGTCCGCATGCTCCGCCGCGGCCATGATCGCAGCCGCGGGCGCCCCGTCGATCAGCTCCACACTGAACGGCACATTCGCCTTCGACAGCGGCGCACACGACTCGCGCCGTATGACGTCGCGAAGCTCGTCGCGGTCGGACTCGGAGACCACTGGTAGCGGCACCGATCCGAAGCCGCTCGCGGCGTACACCGGAATCTCGATCGCATGCACGGCTACGACCTCGGCCTCCATGGCCGCTCCGTGCGCCGCGCACCACTCCACCGCACGCGTCGACGAGGACGAACCGTCAACTCCGACGATGATCTTCATGGTGACCCGATCCCTTCGCTAGCTCGAGCCGTCGGGATGCACCGAACGAGCCTGGACGAGGCGCCGGCCGGTGAGGAGCTCGCAATGCATACGCACGTAGTGGTTGCGCCGCTCTCCGGCGCGTGTGGCGTCGAGCGTCGGCACGTCGTCCTCTTCGTGCTCGGTCGTGAGCACGGTCGCGCGCCCCAAGGCGAGAACGCTCCAGCCCTCGCTTGTTTCGGTGTCGTACACGTCGACCTCGAACGCGAGCACGTCGCCGCTCTCGGCGGCGCGCAGCTTCGTGCCGCCACCCGTCCGGAACGTGATGGCATTGTCCGCGTACAGGTAACGGACCGGAAAGATCACCGGCAGGCCGCCACTCGTCACACCCACGCGACCGAAGGTCCGTGTAGCGAGCAGGCTCCGACACTCCGCCTCCGTCAAGGAGTCGAAGACGTCACCTTGGGCCAGGAAGGTTCTCGCGTCCGTCATCTTGTCTATTCTCGGCGATGAATCTGCTGTTCCGGCAGAGTCGAAAGGCCAATCCACAGGGGTCCTTCTCGGGATGCAACCCGAATCCCAGCTCTCAGACGACCTGCTCCGTCAGGCCCTCGACGCGGCTCCCGACGGCATCGCCGTCGTCGACGACACCGGGGCGATCATCTTCGTCAATCCGATGGTCGAGCAGCTCTTCGGATACCCGCGCGACGAGCTCGTGGGCATGTCGGTCGACTTGCTGGTGCCCGAGAGGGCCCGCGGCCTGCACGCCGGAAGGCGGGCGGAGTATGCCGCCCATCCCCGCACGCGGTCGATGGGAACGGGGCTCGACCTCCATGGACGCAGACGGTCGGGTGCCGAGTTCCCGCTCGAGATCAGTTTGAGCCCGCTCCGCATGGGCGAGCGGCTGCTGGTGATCGCAGTCATCAGGGACATCACGGAGCGCCGTGCGGTCGACGAGGAGCTGCAGCAGGCGCGCGAGGTGCTCGCGTTGGTCGACGACCGGGAACGGATCGCGCGCGACCTGCACGACACGGTGATCCAACGACTCTTCGCGGTCGGTCTGTCGTTACAGGGCGCGGTCACCCGCGCCGCGAGCGACCCCGCGGTCGAGCGGATCCAGCTCGCCATCGACGACATCGACACCACGATCCGCGACATCCGATCGTCGATCTTCGCCCTGCACACACGGCAACCCTTCGCCGCAAGCCTGCGCGACGATGTGATCGTCATCGCCCGCGAAGCTGCGCGTGCTCTCGGATTCGAGCCGTCGGTGATGTTCGACGGTCCGGTCGACTCCGTCGTGACCGACGAGATTCGTGAACACCTTCTCGCCACTTTGCGCGAGGCCCTCAGCAACGTGACCAAGCACGCCCATGCTTCGAAGGTGCACATCGAGCTCGTCGCCGACGCGAACCATGTGTCGTTGTGCGTTGGCGACGACGGCGTCGGGATCGACAGCCCCGGCGAAGGGAACGGCCTGCGAAACATGAAGGTCCGCGCCATCGCATTCGGTGGAAGCTGCGAGATCGACCGGGCGTCTGCTGCAGGCGGAACCCGCATCCAGTGGCGCGTTCCGGTCGACGCAGGCGTCGCCGGCTGAATCCGGCCTTCCGCCCGGTCAGCTCGGCGTCGCGAGTACGACGTCGATGCCGCGAGCGGTCGCATCCAGCTCGCGCAACTTCGCCAGCATCCGCACGACGGCCGCGTCGCGCTGACGCGGCGCGAGCGCGTCGAGCCCGCTGACGGACGCGAGGAGGCTGCCGCCGCGCCGCGTCACCGAGGCCCGGGCGTCGGCCCGCGCGCCGTGCGCGATTTGTGTCGTCCTCAGCGCCTCGCTCGCGACCCGACTGTGGCGCGGCAACTCGGCCGCCGCGACCTCTTCGCACGCGCCGACGACATCGGTCGTGCGATCCAGCACCCGTGCTTCGTAGCCGTCATACGGATCGAGCACCGCGGACCCGGCCACCACGAGGGGTACGTGATGCATGAGTGCGCAGCGCACTCCGTCCTCCTGAGGGGCGGGCTGCGACCGGGGTCGCGATCTCACGACCAATGCCACGTCGACGGCGTGCGACCGCAACGGGCACGACGATTGATCCTCGACACCGCGGCACGGGAACGCCGGTGCGCCGGGTTCGTGACACCGGAGCACGACGTGACCGGCCCCCGTCAGCTCGAGCGCGGCTTGATCTGCCGCGCCGCGCTCGCTTTGAAGCACCATGACGTTCAACGGCATCGAAGGTCCTCCTAGGTTTGGATGCGACCGTGCGTTGGGATGCGCCGGCCCGTGATGGTCCCGCCTTTGATTCGCAACCACGTGGGCTTCGGTCCGGGGCACCACGGACCGAGCGGGAGTCGCTCGAGACGCGCGACCTCGTGGGGGTTGCGCACCTCCTCGGCGTCGCCGAGAACGAGTACGCTCCAGCCGGTGTGAAACATGCGGTCGATGCCGTCGCATTCGAATGCGACCGGACCGTTGCGCGCCGCGTAGAGCTTGGTCCCCTCGTTGGTGCGCAAGACGACCGCGCTGCCATCGAGGGTGAAATTCACGGGAAATACGAGCGGGCGACCAGACACGACGACGCCCAGACGACCCAACGGCGCCCGGGCGAGCAGTTCGAGGCAGGCGGCCCGGTCGAGATCCTCCAGCCCGGTGCGCTGATCGATGTTCGCGGCCACACTCGCGTCCATGTCCGCATCGTCACCGAATGCGAACGCGCCGGCCAGGGCCGATGGTCACGAGTCGGGGGGCGCGTCGTCCTTTCGTTTCGTCGAAAGCTTGGTGGCGAACACCGCAGCCTCGGTCCGCCGCTCCATGCCCAACTTCGAAAGCAGGTTGGAGACGTAGTTCTTCACCGTCTTCTCGGCGAGGAACAGTCGCTCGCCGATCTGGCGATTCGTCAAACCCTCGGCGATGAGATCGAGGATCTTGCGCTCCTGGTCGGTGAGCCGAGCAAGACGCGGATCTTCTTCGGGGCCGGTACGCAACCGTTCCAGAACGCGGGCCGTCACGCTCGGGTCGAGCAGCGACTGGCCCCCGGCGACTCTTCGGACGGCATCGACGAGGTCGGTGCCCTTGATCTGTTTCAGGAGGTACCCGGCCGCACCGGCCATGATCGAGTCGAACAGCGCCTCATCATCGGAGAACGACGTCAGGATCAGGCACTGGATCGAACCGTCGATCGAGCGCACCTCTCGACAGACCTCGACGCCGTTGCCGTCGGGCAGCCTCATGTCGACGATCGCGACATCGGGCTTCGTCGCGGGGATGCGGGAGACGCCCTCAACGGCGGTGCCGGCTTCTCCGACGATCTCGATGTCGTCGTGCGCCTCGAGGAGCTCGCGTACGCCGCGACGAACGATCTCGTGATCGTCCAACAAGAACACTCGAATACTCATTGCTTCCCCGGGGTCGCGGTCGCCCGAGGGTACTTCGTGCCCGGCCCGTCTCATTGCTCCTCAGAGCTCACCACCGTCGTTCCGGCCGTTCCCTCGACGATCGCCATGGCATCGGCGAGGGCGCCGATCGAGGCCCGTTTGCGCGTCGACCGTACGAACGACGACGCAGCCTCGATCTTCGGCGCCATGGATCCGACCGCGAATTGATATTGCTGCAGTTCCGTCGGCGTCACCGTTCGCAGTGGTCGGGCCTCGGGAGTGCCCCAATCGCGCTCGACCGCGGGTACGTCGGTCAACAGCAGCAGAAGATCGGCCGAGAGCTGGCGCGCGAGAAGGGCGCTGGCGAGATCCTTGTCGACAACTGCCTCGACGCCGTGACGCGCTCCCGCGGAGTCGACGACGACCGGGACACCTCCACCGCCTGCGCAGACGACGACGACGCCGTGGTCGAGGAGCAGGCGGATCGTGGGGAGCTCGACGATCGATCGCGGCGAGGGCGAGGCGACGACGCGACGCCACATCTTGTTCTTGCCGTCGGGCGCGACCGTCCAGCCCCGTTCGCGCGCCAGCGCCTGAGCGCGATCGGCGTCGTATACGGGCCCGATCGGCTTCGTCGGTCGTTGAAATGCGGGATCGAGCGCGTCGACGACCGTCTGGGTGATCAGGGTCGCGACCGCGCGTTCGCCGAGCTCGTTCCCCAGCTCGCGTTCGAGGAGGTAGCCGATCATTCCCTCGCTCTCGGCCCCCAGAACGTCGAGCGGGTACGTCCGTACGTCGCGGAACGCCTCGCTCTGCAGCGCGAGCAGGCCGATCTGCGGGCCGTTGCCGTGGGTGACGACGAGCTGGTGCTCACACGCGATCTGCCCGAGAACCCGGGCGGCCACCTTCATGTTTCGCTGCGCGACTTCCGCGTCGAGCGACTCGCCACGACGGAGAAGCGCGTTGCCGCCGAGAGCCGCAACGATCAGCACGAAGCCTCCTACGCCGCGTCTCGTTCGAGCGGACAGCTCATGCAGCGCGCGCCGCCGCGTCCGCGCGACAGTTCGAAGCCCTCGATCGTGATGACTTCGATGCCGGCGCGCCGCAACTTCGTATTGGTGTCGACGTTTCGGTCGTAGGCGACGACCACGCCGGGCTCGACGGCGAGCACGTTGTTGCCGTCGTCCCACTGCTCGCGATCTGCTTCCATCGCGTCGCCGCCCGTCGTGAAGACGCGTACTGCGTCGAGGTCGAGCGCGCTCGCGAGCGCGTCGAACAGGTTCGCGCGGGGTGCCACCACAAGCTGGGCGGGAGCGTCGCCCGGCGTGATGGACCATGTACGAGCTTCCTCGACGACACCCGGATACACGAGGAACGCGTCACGGTCGATCATCGTCATCACCGTGTCGAGATGCATGTAGGAACGCGCCCGCGGCAACTCGACGGCCACGATCTCCTTCGCGGCTCCGTGCGCGAACAGTCGCTGTGCCAGCTGCTCGACCGCGAAAGGCGTTGTGCGCTCGCCCATGCCGATCAGCATGGCGCCGTGACCGATGACGAGCACGTCGCCGCCTTCGAGCGTCGCGCGTCCCCACTGCTCGTCGATCCCGCCGAACCATCGCTCGAACGCCTCGCCCGAGAAGCTCGGGTGAAAGCCGTAGATGGCCTCGAGATGTACCGTCTCCCGCCGCCGCGCCGGCTTCGCCATCGGGTTCAGCGATACGCCGCCGTAGATCCAGCACGACGTGTCGCGCGTGAACAAGTGGTTGGGCAGGGGCGCGAGCACGAGGTCGCTCGGGCCCAGCGTCGCCCAGGCAAGGCCGCGCCCACCCGGAAGATCGGTCGCGACCAATCCGCCGATGAGCGCACGAGCCAGGGCGCCGGCGTCGAGCGTCAGGAGATGGTCACGCACGTGCGGGGCCATGATCGGTCCGAGCTCGTGCTCGGTGATCGTGTGCTCGAGCACCCATTTTCGGGCGGTGTCGTCGGCGAGCGTCTCGGTGAGGAGCTCGGCGAGGTACAGCACCTCCACGCCGCGCTCGCGCAACGTGTCGGCGAAGGCGTCGTGTTCCTGGCGAGCCCGTTTCACCCAGAGCACGTCGTCGAACAGGAGGTCGCTGCAATTCGCGGGGGTCAGCCGCTGCAGCTCGACGTCGGGGCGGTGCAGCAGCACTCGCCGCAACCGCCCCACTTCGGAATCGACGTGGAATGTCATCGGATCTTCACCTCAACCGACGCTGACGGGCTCGGGCTCGGACACCGGCGGCGCAGGGAGGTCGCCAGGCTCGATCGCCACGGGCACGCCGGTCGAGTCAGTCGCGGCGCGCCACTTCGTGAACACGTACACCGGGATGCCGGCCAGCAGGAGCATGAACCCACGGAACACGACCTGGTAGCCCGAACCCGCAATGGTCCACAGCGAGTACGCGAACGCCAGCGTGGCGATGATCGAGTCCTTCGCGAAGCGAGGCATCGAGAAGGCATCGCGATCACTGATGAACAACATCAGCTCGGCCGCCGCGGAGAACGCGTAAGGGATCAAGGTGGTGAGGGTCGCGAGCAGGATGATGAACGTGAACTGCGACACCAGGCTCGCGTTGTAGTTCATGAACACGAGGCCGGTCACAAGCAGGCTCGAGACGACCAGGCCGACCCAGGGCGAGCCGTTCGGGGTCTGGCGTTGGAACGGCTTCGGGAACACGCGGTCACGCGCCGCGGCGAACGGGATCTGGCCCTGGATCAGGATCCAGCCGTTGAGGGCGCCGAAGGTCGCGGCCAGCGCACAGATCGTGATGATGTGACCACCAACGCTGCCCCACATGATCTTGGCGGCATCGGAGAACGGCGCCCCGGACTTCGCGGCGGCGGCCGAACCGAGCACACCGAACACGACGAACGTTCCGAGGATGTAGACGACGGCGGTCACTGCGGTGCCCACGATCGTCGACCACGGAATCGTCCGGTCGGGGTCGCGGACGTCCTCGGCCGGCACGGTCGCCGACTCGAGACCGATGAACGACCACAGCGTGAGGGTCGCACCCGCGGTGACCGCACCGTAGATCGAGTCGCCGCTCGCGTTGAACGGACCGAAGTTGTGTGCGTGCACGTAGAAGAGGCCGATGACCGCGATCGCGGCCAGCGGGACGAACTTCATGACGGTCGTGACGACTTGCAACACGCCGCTCTGGCGGACGCCGGCGACGTTCACGGCGGTGCACACCCAGATCGCCGCGACGGCGGCGAGCGCGGCCACCACGTTGTTGTGCCGCACCGTGCTCCAGTACTCGCCGAGATAGCTCACGAACGCGATCGCGATCGCCGCGTTGCCGGCCCAGGCGGCGATCCAGTAGCCCCAGGCCTGCCAGAACCCGATGAAATCGCCGAACGCCCGCTTGCTGTACACGTACGGACCGCCGGTCTCGGGGTACGTACGGCCGAGCCGTGCGAAGACCAGCGCGAGCAGGATCGCTCCTACCGCGGTGATCGCGAAGGCAACCAGGCTGATGGGTCCGTACGAGCCGAGGGCGGCCGGCAGCAGGAACACTCCAGAGCCGATCATGTTGCCGACGACGAGTGCCGTCGCCATGCTGAGTCCGAGGCCCGCCGCCTTGCGAGCCCGCGTGTTCGAAGTATTCATCGCCGTCCTTTCTCGTCAGGAGAAGACACGACGAGCATGAAGCAGATGCGCCAACCCGCCCCAGGGCCGAACGTCCTCCTGGGTGCGGCCGGACGACCTCGCGCCGCGTGCTCAGGACGCGACGAGTGTCCGCCTCAGGTTCGCATCCTGCGCATATCCGGCGGAACCTGCGCGCGCGCAGGTGCGACGCGGATCTTCACGTCGATCGCCACGACTCCGTCCGCCGACGCGACGACGGGATTCAGATCCATCTCGGCGATCTCTTGGATCTCGTCGGCGAGGGCGCCGACGCGCAGGACGAGGTTCTCGAGCGCGCCTAGGTCGACCGCGGGCCGTCCGCGATAGCCGAGCAGGAGTTGCGAACCGCGTAACGATCGGACGAGGTCGTGCGCGTCGGCATCGGTCACCGGCACCAGGTGCAGCGCACGGTCGGCGAGCAGCTCCGCAGTGACGCCTCCGAGTCCGAACATCACGAGCGCGCCGAACGACGGATCGTGGGTGATTCCCACGATGACCTCGACGCCGGCACCGACCATTGGTTGCACGACTGCACCGGTCATCGCCGCTCCGAGGGAACGAGACATCGCGTCGAAGGCTCGAGCGACGCTGTCCTCGTCGTGCACGTCGAGCGCGACTCCACCGACATCGCTCTTGTGCACGAGATTCGGTGCCGAGGCCTTCAGAGCGACGGGGAAGCCGAGCTCGCGCGCCGCGACGCGAGCCTGGTCGGCGTCGGCAACCTCGCGAAACGCCACGACCGGGATGCCGAAGCAATCGAGCAGCGCGCCGGCGGCGGCCGGGGTGAGCCACGCACCGTCGGGTTGAGCCTCGAGAACGGAAGCGACGATCGAACGCGCTCCTGCCCCGTCGATGCCGGTGAACCGCGGAACGGTCCCGGGCGGACGTCGCCGCCAATCCGCAAGATCGGCGACCCGACCGATCGCGTGCACGGCCGTCTCGGGAAACGCGAACGACGGGATCGTCTTGCGCACCTCGTTCCCGCGGAGCGCGTCGGGTACGCCGGAGTGCCCCAGGAAACAGGACACGATCGGCTTGCCGCCGGCCGAGTCAGCGGCGCGACCGATCGCGCGCGCGACGTCCTCGGCGCGCGTCACGAGTGGCGGAACGAAGATGGCGAGCGCCGCGTCGATCGACGCGTCGGCGAGCGTGATTCGGAGCGCGGCCTCGAATTGCTCTGCAGTCGCGCCCGCGACCAGGTCGACCGGATTGCGCACCGATGCACCGGACGAGGAGATCTCACGCAGCGCCTCCTGCGTCGCCGCGCCGAGCTCGGGCACCTCCAGACGCGCGCCCGCGCACGCGTCGGTCGCGAGGACTCCAGGACCGCCGGCATTGGAGACGATGGCGATCCGGCGTCCCGCGGGCAGTGGCTGATGCGCCAGCACCATGGCGGTCGACAACAGCTCCTCGAGTGTGTCGACGCGGATCACGCCTGCTTGCCGAAACAGCGCGTCAACGGCGACATCGGGCGCGGCGAGCGCCGCGGTATGGGACGAAGCCGCGAGGCTCCCGGCCGCGGTACGCCCGCTCTTGACCGCGACGATCGGCTTCGAGCGGGCCAGGTTGCGCGCGAGGCGGGCGAACTTGCCCGGGTTCCCGAACGACTCGAGATAGAGGAGGATCACCTCGGTTTGGTCGTCGTCGGCCCAGTACTGCAGCAGGTCGTTTCCGCTGACGTCGGCCTTGTTGCCCACCGAGACGAACTGCGAGATCCCGATCCCCAGCTCACCGGCGCGGCTCATCAGCTCGATCCCGAGCCCGCCCGACTGCGACAAGAACGCCACGTTCCCCGCGACTGGCCGCGCGGGCGCGAACGTCGCGTTCATTCGCACGCCGGGCGCGGTGTTCACCACGCCGAGACAGTTCGGTCCGATGATGCGCATGCCGTTTCGGCGCGACAGCGCGACGAGCTCGCGCTCGGCCTCTTTGCCTTCGGGGCCGGTCTCGGCGAACCCGGCCGAGATGATCAGCATGCCGTGCACACCCTTTTCCGCGCACTCCCGCGCGACGCCGGGAACGTCGGTCGCAGGCACGACGACGACTGCGAGGTCGACCGCGTCCGGCACCTCGAGCACGCTCGCATACGCGCGCACGCCGGCGACGGAAACCGACGACGGGTGTACCGGGTAGACCGGACCCTCGAACCCGTACTCGAGCAGGTTGCGAAACAGCTCGTGACCGATCCGACCCGGACGGCGGCCGGCTCCGATCACCGCGATCGAACGGGGCGCGAGCAGCCGAGCCATCGATGCCGACTCCGCGTGACTCTCGCGCGCCTCCACCACGCCTACTGAAGACTTGGTCGCCGCGATCGCGAAACGGACTCTGACCGTGCCCTCGTCGAATCGACTCTCGGCGTGCCATCCGGCGTCGGAGAAAACCTTGAGCATCTTTGCGTTGCCCGGCAGCGTGTCGGCCAAGAACGTGCTGATGCCGTTCGCCCGCGCGATGCCCGCGAGATGTTCGAGCAGCAGCGTGGCCAGGCCGCGCCGCTGCTGGTCGTCGGCGACCGCAAACGCGACCTCCGCTTCGTCCGGGGCGACGCGGTCGTAGCGGGCGACCGCGACGATGTCGCTACCGAGCTCCGCGACGAGCACCATTCGATCGACGTAGTCGATCGACGTGATGCGTTCGAGCTGCACCGCGGTCGGACGGGGCACCGGCGAGAAGAACCGTAGATAGATCGACTCGTCACTCAGTCGCTCGTACAGCGATAAGAGCGCCGGCTCGTCGTCGGGGCGGCTCGGCCGGACCCTGGCAGTCCCGCCGTCCGCGAGAACGACGTCGCTCTCCCACCGGGCCGGATACTCGAACACATGTGAACGTTACGGCCACGCTCCGGTGACGCGGGAGGACCAAAGTCCCAATTTGCCACGTGATTGGGCCCAGTCGAACGCGGCGCATCGCCTCTGCCCGCGGAGGCGTCACTTGACGACCATGAAGGGAGAACGCGCCGCACCCTTAGCGGCTCACGACGAATAGGAGAACAAGATGCGTCTCAAGAGCTGGCTGAGGACCGTACCGACGTTGGTGATCATCGGCTCGGTCTTGTTCCTGGTCCTGTCGGTCGGAAGCGGGCTCCTGCTCTGGGGTTCGGGCTTCGCGCACAGGATGGTGCACAACCAACTCTCGGAACAGCAGATCAAGTTCCCGCCGAAGGGCAGCCCTGGTCTCGACGCGAAGGAGTTCCCGGGACTCCAGCGCTACGCCGGTCAAGCGGTCGACAGCGGACCGAAGGCGAAGGCCTACGCGGACCAGTTCATCAAGGTTCACCTCAAGGGCATCGCCAACGGCCAGACGTACTCGCAGGTGAGCGCGCAGTCGCAGCAGAACCCGGGCGACGCCAAGCTCGCCGGCCAGGTCCAAACCCTCTTCCGCGGTGAGACCCTGCGTGGCTTGTTGCTCTACGCGTGGGGCTGGTCGGTCGTCGGTGTAATCGCGTACTGGACCGGGATCGGCGCACTGCTCGGAGCCGTCACGGTGCTGATCGCCTTGGCACTCGGCTTCGCCGGCCATGAGCGCCAGATCAGGCGCTCAGTGCACACGGCAGCGTCCGCGGACACGACGTCCGCACGGGAGCCGGTCAGCATCGGCTGACCCATTCCACCTCGGTTCGACACCCGACAAGGAGATAACTGTGCGCTTGTTCCGTCGTAGCGACCGTGAGGCGGTGGGAACCGCGGGTGTGGCGTTGGGGCTCGTGGCCCTGATGTTCGGGTTCCTCGCCTTCGTGGTCGCGGCGCACGCCGACACGCGCAAGGTCGGCGCGCCCGCCGGGGCGGTGCAGGTCACCTTGAGTGACTTCGCCATCGCCCCGGCGAGCATCTCGGCGCCGTTGAACGGCAAGCTCCTCGTCACCAATTCCGGTTCGTCCGTACACAACTTCAACGTGCAGGGGACGAGCATTCATACGAAGGACCTGCAGCCGGGTGAGACGGCCACCCTCGACCTCAAAGGTCAGAAGGCGGGGAGCTACACGGTCCTCTGCGCGATCTCCGGTCATCAGCAACTCGGCATGCAGGCCACGCTCGTCATCGGAGGCTCCGGCGCCGCGTCGTCGGCCGCCGGCGGCATGGCGAACATGGACTTCAACAGCATGTCGCCGCAGCAGCTGCAGGCCATGAACGACCAGATGGACGCGACGATGGCGAAGGCCGTTGGCATCTATACGGCGCAGTTGAAGAGCGGCGCCAACACGAAGGGCGTCGGCAACCAGCCCCTGACTCCTCAGGTGCTCGCCAGTGGAACGAAGGTGTTCCACCTCATCGCCCAGCTCGCCGACTGGGAGGTGTCGCCGGGCAAGACCGTGCGCGCCTGGACGTTCAATGGCACCGTGCCGGGGCCCGCCATAAAGATGAACGTCGGCGACCATGTACGCGTCGTCGTCGACAACAAGCTGCCGATGTCGACGGGTGTCCACTTCCACGGCATCGAGGTTCCGTTCACCATGGACGGCGTCCCCGACGTCACACAAACGCCGATCAAGCCCGGGAAGAGCTTCACCTACGAGTTCACGGTCAACAAGCCCGAGCTCGGGATGTATCACTCGCATCACGACGCGCAGGTGCAGGTCCCGAACGGGATGCTGGGCGTCTTCCAGGTCGGCGATCCGGCACTACCGCCGAACACGGGTCCCGTCACGCAGACCGTTCCGATGGTTCTGAACGATGCGGGTGTGATCGGGCTCTCGATCAACGGCAAGTCGTTTCCGGCGACGGCGCCGATCATCGCCCACCCCGGTGACTGGGTCGAGATCAACTACTTCAACGAGGGATTGCAGATCCACCCGATGCACCTGCACGGTCTCCCGCAGCTCGTGATCGGGGAAGACGGCTATCCACTCTCGGCGCCCTACACCGTCGACACGCTCTCGATCGCGCCGGGCCAGCGGTTCACGACCCTCGTCCACGTGACGTCGGACTTCCTCGGGCCGAACAACACGCCCGGCATCTGGGCGTTCCACTGCCACATACTCACGCACGCCGAAGGCCCGAACGGCATGTTCGGAATGGTGACCACGCTCATTGTTTCGCCCCGGTGATATCCGACGGACATCACCTCATCGGACTGATGGGCCCGAGAGATCTTGCGCGCAGCAGCATTCCGGAACCGCCAGAAGACTGAGCCCGAGTTGCCGCCTTCAAACGGCGATCTCCTCGCGCGACGCGCCACGCGTGCTCGTAGCGGCCGCATTCCGTGCCGTGCGCGACGGGGAGAGCAGCCGCACCGAGACGAAGAAGACGACGCCGAGGCCGACGGCGAAGGCGCTCCATTGCACAGCACGGTTCGCCCGATCGGTTCCGGCGAGAAATCCGTGCACCGTCGCCATGACGAGCATCGGGATGCTCAACAGGTGTACCCGATGCCACAGTTTTCGCGGGAGCTTCCGCATCGCCCACGACGTGGTCTGGATCGCGATCAGCAGGTAAGTGCTGAAGATGCCCCATGCGACCGCGTGCGGTCGCCAGCTCGCCGTGAACGGGACGAATAGCTGTTTCGCGTCGAACTTCACGAACGAGTCGAGCCAGATCGCGGCGACGTGGATGGCGACGAACACGATCGTGAGCGTGCCGAGATAGCGGTGCAGGTCGAGGATCCACGCGGGTGCACCTCGCCGCCGGATCATCTTGGTCGATGCGAGCAGACCCCACACCACCGCAGCTGCGACGACGACCCACGCGACGATCCCCGCAGCACGCGTGACCCACCACCACGTGCGGCTGTCCAACGCCGCGATCACGTGCCCGCCCAGTTGCTGGTGAAGTGGTAGCGCCCGTCGTCGCCGACCAAGACGGCGGCGACACCGAGTCGTTCGAGAAGGTCGATGCCGGCACCGATGCCCGCAACGAGTGCGGCCTTGGCGACACCCTCGGCCCACCATGCCTCATCGGCCTGTGCAACGACCGCGGTGACGCCCCGCCGAGCCGGCGTGCCCGTGCCCGGGTCGATGAGGTGATGCATGACGGCGTCGCCGCGGCGCCATCGCCGAAAGCGCGTCGTGCTCGTGACGACGGCTTGGTCGACGAGCACTCTCGTGCCCAGCGTCCGCGATTCGTCCAACGGATCCTCGACCGGGATCGACCACGCAGTTCCGTAGGCGGGTTTACCGGCCACGCGTACGTCGCCGCCGAGCGCGACACACGCACCGAGCGCGCCCTGCGCGACGATGCCGGTCGCGACGAGATCGGCCGCGAGGCCCTTCCCGATGCCGCCGAGGTCGAGCTCCACCCCCGCGGGCACCGTGACCGCGCCGCGATCGCGGTCGACGCGCACACCGTCACAGCCGGGTGCCGGACGCGACGGCTGCACCGCGGGGCCGTCAAGTTCGACGAGACGGAAAGTCCGGTCGTAACCGCAGGCGTCGAGCGCGGTGCGAATCGTCGGGTCGAAGCGGCCGTCGGTCACGTACCAAAGCGCGACGGCCTTGCCGATCGCGTCGACCATCTCGTACGAAGAGGGAACCGGTCGCGCGCCCGCGCGCCGACCGAGACGGCACAGTTCGCTCTCGGGTCGGAACCGGCTCCAGGTCGCCTCGAGCTGCTCGATTCTCGCGGTCGCCCACTCGACGAGTTCGCCGCTCGCGTCCCCGACGATCATGAGTTCGGCCGTCGAGCCCATGGCCTCGAATCGGTGGCTGACGACGTGCTCGTTCGCGGTCACGGACACTTGGATCCTGAGCACGTCGGCGTGGCGGGTGCCGGCGCCGGCGGTGGTGTTGGTGCAGGCGCCGGCGCGACCTGGGCCGGAGCAGGTGCTGCGGTTGTGGCCGCCGGTGTGGCCACGATCGAGGGCGCGAGCCGCCCGGAGGACGCGTACGTCGGCGTCGACGAGTACGACGGTTGCCAAGCTCCGGGCGCGCTGCGAGTGGAACGCTCCGCGACCGGCGGATCGGTGACGACGACGACGCGGTGCACCACCCGCCACACGATCGTGGTCGGGGTCGCCGTCGGTCGCGTCGCGACGTGTCGCGACGGCGTGGTCGCCGTGCTCGCGACGCGCCGGGTCGCGGCCGACGGCAAGGAGTGCGCCGCGATGGCGCCGACGATGCCGAGGAGGGCGCCCGCGCTCACTCCGGTCACCGCGATCCGGCCACCGGCGGCCTTGCGTCGCCGGCGCGGCCTCGCCGCTTTCTGCGGTGGCTGCGCGTTCTGGTCGCTCATCGGTCGGCCGTCTCTGCGGGCGCGGTCGTGGGCGTGTTGCCGGGAGCTCGTAGAGCGATGTGATCGGTTACCGCGTCATCGGGTTCCGAACCCGCGTCGTCGGTAGGCGCGCCCCGCGGTTGGGTACTCGTGGCGGCCGCCGCCTCCGGTGCGGCGGTGCGGGCGGCCGTCACGACCGGTGCGACGGCTTGTGCGTACAGGGCCTGATAACTCGACGCGATGAGGACGCGCGGCGCGCGGTATGCGCCGCCCGCACGCTGCGCCTCGTAGGCGCTCGTCGGAGCCGGCCGGTGGACGATGTCGTCGACGTAGCGCGTGCGCACGATCTTGACGGGCTCGGTCTTTCGGGGCTCGACGGCGACCGCGCGCCGGCCGGGGAGCGGTCTCGTCGCGGCAGACGCCGGGCCGAAGCCGAGCACTGGTAGATGGAACGCCGCCGCTCCGGCAACGGTCGCACCCGCGGCGACGAAGGCGATCGATGCCGCGAACGCTCGGGTCGTGGTCTTGGTGAGGGGCACGGAAACCTCCGGGTTGGAAACCTGACTGGTCGCATTGTCGGGACCCGCTTCCCCGAAGGAAAGGCTTGGAAGCTTCATTTGCGCGCGACTTGGGAGCGACTTGGTGTTCGACCCTTCGTAGAAGATCGGTCGGCGACTGCTGGCGCGCAGTTTGCGCCTGCTTCAGGGTTTCGCCGGTCCCAGCTCCACGTCGACCAGGGCACCACCGAGATCGCTTCGACCGAGTGCCACCGTCCCGCCGGAGTCGCGCGCGACTCGTCGGGCGATCTCGAGGCCGAGCCCGCTGCCTCGAGCCGCGCCGCCCGCGTTCGGGCTGAACCCGAGACCCGCGTCTTCGACGCTGAGATGGGCGCCGCCGTGCCTTCCGGGCGCGGTGGTGACGCGGGCCGCCCGACCGGATGGCGTGTGGCGCAGAATGTTTCCGACGAGCACGTCGACGAGCTCTTGCAGGTCGTGGCGGGGCGCGTCGACCGGAAGCAGGCCGGGATGCAGGCGCACGTCGAGCGTGCGTTGTTGCGCGCGCGTGAGCACCTCCCAGAATGCCAGTCGCTCGCGAACGACCTCGCCCAGATCGATGCCGCGCTGGTGAGGGTTCCTCCGCTCGCGGCGCGTATCGGCGATCACGTTCGTCACCGCGTCCTCCAGATCGTCGATTGCGGCCGCGATCCGTTGTGCCTCCGCCTTGTCGTGCAGCAGCTCCGCGTCCAACCGCAACGCGGTGAGCGGCGTGCGCAGGCTGTGGGAGAGGTCGGCCGCGTGCTCGCGCTCGGCGCGCAGCAGATCTCCGATGCGTGAAGCCAGTGCGTCGAGCGCGCGACTCACCTCGACGACCTCCGTGGATCCGCGGACGCGAGATCGCGCGCCCAGGTCACCGCTCGCGAGCCGGCGGGCGATGTCGGTCAGCGTCTGCATCGGCTTGGTGATCGAGCGAGCCATGCGATCCGCGACGAGTGCGGCCAGTGCGATGAGCACGACGCCGAGCGCGCCGAGCGACCACCAAGCCGTCCACACGCCGCGCTCGAGTGCGCGGTTCGGCGCGGAGACGCGCACGACCGCCGTCTGACCTGCGGCGCCGAGCACGGGAAGGAACACGTCGACGCCCCCCGACCATGAGCGGCTGAACGAGCGGCCCCTACGGGCGAGCTGCAGGCTGTCGGCATCAGGCGGGCGGGCACGGTCGCCGATGACGGCGCCGTCGGCGTAGTACACCGATATGCGGCCCGAAGACGAAGCATCGGCCTGCGCGACGAGAGCCGGGGCGGTCGCGCGGTTGCCGGCGATGATCTGCCCGACGTACTGCGCATCGGCGTTGGCTTGGCTGACCACCCGATCGGCGGCGATGGTCCGAACGAGGAACGCCAACGGGAGTACGAACGCGATCACGACGATCGACGTGACCGCGAGTGTCATCAGGACGAGCTGGCGGCGCATCGGCTGCTGCCGCGTCCGCCGCGGGCGTACCGACGCTCGCCGGAGCGCA
Source organism: Actinomycetota bacterium (assembly GCA_003134555.1). GTDB lineage: Bacteria > Actinomycetota > Acidimicrobiia > IMCC26256 > PALSA-610 > PALSA-610. The sequence continues at coordinate 124,422 of PLBO01000082.1, forward strand.
ACTCACGCCCACCTGCACGCAACCGTGGCCGGCGGGCACGACGCCCACCCCATGGTCAGCCCCGTACGGACAGACGACGATCAACCGGATCTCGGCGTACGATCCGAGCTACAACTGGACCAGGCTCAAGAAGGCGTACGCGGCGATGCGCGCGCTGCCGGCCTCCGATCCACGCAGCCTCGCCGCGCAGCAGAACGTGCACGCCTGGTATTGCCAGACGTGTATGGGTGAGCCACCGCCGAACGACATTCACGGGCGCTGGACGTTCTTCGTCTGGCACCGCGCGTTCTTGTACTTCCACGAACGCATCCTCGGGTTGCTCGCCGGCGACACGACGCTGCGGCTGCCGTACTGGGACTGGGAGAATGCGGCCCACCAGAACCTGCCGCCGCAGTACTATCAGGGCTCGCTCAACGATACGACGCGCGAACTGCAGCCCGGCCATTCCGTCCAGCGCGCTCTGCCGTGCTGCGGCGGCTGGTTCATCAACCTCGTCACGACCGTCCCGCCCGAGATCGGGCTGGACTTCACCGGGATCGGCGGCGACGCCACGTCGTCGGGCGACGTCGAAACCGGCCCGCACGGTTACGTCCACATGTCGGTGGGCGGCGCGAACGGCGACATGGGCAACCTCGAAACCGCCGCCGGCGATCCGATCTTCTTCGCGCATCACGGGAACGTCGACCGGCTGTGGTACAGCTGGGAGCAGGTCAGCGGGAACGTCGATCCCGCCGGGCTCAGCTCGATTCCGCCGTTCGCGTTCTATGACGGAACCAAGTGGCGCACGATGAGCGCTTCGCAGATGATCCCGACCACCCACATCGGCTACGCGTACGACACCAAGGTCAACCCGCCGCTGAAGTTCCGGGTGAAGTTCCCGATTCTGCTCCAGCAGAACCGCGTGCTCAAGCCACTGCCACCCGAGCAGGTACGCGCGGTGGCGGCATCGCCGGAGGTTGCCGTCTCGCTGAGCCACGTCGAGTTCACCGGGACCGGGGCGTTCACGGTCGTGGCGAAAACCGCGACCGGGTCGCACGTTGTGGGGACGTTCTTCGTTGTACCTCACGGGAAGCACGCGATGGACACGACGCACTCGGCAAACGTCCGCTTCGTCGTCCCAGCTGCGACGGCGCAGGCCTTGACC
>PLBO01000007.1 GCA_003134555.1 Actinomycetota bacterium
TGTTGGCGCCGAGGTCAAGCATTTCAGCGGCCACGTGGGAGCGGAATGTGTCGATTGAGAGCGTTGCGGACGGAAACCTCCGCCGGACGGCCCGGACCACAGGCTCGAGCCGCTGTAACTCTGTCTCAACGTCGATATCTTCCGCACCAGGACGCGACGAGTAACCGCCGATGTCGATGATGTCGGCTCCTTCGTGGAGCATCTTGTCGACGTGCCGTAGAGCAGCGTCGACGCTCGTGAACTGCCCGCCGTCGCTGAAGCTGTCCGGTGTAACGTTGANNCGACTACTGCGCGGGAACCGGACGCGTTTACGTGCGCCGGCATATGACTAAGAGCTCCTTCGCTCGTGGATCTCTGGCGTCGAGCGCGGGTTGGCGGTCCCAGGCGCCGGCCTGTACCGGCAGCAAGTCGACAATCTCGAAGGCGTGACGCTCAACGCGGCTGCGAAGTGCGCTTGGCGCGTAGCGGCGATCGCGCACGACGACTTCGCGCGGGAGTCGGTCTCCGACTGTGAAGAACTGCTCCTTACGGTAGTAGGCATCGGCGTAACGCAGAAGAAGCGATGGATTATGATCGTCACCCGAGTCCTGCATGGTGCGCGACGGACTGAGTCGGTCTAGGGCCGCAACGAAGGTGTCATACGTGCTGGGTGCGTGATCGGGTTCGAGTCGTTCGACGATCGGCACCTCATTCATGACGCTCAGCACCATGACGCCGCCTACTCGCAGCGCCGCGCTGATGTTCTCAAGTATGCGGTCATCGTCTTCGGGGTCCGGGGAGGAGCCGAGGACGTCGTAGAGGCACAACGCCAGGTCGAAGTCCTCGCGAGGCAGGTCGGTCGTAGCGTCACCCGGGATGAAACGCGCTGTCGTTTCGACAGCGCTGGCTCGAGAGACCAGTCCGTTCGCGACGTCGACACCCACGACAGTTAGACCACGTGACGCAAGTTCTCGCGAGTGTCGGCCGTCTCCGCAGCCAACATCGAGGACGGACGCGGGGGCCTCTATGCCAGTCGCGTCCAAGATCCAATCGCACTCCGCTTGGGTGTGCGCATGCCAACGGTGCCGCCCATCGAGGCTCATCCGCTCGTAGGCGTCGACCCACGCCCGTTCCGATGACCGGAGGACGGCATCCCATTGCTCGGCGTTGAGGGGGAACGGGTCTTGTTCGCGGAATGTGCACGCGAACCACTCCTCGCCCTCCTCAATGTGGCCGAGGTCCCAGGGTCGGTCCGATCGCGCTGCTTCCTTCCGCATTTTCGGTAGATCATTATGAGACACGAAGAAACTAGTGTCAACAATGGGTTTCAGCTGACCATTGTTATCGCGTGCAAGTTCACCGGGTATGTATGGGACGATATCTGTCAATGACTCAACCAGCGGTGTGCCGAGACGGCCTACGTAAGCTCTTCGTACTTGGCGCCGAGAGGCGGCTTCAAGTGCACGGACGGCGAATGGATTGGCCGTCACCAGTCCCCAGGCGTAGTAATCGCTGAACTCCCAAATGCTTCTGAGTAGTATCGTCGCAAGCCGCGCGTTTCGATATGCCTCACTCACGACGAGTTGTGTGACCCACGCGACGGGTCCAGCTCCGTCTAGCTCGAACGTATGAGCGATCACGTACCCGACGAGCTCGCCCTCGATGTAGCAGCTGACGATCCAGCTGTGTTCGGAGTCCAGTAGCTCGACGAGTTGCCCGCGGGGAAGTTCGACGGGTTGATCGGGTCGCGGACCCCGCGGACCCCATCTGCCGTAGTGAGCAGAGAAGAGCGCGCTGCAGACTCGCAGAAAGGCATCGTCAGCGATAGCCTCACGGCCTTGCCGAACCTCCCAACGCGGATGCCACAAAGCTCGTCGCCGAGCCCCGTCACCGTTGTGGATCTGTGACGAGCCGTTGTCTGGTTCGAGGCGATCCGACTGTGCTTCGCCGCGGCTCCCGTCGAGGCGGTCGTCAGGTAACAACCTAGGTGTCGAGCTCGTATGACGAACCATGGAGAAGATCCTCGTCGGACGGGATCCATCGAGAGCGAACGTTTCCCGCCAGGTACAACGATCCCGTCACGACAACAACGTCGCCTTCCGTTGCTTGGTTTAAAGCGGCCTCTACAGCGGCCCGCGGATCCGGGTCGACGGCGATTGCACCGCCAAATCCTAATTCCCGAAGCGAAGCCGCGAGCCCCTCGGGGTCGAGGGGTTTCCACAAGCCCGCGGTGAAAGTCGTGAGGATGATGGATCTACAGATCGTGCTGAACTCCGACAGTACCGACCGTACGTCCTTGTCCTCCTTGAGCGCGAGCACGCCCACACAGGACATTCCTGGATAGCTCGCCTGGACCTGACGAACCGTCGACCGCATCTTTTCGGGGTTGTGGGCGCCGTCTAGAACAATCGGGCGACCTCGTTCCACGAACCGCTCAAAGCGTGCAGGGAGATGTACNNCGGCAAGCTGCGATCGTTGCGAGGGCCGCGTTTCGACGTTGGTAGTCAGGCCAGTCTCGGGGCACGTCGACGGTTAGACGACCACTTGGCAGTTCGATGTCCAGCACATCGTTCTCCGAGTGATAGGCGATGTCGTCGTCGAGGATCCAAAGATCTGCCTTCACGGCCGCGGCTTTGCGGCGAGCGATGTTCTTGACGCTCGGCTGCACGACTCCCGATAGCACGAAGCTGTCGGGCTTGAAGATCTCGACCTTGTCGGTCGCGATCTTTTCGACGGTATCGCCGAGGATCTCAGTGTGGTCCAAGCTGACGTTGGTCAGGATCTGAACTCCAGACCCGAGAACGTTGGTGGCATCGAGGGCGCCGCCCAAGCCGACTTCTATGACTGCAATGTCAACATGTTCCTGCGCGAAGAGAGCAAAAGCGGTGGCCACTTTGGTCTCGAAGTAGCTGACCGCGCCGAAAAGCAACTCCGTGCTGATCGGCGCAGCGACATTTATCACGGTTCTTACCATCGGTAGCACTTGGGTTGGGAGTAAGTACCGACCGTCGATTTGCCACGTCTCGGTCAACGTTTGCACATAAGGAGAAAGATGGAGGCCCGTTCGGTAGCCGTGATGACTCAATATTGAAGCCACCATGGCGGATATTGTGCCCTTGCCCGAAGTTCCGCCGACGTGAACTGTGCGATACTCCGACTGAGGGTTATCGAGCCGTTCGACTAGCGCCTCAATACGTTCGAGCTTGAGCGACGAGTCCTTGCTCNNGTCTACGGCTCGCCGTTCGAGTCGGCGCGTCGGAATGACCCTTGGAAACCTTAGGTGGCAGCCAGGGCTGTCAAGACGGCTGCGTAGAGTTGTCTAACGGCGGCGTCTTGGATCGGGCCGACGCTTGCGTAGTTGTCCAGTCCCGGCGCAGCATTGACCTCTACGACGACGTAGTCCGTGGGCGGAAGCTTCAGGGGCGATTCCGTGATGAGGTCAATGCCGATGTAACGAAGGTTCATGGCGGCCGCAATGTGGGCACACAACTGGTGCCAGTCATGGTGCACGTCGTTCGTGACGTCGACGGCATCGCCGCCTGCAGACAAGTTGGCGTTAGGTAGGAGGGTGACGGTCTGGTNNCTGGCCTTGAGGGACGACGCTGTCGCGCTTGAGGCCGACTCGGCGCAACATGATGTCGATCCGCCGATCGTCGACGCGGATCGTCGTATCGCGCCCCTCTTGATCAAATGTTCTTTGTTTGGCGTCGAGGAGCTGATCGGTGGTCGAGGAGCCATCGCCGGTCACGCTCAGAGGAAGGCGGCGATAGGCAGAGATGAGTTCGCCGTCGAGCAGCACGACGCNNGAAGAAGTCGCGGCGAGAGTCGACCAAGCTGACCCCGTGACCTTGACTCTTGCTGTTCGGCTTGATGATGACTGGCCAGCCCAGTGAACGTGCGTAGTCGTAAGCGCGTGTTGGCCCGCGGTCAACTTCGATGCGTCTTGCGAAGTCGGCTGCTAAGAAGGCCCGGCCCTTCGGGACGGGATACCCGTGTGCTGCAAGGAAGAAGGCCGACCAGTCCTTGTCCTTGGCGATCTCAGTCGCGCCGGCGCCATTGAGATCGAAAACTGCCATCCGCAGGTAGCGAACCTTGCCATTCGGGAAACGCAGCATCNNGTTGCCACGTGGGCTCGACGAGCATCTCAATGCCAAGGTCGGCCGCGATGCTGGCAAGCAGTGGGACCAGATCAGGCGTCTTCACGGGCCTCCCGCCTTGAGGTCAGTGCGTCGAGGTCGATCAGGAATCCACTGATGCCCGGCGCTCGAGAGTGCCGGCATCCGTCATCGTGTCGGACCAAGGCACGAATACCGTTACTACCACCCTTCGGGTGGTTTCGCAGCAGTGTTCGCGCGTCGTGGGAGTGATTCGCGCAACCTCTCTTCAACTGCATCGATGAGTCGATCCAACCGCGGAAGGCTGGTTGCGTCGCTCGACTCGATGCGTTCGCGGACGGATTGCTCGACGTCGTCGTAGCGTCCCTCGTAGCGGTCATTGAGCTCCTTCCATTGGATGTCGCTGACTAGCGCTGCGATGCTCGCATCAAAGGGGAGTTGGCCGTGCAGCATCAGAACGGCTATGGCGGGATAACCGAGATAGCCCACCCAATATGAACCGTTGTCGTTACTTCCGATGGCGCCGCGTTCTGCGTTGTAGACGACCTCGTAATGTTTGTGTCCGCTCGAAGACGTAACGACGGCACCTGCCGAGGACATCTCGACTCGGTGATCTGCTATGGCGCCGAGGGCTTCATAGATCTTGAGTCGTGGTGGGAATTTC
>PLBO01000077.1 GCA_003134555.1 Actinomycetota bacterium
CGACTCCCACACGGGACGCATAATGCCCGATCGCGCGCCGGTGCGGCGACGACCGATCGGCAGTTATGGCGTGCGGGTCAGCGAAGCCGTCAGGGATGATCCATTGGTCATTGGCTTGTGGGCGGTCACACCGAGCATCCACGGCACGAGGCCCTCGCCCAACTCGACGCACCGATCGAAAACGAGACCTGCGTCGATGAACGCCATGAGGAAGGCGCCGAGAGGAACGTGTTGTGCACCCACTCGGCTTCGGATGCCGGGGCCGAACTGCTCGGAGTCATCGACGCGGACCGCGTCGCGATAGCCAGTCGCGAACCCGAGGTGAACCTCGCTCTTGTCTGGCCTGTCGACGTGATGACCGACGAAACAAGGGTGGACACCGAGGTGCGCGACGCGTCCTCCGGGCGCGAGAACGCGGCTGACCTCTCGCATCACCTGATCGAAGGCATCGACATCGGTGTGGACGTACGCCATGCCAAGCGCGGTGATGCTGGCGGACCGAAATGGCAACTCGTGCGCGTCGCTGTGCACAACCGAACCCAAGCGCGACCGCGCGATCGCAAGTTGGTCGGCTGAGATATCCAGACCTGCAACCGTCCAGCCTTGCGCTTCGAGTGCCATCGCCGTGAGGCCGGTCCCGCAGCCAAGCTCCACGAACAGTCCGGTGCCGGGACCGACAAGCCGAGCGAACTGATCGACCGGCGCGTCCGGCCGCTGTGCCAAACGTGCCTGCTCCTGGTCATACCAATCCGCCAGTCCGTCGTATCGAGCTTTCGGCATCCCCAAGAGTCTGCCGGTTCGCCCGCGCTCCGCCCACGCGCGAGCTGTAGCCACGGAGCCGATCGGCAGATATGAGCGGCTACAGCCTTCCGTGAAACGTGCCTCGGCCTTCCCGGTGGATCACGCGGTCCAGCGCCGCGACGCGACGGGCCGGTGTCGTCGGCCCGAGACGAGCGTGGTCGCCGTAGCTGCGGCATGCTGGACCGGAAGGGGAGGTAAGGCATGTCGGAAATAAGGTCTGTTCGCGAGGAAGCGGGGAAGGATCTCCCTCAGATCACGGCACCAAGCAACAACCGGATGATCATCGCGTTTCCGTTTTCCGCAGTCCGGATCTCGCAGCCTGACGAGACGGTCTCGGGGCTTGCTGCGCTCCTCGTCGAGTTAGCCGAGTTCGTCGCGAAGGGAGCGAAGAGCCCCGAGGCTGACCGCATAGCAGATCGTGCGCGCGGGATCGCTCGACAGATCGCCCGCGACTCAGACTCGTAACGGGGCTCCGGCAAAACGGGGCGTCAGCAATGATGCCGATCGGCAGTTCTGGCGCACTGTTCCCGGCCCACAGCTGGACCTTCTGCGGCAGCCGCGTCAGCCCCGCTCGCCAATCATCTCCGGCAAGATGTTGAAGGTCCTACTCGTCGATGGCGAGGTTGCCGAACGTCGGCGCCCCGGCCGTCTCGTAGGTGAGCTGGAGCGTGCCATTGGCGTGGATGACCGATTCAGTCAAGCGCAGCGCGGTGGGCACGGTCCCGTCGGCGAACACGCGCTCCCCGCTACCGAGCAGCACCGGGAACAGCCACAGGTTGAGCCGATCGACGAGGCCGAAGCGCAGCAGTGACTGCACGAGGTTGAGACTGCCTACGACGTGGACCTCATCGTGGCGCTCCTTGAGGGACGTGATGCCCTCGGCGAGGGTCCCGGCAACAATCGCTGAGCCTTGCCAGGTCAGAGGGTCGGCGAGCGTGCGGCTGGCGACGTACTTGGGGACGCCGTTGAACAGGCCGCTGAACGGGATCTCCGCTGGAGCTGTCGGCCAGTAGCTGGCGAACATTTCGTAGGTCCTGCGGCCGAGGAGCAACGCGTCCATGCTCCTCTCCTGCTCGAACATGCGTCTGGTCCCCTCCGGGTCCGTCATTGGCGCCTGCCATCCGCCGAGCGCGTAGCCGCTGTCGCCGTCCTCCTCGGGCGCGCTCGGCGACTGTGCTACCCCGTCCAGCGTCACCATTTCGGTCACGATGAGCTTCCCCATGGTGTCTCCTCTTCCTCGAGAATTCGGCACCACGTCAGACCCCGATCACGTGCGGAATTCATCGTTGGCGCCCGCCATCGCGAACGCGCACAGAATGCCCGCTCTGGGACGCTTATGCGACCCCAGAGCGGTTCGGATCGAGTGCTATCTGGCGGCTCCGGCGATGAAGGTGGCGACTATGTAGGTGGCGTGGCGGTCGAGGGACACGCGGGCGCGGTCGTAGCGCATGGTGGTGCGGGGGTCGGCATGGCTGGCGGCTTCTTGCACGTCGCGCAGCGGCACACCGGCGTCGAGCGCGGCGGTAATGAACGCGTGCCTCAGGGTGTGGGGTCCGACGCGTTTGGTGATCCCGGCGCGGCGGGCGACGCGGTGCACGATCCGGCTCGCGGCGTGGCGTTCGAGGCGGCCGTCGTCGTTGCCACAGAAGATCGGCTCCTGGCTCCGTTCGCCGACCGCAAGATCGACGGCTCGGGCGGTACGGGGCGCGAGCGGGATGGTGACGATCTTGCCGCCCTTCCGCAGAATTCTGAGGGTGCGGTGGCCGCGTTCAAGACCGAGCCGTTCGATGTCAGCGCCGGTCGCCTCGGAAACCCGGAGGCCGTTCAGCGCGAGCAGCGAGATCAGAGCGTGGTCGCTCGGGTCGCCGAGCCCGGCGGCGACGAGCATGGCCCCGACCTCGTTGCGGTCCAGGCCGGTGGCGTGCGATTCGTAGTCGAGACGCGGTCGTCGGACGTGCACCGCCGGTGACGTGGCGATGAGCCCTTCTTGTTCGGCGTACCGGTAGAAGCAGGTGATCGTGCACAGGCGTCGGGCGATGGTGGCGCGGGCCCGGCCGAGCGTTTCGAGCTGACGGCCGAACGACTCGATATCGGCCCGGCGCGCACCGAACAACGTGACCGCGCGTTCTGTGCACCACTGGACGTACTTGGCGCAGATCGAGCGCGTAGGCCTCGCGGGTCAAACCGCTGTACCCCGCCAAGAACCCCGCCAGCGCGGTCTCCTCCTCCGACGTGAAGACTTCATCGGGCACAGCCACCGCTGTCGTCGGGCGAACAACCAACATGTCGGAACCTCCCAGCACCAGCCGGGACACCAACCCTTAGGACCGTTCCCGGCACCCATTCGGAGCCACCGACCGTACGCTCACCGCTCGCATAAGCGTCCCAGAGCGGGCAATATGCGCCGCATGGCGTTCAGCCATGCTGACTACGTTGCCGAGCTTGTCTCGTGGGCCGAGAAGGTCTCCTCGGTCCGGGGGATCCTCGTTCTGGGTTCCGTCGCTCAGACCGGAACCGAGGACGCGTTGTCGGACCTGGACGTGATGATTATCACGACCAAGCCGCGGCAACTGCGTCGAGGCGAGTGGCTCGCTGATGTCGGTCCCGCACTGATTCTTTCGTGGACATACCAGTCGCCGGTTGGCGGGCCAACGGTTCGTCAAGTCGTCTACGACGGGCCGTTCGTCGTGGACGTTGCAACGACATCGTGGATCCAGGCGGCGCTCTCGGGAGCCGCGGTCGCGGCAATCACGCGCTTCCGATGGCTACGCAGCGTGTTTCCGCCGACGGTTGTCCAGCAACTCGATGCATGGCTGCAGATCACGAGACGCGGTACCCACGTAGCGCTCGACAAGGATGGGATCGCGACCCGTATGGCCCGGTCGCTGGGCGACGCGTCGACTCCACTCCCGTCGGAAGCCGAGTTCCTCAACACGGTTCGGAGCCTCTTCGGGCTGCTGCTGTGGCAATCGAAGCAGCTCGTGCGGGGCGAGCTATGGATGGCGTTGGCAACAGTGGACCAACAGGTGAAGCAACAACTGTTGATCATGATGCAGTGGCACACGACCGTGACTCGGCGGGGCGTAACCGACACCTCCTACAGCGGACGACACATCGGGCAATGGCTCGATTCACGCTGGTCCGAATCACTGCCGAAAGTCTGGGCACGATATGACGTGCAGGAAGCATGGACCGCGCTGTTCGCAACGCTGGACCTGTTCAGCGCCGTAGCGTATGAGGTGGCCGACGCGGGTCGGTATCGCTATCCGAGCGACGAGGAGCGACAACTGCGAGAGTGGCTCAGCGAGCGGCAACCGCCAGCAAACTGACTTTGACTCACGCTGCGCACGACGCACATAACTGCCGATCGGCACTCGCATCAGGACTCCCGAGCGAGCATCATGCACTGGCGCGCGATCGGCTCGTTGGTTTCTTGCTCACCGTTTGGTCTCTCGCCATCGAGGATTGGACACCAGTGATCGTCATCACGTTCCTGCTTCGTCGCCGAGCGGAGTTGTCAGCCGTCGAGTTCCACGAGTACTGGCGGGACCGCCACGGTCCCCTGGTCGCCTCCCACGCAAGCGCGCTGGGCATCCGCCGCTACATGCAGCTCCATGCGACGGACTCGCCCGTCGGCACAGCCATCGCGGAATCACGCGGCTGCGCGCCTCACGTATGGGACGGCATCGCGCTCGTATGGTTCGACAACGAGGAGCAACTCAGCCGAGCCGCCGCGACTGCCGAGGGCGAAGCGGCCGCCGCGGCGCTACTCGAAGACGAGCGGCAGTTCCTCGACCTTGCGCGGTGCGAGCTGTTCATAAGCGAAGACCACACGCTGGTCAACTGACGACCAGGTCTGCCGATCAGCCAGGATCAATCGTCCGCGTCAGGGAAGAAGTCGGCCAGCGCGTCGTGTATTTCAGCAGCGCGCTCGTGCGTATGCATCGCGCGGAAGTGCGTCAACTCGTCCCGGTCGCGGCTCTCGACCAGATTCCGCTCAACCTGCGCCAAACCCCGCTCATGCTCGGCGAGTACTCGCTCTCGCTCTGCGCGGCCCATAACGCCGACACTACGTCGCGGGCACCTGGACAGGGCGGTTCGTCGACGAGCGCCATATCTGCCGATCTCGCGCACCTTCTCGACTCGTTGACGCGACCAGAACGCGCACCCATATCGTGCGCTCCGCCGGGGCGACGCGGCGTGAGCGTTATGTGCTGCCAGCCCGGGCGGGGTCCTCTGGCAGAACGCGCCCCTACCGGGCAATCTGTGCGCTTGTGGTGACTCTTGATGGGGCCCGCGTCACCTTGCGCGAGCATGTGGTTGGAGACCTTGCGGCGGTACTGACGTACTCGTCGGACCGAAGCGTCGCACGCTACGTCCCGTGGGAAGCGAACACCGAGGCAGTGGCTCGCGCCTTCCTTGAAGATGCGATCAGCACAGCCGCTCAACAACCGCGGACGAGCTACGTCCTCGCGATCATCGACCGGTCAACGGGGACGTTGATCGGCGCGGCGCGGATCGGGCTTGAGAGTGAGGTCCATCGGCGAGCCGACATCGGTTACGTCTTACGGCGTGATCTTTGGGGTAGCGGGTTGGCGACAGAGGTGGCGCGCCTGCTCATCGACTTCGGTTTCGACAACCTCGGCTTGTATCGGATCTGGGCGACGACCCACCCGGACAATCCGGCATCGTCTCGTGTCTTGGAGAAGATCGGAATGTCGTACGAGGGTCGTATCCGAGGTCACATGTTCGTCAAGGGGTCTTGGCGGGACTCGCTCTCGTACGCGATCCTCGAACCGGAATGGCGCGCAAATCGTCATTGAAGCGCGTCGCCGCGCCCCACGAAGCCCGGCAGCACAGATCTGCTCGATCTGCGGTCGCATAACCGGCCCAGAGCGGGCGACCTGCGCTCGCGGATGCTCAGGTTCGGGGCATGGTCGAGCCTGTCGCTCGGCGCGGATGCCGAGCGGCGCTGGATGAGACCCGCGGAAAATGGTTCGTCATGTCGACTTTTCGGGGGCTCGTGACGTGGAATGGGTGTGCGCGGCGTTGTTGACGCTCCAGAGTCGGGCGGCAGTGTGTCGGATCGAGGTTTCGATGACGTGTTCGAGGACCTCTTCGATTCTGGGTATCGGGTCGCGTTCCGGTTGCTTGGCTCGCGCGAGGACGCGGCCGAGTGCGCTCAGGAAGCTTGCGCGCGAGCGTTCGCAGACTGGAAGAGGCTCTCGAGGCACGGCGATGTGGTGCCTTGGGTGGTGCGCGTCAGTAGTCGTCTAGCGATCGACCGTTGGCGAAAGACGCGCCGCGCACCCACTCGTGTCTCGCGGTCGGAGCCAAGCGCGTCGATCCCGGATCGAGTCGATCTGTACCGAGCACTCGACGGACTTTCGACCCGTCAGCGTGAGGTGGTGATGCTGCGCTTCTTGGGCGATCTCTCAGAGGTGACAGTCGCCGACGCGCTCGGCTGTTCGGTCAGCACTGTGAAGACCCATGCCGCCCGTGGGCTCGCCGCCTTGCGCAGCGTGCTCGACACTGAGGAGGAGGCACAGGCGTGAGAGTTCAAGATCTCGACGACGCCGCACCACCTAAGGCCGATGGCGCCGCGCTGACCCGCGCGCACATCCGCGGTCGACAGCTGCGACAGCGGCGGCGTGCGACACGCGGGGCCGCGTTCGCGTTGTGCGCGATCGCGCTCGTTGTCGGTGTGGTCACGATCGGAGGCCACGAAGGTAGGCACACTGCAATGTCGGTTCAACCAAGACCAACGGTGCCGAGTGTGACGAGCGTTCCGTCGTCATCGCCGACGTCGCGGCCCTCGGTCGGCACCAGCACGGTGCCTTCGAGCATCGCAATTGCGGACCAGCGCGACTTGTTCGGATTGACGTTTCGTTGTGCGGTGCCGCCCGCGGCTGATCCCGTTTGCGAGTTTGAGGTGCTTTCGTCGCGAGACGCAGGTCGAGCATGGACCCACGTCGGTGGGGTGCGGAATATCGCGTACGCGGGTTGGCGTGGATATCCCGACCTTGAACTCGCCGCCGACGGACCCAATGTGTGGGTGTACGGGACGCGGACCTTTGCCTCCCACGACGGCGGCCGCACGTTCCGAGACGAACACGTGAAGGGAATTGTGAGTGCGTTGGTGCCGAAAGGTGACAGCGTCTGGGCGACGGTGCAACGGTGCGCGCTTTGCCCAACAGACACCTTGTTGGCGGCGCCGGTGAACGGCGGCTCGTGGAAGTCGCTCGCCGGGTTCCCGGACATTGGGGATCCCTACGTCGATCTTGCTCGTCCCACCGCGTCAGTCGCATACGTCGTGGGGTTAGACACCCACGCCGTCTTGTACCGCAGCGGAGACGCCGGGCACAGCTGGCAAACCCGTCCGCTTCCCCCGCCCCCCCCATCCTCATCGCAATCGAACACCGTCACGGTCGCGGCGCTTGGCGCCGACCAGATCTGGATGCTCAACGGCGGAGACGCCCCAAGTCGCAACCAAGAGAAAGCCTTCTATCGCTCCGACGACGGCGGACAACACTGGATTCTCGTCGCGGACACACGGCGCGCGCCCTTGTTCGGCGTCGGTCATCTACCGCTGCAAGGCATCGGGCTCAGCGTTACCGTCACCACCTCACAACGAATCTGGATCTACGGCTCGGGCGCGTTCATCGGATCCCTCGACGGCGGTCAGCAATGGTTCGACACCCGCGTCTCCACCCACACAACGCACTACATATCGCAGGTCACGTTCATCGACCCGATCCGCGGCTGGGCGTGGGGCGGCGACGCCAACTTCCGCACGATCGACGGGACGCACTGGAACGCGATCACGCCTTAGATCAACCGTGTCTTACTCCACCCATCCATACACCACGGGAGATTCTCCGAACACCGGGCGCCTCTCCCCGAAGACCGATCGGTGCTGAGGAAGTGACGCTAATGATCGCGCATCGCTTCCACGACGGCGACGGGCCAAGGATGGGCTTCGATACTCGGCATGAGCGTCCCAGAACGGGCAATCGGTGCGGGTTCGCGATGGCAAGCGCGACGCTTTCGAGCAGTCGGATACCGCGTCACCGACCCGGCGTTTTTGGTGCGAGCCCGGGTCGCGACCACCTTGACCTGAGATCATGTTGGGGATGACTTCGGTGGGCGGCGAGCACGTTGAGGCGGCAGTCGCTGAGATGACGCGAGTGCTGATGCCCCACGCCGAGGCCGACTGGAACGTGCAAGCTGGCGCACTCGAGTGGAGCTGTTGGGAAACCGCGGCTCATGTCGCGCACGATCTGGTTGCCTACGCGGGACAGATCGCCGGGCGCGCCACAGCCTCATACCTTCCGTTCGACCTTGTCGTCGCGCCGTCGCCGCCCCGGGAGGTGCTGGAGGTCGTTGCTGCGTGTGGCCGACTCCTCAGGAGCGCCGTTGAGGACGCTGGCCCCGAAACGGTCGCTTGGCACTGGGGAATGTCCGACCCAGCGGGCTTCGCTGCAGTGGGCGTCGGGGAAACGCTCGTCCACACTCACGACATCACACAGGGTCTTGGCGTGGGCTGGCGACCTCCGGAGTCCCTAAGCCAACTTGTCGTCGACCGCCTCCTGCCCAACGCCCCGCAAGGGCGCGCGTCCGACGTTCTTCTCTGGGCCACAGGCCGAGCGGATCTTGAAGGGCGCCCTCGAGTCAGCGAGTGGGTCTGGCGAGCCGCGCTGTCGTAACCGAGGACCTGCCCTCAATGTGCCGATAGGGGACGCTCGCAGCCGCGAGCAAACGGCTACGCGTTGCGCCCCTTCGCACGCACCGAACTGCCGATCGGGCACTCGCTA
>PLBO01000106.1:0-301 GCA_003134555.1 Actinomycetota bacterium
CCGGGATCGGCGAGCAGCGCGGTCAGCTTGGTTTCGTCGTAGCGCGCGATTCGCTCGGGATCGAAGTTGTCGAAGACGCGCCTGTAGTTGGCCCGCTTGTTGAGGATGGTCGACCACGACAGCCCGGCTTGCGCGCCTTCGAGCATGAGCATCTCGAACAGATGCGTGTCGTCGTGCGACGGCTTGCCCCATTCGTCGTCGTGGTACGCGCGCATCAGGTCGGAGCTCTCGGCCCACGCGCACCGTTGCCGGGTTGCCACGCCGTTATCCGAGTCGGGCGCGCGCGTTCTCGCGCAGCTCG
>PLBO01000106.1:355-12463 GCA_003134555.1 Actinomycetota bacterium
ATCTCGGCCGGGTACGCGTTGAAGCCGCCGACGATGAACATGTCCTTGGTGCGGTCGGTGATACGGATGTAACCGCGTTCGTCCATGACGGCGACGTCGCCGGTGTGCAACCACCCGGCGGCGTCGATGACCTCGGCCGTCGCCTCCGGATCGTGGATGAAGCCCCGCATGACGTTGTAGCCCCGGATCACCACCTCGCCCGGTTCGCCGCGCGGCACCTCGACGGTGTTCGCGTCGACGACGAGGACCTCGACGTCGGGGATCGCGCGCCCGGAGGTCGTCGAGATCGTGTCGGGATCGTCGTCGTGACGGCACATCGTCGCGATGCCGGTGGCTTCGGTGAGCCCGTATCCGGTGACGATGGTCTCGAACCCGAGCTCGGCGCGCATGCGTCGGATCATCTCGACCGGCACTGGTGCCGCGCCCGTCACCGCGAGCCGCAGCGACGACATGTCGAACTCGGCGAGACGCGGATGATCGAGGATCGACTGGTAGACCGTCGGCGGTCCCGGCAGCATCGACACGTGCTCCTCGGCGGCGCGCGTCATGACCGCGTCGACGTCGAACACCGGGTGAGGAATGATCGTGGCCCCCTTGACGAGCGATGCGACGATGCCCGCGTTCAACCCGAACGAGTGGAAGAAGGGGTTCACGACGAGGTAGCGGTCGCCGGCGCGCAGGCCCACCACCGTCGCCCACGCGTCGTACGCGCGCACGGTTGCGCCGTGCGTCAACATCGCGCCCTTGGGCCGCCCGGTCGTTCCCGACGTGAACAAGATCGAGCAGAGGTCGTCGCCGGTGAGCGTGTCGGGTGGTGCTGCGCCGGCGTCGCGCGCCAAGAAGTCGAGCCACCCCGGCCCGCGCAGGTCGATGATCTCGCGGAGCTCGGGGAGTGCGGGCTCGGCGCGCAGCAGCGCCTCGTAGTTCGCGTCGAGGAAGTCGGTGACGGTGAAGAGCATCTTCGCGTCGGCGCGTTCGAGCACGTAGCGGGCTTCCGCGCCCTTGAACCGAGTGTTGAGCGGAACGACGACCGCGCCGGCCGTGAAGATGCCCAGCGCGGCGATCGCCCACTCGATGCAGTTGGGTGCCCAGATCGCGACCCGATCGCCCGGCTCGATACCGCTCGCGACCAGGGCTCTCGCCGTGCGATCCACCTGCTCGGCCAGCTGTTCGAACGAGAGCCGCGTCCGCTCGTCGACCAGTGCCTCGCTCGCCGCAAACAAGGCGGCGGCCCGGGACACGAGTCCCGGTATCGTCGAGGGCAGCTGGTCGTCGGTCATGTCGACAACTTGCCACGACGAAAGCCCGATGTGCATGCCCGAGCCCAAAACCGGTCGTCCCGGGCCGGCAGGTTACGAATCGTTGCGAGTCGAGCGCCGGGGCCCGGTCGGCTGGCTCGTGTTCGACCGGCCGGCGGCGGCGAACGCGATGGACGCCCGGATGATGGAGGAGCTCGAGTGGGCGTGGCGCGAGCTCGACGACGATCCCGAGGTACGCGTGATCGTGAACACCGGTGAGGGCCACGCGTTCCAGACCGGACTCGACGTGGCGCAGCTCGCCCGCGATCCCGATGCGTTACGGGAGCAGTCTCGGCGCACGAAGCGGTTCGAGCTGCGACTCACCGCGTGGCACAACGAGGTGTGGAAGCCGGTGATCGCCGCGGTCAATGGAGTGTGCGCGGGTGGTGGCCTGCACTTCGTGGCCGACGCCGACATCGTCATCGCGTCGTCGAACGCCACGTTCGTCGACCCGCACGTCTCCGTAGGTCAAGCCAGTGTGTACGAGACGATCGCGCTTGCCAAGAAGTCACCCATGGAGTCGGTGTTTCGCATGGCGTTCACCGGTCGACACGAGCGGCTGTCGGCGGCGCGCGCGTACGAGCTCGGCATCTGTTCGCAGGTGGTCGATCCGCCCGAGCGGCTGGCCGAAGCGGCCCAGGCCCTCGGCGAGCTGATCGCGCGTAACTCTCCGGCCGCGCTCGCGCACACGAAACGCGCACTGTGGGGCGCGTTGGAGCGCGTTTCCAGATGAGTGCGGGCGAGGAGGTGCGGGGCGTGGAGATCGGCACCGCGATCGTCTCGTACATCGAGCCGCACCCGGGCCAGGCCGTCGCCTTCAACCGTTGGTACGAGCGCGACCACTTCCCGGCGACGGTCAAGGCCGGGCCGGGAGTGTTCGCCGCGGCACGATTCGTCGCGACCCGCTCGTGCAAGGAGATGCGTCCGAGCTCCGGCCGGCTGTTCGGCGACCCGGCTCGCGGTTCGTATCTCGGCGTGGCGTGGGTGTTACCCGGCAAGCAGGCCGAGTGGGACGAATGGGTCGGTCGAGAGATGGAGGCGATCACGGCCCAGGGCCGGCTGTTCCCCGGGCGCGATCACGTGCACACCGCCGTCTATCGCTGGATCTGGCAGTCGGGCGCGGTCGACGCGATCGTCGCGCTCGACCGCGGCTTCGCCGGGGCGATCGTGCTCGCCGACGAGCACGCGGCGCCGCGCCTCGACCTGCCGGTCGAGGATCTGCCCGTCGCAGTCGGGCTCCGCCTCGAGCGCACGATCGTCTCCGAGGCCCGTCCGCCGCCGCACGAGCTCGTGCTCGGCCTGTGTGCAGGCGACCCGCTCGCCGCCTTCAACACGTTGTGGCCGAGCGCGGAGGCGTTCGGGTTCGCGAGCCCGTTCCTCGCGACGATCCCCGGCACCGACGAATACGCCGACGACCTCTGACCCCGAATCGTGGCCTAACGTCGGGCCCGTGAAGACCACGCTGCTCCTCTGCGACCACGCGCAAGAGGTCGCGGGCAAGCTCTACGTGCTGGGCGGCGGGTGGAGCATCTACCGGGGCGCCCCGGTGACGATGGGCCTCGCGGTGAAGATCGCGGTCCCCTGGGACGCGGCCAACATGCCCCACGATTTCGCCGCTCGCCTCGTCACCGAGGACGGCCTCGATCCCGTGCTTCCGAACGCCGAAGGCGGTACGGGTGCGGCCCGGGTCGAGTTCCAGGGCCGGTTCGAGGCCGGTCGCCCCGCGGGGCTGGCGCCCGGAAGCGAGCTCGACGCGCCGTTCGCCGTGAACATCGCCGGACTCCCGCTCGCGCCCGGTCGCTACGAATGGCAGGTCGAGATCGACCAGACGGTCGTGGGCCGCGTTCCCTTCACCGTCATGGAGAGCTGACCACCAACAACAGATACCTCTCATCCGGGGGCGGGCGGGGCCGATCATGCCAACGGGAACCGCTTCCCGGCCCAATCCCCCCAGGGCGGTTAGCGCGCGACGGCCCGCCGGTTTCGTACCGGCGGGCCGTTTACCATTTTGATTGGTCGCTCGCACTCCAGCTCCACTCCTATGGGTCGCTCGCGCTGCGCCTCCCATCCGGTCGGCTCCGCTGCCGCTCCCGTGCTCGCTCCGCTCGCGGGCGTCTCTTCCGCTTGTCTCTTCGGTCCGCGTCTCCTCTGCTCTTTGATCTTTGGAAGGTGACTTCGGACGCGCGTTAGGTTCGACGGCATGGGACGATTCGACGGACGAGTAGCGATTGTGACGGGCGCAGGGTCGGGTCTCGGGCACGCGACTGCGCGGCAACTGGCGAGTGAAGGCGCGCCCGTGGCGTGCTTCGACATCGCGGTCGACGCGGCCGAGAAGACCGCGGCCGAGATCGGTGAGCACGGAGGCGTCGGCCGCGCCTACCGCGTCGACGTCTCCGATCCCGACTCGGTCGCCGCGGCAATGTCCGGAGCCGCGAGCGACCTCGGCCGCCCGCAGGTGATCGTCAACAGCGCCGGGATCGGCCGCTTCGCCCACACGCACGAGCTGCCGTTCGCCGACTGGCAGCGCATCCTCGGCGTCAATCTCACCGGCACGTTCCTCGTCTGCCAGGCCGCGCTCCCGCACCTGATGGACGGCGGCGGCTCGATCGTCAACATCGCGTCGAACGCGGGCATCAAGTCGCAGCCGTACTCGATCGCCTACTGCGCGTCGAAAGCCGGAGTCGTGCACCTCACGCGCTGTCTGGCCGACGAGTACCTCAAGCGGGGCGTGCGCGTGAACTGCGTCGCGCCCGGCGGCATGGAGACGCCGCTGCAGAAGGCGTTCATGGAGTTCCCCGAGGGCGTCGACTGGAAGGCGATGCGCAAGGTCATCTCGCCGCTCGGCAACTCGCAGCCGGAGGAGATTGCCAACGTCGTCGCGTTCATCGCGTCCGACGCGTGCCGCTATATGACCGGCTCGATCGTCTCGATCGACGGCGGCATCACGGTATGACCGAGGTCCGTCGCGACCCGATGATCGACGACGCGCGCAGCGTTTGGGAGCTCGTCGAGCGGCGGTCGGCCGCCACCCCCGATCGAGTGATGCTGATCGACGGCGATCGCTTGACGACCTTCGTGCAGTATCAAGAGCTGTGCGAGCGCGCGGCGGCGGGATTGCACGCGCTCGGTGTGTCGGCCGGGATGAACGTCTCCTGGCAACTCCCGACGTGGACGGAGTCGGCTGTGCTGGTGGGCGCGCTGTGCCGGCTCGGCGCGATCCAGAACCCGATGCTGCCGATCTACCGTTACCGCGAGGTGTCGTTCATCGCGAAGCAGACGAAATGCAAGCTGCTGATCACGCCGTCGACGTGGAACAAGTTCGACTACGCCGCGCTGGCCGAGCAGGTCGCGGGCGAGAACGACGACATGCACACCCTCGTGGCCGATCACTCCAATCCCGACGGCGACCCGGCCACCTTGCCGTCTGTACCCGAGGTCTACGCCGATCCCGCGCAGGATCCGGTGCGTTGGATCTTCTACACGTCGGGCACGACTGCCGACCCGAAAGGCGCGCAGCACACCGACCGGTCGGTGCTCGCGGGCGCGATCGGCTACGCGGAGAAGACGCATGTGGTCGCCGACGACATCGCGCTCGTCGCGTTCCCGTTCACGCACATCGGCGGGATCATCATCGGCGTGTACACCCCGCTGCTGACCGGCTCGGCTGCGGTGTTGATGGAAGCCTGGACCGCGCCGGCGTCGACCGAGCTCATCGGCCGACACAAGGTGACGCTGGCGAACGGCGCGTCCGCCATCCACGCCGCGCTCATCGAGGAGGCGCGCGCCAACCCCGCCGCCTACGAAACGGTGCGCGACTTCCCGGGTGGGGGCTCCACCAAGCCGCCCCACCTCCACGACGAGTTGCGGAAGGTGGTACCGAGCTCGATCGGCACGACGTCGGGATACGGCATGACCGAGGCCCCGATCGTCGCCCAGACCGACGTCGACGCGCCCGACAGCTCGAAGGCGACCGCCGAGGGCACGCCGACGCGCGGCGTCACCATGAAGATCCTCGACAGCGGCGAGATCGTGGTGAAAGGCCCTCAGGTGATGCGGGGCTACGTCGACAGCTCGCTCGACCGAGAGGCGTTCACCGACGACGGGTTCCTACGCACGGGCGACATGGGACGCTTCGACGAGCACGGCGCGATCCTCATCACGGGCCGGGTCAAGGACATCATCATCCGCAAGGGTGAGAACGTGTCGGCCAAAGAGGTCGAGGACGTCCTCTACGGACACCCGAAGGTTGCCGACGTCGCGGTGCTCGGCATCCCTGACGAGGAACGGGGCGAGATGGTCGTCGCGTTCGTCGTCCCCAAGGACCTTGCCGATCCGCCGACGATCCTCGACGTACGCGCACACTGCAAGAGCGTGGGTTTGATGATGCAGAAGGTCCCCGAGCGCATCGAGATCATCGACGTCATGCCGCGAAACCCGAGCGGCAAGGTGCCGAAGCACGAGCTGCGCGCCCGGATCATCCCCCCGCGCGGCTGACCAGCGCGTCGAAGAGACGCTGTTGCGCGCGGTCGTCGGCTGCAGTGTCCTCGGGATGCCACTGCACCGCCAGCAGGAACGCGCCGTCGAGCTCGAGGGCCTCGATGATGCCGTCGGCCGCGCGCCCGACGACGTGCAGGCCGTCGCCGAGTTGCGCGATCGCCTGATGGTGATGACACGACGCGGTGATCCGTGTGGTGTCCATGACCTCGGAAATCAGCGAGTCGGCGGCGAGTGTCACCTCGTGCCGCCGGGCACCCCCGGCCACTCCCGGTTCGCCGTGGCGCGGCACCCCGGGATCGTCGGGAATGTGCTGGTACAGCGTGCCGCCGCGGGCGACGTTCAACACCTGAATGCCGCGACAGATCGCGAGAGTCGGCACCGATCGCACCAGCGCCGCCTCGGCGACCGCGCACTCGAAGTCGTCGGCGGCGGAGTCGACTCCGTAGACGCTCGGGTGCGCGGTCTCGCCGTAGCGCGAGGGATCTACGTCGGGACCACCTGTGAGCACTACCGCGTCGACGCGGGCGAGCAGCTCCTTCGGGTCGCGCGCGTCGTTCACGATCACGGGCTGGCCGCCCGCACGCAGAACGGCGTCGACATAGGAGTAGGGGAGCGCCGCCGCGCCGGTGTACGGCCACTTTTCGGTTCGGCCGAGGCGGCGGCCAGTGAGCGCGACGATCACCATTGGTCGAAGTTGCGGCGCCGTTCCCAATCGGTCACCGCGCGGTTGAAGTGCGCCCACTCTTGGCGAGCGGTGTTGAGCAGGTGGTCGTGCACGTAAGCGCCGAACGCGTCGGCCGCGAGCTTCGAGCCCGCGAACGCGTCGGTCGCTTCCACGAGGCCGTCGGGGACGCGATCGAGATCGGGCGCCGCGTACGCGTTGCCGTCGAAGCGCGGACCCGGGTCGATGCCGTGCTCGATGCCGTGCAAGCCCGCGGCGATCGTGGCCGCGTAGGCGAGGTACGGGTTCACGTCGCCACCTGGAATACGTGACTCGAGCCGGAACGACGCGCCGTGGCCGACGATACGGAACCCGCATGTGCGGTTGTCGATGCTCCACGCCAGCGCGGTCGGTGCCCACGACTCCGGTTGATAGCGCTTGTACGAGTTGACGGTCGGCGCGTACATCCACGCGAGCTCGCGCCCGCACGCGATCTGGCCTCCGAGCCAGCCTCGGAACGCGGGCGAGAGATGGTCGGGCGCTGTCGCGTCCCACATCAGCGCGTCGCGCCCGTCGGCCGACCACAAGCTCGAATGGACGTGGCACGACGAGCCGACCTCTTCGGCCGAATACTTGGCCATGAACGTGATCGCGCGTCCGTGTTGGGCGGCGATCTCTTTGGCGCCGTTCTTGTAGATGACGTGGCGATCGGCCATCTCGACCGCGTTCGCATAGACGAGATTGATCTCGTGCTGTCCCTTCCCGGCTTCGCCCTTCGAGAACTCGACCGGGACTCCCGCGCCGTCGATGCCGTTGCGGATGTCGCGGATCAGGTACTCGTCGCGGGTCGTCTGGAGGATGTGGTAGTCCTCGACGACGAGGGAGTGGGGCGTGAGGTTGGCGTAGCCCTTCGCGGCCGCTTCCTCGAGCGACTCGCGGAACACGAAGAACTCGAGCTCGCTCGCGAAGTTGAGCGTGAAGCCGGCGGCCGCGGCGCGCTCGACCTGGCGTTGCAGGATGCGCCGGGGCGACACCTCTACCGGCGCGCCCGTCTCCTCGTCGACGAGGTCGCACAGGACGAGCGCGGTCTTCTCGAGCCAGGGGACGTTGCGGAGAGTCGAGAGATCGGGCTGCGCGGCCATGTCGCCGTAGCCCTGGTCCCAGCTCGCGAACGTGTAGCCGGGGAGGACGTTCATCTCGCTGTCGACCGCGAGGAGGTAGTTGCACGCGTGCAGGGGTTCGGCGCCTCCCCCCATGTGCTCGCTCCAGTACGAGCCGGTGACCCGCTTGCCGACGAGGCGCCCTTGCAGGTCGGGGAACGCGACGAGGACCGTGTCGATCTCGCCGGCGGCGATGGCCTCTCCGAGCATGGCTGCGTCCAGCATTCCGCGCGCGGTCATGGAAGCAGCCTAATTACTCGGGCGTCACGTACGCGGCGGTGATGCCGCCGTCGACGACGAGCGATGCTCCGGTCATGAACGAGGCGTCGTCGGAGGCCAGGAAGAGTGCAGCTCGCGCCAGCTCCTCGGCGCGGCCGAGCCGGCCCATCGGTATGTGCACCATGCGTCGTGCGCGCCGCTCCGGGTCGGAGAGCAGCTCCTCGAGCAACGGTGTCTGGATCGGTCCCGGGCAGAGCGCGTTCGCCCGGATGCCCTGGCGCGCGTATTCCACCGCGATCTCGCGGGTCATCGACAGCACCCCGCCCTTGCTCGTGGTGTACGCGATCTGCGCCGTGGCCGCGCCGACCAGGGCCACGAACGACGCGACGTTGACGATGCTGCCACCGCCCGAGGCGATCATCGCCGGGATGCCGGCCTTGCAGCCGAGCCACACACCCTTGAGGTTGATGTCCATCACCTTCTGCCACGTCGACTCGGGCGTGTCGAGCACGCCACCGTCGTCGGCGGGAAAGATGCCGGCGTTGTTGTAGAGCACGTGGAGTGCGCCGTATGTATCGGTGGCGCATTGCACCATCGCGACGCAGTCGGACCAGCTCGACACGTCGGCGCGCACGTACGTTGCGTCGCCGCCGGCGGCGCGTACGGCGGCGACGGCCGCATTTCCCGCGTCGTCGACCACGTCGGTGACGACCACGCGGGCGCCCTCGCCCGCGAACAGCTCCGCCGCGGCCCGGCCCATTCCGCTGCCGGCGCCGGTGATGAGCGCGACCTTGCCAACGAGTCTGCCCGTCATGACTCCACCTTCTTGTAGTCGCGCGGTCCTTCCACCACTTCGAGCTGCAACGCGGTGGTGAAACAGGCTTTGAGGTGCGGGTCGTTCTCGCGCACGAAATCGTCCATCTGGTGTGTGACCGGCGTGATTGCCTTCACGGCCGGATAGATGAGCCGCACCTTCGCGCCTGTGGTTGCCGACTTCGCCAAATCGTCGGCGTAGCGGGCGCGCGCGTCGATCATGCGGCCCCAGTCGGCGCTCCAATCCTGCAGCGCGGTCGCCGGAGTTTTCGAGTGCGGATGCAGCGTCGCGAACTGCGTCACCATCGCGCGCAACACGACGTTCTCGGCCCGAACCCTCGCGACGCGGTCGGCGCCGAGCTTCGGGAAGGGGTTGGGCAGCGTCTTCAGCGTCGCCTGCGCCCGGTCACACACGGCGGAGACGGCGGCCGCCGACGTGACGTCGAGCCGCTCCGGCGAGTGCGAGCCGACGAGCGTCCAGCCCAAGATGATCCCGATGCACAGGATCGCGACGAACAAGGAGAGGACGAGGAACTCCCACGGCGCGTGCGCTCGGCGGGCCTTGGCCTGGTGTACCGCCCCGTTGGAGTGCGGGGCCTCGAATGCGGGCGGCGGCGCAGACTCCCCGGACTGAGGTTCGTGGGGCTCGTCGTGCATCGCTGCATCCTCCCCGGCCACCCCTCGCCATAGCCAACCGGAGCCCCCGTTTCGTCAGGTGACGTCGAGGAGCATGGTCAGCGCGTCGCCGGGCTCGCCCACGACCTCGAAGCCGTACCGCGCGTACAGGTGCTTCACCGGATTGTCGCGGTTGACGCTCAGGCTGATGCCGCGCGCGCGGTCGCGTTCGGCGCGTGCGATGACGGAACCCAACAAGAGAGTGCCGACCCGCTTACCGCGGAACTCGGGATACACCGCGATCGCGAGCTCGGGAACATCGTCGGCGACGTAGCCGTAGCCGGGCGCCTCGGCGGTGAACAGACGCAACCACGCGGCGCCTACCGGCTCGTCGCGACGATCGAGCGCGTACAACGCGACGTCGCCGGGCCGTCCCCATTCCGCGATGTAGCGCGCGTTTTCGGGAACCGACAGCACCGCGTCGAGGGAAGGGCGCTCGTCCGCACCGTCGTCGCGCCAGTTGACGGCTTCGTACAACATCTCGGCGAGGAACGCGGGGTCGGCGTGCGCGCTGAGGCGGAACACACGCCCAGCCTAGGGTGACGGAATGGGCCGTCGACCACTTTCTGCGGTGCTCGTCGCCCTCGTGGCGGCGGCGACGGGCGCGTGTACGGGGAATAGCGGCTCGGTCGTTCTGCGCGAGGAGCGAACCGGCCGGATCGAGTGGACGCCGTGTAGCAGGGTCGAGTGCGGGAGTCTGTCGGTGCCGCTCGACTTCACGCGGCCCGACGGTCCGCACATCACGCTCGCGCTCGCGCGACTGCCCGCGGTGCGCAAACCGATCGGTGTGCTCTTCACGAATCCCGGTGGTCCCGGGGCGTCGGGCGTCGACTTCCTCCGCAGCGCGGCCGATGCCTTTCCCGACGCGATCCGGGCGTCATTCGATCTCGTGTCGTGGGACCCGCGCGGGGTTGCCGGGAGCGCGCCCGTGCAGTGCCTCGACCATCTCGACTCCTTTTACGCGGTCGATCACGATCCGCGCACACCGGCCGCGGTGGCGAACAACGTGTCCGCGTCGCGCGCCTTCGTCGACGCGTGCCGGAAGAACAGCCGGAACCTCCTTCCCTACGTTTCGACGGCCGCGACCGCCCGCGACCTCGACGCCATCCGAGCGGCGATCGGGGACGAGCAGATCAGCTACGTCGGGTTCTCGTACGGCACGCTGGTCGGCGCGGTCTACGCCGACCTGTTCCCGCGCCACGTCCGCGCAATGGTGCTCGACGGGGTCGTCGACCCGGCACGTTCGTACGCCGATAGCTCACTCGATCAGGCCCGGAGCTTCGACGCGGATTTGACCGCGTTCTTCGACCATTGCCGAGCCGACGCGAAGTGCGCGTTCGCGCGCGGCGGCGATCCGGCGGCCGCGTACGACGATCTCGCGCGCCAGATCGCCGCCGAACCGGAGCCGGCGACCGTCAGCGGCGAGCACCGTACGCTCGGACCGGGTGAGTTCGACATCGGGGTTGCGAGCGCGCTGTACGCGGGAACCGCCGGCTACGACGATCTCGCGGCGGCGCTCGCGCAGGCCGCCCGCGGCACGGGCGACGGGATGCTCGCGCTCGCCGACGCCTACACCGACCGGAGATCGGGCGGGACGTACTCGAACGAGACCGCGGCGTTCTACGCGGTCAGCTGCATCGACGCGCCGGCCCCGCCGACGGTGGCCGCGGTGCAGCAGCTCGCGGCACGGGCGGCGCGGCTCGCGCCGCACTTCGGGGCGTCGACCGTCTGGCTCGGGTTGCCGTGCACGCTCTGGCCGGTCCCCGCCGTGGGGAAGGTGGCGCCCATTCACGCGCCGGGCGCGCCGCCGATCGTCGTCGTCGGCACGACGCACGATCCGGCCACGCCGTATTCGTGGGCACAGTCGCTCGCCGCGCAACTGCGGTCGGGGCGACTGCTGTCAGTCGAGGGAGAGAGTCACACGTCGTACGGTCGCGGCAACGAGTGCGTCGACGGGAACGTCGACCGGTATCTCCTCGAGCTCGCCGTCCCGGCGCGGGGAACGCGCTGCGCGTGAGCGTGGCTCGCGCGTCGGTGCTCAGGTGATGCCGAGCGACAGCATGCGGATGGCGTTGCCGCGCATGATCTTGTAGACCGCGTCGTCGGGCAGTCCCCTGACCAGATCCTCGGCCACCTCCTTGGTGTGGGGCCAGGTCGAGTCGGTGTGCGGGTAATCGGTCTCGAACGTGATGTTGTCGACGCCGACCCGATCGAGTGACTCGAGGCCGTGGCGGTCGCGGAAGAAGCAACCGAACACGTGCGAGTAGTAGTAGGTCGACGGCGGCTCGGGCACGATGTCCTTCACTCCACCCCACGCGCGATGCTCCCGCCAGACGTCGTCGGCGCGCTCGAGGACGTACGGAAGCCAGCCGATCTGGCCCTCGGAATACGCGAGCTTCAACGTCGGGAAGCGCACGAGCACGCCGGAGAACAAGAAGTCGGAGAGCGACGCCATCGCGTTGTTGAAGCTCAGCGTCGCCGCGACCGCGACGGGCGCGTCGCTCGACGTGGCCGGCATCTGCGACGACGAGCCGATGTGCATACACACGACCGTGTTCGTCTCCTGACACGCGGTGAAGAACGGATCCCACTCGCCGGAATGGATCGACGGCAGCCCGAGCTTGGCCGGTATCTCGCTGAAGCAAACCGCGTGTACGCCGCGGGCCGCGTTGCGGCGGACCTCGGCGGCCGCGAGCTGCGCGTCCCAGAGCGGGATCAACGTCAGCGGGACGAGACGGCCTCCGCTGTCGCCGCACCACTCCTCGACCATCCAGTCGTTGTACGC
>PLBO01000106.1:12569-13413 GCA_003134555.1 Actinomycetota bacterium
TAGACGAGGTCTTCGTAGATCCAACAATCGGCCTTCGGGCCGTCGGCGTCGAAGGTCTGCTCGTAGGCGCCGCCGCCGATGTGGCGCATGACCCCGATTCCCCTGCGCTCGACGTGCGGCCCCCCGTGCCGGTACTTGGCCGGTAGCCAGCGCTCGAACAGGTGCGCGGGCTCGACGACGTGATCGTCGACNNCGCTGATGATCTTCGGCAGCTCCGCGGCCATTTGTGTTGCTCCTGGCAATTCGATGGTGCAGAGATCCTAGAGAGGGTCTTGAGGAGGCCTCGGGGCCGGCCGACAATCTCGGGATGGCGCAGGGAGGCGCAAGTGCTGTGATTCCGGCGGGGGAGTACCGCCCGAACGCGGAAACGGCCAACTGGTCGCTCGCGGCCGCGACCGGGTGGACCGTCGCGGCAATCGCGATTGGCGACCTCGGGTTCCTCTTCCCGGCCTCGATGTGCTTCGCGCTGTGGCTGCAGTGTCGCCAGCGCCTCGTGGTGGACGGGCATTCCGTCCATCGCATCGGAATACGCGCGGTGGTGCTCGACCTCGCGACCGCGGAAGTGGTGTGCCGTGGCAGTCGGTGGTGGCGGGAGCTCTTCTTCTTGGGGCAGAGCCTGCAGCTGCGCGATGCCGACGGCCACCGGCTCTACCTGGAATCGTGGCTCTGGGACGCACCGACTCGCAGCGCGTTCGTCGAGGCGATCGCCGGCGGTGCGCACTCGTAGACTCCCCGCTTCGTGGAGCTGCGCTACTCGGACGCCGACGAATCGTTTCGTGCCGATCTGCACGCGTGGCTCGACGCGACTCTGCCGACGCTGGCGCCGCAACCACCGCGCGACGCG
>PLBO01000106.1:13426-13587 GCA_003134555.1 Actinomycetota bacterium
CCGACCGAGCAGCTGATCTTCTACGAGGAGACGGCACGCAGCCGCGCGCCGTATGTGGGCGTCAACTTCGTCGGCACTCTGCACGCGGGTCCGACCCTCATCGAGGAGGGGACCGACGAACAAAAGGCCGAGCACCTGCCGCGGATCCTGCGCGGCGACGA
>PLBO01000106.1:13671-13849 GCA_003134555.1 Actinomycetota bacterium
GCACCGATCCCGACGCGCCGAAGAACCGCGGTATCTCGTGGCTCATCCTGCCGATGGACCTGCCCGGCATCGACGTGCGGCCGCTCAAGACCGTGCTCGGGAGCTCCGAATTTGCCGAGGTCTTCCTCTCCGACGTGCGTGTGCCCGTCGCGAACCGGGTCGGCGCCGAGAACGACGG
>PLBO01000104.1 GCA_003134555.1 Actinomycetota bacterium
GCATCACCGTCGAACGACCCCTCCGCCTTCGATGGCAGGTCACGGTGGAGAGTGTCGAGCAGCTCGCCGAGACGACGCAGTGGGCGAAGCTGGACGAGGCCGCGCAGGAATCGTTGAGAGACCGTCTGACGAGCTTGGAGTGCACGGCGACGACCGAACGGTCGGTGCTCGCGAAGAAGCTCGGCCCGGTTCCGAAGGCCGTCGACAAGCCGCTCTGGGATCTGCTCGCTGCGGCTGATCCAGCCGCACCGATCGTGCTCTCGAAGACGGGTGAACCCGAGGCCNNTCCCTGCGCTCCCGATCTCATGGGATGCCGACCCGTCCGGGCGACTAGCAAGCATCGAGTACCGCACGGCCATCGATGAATACATGACCGCCGAAGTCCTTCCGCATGCGCCCGACGCATGGGTCGACCCAACCAAGACGAAGCTCGGCTACGAGATACCGCTCACCCGCCGCTTCTACAAGTACGTCCCACCACGACCACTCGCAGAAATCGACGCCGAGATTAGGACGCTCGAAGTAGAGATACAGGAACTGCTGCGCGAGGTGACGGAATGACCGTGCGCGTCGGTGATTGGGTTGTCAAGCCAGCCAAGCTCCTCTACAAGCTCCGGGATGATCGAGCGGGCGAAGGCGCTCGGCGTCCGCTGCTCTCGGTCTCGATCTACCGGGGCGTCGTGCCACGGACCGACGTGACAGACAAGGTGCCGAGGGCGGAGGACCTGACCAACTACAAACTGTGCGAACCCGGCGATGTCGTCGTCAATCGCATGAGCGCGTACCAAGGCGCACTCGGGCTGAGTCATGTCGAAGGAATCGTCAGCCCCGAGTATCTCGTGCTGCGATCGGTTCTGGGAGTCGATTCCCGTTACCTGTGCTATCTCGTCAAGTCCTCGTGGTTTGTCGGCGAGATGACGTCACGGCTGCGCGGGATCGGTTCCGTCGAGCAAGGAAACGTTCGCACGCCGCGAATAAACCCCGATGATCTCGGCGCTATTCCTGTCCCGACTCCTCCTTTGGTCGAGCAGCGCGCGATCGCCGACTACCTCGACGTCGAGACCGAACGCATCGACGCCCTCATCGCCAAGAAGCGACGCATGATCGAGTTGTTGGAGGAGCGCCTCATGGCTGCGCGCACCGCTACCGTGACGGGCGGTGATGGCGAGCGAGTTCGGACCGCCTCAGAATNNGTATCCGTACTTGCCGTTCGCATGGCAGGTTGGGACACTTGCGCGGGTCACGCGCTTGATACTTGACGGTCC
Source organism: Actinomycetota bacterium (assembly GCA_003134555.1). Taxonomy (GTDB): domain Bacteria; phylum Actinomycetota; class Acidimicrobiia; order IMCC26256; family PALSA-610; genus PALSA-610. The sequence goes on from PLBO01000104.1 coordinate 1,266, forward strand.
CCACGTCTCACCGGCATATGTCGACAACACGGGAGTCCCGTTCCTCTCCGTGCGGAACATCTCCGTTCATGCATGGGATCTCAGCACGGTGAAGTACATCAGCCATGAGGACTACGCGCAGTTCTGCCGACGAGTGAAGCCGGAGCGCGGCGACGTCCTACTCACGAAGGGCGGCAACACGGGCATCGCGCGCGTGGTCGACTTCGAGTTCCCGTTTCATGTGTGGGTGCATGTAGCGATCCTCCGACCACGCCGCGACCTCATGTCGCCAGGGTTCCTCGCTGCCGTTCTGAACAGCCGACCGGGCTACGAGCAGGCGCAACTGTGGACGCGAGGCGCAACGAATCAGGACCTCGTGCTGGGCCGCATTGCCAAGATCCAAGTTCCGATACCGCCAGGGGAGGAACTGCCGCGCCTTGAAGCCGAACTTGGCGCGGTGGAAGCGCGACATCGCCGCNNTACCGGCGAGCTCGACATTCCCGGAGGCGGAGCGTGAGTGTCGACGAGGGTCTGTTCGAGGATGCGATCGAGCGGTCGCTGCTGGATGAAGGCAGTTACCTGAACTCGTTACCGTCGGGCTTCGATCGCGCGCTCGGACTTGATCTCCACGAGCTGTTCGCATTCATCGAGGAGACACAGCCGTTTGAGTGGGAGCGGCTCGTCGGCGTGTACGGGAACGACCGCGCATCAGCTCGTGACGGATTCGCAAAGCGCCTCTCGAAGGANNACGATCAGGCTTGCGTACTTCAAGCCAGCCCACGGCCTCACGCCCGAGCTGATGATGCTGTACGACGCCAACCGGGTCACGGTCACGCGCCAGCTCGCCTACGACCCAGCGTCGGAGAAGACGCTCGACATGGTTCTGCTCGTCAATGGCATCCCGACGGCGACTGTCGAGTTGAAGAACCCGTTGACGAACCAGAACGTCGAGCACGCGATCGTTCAGTACCGGACGGATCGTGACCCTGCGAACGTAACGCTCTCGCGTCGGGCACTCGTCCACTTCGCCGTCGATCCTGATCGGGTGGCGATGACTACGAAGCTCGCCGGTCAGTCGACGCGCTTCTTGCCGTTCAATCTTGGTCACAACGGCGGCGCCGGGAACCCTCCGAACCCGAACGGCCACCGCACGGCCTACCTGTGGGAGCGGGTGTGGCAGCGCGACGCCTGGATGGATCTCCTCAATCGCTTCCTCCACGTCGACTCGCGACCGAGGAGCTCGGCGGCACAGAGGCGGGCGGCGGAGACCGTGATCTTCCCGCGCCTGCACCAATGGGACGCTGTGCTGAAGCTCGAAGCCGATGCCAAGGCGCGCGGAGCCGGACAGAACTACCTCGTTCAGCACTCGGCGGGTTCGGGGAAGTCGAACACGATCGCCTGGACCGCACACCGCCTGTCGAACCTGCACGACGAGACCGATGCGAAGGTGTTCGACAAGGT
>PLBO01000043.1 GCA_003134555.1 Actinomycetota bacterium
CGCACGAACCGCGCGACTCCGATCGGCGCCGGCGACGGGGTGCGGGTCGTGGCGGTCGAGGGCATCGTGCTCGAGGTCGAACCCGAGACCGGCGGCGCGCGCGACTACCGGGACCGCTCCGGTCGCCACTGACCGCGGCGAAAGTCGGCGAGCAAGAAACTTTCGCTTGTCACAGAGAATGTGGGCAGATACGTTCCGCGCGCTGAGGGGCAATTGTGGGACGGAGCAGGCGTGGCACTCGGCCTTATTCATGAGACTTGGCATTTGCGGGCCGCGTGCCGCGGACCCGAGTCGGCATTGTTCTTCCCGCCGTCGACCCCCGAACGTCGCGACGACCGTGAAGGNNAAGCACATCTGTGCGCAATGCGGCGTTCGCGACGACTGTCTCGAATTCGCACTCCGGGTTCGAGAGCCGCACGGCATCTGGGGTGGTCTCACGGAGGCCGAGCGACGCGGCCTGATTCCCGCAGAAGGCGTGTAACCGCAGGTCAGCGGCCCCGGCTCCGCGCGCGAGGCGCCACGTAGACTGTATGGATGAGAGCCGTCGGAGCTGAGCCGAACGTCCAGCTCGCCGCTCCCACGACACGAGACGCGGCCACGGTCATCCTCGTTTCGGACCGGCCGGATCTGCACGTCTTGATGATGGAGCGCACCGGCCGTGCCGTGTTCGGGCCGGGAGCAACGGTGTTCCCGGGCGGGGCGGTCGATCCCGACGACGGCGCGCCGCGACTCGCCGAGCGGGTAGTGGGCCTCGACGATCAGGCCGCAAGTGTGGAGCAGGGGATCGGCCGGGGCGGCCTCGGTTTTCGGGTCGCGGGCCTGCGGGAGTGTTTCGAGGAGGCGGGCATCCTCCTGGCGCGCGACGCGGCGACCGGCCGCCCGGCGCAGCATGACGTCGCGCTCGCCTCGGCGCGGGCCGAGCTCAATGCCGGCGCACTGACCTTCGGCGATCTCCTCGTGACGCGTGATCTCGTGGTCGACGCCCGGGAGTTGCGCGGGTTCTCGCACTGGCTGACGCCGCTGGGGGCGCCGCGCCGGTACAACACGTGGTTCTTCGTTGCGCCCGCGCCCGACGGTGAAGACGGCACGCACGACGACAACGAGCTCGTCGCGTCGGCGTGGGTGCGCCCGCTCGACGCGCTCGCGCAGCATTGCAACGGCGAGATCGATCTCATCTTCCCGACCGAGATGAGCTTGCGCGCGCTGTCGCGCTACGACCGCTCGAGTGATCTGCTGTCGGATCTCGACGCAGTCCCGCGCGACGCGACCGGACAACCCGTGGTCGTGAGCGAAGGCACCGGCGAGCGTGTCGCGCTCCCGCAAGACACCGGTCGCCCCACGATGGCCTGGACGATCCCGCTCCCCGACATCTCGGTCAGGCGCGAACAGGCGGCGGCGCGCGAGGTGAGCAACTAGTGCCCTCGATGACCCCCGAGGTGCCGAGTGCGCTGTCGCCGTTGATCCGGCGCGTGGTTGCGAACAATCCGGGTCTCATGACCGGTCCGGGAACGAATACGTACCTCGTGGGTATCGACGAGGTCGCGGTCATCGATCCCGGACCCGACATGGCCAAGCACGTGGAGTCGATCGTCGGAGCCGCCATGCGCGACCGGGTGAAGTGGGTCCTGCTCACCCACACGCATCCCGATCACTGGCCGGCGGCAGAGCGGATCCGCAAGCGCACCGGTGCGGTGGTGGCCGCGTTCGCGAAATTCCCCAAAGCCGACGAGGTGAAGCTCGCTCTCGATCTCGAGCTGGCCGACGGCGACACCATCGACGGGACCGAGTTCCGGCTCGAGGCGTTGCACACGCCGGGGCACGCGCCCAACCACTTGTGCTTCTTCCTCGACGAGGAGCGTGCGCTCTTCACGGGCGACCACGTGCTCAACGGCACCACCACGGTGATCAATCCCCAGCGCGGTGGCGACATGGTGCAGTACCTCGCCTCGCTCGAACGGCTGCGCAAGCTCAAGCGCGTAGCCCGGATCTGTCCCGGCCACGGCGACGTGATGGACGACCCCACCGCCGTGCTCGACGAGTACGTTGCCCACCGCAAACAGCGCGAGCGCCAGATCATGCGCCAGCTGGCGAAGGGCCCCGCCAAGATCTCCGACATGGTGGTCGCGCTCTACGTCGACACGCCCGAGGGGTTGCCCGACGGGTTGGTCGAGATGGCCGGCCGCCAGGTGCACGCCCACCTCCTCAAGCTCAAAGGCGAAGGCAAAGTCGCGGGAACCGGCGCCAAGTCCGCCTGGTCCCGCGTGTAGCGCGCTGGCAACCGAGAACCCGGTGGTCATAGCCTGCGCCTTGTTCTTTCGCGCACCACAAGGGGGGCCCACCGTGGCCGATACGAAGCTGTTCATCAACGGCCAGTGGACTGCCGCCAAGTCGGGTGAGACGTTCGAGACGTTCGCACCGTCGACCGGTGAGAAGATCGCCGACGTCGCCAAGGCCGGTCGGGAAGACGCCCAGCTGGCCATCCAGGCTGCACGCGACGCCTTCGACAACGGCCCGTGGCCGAAGATGTCGGGCAAGGAGCGCGCCGAGCGGTTGCGCAAGGCGCCCGACCGCGGCATGATCAGCGAGACGACGATCGCCGAGATCGAAGCGCGTGACGGTGGCGGGACGATCAAGAA
>PLBO01000071.1 GCA_003134555.1 Actinomycetota bacterium
AACCCAAAGTCTCAAGTAGGCACTTCGGTGACGCGGTTCCGGGCATGGCGGGCGTGTTATTGGGACAGGTGTCGGACTGATCGGCTCGCGGTCATTCGAGGTTCGCGAGTGGCGGAAAGCGTTGGTTCACCGTTAGGTCGTACAGTTCGGGCAACCTGCGTGCAGGGCGTGGGCGAATCGAGGTGCGGGGATCATGTCGAGGCGGGCGTGGTTGATCGTTGCTGTCGTCGTGATCGTGTTCGCGGCTGGGATCACCGTGGGGGTGACTGTTCTCGGGAACCGCTCGTCCGCGGCGGCGGTCACGCTCGAACCAAACACGAGCACGGGCACCAATCCGTTCACGAGCTCGGTGGCGATCAGCCCGGTCGCGATGCCCGCGAACGTGCAAGGGGTCACCGCCGCGACGCGCAAGACCCTGTCGACGAACCCGAAGACACATACGCTCGTCGCGACTGGTACCGCACCGGGTCTGTATGGCGGCAGCGGCAACACACATGTCTGCGACGCGCAACAGCTGGTCGGGTTCTTGCAGCAACATCCCGACAAAGCAGCCGCCTGGGCCGGGGTGCTTGGTATCGCGACCAGCAAGATCGCCGACTATGTCGCCACGCTGACGCCGGTGTTGTTGACCAACGACACGCTCGTCACCAATCACGGCTACCGCAACGGTCACGCCACGACGCTGCAGTCGGTGTTGCAGGCCCACACCGCGGTCATGGTCGACGCGACCGGCACCCCGCGCGTGAAATGCAACTGCGGCAACCCGCTCACTCCCGCGGACCCCACCGTCACGACCGCCCGTCTACGTGGAACCGGCTGGCCCGGTTATACGCCCACCCAGGTCACCGTCGTCAACGCCGGGCCCGTCACCCAATCGTTCATCCTCGTCAACATCACGACCGGCGCCACGTACACGCAACCCGTCGGCAACGGCGGCGGAGAATTCGTCGCGGCCAGTACTTCCGCTCAGCAGTCGCAGACGACGATCTCGACGAGCTCCGACGGTACGACGTGGAAGACGTTGACGACGCTGACCGGACGCGTGCGCGGCCTGGCGTGGGGAAACGGCAAGTGGCACGCACTCCGCACGAGCCAGGGAAACGCCAGCGGGAGCGCGGTGCTCGAGAGCACCGATCTGAAGACGTGGAAACAGGTTGCGACCAAGCCCGACAACCTGGAGGACATCGTCTACGGCAACCGACGCTGGATCGCCGTCGGACGCGTCGCGGTGCACACCGGCACGATCAACGACGCGTTCCCGCCGGCGGCTGTGTACGCGAGTAGCGATGGCGAGACGCTAACGCGCGTTGCGTCGCTCGACCATGCGCCACCCTTCACATCGGTCGCGTACGGCGACGGCAAGTGGATCGCGGTCGGCAACGGGATACATCAGGGGGGAGAGCCCTCATTCGCCTATAGAAGCACGGACGGCACGACCTGGACGCGCGAGACCGACACCGGCCTCAGCACTTCAGAGGCTCAAGGTGAGCTGGCTTTTGGCGCGGGTCGCTGGGTGGTAGGCGGGCTCGACGTCTCCGCGAGCGGCGGCTATGGCGGTGCACAGAGCGGCATCATCAACACGAGCACCGACGCGACGAACTGGTCGTCGGGCTTGGGCGCGCACTTTGCCGGTAACACGATCCGCGGCGTCGCCTACGGCAACGGGCAATGGCTCGCGGTCAGTGCGAACGGGGACATGTTCGCGAGTTCGGATGGCGCGACATGGTCGAAGCGCGGTCACGTAGCAGCGGAAGGTTGGGACCTCGCGTTCGGCGGCGGACCCACGGCGAGCGGCCCGACGGCCCCACCGACGACCGCGCCCGCCTCGACGACCACGACTTCGCAATTCGCCTCCGGCCTCGCGAGCATCGATTTTCGCAATTACTCCTACGAAGATCAGGTCTGTGGGACGCACAAGCTCGTGCACCTCGCCAACGGGTCATGGCGACAGGACCCCACGAGTACGTTCAACTACTGCGGCATGAGCATCAGTTCCGTTGCGTTCGCGGACGTGACGGGTGACGGCGTCGCCGACGCGATCGTCTCGGGCTCGGGGAGCGCCGGAGGCACCGCGCTCGGGCTGGTCACCTGGACGACCGTCTTTACTGGTTCCCCCACCGGTCCGGTGAATCTCGGATACTTCTCCGGCCTTGCGTACCCGCCGTACTCAACCTCCCAGGGGATCACCCTGTGGTCCCAGCGGTTGGGACCGAACGATCCTGCTTGCTGTCCGAGCTCCTACCAGAAGACGACCTACAAGTACTCGAGCAGCACCGCGAAGTTCACGGCGACAGGCGGCACAATCGTCCCCGCGAGTCAGCTCCCGAAGGGCTGACTCTAAAGACGACCCAACTCCCTGGCGAAGTAAGCGGCTGCTGGCAGAACCTCCACGTCCATTCGCTGCTACGCGTGACGCACGCGTACCTTCGCCGGGCAGCGATACCGATCGATCCCGATGACGCGTGCCCTCGCGAACCCGCCCCGAATCTCCGGTAGGGGCGCATTGTGCCATCCGCTCGAGCCGCACAGACGACGCGATGGGTGTCCCAGAACGCGCGTCCCCGAACGACGCTCCCGCGGTATCCCCGATCGCCGGGACCGTGACGTTCGCGAGCGTGGCGGGATCCTCACTTTGGGGATACGACCATCTAGGGATGGTCAGGGTGTCTCGTCTGGCGCGCGGGAGAACGGGAACGCACGTCACCGTGTTCTTCAGTCGAGGTGGGAGGGGATTGAGGTGACGACGGTGCCTTTGCGGAACAGGAGCCGGGCTTTGAGCGAGAGTGCGGTCTGGTTGTGGAGGAGTTGGTCCCACCAGTGGTGCACGACGAACTCGGGCACGATCACGGTGACGATGTCGTGGTTCCAGCGGCGGTCGAGTTCTTCGACGTAGTCGAGGATGGGTCGGGTCAACGTTCGGTAGGGCGATGGGACGACGTCGAGTGGGATGTCGAATGCGTACTCGTTCCAGCTGTCGCGCATCTCTTGGGCTGACGCGTCATCGAACGACACGTGAACGGCGTGCAGATAATGCGGTTGGAGCGATTTCGCGTACGCGAGCGCTTCGAGGACGCCTTGGTGGATCCGGTTACCGACGAGCACGACGACGGTGTGCACGATCTCGGGGAGCGGCGTCCCGGGCGGGCAGGCGAGCGCCTCGTCGACGCGCCGGTAGTGGCGCTTGATCGACATAAACAACAGCACGAGTAACGGGATCACGAGCGTGGGGATCCACGCGCCTTCGGTGAACTTCGACACGACCACCACCAGTGTCACTGCAGTCGTCGCGGTTGCGCCGATCGCGTTGATCGCGAGTCGCTGC
>PLBO01000021.1:0-2588 GCA_003134555.1 Actinomycetota bacterium
GCCGGTAGTCGATGGCCAGCACGAGCGCCATCGCGACGAGGCCGATGATGATGGCCAGGCTCTGGCGCTCGACGTAATAGAGCTGGCTCAGACCCTGCTTGGCCAGACGGGTGCGCGTCGACGAATAGATCATCAGCAGTCCGAGCCCGCTGATCGCAAGCGGGAGCGCCAGCAGCACCGGGTCGGCGTGGTGCCACGGACTCGTATCGGCCGACGAACGTCCGCGACCGACGCTGGGTGCCGGCATCAGTCGTGGCCCTGCGAGATGACCTGCACCGGACCGGGGTGTTGGCCGACCATCGAGTCGATGATCCGGCGCACGATCGGCGCCGCCGTCTGCGCACCGAAGCCGGCCTGCTCCACGACCGCCACCGCCACGTACTGCTGGTTGTTGGCAGTGAAGATCGCCGCGAACAGCGACGTGTCGCCCTTGCCGTTCACCTGGGCCGTGCCGGTCTTGCCCGCGATGGGAAACTGACTCAGCGGGAAGCCTTGGAACGCGGCGTTGGCAGTGCCGTTCGGCTGATCGACCGCGCCCTGCAGGCCGGCGAGGATCGCGGCGCGCACGTTGGGGTCGAGATTCAGATGGCGAATCGCCTTCGACTTCACCTGGAGCAGGGTCTTGTGCCCCGGATTCACCACCCGGTCCTCGATGTGCGGTTGCCACAACGTGCCGCCGTTTGCGAACGCGGCGTACGCGTCGGCAAGCTGGAGCGGAGTCACCACCACGTCACCCTGACCGACCGCGGTGAAGATGCTGTCGGCCGGATACCAGGTGCTGTTGTCGTCCTGTTCCTTGCGGGTCTTGTAGTTGGCGTGCGCGTACGCCAACTTCCACGCGGGATCAGGAACGCGGCCCGCGGACTCGTCGAGCTCGATACCGGTCGGGGAACCGAATCCGAGCCGGCGCGCCTCGCGCTGGATGCCGAGTCCGCGCGCCTTCTCGCCGTTGTGCCACACCTTCCAGTAGTTGTTCCCGACGGTGTAGAAGTACGCGTCACTCGAGACGGTGAGCGCCTGTTGCAGGTTCACCGGGCCGAACTGCTCGTTCTTGGCGTTCCGGAAGGTCGAGTTGCCGATCAAGACCGAACCGGTGTCGGTGTAGTAGTCGTTGATGCCGCGGATCCGGTCGTTCGTCATCGCCAGCGCCGACACGAGCTTGAACGTCGAGCCAGGTGCGTACAGCCCCTGCGTGGCCCGGTCGACGAGCGGGAAGTTGCCGGCCGGATTGCTGAGGTTGGCGTAGTTCGTCTTGCTGATCCCGCCGACCCAGACGCTCGGCGGATACGTCGGGTTGCTGGCGAGCGCGACGACCGAACCGTTGTGCGCGTCGAGCACCACCACCGCGCCGGCCGGCGCGGTGAAGTCCACCAGCGCGGTCTTGATGTCGGGGTTCTGGAGGTGTCTCGCGCCGGCGATTCCCTGGGCCAGCGATGATTCGGCAGCGCGTTGCACCTTCGAGTCGATCGTGAGGTACACGTCGTTGCCGACCCTCCGGGGACGACCTTCACCGGTCCGCCGACCTGACGCCCGGTCGGGTCGACCTCGATGGTTTCGCGTCGGGGTGCGCCGCGCAGCGCCGACTCGAACGCGGACTCCGCGCCGGCGAGGCCGATCTGGTCACCCGGCTCGTAGTGAAGGGCCTTCAGCCGCTTGAGATCTTCGCTCGGTACCTCGCCGACGTAGCCGAGCACNNCGCGCACGGTGAGCTCCACCACGTGCACGCCGGGATAGTCCTGCGGATCCTGGAGGATCGAGAGGCGATCGGGTTGCGACACGTCGAGGGCGACAATCGCCGGTTCGAGCGGTGACTGCCGCTGACTCTCGTACTGCGAGAGCAGTTGCTCCACCTTGAGGTGGAGCAACTCGGCGAGCTGGCCGACCACCTTGTCGCGGGTCCGGGTCGAGATGTTGCGATCGATGGTGATCGCCCACGACGCGCGGTCGCGCACCAACACCACGCCGTTGCGATCCCTGATCTCACCGCGCGGCGTCTGCGTTTGGAGCAAGCGCCTGCTGTCGGCGACCGCCTGCACCTTCAACTTGTTCTCGGATCCCGACNNCAGGAGCGTGCTGAACAAGGCGACGATGACGACGCCGACGATGCTGACCCGAACGCGGCTGTTGTCACTCATGCAGAGGATTGCGTCAGCGCGCGAAGATCAGGAAGACCGACGCGCGTGATCGAACGCGACGGTCACGCTATCGGCTGCATCAACCCGACGCCGAGGCGCGCGACGACGCCGCCGAAGGCTCAGGGTTCTCCCAGGCGGTGCCGCCGAGCCGGCCTCCGAGCTCCGGGCATTCGCCGCTGAACACGCCCCAGTCGCACTCGAAACCGGGCACGACCCACGCGTGAAGCATGTACACGTCGAGGAGCGGCGTCTTGCGGCCGCCCAGGTTCGCGCACTCCTGCGGCGACGTGTCCTCCGCGCCGACCACGAATCCGCCCCGCAGGCACAGACCGCCGTTGGCGTTGTGCTGGTGCCAGTGATCGTTCGGGCCGGCGAAGCCGGGCGGCGGGCCGTTGGGGTGGAACACGAGGTAGCTCAGTCCGACGATCTTGGCGTCGGGTCCGGACCCGTCGG
>PLBO01000021.1:2604-2778 GCA_003134555.1 Actinomycetota bacterium
TGCGCGCCGATACACGGCACGTACACCGTCGATTTGTCGTATCCCGCGGCGAGCGCGCTGGCCGCGGTCGGGTACTTCGCGATCACCGCGCGCGCTTGCTCCATCTGCTGTTCGAGCTGCATGCGCTGCGCGTGTGTCAGCGTCTTTTGCTTCACCATTCCGCGCCCGCCGTGC
>PLBO01000128.1 GCA_003134555.1 Actinomycetota bacterium
GGATGCAGCAGGAGAACCCCATAACTGCCGATCGGTACTCGCCGCGCGGGCGCGAAAAATGGGGCAATGTGTGTGCAGGCACCATCCGGTGTGGGTCAACGATGCGCGCGGGAGACTCGATGCAACTTGCCGAAGAACTGGCGCGTCTTGCCGAGCTGCATGGACGCGGCGAGCTGAGCGATGCCGAGTACGAGTCGGCGAAGCGGCAGGTGCTGGCGGGGAACCACGAGCAGATGTCGACGGTTCAAGATCCGCCACCCGTGACTGGGCACTCATCCCCAACGGATCCGACGCTGGATGTTGCCCCCCCAACTCAAGATGCGAACGCCAAGCGATCACGGACACCCTTGATCGTTGGCGTCGTTGTTGTCTTGATCTTGGTTGCCGGAGCCGCGGGCGCTTTCGCCCTGAGCGGGCACGGTGGCTCGGGTTCCGGACCCAAAGTCGCCCACGCCATGGACCTCGCAAACACAGTCAGCGCCAAGGGACTCGGATGCACTGACGCCAAGAGCCAGAAGCCCGACAACTCGTTCGGGACCGCCATCAGTGAGGAAGTCACCTGCAAGGTCGGAACCGAAGATACGACGATCGACCTCTACCCCGATCATGGAGCCGTCACCAACGCCGAAGGACTCGCAAAGGGTGTCGGATGCTCATTCGCGAAAGGGTTCGGAATACGGACCTTTGTCATCGTTGTGGGCGACAACTGGACAATCTCGCCGCGATCCGAGACGACGGCGCGCAAGATTCAACCGGCGACTGGTGGCACCGTCAAAGTGATCAAGTGTTGAACCCGCCGTGTCGCCTGGCACGCCATAACTGCCGATAGGCGTGCTCGCCAAGGTGACGCCGGATCGGGCAATCTGGCGCGTCCTCCGATCGGCACTTTGAGGATGCCGTCGCCGCTCGCCTGCGTCGTCGTTACGGGTCGGTCCGGCTCCGCGCTATCGCCGGTTTGGCTCGCGGGCACAGCGGCAATTCACGTCGTTCGTGTGTTGATAGGTGCGCACCGTGCGAACAGTCCTCCGCGAAGGACTGCCATGTCCGCGATCGCGGGCAATGCGCTACCTCGATGAGCTTTCGATGTGCGCCGCGGACGACCCGCCGTCGTCGATCGTCGTCGTGGCGTCCGCCGCCGTCGACCCGCCGCCCTTGGAGCCACCGCCGCCAGACGCCGTCGTCGCTGTCGCGAGCGCCGTCACGCTCATGACGACGGCGACCAGCATCCGCCCCCGGTTCGCCTTCATCGACCACGTCCGTCACCGCCCGCGCTGGTGGCCCGACGCTACAAGTCGAAGCCGGTGGCGGCGCAGGCCCGCTCGACCTCGTCGGCCGGATAGGGCGTGGACCTGTCCTCCGTGTGCAGCCGCCGGTGGAAGTCGTTGACGACGACGGCGATCGGCGCGTAGCGCGTGATGATCCTCGCCGCCGCAGGCAGGACGTCGGCCAGCTCCTCGCCCTCGGCCCAGCGGCGGACGAGCTCGTCCCGTTCGGTCCAGTGCGGTCGCCCGGTGAGATGCGTGACCAGCCAGTCGACGAGGCGGGTGACCGTGTGGCACGGATCGTGGCTGCGATTCCGGGCGAGGAAGCCCTCCTCGGCGGCGGTCAGCTCGTACCGCGGCGACGTCGCCAGCCCGAAGTCGGCGAGGTAGAGGCGGTGCCCGTCGGTGAGGATGTTCCCGAGGTGGGCGTCGAAGTGGAACACGCCCGCCGCGTTCATGAACGCGACGTCGCGCCGCAGCGCGTCGTGCACCATCGTGATCGCCGCCTCAGCTGCCGGCTCGCCCCCGACGTGCTCTTCCATCCAGGCCTCGAGCCCGAAGGGGACGTACTCAAGGAAGACGGTGACGGCGGCCGTCGCCCCGGCGATCGCCTCGATGCGCCGGCACACCGCCGACGAACCGTCCCAGTGCGCGACGGCCGTCTCCACGTCGGCGAGCTCGTCGGACAACGCCAGATGGCGGTCGTCCAGCACCCGCCAGTGGTAGAGGAGCGGGAAGGCGGCGGTGCGACCGGCCAGCACCCAGCTCGACGTCGTGACGAGCGCGGCCAGTTCGCGCCACACGCCGAACGACGGAGACCCGACGCCGTACTGGCAGCCGAGGGGCAGGTCGAAGAGGTTGGCGGTCGACATCACGTGCTCGGGCCGGCGCTCTAGGTCGGTGAGTGGGATCTGCTTGACGAAGACCGGCGTGCCGTCCACGTGAACGACCGACGTCGTGCCGCCGATGCCCGTGCCAACGACGGCCGAGCCGTCCAGCAGGTCGCGCAGGCGCCGGTCGCTGAGCAGCGCGAGGGACTCGACGACCGCGGCGTAGCGCTCCAGCCGATCGACGCGGGGCCAGCCGCCACTGTCGTCGGCCACGGCGACACGGTATGCCATGACGCGACATAACGCGCGCTCGCGAACACGATAATCGCCGGACTGCATGCACGCCTAACGGCGCGTAGGGAGCGGCACCTTGTCGCATAACGCGCGGCCCAAGACCTTGGGTCGGGTGTTACCGAGCGCCGGATCAGGGCGCGCCGCGCCGCGCCAGAACTGCCGATCGGGCACTCGCATGAGCGCGCTCGTTCGGGCAATCATGTGCGCGTGCCTGCCGAGTCGGAGAGCCTGGTCGACTCCGTCAATGAGGTGTTGCGCGGTCGGCCGGGTGTGTTCGGCGTCTACGCCCGCAATCTCACGACCGACGAGGTCATCGCAGTCGAGGCTGAGCGGGTACTTCCGGCGGAGAGCACGGTCAAGACGGCGATTCTCCTGCACTACGAGCGCTGTGTTGAAGCAGGAGTCCTCGACCCGAAACAACGTGTGAATCTCGTTCCGGAACGACGCTTCGACGGCTCCGGCGTGCTGCGTTACCTCGACGATGGCTTGAGCCCGACGCTCGACGACCTTGCGTGGCTGATGATCATTGTTTCCGACAACTCGGCCACGGCGATGCTCGTCGAGGCGCTTGGCGGCCCTAACGAGATCAACAACACCACCGCGGACCTGGGCTGCCCGACGACGCAACTCAACGAGTCGATCACGCTTGAAAGCGCACTCGCGGGCGAGTCGTTCTCATGGTCGTCACCCCGTGATCTCGCCGAGCTGTACGCACATCTTGGAGAGCGCGCGCGGGCGATGCTGTTCCGCCAGCAGCACCTGCTGGGGCTGCCGCGCCGTCTGCCCCATCTCGCTTACGCGGCAGACGTGGGAATAACGATGCCGATCCGGGTCTACAACAAGACCGGGAGCGGCATCGGACGATTCATCGACTCGGGACTCTTCGAGACCGACGCAGCGGCATGGATCGTCGCGGCGATGTCTGACGAACAGACCGACTTCGCCTGCCGCCCGGATGACGCTCCGCCACTCGCGTTCGGCGCGATCGGAGAACTTCTGTGCGACGCCTGGGGCGGACTCACCGACGCGCCATAACTCTGCCGATCTCGCGCACCCTCACGACGGGTAGACCCGAGCAGAACGCGCGGCCATATCGTGCGGGCTGCCGGGGCGACGCGGCGCAGGCGTTATGTGCGGCCTGGCCCGACGGCGACCTCTGGCAGAACGCGCCCCTACCGGGCAATATGTGCGCGCATGGATCTCGGTCGCGGCCTCGTGTCAGATCGGTCCGGTCCGACGCTTCAAACGGAGCGCCTCGTGCTGCGACGCTGGCGCTCCGAAGACCTCGCACCCTTCGCCGAACTCAACGCCGACCCCGACGTGATGGCACATATGCAGAAGATTCTCAGCCGCGAGGAGAGCGATGCCTTCGCAGCGCGCATCGAGGCCGAGTTCGAGGAGTGCGGCTTCGGGCTATGGGCGGTCGAGGTGCCCGAGCACTCCCCGTTCATTGGGTTTGTGGGCTTGCACCGAGTGCCGTTTGACGCTCCGTTCACGCCCGCAGTCGAAGTCGGTTGGCGGCTCGCTCGCGAAGAGTGGGGCTATGGATTCGTGACGGAGGCGGCTCGCTCTGCCGTTCGCTTCGGGCTCGAAGAGGTCGGTCTTGACGAGATCGTTTCGTTCACTAACCCGGACAACATCCGATCGTGGAAAGTGATGGAACGCCTGGGCATGATTCGTGACCCGGCGTCGGACTTTGACCACCCCAACGTTCCGGTTGGGCATTGGCTCCGGCCCCATATCTTCTACAGATTCCCGCCTTCGGTTGCATCGGCAGGCGTTCCATAACTGCCGATCGGGACGCTCAGTTG
>PLBO01000099.1 GCA_003134555.1 Actinomycetota bacterium
CGCGACCCCAACCTTGGCAAGAGGAGACGACGAACACGACGACCAGGACGAACGCGTTTAGACCAGCTTCTGTCGTGGAGTTGCCTCCGTTGGTTGTCATCGCTTCGCGTCCTTCGTCGGTGTCCCACGGCCTGACGACGGCCTGGCACATACGGCCTCACGGTCCGCACCTCCGTTTCACCCAGCCTTGAACACGCTGGAAAACACTTCTACGAGGACGCGTCGAGGCCGATCGCGACCCCTGTTCAGCACCGGTGTTAGGAGGTGTGAGTCAACTACTCCGGCGAGGCGCGTTCGACCTGGTCAAGCCGGACGTTTCTCCCAGCCGAAGAGTGGTTAGCCGCGTTCGAGACGACGTCCGACGTTCATGGAGGCCGTGCTCGTAGGGGGAGTCGTTCCGAGTCGCGCGCGGGATCACGTCCACGACCATCACTCGCGGTGTGGGGCGTACACGCTCGGGAGGTTGGTGCTCCGCACGTACATCGCTGCCGATCGGTATTTCCGATCAGACCGCCGATCGGCGCGGCGTTTGTTAGGCGTCTCTGGTGGCCATGCGCCACGCGCCGAGGATGGTCCAGCCGACGAGCCAGGCGATGATGACGCACACGGCGACGAACGTTGTTTCGGGTACGAGGATGGATGCTGCCTTTGCGGCGGGTGGTCCGTCTCCTCCGAAGATTCTGACGGAGAGTCCGGCGGGTTCGAGGTGCGCGGTGGCGAGTCCGACGACGGCTCGTTGCAGGTTGATGAAGTGGGGGATGTGGGCTCGGGAGAGGATCGGGGTGAGGATGATTTCGAGGACGATCATCATGATCACTGCGACGGTCCGTTGACCGAGGAGCGCGCCGAGGCCGAGCCCGACGGTGAAACCGATGAGTGCTTCGAGTTCGAGCCAGAGTCCGGTTTTGATCATCAGTGACGTCGACGGAGAGAGGAAGAATCGGGAGTAGTCGGCGTAGTCCTGTTGGGCGATCTGGATGGCTTGGGCCTTGATGGTCGCGGGCGTGGGTTGTGTGGGGGTGCCGGATTCGGCGGAACCCTTGATGATCGGTCCTCCGCCGAAGGGGCCGTTGGGGCACGGGACGGCGATGGGGATCGGTCCGTTGTAGGGGAAGCCGCACACGATCTGATCGGCGTGGTTGGCCGCGTAGTTCTCCAGCGCGGGGAGCGAGAGACCGGCGGGGACGTTGACGCCTCGGTAGTTGAGTGTGGTGGGCGCGGCGAACACGCTCACCCCGCACACGATCGTGAAGCCGATCGCGACTAACGGCCCGATGATGGCCAGCCCGGCGGGGATGCGGGCGAGGTAGAGCGCCAATCGGGAGCGGCCAGTGACGACCAGATGACGGAACATTCCGTCGGTGAGGTCGACCGATCCCGCAGTGCAACCCAGCGTCGCCGCGACAATGAAACCAAAGACGTAAAGAACCACGACCACCAGATGGTTGAAGATGTCGTAACCGCCGGCCGGCCCGTAGGTATGCGGGTCGAAGGCGTGGAGCAGGAGTCGGATGACCAGAAAGATCGTCGGGATCCCGATCGTTACGCCGACAAGCGTGATCATGAGTCCGCGTCGTTTACGCAACTCCATGAACCGGGTCACGATCATTGCGCCGGTCGGAATCCACGAGCCGCGCCGGTCGCGCGCTCCGGCGACCGGCGTCGGGACGGGCGCGTCCGGGCGCATATCTGACGCGAGTGTCATTGCGTGTCTCCCAGTCGGCTGGTGACCTGCAAGAACCACGATTCCAGCGACGCCTGGATTGGCTGCAGCCGGTAGACGCGAATACCACTTTCCACCAATACGCGGTTGATCTCGGCGATGACCTCGCGTGCGGTCCCTGCCGGAAGTGTGAGGTCCAAACCGGTCGGGCCGACTTCGACTTGGGCGCCGATGTTGGTGCGTTCGATGAGAGCCCGGGCTTGATCGGGCTGCGAACATTCGACCTGCAGGTCCAGCGACGCGCCCGCGAGCAGTTCCAAGATCGGACCCTGACGGATGATCCGCCCCTGGTCCACGATCGCGACCGCGTCGCAGGTCCGTTCGACCTCGTCGAGGAGATGCGACGACAACACCACCGTGCGGCCTTCGGCCACGAGCGACAAGATCATGTCGCGCATCTCGTGCATGCCGGCCGGGTCGAGACCGTTCATCGGCTCATCCAAGATCAAGAGCTGCGGATCGCCCAGCAAGCACGCGGCGACGCCGAGACGCTGGCGCATCCCCATCGAATACTTCGCCACCCGATCATCCGCACGATGAGCCATACCAACCCGCTCCAGTGCCGGGCCGATCCGTTCCCGCGCCGCCGGTTCGCGTGCCGCCGCAAGGATCTGCAGGTTCTGACGGCCCGTGAGATGGCCATGAAATCGGGGCTCGTCCACAATCGCGCCGACGCGTGCGAGCGCCACGTCCCGGTGCTTCGGCACCGCATAGCCGAGCAGGGACATCGTGCCGGCATCCGCATGCGTCAACCCCAACAACACCCGGATCAGTGTCGTCTTACCCGCCCCGTTCGGACCTAAGTAACCGAACGCGCACCCCCTCGGGACCAGGAGTTCCACTCCACCCACGGCAACGTTGTCGCCGAATCGCTTCGTCAACCCATGCGTCTCCACCGCCCAGCGGCTCGCAACGGCCGAATCATCGGCGTCATCAACCACCAAGGCGCTCATCGGCCACTCCCGCCTGCCACAACCGCCACCAGCGGCGACACGGCAAAAGCATCGACGGTTGCCTTGTGGAAGCCCTGTGATCGCATACCCGCATCCTTCACCCCAACAAGCGCGCCGACCATCGGGAACTACCCCCACGCCACCCTGACATCCCGACTCCGCGCCCGGTCTCGTTCGTCTCGAACCGCGTCGCGAGCAGAGGGATGTTGATGAAGCAGTCCGTGTAGCCGCTGAACCTCGCGGCTTCGGCTGCCATTCGCATCACCGTCGTGCGGGCGACACCGAGTTCTCCGGCGATGGCCCGGTAGCTCATGCCCTGGCCGAGGAGGAACACCATGCGGCGGAGGCGGAGTTGACGGTGAGCGAGTTCTTCCCACGAGCCGATCGGGCCGGGCTTCGGTCGGGGTGGTTGCGGTTGTCGTTGACCGAACGCGAGGAGATCTCTCCGGGGCCTGACGGCCTGGCGGCTGCCAGAGCGGTCGCCCGCCGCCGAGGCGCGGTCAGCAGGCAGGCCCGGAAAGCGCGGTTTACCCCGGGAAAGAGTGGGGTACATGTGACTGACGGGCGCACCCCGTTTCGGGGACGCGCCCGTCATTTGATCGAAGGCGCCGAGCCGAGCGACGGAGGCACCTCTCGCAGGGAGATGTACGCAGATGCCGTGGACAACATCAGACGCCGAACACTTCGTGAAGTTCGCTCGGAGGGTGGCTCTCCCTACGGACGACGCCATCCGTCAACTGATGAAGCGGATGAGCCCGGGCGTCTGTGACGCTGCAGATCGGACGGCGCGTTTCCCCGGGTTCGTCGATGCTCGTGTCAGGAAAGCGGTCGCGCTTCGCGGCAAGCGCCGCGCCGCGTGATCCGACGACCGGAACCTTCGCGGGAGGAACGATGACATCAGTTGATGCGAACAGGCGGCGGCGGTCCCTTTCGCCCGGAACCGAAGTCGAGGTGCTCACCCGATACCAGGGACGTTGGGTGGCAGGCTTCGAGATCGACGCCGTGCGCAACGACCGCTACCTGTTGCGACGCCGCTCCGACAACACGGTGCTCGCCTCAGCGTTCGCGATGGACGACGTCAGACCCCGGCGCTGATCTTGCTGGCAGGGTCACACTGCGCGGGCCTCGGCTCGGCTGCACGACCCGATGTCGACCGACCGCGAAGGTTCGCTTCCCATATCTACTGGACCCCGCAGTAGTTGCAACCCGACAGCGTCCACGTCCAACATCGTCCGCGTCGCCCTGGTGGCGAAGGTCACGGCTCGAACAGCCGTCGGCTTCGTCGTCCTCGGTGCAGGACATGACGGTGTTGTCGGCGCGCATGATCAGCGATCCCAAACAGGTCGCCGTGGCGACCTCCCTGCGACCGTTGGCGCGTTCTCGTTAGCCGAAGACGAACCAGGCGACGACGATTCCGCCTGCGGGTGCCGCAGCGGTCAACGTGATGGTGATCTTGCCGATTGCGGCGTTCGGGGTCGCCGACTTCACGCCGATGTTCGTGGCTGTCGTTGTTTGCATCGTGGCAAGGACATGACTCGTAGCGGTCAAGCCGCCGGGGACGTTCGTGATGACGCTCGTCGCGGCCGCGGGCACGGTCGCGACGTTGCTGCGCGTGAACGCTGCGACTCCTTGCACATTCAATGCCGCCGCGTTCCCTGCCGTGGCGACCGCACCACCCGCCGCGACTGGCTTGCCGGTGGCTTGCACGGCAGGCAGCGCGCTGCCGGATGTCGATTGCACTGCAGGCAGGGTCGCGTTTGCAGTCGTTGCAGCAACGAGTGCTTGACCCTTGCCGTTCGACTGGGCCTTCACCGCCGGATTCACGCTCGTCACCGTGTTCGCTGTCGCCAACAGACCGATGCCGGTACTCGCCGTCGCCGCGACGGCTGCACCCGCACCGGTCATTACGTTCACACCCTTGCCCGTTCCGCCGTGGGTGACCGTTACGGCATCCGCCGCGTTAGCGACATTGGTGGCGAGAACCTTGACACCTCGCCCCTTGCCCGCATGGGTCACGTCGACCACGTCGGCCGTGTCAGTCGTGACATCTTTGTGCGCGCTGATCGCCCTGCCCGTCGTACTGGTGGCGTCGACCCCCACGCCGGAGTTGCTCTCCGCGAATACACCCACCCCAGAGATCCCCTGCGCATGGACGGCAGGGCCCGACCCCCCGTAACTGAGGGCGTACAAAACGTCGCTCGTTCCACCGTTGACCGCTTGGATAGCCGTACCCGAGGTCGAACCGGCGGCAAGCGCGATTCCCGAGACGCTACCGACTTCAATCCCGATCCCAGAACCGGCAGTTGACACGTTGACGGCCACCGACGCATTGGCCGCATTATCGAGGTGCGCGTTGATCGCAGACCCGGTACCGGTACTTGCATCACTCGCATCGATCGCCGCACCGGAACCGCGATGCGCAACTTGGACTGCTGGACTCGCTCCAGCATCCGACTGGGCGTGCATGGCGTAGCCGGCGGATGACTCGATGAGGAGCGCCTTCGAAACATGGCTGGCGACGCTGTCGCTATCAACGAGCGCGAGCGTCGCGTTTCCGCCCGGGTTCGCCGTCAGCTCTGTGGCGCTGGTCCCGGCGTCGTTCACAGCCCCGTATTGCATGTTGGCGGTCGTCGCGCCCGCCGGTGATGCTTCCATCGCGGTGATGATCGCCGCGCCCGCAGCACCCGCGGCAGCAATGCCACCGAGCCGCAACATGTCGCGCCGATCAACCGAACGACCGCCGTCACCCTCCAGCCGATCGGGCACGATAGTTGTCTCGTCGGTCGCGTCATTCGTGTCCGCGTGACGCCGTGCTAGAAGCCGTCCGAACATCATTTTCCCCGCCTCTCCCCGATTGGCGGACCCCGCGGCCAGCCCGGTTACCAGGAGTCTCACTCAGCAGCCTGGACGGCGCAATCACCGGGTCGGACGCTGACCGTTGATCCTTGGAGTTCAACGAGACTCAACGCTGGAGTCGTTCAATCCACCGACCCGGTAGCATCGCGGTATCAACTCATCCCGATGGCCCGAGAGCCCTGGCTCTGTGACGGTCAGCCAACCGACCTACGGGCACGGTGGCAACGCCAGGAGCGATGAGGAGGAACACCATGGTCAACGACAGTGGTTGGACGCGCATCTGCCCGGAGTGTGGCAACAGTGACGGAGCGAAGGTCGAGCGGATCGCGTTCCACCCCACGTTCCGGTGCGAGTGCGGCTACGTGTGGGACGGGTCAGGCGCGACGTTCGTTGGGCTGTTCGAGGTGAAGGGGCTGACGACAGACGAGGAACTGCACGCGTTGGCGACGGTGATCGCGGAGAGGATGAACGCAGCGGCGGCTGATCAGGTTCCGGGCATGTCCCAATAGCTCTCCTATAAGAAAGAAGGAGAGCGGTGTTGGGACATGTGACAGGCCCGCGAGCCGGGCCGCCGAGTGATGACGGTCAGACCAACGCGGCGACGGGCGTCAGTCTGTTGGTAGCGGTGCCGTCACCGAGTTGTCCTGACACGTTTGATCCCCAGCATTTGATGGTCCCGACACCGAGCAGGGCACACGTGTGGCTCGCCCCGGTCGCGACGGCGACGGCGTTGGTGATGCCCGTCACGGCAACCGCTGTGAGCGAGCTGGTCGTCGTGCCGTTGCCGAGCTGACCGGAGCTGTTCAAACCCCAGCACTTCACGCTGCCCGTAGCGAGTAGCGCGCACGAATGCGACGCGCCCGCCGCAACTCCGACGACACCAGTGAGGCTGTTGACGGCGACAGGAGTCGAGCGATTCGTCACTGTGCCGTCGCCCAACTGGCCTGCCGAGTTTGCTCCCCAACATTTGACGGTCGCGTCGCTCAACAGCGCACACGCATGGTTCGCGCCCGCCGAGATCGCGACCGCACCAGCAACGCCCGTTACCACGACCGGGGAGAGCCGGGTGGTGACAGTCCCGTCACCGAGCTAACCAGAGCTGTTCAGCCTCAACACTTCACGCTGCCGATGGCGAGCAACGCGCACGAATGCGACGTGCCCGCACTGATCGCGACCGCACCCGCGAGACCGCTGACCGCGACGGGGGTCGAGGCGTTCGTGGTCGTGTTGTTACCGAGCTGACCCGAACTATTCAGCCCCCAACACTTCGCGGTCCCATCTCCTATCAGGGCACACGAATGGTCAGCGCCATCCGCGACGGCGACGGCGTTCGTCAGACCGGACACCGCGACCCGAACCAGACGGTTCGTCGTCGTACCGTCACCGACCGGTGCGTGTCCCACATGCCGCGAGCATGACCGAACCGACGGCCAACAGTCCGACACACGCAGCTCTCCGACACGTCATGGTTGCCATCATCGGTTTCCGACGATCACAACGGCTCGACAGTTCCCGGCCGAACGGTCGAGGGTCGGGAGCGTCGGCGCATTCACCCGTGCGTGGATCACCGCTTCTTCGCGGGACGCCCAACCTTCTTCGTGGTCTTCTTCGTCGCCTTCTTCGCGGCTTTCAGATTCCGAGCCCTAGCGGCGCGGGCTTTCACGAGGTTCTTGGCGAGTTTGGCGCGGGCCTCGGGAGACATGGGCCGCCGCTTCTTGACGACCTTCTTCGTCACCTTCTGAGAGGTCTTCGCCGCCATCTTGCTCGTGGCGGCAGGAGCGCGTCCGACAGCCGGTCGCACGTCAGCGATCTCTACACCGTCACCGTGGCGGCCGGAAGCAACCACAGCCGCCTGGTACGGGTTGGTGGCGTCGACGATCTCCACCGACGTGTAGCGGAGTGTGACTCGGTAGCGCGGCATGAGGCGTCCCTTCAGAGCGGACCACGCACCCTAATGAACGGTCCATCAGACTGACAGTCACCAAGAGGAGGACAGAAGTAGCGCATCGTGGCGCGTTTACGCGTCATCGCCGTCGCCGACCGCAACAGAGTCGGCGCGGCGGTCAACCGTCCTCATCCGGTCTCGTCCGGCGTCTTCGCGGTTGCGTTTGTTTGAGGCGGGTAGACACAGCTACCGGCGGGAACCCGCGAGCACAAGGATCGTGTTGATGCAGCATTGCACCGTGGAGGGCGAGCGAAACGAAGATCGGCCGCGCACACCGGCGGCACGCCTATTCGGCTGGCTGTTCCGCAATCGCCGAACGGGTCAGATCACGGTCGCCCAGTTCCCGAACGTCACGTTGTCGATCTTCTTCGTTACCGCCGTGTTGCGATGGTTCGTGACCACCGGCACCACGGCCCACACGGCGCTCGACTGGATCGGCGTAGCCGCCCTGGCCTGGTGGGCCGTCGACGAAGTACTCCGAGGCGTGAACCCGTGGCGCAGACTGCTCGGGCTTGGCGGACTCGTCTTCGTCGTGGCCGGAATGGTGTCGTTACTGCGCTGACATTCCTCCCTGGCACTCGCGATCCCGCCTCAGCAGGTCGTACTCATTTCTCGCAGCGCGGACCACTCGCAAGCGGATTCGCGCAGGACGACCCGGGATACACCTTTCCGATGGCGACCGGCGGGCTCGCGGCCGCGTCTACCGAACAGGTGACAGTTCGACCCCGGTATCTTCGTGTCTATTCGCCAGACCTTCGAGGAGACCGACATGCACGTTGACGACATCAAGGCCCGCCTACACGGCGCGTTGCACCGTCACCCGAAAGCGTCTGAGGCTGAGGTCGAAGCGATCGCGGCGGTCGTGTTGGCGATCGTCGGCGAGGTGACCGTGGAACTTGCGGTCGTGATTGCCGAGCTGGCGGCGCGGGTGGATGCGCTCGAAGCGAAGGCGTAGCCCGAATCAATCCGCGCGCGCGGTTGCTCTCTTGATCGCGGTATGCAGCGCCGCTGTCGATCGTTGGTGGTCGGCGACGCTCTTCGACCACCCGGAGCCCGGCGGCCGATGCTCACCCCGGTGCAGACGTACGCGCGGTGACCGTCTCGTCATCCACTTGGAGAACAGCCTCGCCTTCACCGCTCGGACTGTACCGACCGAACCGCGTGTGCGTCACCTTCGAAGCGGCGATCAAGGAGGTTGCAACGGCGACGCCGGACTCGACCTGGCCGTGCGAAAGGTTGCCTTCGGTTTGGTACGGGCCTCAGCGCCTGCGCGGTGACTTCGGTCACTTCGGTCGCGTTCTGCTCATGTTGTGGCGTGCTCTGCCTCATGATCCAAGGATGGGCGAACCGGTGACGATCGACATCCCTACCCGACTGCGCGCCGAGTCGGGCGCCGCGTTCGAACAGGCGGTCACGTTGGCCTTGGAGCTGCGCCGGTTGGGTTTCAGCCATCACACCGTGGTGTTTGAGCTGTGTCGCCATCACGGCTACGAGAAGGATGCGGCGACCCGTATCGTGCGCATCGCAGCAGCGCGCGACTTTCCGCCGGACCCATCGCCAGCCGGACACACTGAACCTGCCGTCGACGTGACCGCAGCCCAGGTGATCGCGGAGTTGGCCGCGTGCGTCGACGCGATCGAAGCAAGGACGTAACCCACCGTTTCTGCGCTTAACCGTTGGCGCCCTGGTGGTGCGAGCCAGTGAGAGCAAGACTCGCGCCATGGCCGACCAGGTTGCGCCGCCGGAGTATGTCGCTCATGTACGGGCCGTGACTGGCGAACTACGGGAGCTGATCCCGACGGTCGCTTCGATCGCGGGCCGCGCCCGCGCGTTGTTCGACGCCGACGTGTTCGCCGAGGTCGCCGAGGTCGCCGATGATCGAGCGCGCGGCCGACAGATGAACGCAGCGGGCGTGTGCGACCTGGCCGAGGTCGCCGAACTATTGGCAGCGTTGCTCAACCTGAACCAGCCGCTGTCCGGCACGGTGCTCGTGGATCTGATGGGCCACCTCGACCGCCACGCGGGCCGGTAACGCGCCCCGGCCATAGGAACCCGGCGAGCGCGCTCGGGAGGATGCAATGCGCGGCCCGTGGTCACCTGGTGGCGGATGGCAGTCGATCCTCTTTAGCCTTCCCTCGATGCGATCTACTGTCGTGCGACGACCACTCCCGGTTCCGCAGCCCGTTCGGCGCCGACTTGGCCTGTCCCGGTCTGGCATGTTGGCGCTCGCGGCCGGACTGTCGGTTCTGGCGTTCACGACCGTCGTCTTCAGCGGTGTGACCGAGGACGTGGCCCGGCGCAACGGACTCGCCGCGCGCGACCTGGCGCATCTGAGATCGTTCACGAGATACCGCTCGGACGCCTTTGTTTCCGTGGGAAACGTCCTCAGTGCGATCGGAAGCGTCGCGGTGCTGGGAGCCGTCGCCGTGATTGCTACCGTCGTGCTGTGGCGACACGGTCTGCCGTTGGTCGCTGCGGTCGCGCCCGGCATCGCCCTCGGCATAGCTGGAATCTCCACCGCAGTTGGAAAGACCCTGGTCACCCATAACCATCCGCCCCTCGGAGCGCACCTGATCCCCGAGACGGACGCATCCTTCCCATCCGGACATGCGACCGATGCCACAGCCGTGTACGTCACCCTCGCGCTCGTCGTCGCGATCTTCGTGCTACGTCGGCCTCTGCTTCGATGTGCCTGCGTGCTTAGCTCTGCGCTGCTCGCGGGAGCGGTCGGGGTAAGCCGTCTCGTGCTCGGAGTCCACTGGCCCACCGATGTTCTCGCCGGATGGTCACTCGGCATCTCTATCGCCCTCGTCATCACCATCGCTGCGAGCCTCACACCCCGCCTCGCCGATCAACACGGGGCAACACGCAACCGAGACCCGCTCGCCCGCATCGCGGGCGTCATGACGCGACAGCGACGAGAACGCAACGTCGAGGCGGCGTAGAGCCGGACTGCGGTCGGACGCCGGGACCGTCGCCCGATAGCCGAGACCGGACCTGACGAAATGTCGAACCGATGCCACTGACCGGCGGAGCCGGGCGCAGCCGCAGAGGTGGTTGCGGAACCGTTACGCGGCGTCGAGGGTTTTCGCGCTGAGTCAGCCCACCAAAGTTCTCGACGCACAGCGTGCCGGTGAGGACGAGCTGATCCGCCAGTACCTGTTGGCGGAGGCGACCGAGTGGGCAGAGTACGAGCGCAACTACGGGTGGATACGCACCCCGCCGAGGCGTACAACTCCAGCGGTGTGAGGTTCGGCACTGTCCGAGCTGGCTGCCCGTGTGCCTGGGGCGGGAGATCGCCCTGTCCGTGTAACGACATACGACCAAAGTCGTGCCTTCGGGCGCTGCCCCACGAAATGCTTGCATGATCTTGTCGGCGATGGGCTCGCCGGTCAGGTTCCCGAAGATGTATTGCACTGAGCGGTCGCAGAACTCCCAGAACGCCACCGCTGCCCGGAGATGCTCGGGTGCTACGACGTACGACCTATCCAAGAGCGCGTAGATACAGGCGAGGCGCGTGACATGCGCTTCGGAACGTGCGGTCATAGCACCGTGGAGAGCCCAGCGGTCCTCGGTCAGCTTCGGATACAGGTCGTGCCACAGCTCCATCGCCTCCGGCGTCCGCGTCATCGCGCCAGCCTTGCGGGCGTGCTCGATCGCCGCACGCAGATCACGATCGAGGTCGATGAGCACAGCAGGATCGAACTGCCCGCCTTCGGGCAGCATCTTCGAGCGACGGACCGGGACCCACAAGAAGCGGTTCCCGAACCCGTTCGCCCTCTCGCGCTCACGTAGCAGGACGCGCAGCTCGTCTTGGGTGATGTGCCCGACCATCGAGATGTGCGCTCCGGTTGCCACGATCGGATTGTTCTTCGTCAGCGTGCTCAGTGTTTCCTTGCCATCCCAGGCGTCGCGCAACGTCGGTGGTGCGCTCGGACAGCGCGGCAACAACTCGCGCACCGCAGCCCGGGCTGCCGGACGTCCCCGCACTCGAAGCGACCAACGTCCCGCTGTCGCCCTCTGGACCAACCGAGCCGCTCGTCTCACCCAACCGTCATCATCAGCGGGCGTCGCGTCGTGAGCGCGCTCGGCGACGAGGTGGGGCCAGGGGCCCGCCGGTCGATGCTTTGGGCCTGCGAGCGAACAACGGGCGTTGGCAGCGCGTGGGTGACGCGTTCCTCAACGCGGATCCCGCATGAAGGTCCGGCGGCGGCGATCACCATTGCAAACCGACCCGTCGGCCGTGGCCGGGCTGTAGGTCATCGGGGTCGCGGTCGCGTCGTACCGCCGCGACAGCACGCCGAGAAATAACACGGTGCCCGCGTCGTTGCGTGTTGCGTTCGCCAGTGTCCATGAACCGCTGGTCGAACCCGAGTCCGAGGTTGTCGTCGAGCGTGGTTGCGCTGGCACACTCGACGGCGACGATCTGTCGGCAGAACCGGCGTGAAACGGCGCGTCATGACAGGTTGGCGCATGTCTTCTCATAGGCGTCGAAGGTGCCGACGTACTGTTTCCATTCTGCGGGGGTGAGGTTGCGACCGGCCTCCTTGCAGGCCGCGGCTGCGAGGTCTGTCGGCGAGAGCGGCCAGTCGGTGACGACGAACCGTGTCCCGTTCTGTGTGAAGTCTGCGCTCGCAGTGAGGAGGTGTGAGCCGGTGGCGACGAGCGCGGATGGGATCGGTGATGAACCGTTGGCGGAGGTTGGGTTGAGGGTGTACTGGATGCTGCCGTTCGCGGTGGTTCGAGTGCGGATCACGCCGGTCGTCGACGCGGTGTACAGGGTTCCGTCGGGTCCGAACCACGCGCCTTGGTCGTCTGCGTCGGTCGTCCAGGTGACGCGGCTGTGATCGAGGTCGTGCAGGGCGAGGTGTGCGCCGTCTGCAACCGCGAGTCTGCTGCCGTCGGGTGAGATGGCTTCGGCCAAGGCGAGAGATGCCGGTACACGGAACGAGCTGCGTTCCGACCAGCCGTCCGCGGTCGCGTCAAAGACGTGGGTGGTGGACCGAAAGGTGCTCAACGAGAAGCTTGTCACTGCGAGGCGGGAGCCCGACGCGCTGAGCTGTGTCCCGAAGGTGGAGTACGCGCCAGCGAACGGGACGATGCGACGCGCGACTGCTGCGCCCGAGCGCAGATCCCACGTCCAGACCTGGTGGTTGGTCGACTCTGCGATTCGCCCGTTGTCGAGCGAACCGGTGAATGCGAGCCCAGCGCCGCAGTCGGTCTGGATCTGGGGGTCCGAGATACAGCCGCTGTCTTGGGCCTTCAGGTGTAGTCGTCGACTGCCGTTGGCCGTGTCGTACACGTCGACGGAGCCGTTGGCATTGGCGATCGCGATGTCCGCGCCGCCAAATGTGACCGACCGACCAAGGAAGCTCGTGCACTGGGGCCGTTGGGAGAGCGAGATGTTGATCGGAGTGCGCGATCCGTCGATTGTTGTGAGGCGCAAGGTGGTGGGCGTGCGGGTCCCTCCCAGCGAGGCGAGGATTCGGCCGTCGGGCGAGATCGCGGCGTCGCAGAAAGAGGCGAGAGCGACCGAACGGGTTTGAGCGAAGTGCGAGTGCGGCACGTCGGGTAGCTCGAAGACCGGGACGATGCTTTCACCGGACGGCATGAGGAAGGCTTGTCCGTCGGGCGTGAATGCGGGGGGTTGGAACGGGTCGACGCTGGGCCCGGAGTTGAAGATATCCGTGCTGCTCGGCGCTACCGGCGCGTCGAGCTGGCCGGTGAAAGCGTCGGTGGAGATGTGGCCGACACCGACGAGGTTCTGGTTGGTGGTCGGGTCGAGCGGATTGGTCGAGTTGCGTTGGACGATCGCGTCGAGGTTGGGGCTGAGTCCGATCGCTGTTTCCGGCACTACCGTGTCCCACCCGAAGCCGGGCGGTTGCAGCGGGATCTGGTGCTGGGTCGCGATGTCCCAGCGATAGAGCGGGACAGCGAAGCCGCTTGCGAGCACTGTGAGCTGTCGGCCGTCCGAGGAGAAGCCAATATCGCCGCCCCCCGCGTTCCCAGTCAGGGTCGGGTCGACGCCGAACGCCGCGATCTCCGTCGCAGGAGTGGTGAACACACGCACGAAGATGCGCACCGTCTGCCCGGTCGGGTCGGCGGGATCGGGTCCGAGTCCCGCGGTCGCGAACGTCGTACCCGACGGTGCGAACGTGATGCGGTTGACGGGATCGGGGACTATGGCAGAGCCGAGCGGTACACCGGTCGCGTCGATCACGTCGACCGTCGTCGGCGCAGGAAAGCCGAAGAACCCTTGGGAACTCGCGATGACCGTACGTCCCGTAGACGCGGCGATGGCAATGATCTGGTTCTTGTTCGTCGTGTGCCATGTCCACTTGGGCGTCCAGGTCGCGCCCCGGTCGGGGGTGCGGTAAGCGTCCAACCGCAACGCGCTCGCGACGACGAGGGTGTCCGGATCGAGGAAGCGGACGCGGTTCGCGCCGGAGGGGACCGCAAAGCTGGAGAGGAGCTGTTCGTCGTGGAGTTCCCATACTGCGGCGCGTCCGTGGAGCGACACTGCCGCGGCGCGGGTGCCGTCGGGCGCGACCGCGATGTCGGCGATCGGACCGTCGAGGCCCCGCAACGCTCCGATCTGCCTCGGGTTCCGTTGCAGAGCATTGACGAGCGCGGGCCGGAGCACGTCGTCTCCGACATTGCCGCCGCTACGTGCCGCGAACGTTGTTGCCTCTGCGGCAAGGAGCAGGGCGCGGTCGGTGACGCCATCGGCGAGCGTCGCTGCCGATCCGAGCGTGAGCGCGCGGGCCACGCCCGCGAGCCGCTCATGCTCGGTGGCGTGTTGTTGGTCGACGAGATCGGCGACGGTCTGCTTCAGCGTGCCGTTGGTCTTGTTCAACGTGCCGTTCGCGACGGCGAGTTCGTTGCCCCGAGCGTCGGCGAGCCGACCTTGCCGTCTGGCCTCATCCGCGCTCGCCAGCGCGGCCGCACGCTGGACCTGCGCCTCGTCTGCGCTCACCAGCGCCGCCGCACGCTGGACCTGCGCCTCATCTGCGCTAACGATGGCCGCCGCACGTTGGACTTGCGCTTCCGCGGCGCTGAGTCGTGCCTGATCGGCGCGGAGTTGCGCGACTGCACGTTCCAGTTGGGCCTCGTGGGCGCTTTGCTGGGCCACCTTGGCGCTGTGATCGGCGTCCTTGCGACGTTGCTCGGCGAGCTTTCCGGCCTTGGTCGCGGCCCCGCTCTCGATCGACGCGAGCCTCGCTTGGTCATCGGCGCGCTTCTGTTCGGCACGCGCCTGCGCCGCGCTGCTCCGCGCTTGCGCCGCGCTCCGCCGCGCCACCGCGGCCGTGTTGACCGCGTAAGCCGAGGTCGCGATCGCAGCCAGTGTCAACAGCACGAGCGCGACCCCCGCCGCGAACGCATGCCGAAGCGTCCGGCGATGCTGACGCACGTCCGCACCCGCGAGTTCGTCCTTCGCCATCCCGTGTACCGGCGCCGCCAACTCCGCGATCTGGTCGCGGAACCGGCCGTCGGTCAGATCGAGCTGCACCTCAGAACGCGCCCACCGCATGTCCACATGACGGGGCTCTTCCACAAAGCAGCCCGCGAACGCGGCGCTGAGGGCAGTGGTCGTGTGCCAGTTGAAGTCGTTCGCGTTGTCGTCCCAGACGATCTCCCCATCGGTCAGCAGCACGAGGAGGTTCTCGGAGCCGTGCTGGGCTCGCCACTGCGCGACCTCGCGCGCGACCCACGGCGACGCCGCCGCTTCCGGTGACGCGAGCATCAAGAAATACCTGGAGTCGTCGATGGCCTCGGCGATCGACGACCACAACCCCGGATTCGCCGACAGCCCCGTCCGGTCCCGGAACACGTTCAGCGCCCGGCGCCGCCACCACGGCTTCGCGAACCGCTGGAGCCCATTTTGCACCCGCTCCGACAACAAGTCGTCGCCCGTGTGGCTGTACGAGACGAACACGTCGTAACGCATCGCTACCCCCCCTGCACGCTCAGCCCAGACTCCCAGAACCCCACGGCGGGCACCAGCCGCGCCCGGAGGCCGCAAATACGCGAAATCACGATCGCGTCCGTCGTCGCAGTGACACAATGTCGTCGTACTCATCCCGATGGCCCGAGAGACCTGCGCTCGATGACGGCCAGCCAACCGACCTATGGGCACGGTGGCACCGCCAGGACGATGAGGAGGCACAAGATGACCGACGTCGACGCCGAGCGTCCCGACGCGCACCGGCTCGAACTTCTCCGCGCCGTCTTCGAGCCATCATCGCTCGACGAAGTCGCCGAAGCGGTCGCCGTCGCCAGCGAGCACGAGCGACGTCTCTATGTCGAGCGCGTCGACGACGGCGGCTACCGGTGGAGCCTCACGCACCCCGGCGGCAGCTACCCGCTGCTGCGGATCACCGCACGGTTCCTGCGAGTCGACTACACACGCGTCACGGTCGCGTTCCGCACCGTCACCGACGGCGTGTACGTCCTGTGCGCCGACCCACAGCAGCCGACGGGCGCGGCCGCATGGGCGGTCGTCGAGTTCGACGGACCGACATCCGCGGAGAGTGCCCGGGAAAGCATCCAGTTGGCGCTCTCGTCGGGGACGTGACCAGCGAGTCGCACGAACGCGTTCTCGGTGTTGACCGCCGCAGGCCTTGTCGTTCTGTGCGGCTCGCTCCGTGGCATAACGCGCCCCGAGCGGGCAATCTGGTCGGGTGCTTTGGTGTCCGCCGATCACTCTCAGGCTGACGCCGACCTCGGTCTCAGATGTTGAGGCCGTACAAGGCTGTCGCATTCGCTGACGAGAACTTTTCACGATCAGCGTCGGATGAGAAGTGCTCCAGGAAAAGGTTGATCTGCTGCTGTGTCGGGTGTTGGAACGGGTAGTCGGTCGAGAAGATCAAGCGATCAATCGAGGTCACCGCCAGGGCGTGTTGCAGCAGCGCTGGGTTGAGCATGCCGGAGGAGGTGATGAAGAAGTTCGACCGCACGTAATCCGACACCGATCGTTGCAGGCCAGCGACGCGGGAAAGGCTGTCGGCCCGGTCCAACCAGAACAGCAGCATCTCGCCCCAGTGGCCGAGCACAACTTGCAGGTCCGGATGTCGGTCGAAGGTCCCTCGAAGGATTAGCCGCAGCGCCGCGATCGCGGCGTCGAGGTGCCAGCCCCAGCCGAACGTGGCGAGGCCAAGATCGGTCAGTGGGTCGAATCCACGGTACGACGCGTCGCGCACGGCCGGTGCTGGCAGTTGCGGGTGGATGAACACGGGTTGGCTGAGTTCTGCCGCGGCGCCGAAGAAGTCGTCGTAGCACGGGTCATCGAGGAAGCGGTCGCCGGAGCGGCCATAGACCATGGTGCCGACGTGGCCCAGGTTTGCCGCTCGTTCGAGCTCGGCTGGCACATCTTTCGGCGAGGACATCGGCAAGGTCGAAAGCGATCGGAATCGCGACGGATTGCTGGTGACCGCCGCGGCCGCGACATTGTTCGCAGCGGAGCTCAGACGCACGGCCTCCGACGCTGGCAACGGGTGCGTCCCCGGCGGCGTCAGGGCGATGATCGAGATGTCGATGCCTTGTGCGTCTATGGTCGCAAGTCGGCCTGCACCGAGATCCTCCAGGCGTTGCTGGTGGTCACCCATCTCATTGAAGGCGAGACTCTCGTCGCGAAGGTCCGGCGGCAGCGCGTTCAGTGCTGAAGTCAGATCCGGCAACATCCAGTGTTCTTCGATCGCGATGAGAGGCACGGCTTCCATCCTTTCGCAGTAGCGGTCGTTCGAACGGCGCGGCGCACCGTAGCGAGTCCGGAGCCACCTCGTTATCCGATGAGCTGGTTGACTCGCCGCCGTGCCCCCGCGCCAGAACTGCCGATCGGCGCTCGCAGAACAGCGCCGGATCGGGCAATCTGTGCGCAAGTGGGTGTCACGCGCGCGTGGAGGTACCGACGCCGTACATGAAGATGTCATGTACGCGTCGGATGCTGAAGCTCCAGCCGAGCCCGCGCAGGCGGGCGTGGAGGTCGTCTGGATTCCAGAAGAGCTTCACTACATCGAGCGTGCGGCCGTCTGCCAAGGCGCGACGCGCGAGCGGCACACCTTCGACGATGCGGACGTCGTCGTTGACCATGCTGCGGTCGTTCTCATCGACGAAGGCAACCCGACCATCCTGGCGTACGCAGGCTCGTACGAGTCGCCAGAAGTCGTCGAACCTCATCGGCGGAACGTGCGACAGCCAGAATCCGAAGAAGACAACGTCGTAGATCGCGTTGGGACGCCAGTCGAAGAGGTCGGTGTGGAGGTATCGCACGTTCGGGAGATCGACTTCCATGCGATTGCGAGCCAACATCCGCCGAGATGCGTCGATCGCCGTGACAGTTGTGGCGTGGCGCGCCAACTCGGCGGTGAAGCCACCGGGACCGCACGCCAGCTCGAGCACGTCGCCTTCCGGAGCGAGATCATCGATGAGGTCTCGCGCAACGGTTGGCTCGAGAATGCCGGGTGCACGCCGATTGGTCGGCGCGAGCGGGTTGACATAGTCGAGTGCGTACAGGTCGTAGTAGCGAGCCTGCGCGGCGATCGCGTCGTCAGCACTCTCGCGCCATCCCGCGTTCATTGAACCCATCCTCGCGCGACGACAAGGCGCCGCGCCCGAACTGCCGATCTCGCGCACCCTCACGACGGGTAGACCCGAGCAGAACGCGCGGCCATATCGTGCGGGCTGCCGGGGCGACGCGGCGTGAGCGTTATGTGCGGCCTGGTCCGACGGGGTCCTCTGGCAGAACGCGCCCCTACCGGGCAATCTGCGTGCGTGGGTGACCAGCTCGAGATCACCGTGGTTGACCCGGATCAGTCAGCCGCGCGGCGTTGTTTGCGCGAGTACTTCG
>PLBO01000126.1 GCA_003134555.1 Actinomycetota bacterium
ACTACCGAGCGAACTGGGAGCTGTCGGGGTCGTGGTCGCGGGCAAAGGTCGCGCGAGCGGGCGTGCTTGGCCTACCGGAGATACTGCGGTTCGGGAACCTGCCGAGCGTCCCCGAGGCAGGCACACACTTCTCCTACCTGATGAGCCCCGCCGAGGTTGCCGACAAGTATCGATGGTTCGCACACAACGAGCTGGACACCGACCGCGCCCGTTCGCCGGCGTACCTCGCGGCGATGCAGGCCCTCGCGGTCTCGGCGATAACCGGCGAACGTCTCTCGGTGACCAACCGGCCCGGCCTGAACAGTGTGCAGCGCGCGCTGTTCGAGCGATCTCCCGATGCCTTCTGTTTCGACGCGCCGCCGATCTCGCTGCGGCGAATCGCGAGACTCTGGCGCAAAGCCAGATCGGATCTCCCGATATCTCAACGTCTGGTCTCGTGTGGCGACGCCTGGCTGGCGTCCGTGGCTCAACGTTCGGTCAGCTGGAAGTGAGTGAAAGGAGCGGCTCGCTCCGAAATCAGGGGTCGGATGGCTTCACCATGATTTGGGCGCTCGCGCACGAGGGGCCAAGATTCACCCATGTCATCTGGTGACGACCTCGCGATCTCGGTGAGCGGCCTGTCGAAGTCGTACACCATCCGCCATCAAGAGGAGCATCACATCACGCTCGCGGAGCAGTTACTGCACCGCGCGCGTCATCCGTTCGCGAGGCAGGAGCGCGAGGCCTTCTGGGCGGTGCACGATGTGAGCTTCGATGTACGCAAGGGCGAAGTCCTTGGCGTAATCGGCCGGAACGGCGCTGGCAAGAGCACGTTNNGCCATTGTCGGTGCCAACGGCGCTGGCAAGAGCACGTTGCTCAAGTTGCTCTCGCGCATTACGCCGCCGACCGCGGGTGAGGTGCGGCTCTTCGGGCGCATCGGGAGCCTGCTCGAGGTCGGCACCGGATTCCACCCCGAGCTGACCGGGCGGGAGAACGTCTACCTCAACGGTGCCATCCTCGGCATGCGCACCAAGGAGATCGATGTCCGCTTTGATGAGATTGTTGCGTTCTCAGGCGTCGAGCAGTTTCTCGACACCCCGGTAAAGCGATTCTCGAGTGGAATGTACGTCCGGCTGGCGTTTGCGGTGGCCGCGCATCTCGACACGGAGATTCTCCTTGTCGACGAAGTCCTCGCGGTCGGTGACGCCGAGTTTCAGAGCAGATGCCTCGGGAAGATGGGCGAGGTGGCAGCAATCGGTCGAACGGTCCTGTTTGTCAGTCATCAAATGGCGTCGATATTGAGTCTGTGCAGTCGAGCAATTGTGTTCAAGCGAGGAGAGATCGAGATCGACGGTTCGGTTGATGCTGCGGTCCAGGCGTACTTGTCGTCATTTCGGGTGGACACCGAACAGCCGCAGGATCACAGAGGTGGCGGTCCACTGCGCATCTCAGACGCCTCCGTAGATGCCGAGTCGGTCCAAGCAACGGGAGAGAAGTGCATCCGGTTCACGGTCGAACGTGTGCACCATTTCACTCTTCCGTTTTGGGTGTCGGTTCACATCGTCGACGATCGTGGCCGGATCATTGCTCAGTGCGACTCGCGACTGGTCGGGCTTTGGCTGCTCCCGAACTCGTCGCAGACGGCCGTACTCCGACTCCGCCATCCCTGGT
Organism: Actinomycetota bacterium; assembly: GCA_003134555.1. Lineage (GTDB taxonomy): Bacteria > Actinomycetota > Acidimicrobiia > IMCC26256 > PALSA-610 > PALSA-610. The sequence continues at coordinate 1,652 of PLBO01000126.1, forward strand.
TGCTTCCGGGTGAGTATCGAGTGGACATCTTTGTGTGTCGCGACGGTGTAGTCGATGCCTCAGAGGGGGCGGCTCGGTTCAGGGTCGCGCCGACAGTTCCCTACCCAGGTGCCGCGATCGAGGAGGCACTTGCCGGCTCGCTCGTGCTTCCCGACTTTGACTATTCGATCGACGTGTCACAAGAATGAACGTCGGTCGGGACCCCCTGGATCCATGAGACAATACCGCCGGTCGCTCCTCGTCAACGGTCAGGTAAGTCCGCTCCACATCACGGATCTGGTACAGCCGCATCTGATTGGCCGGTCGTTCGCCGACGTTGGTTGTGGTGCGGGTGTGCCGGTGTCGATTCTGCGCGCGCGCTGGCCTTGGACGCNNGTGCTTATGACCGTGTAATTCTCGCCGTATCGGCGGCGATTCCGCTCGACGACGAAGAAGTAGACGTGTCAATGTCATTGGAGAACCTCGAGCATCTCTATGCGCATGAGGTCATTCCCGCGCTTGAGGAGTTGGTACGCCTTGCCCGACGGCGAGTCGTCTTCACAACTCCGTGGCCCTGGGATGTGGTTAACGTGCCGTGGCTGACGCAAGAGATCGCAGCCGCTCGCACAGATCCCGATCCGCTCGGATTGGACGAATTTCGCGTGCTCGCGGGCTGTGTTCACAAGAGCACACTCTTGCCCGAGCAGTTGGCGCGCTGCGGGTTCACATGCGCGAGCGTGAGCGAGCGAGGCATACCTCTGCAGCATCCCGTCTACGTCGGCGAGAAGGAGCAGATCGACCTGTCAATGATCGGGTCCGTCATAGGTCTCGATGACATGGGTGTTCCCGATGAGGCCGGCGAGTTCAAGACGGCCTACCTACAGCTCTTGGAAGCATCGCTCGATTTGCGGACACGAACGCCTGCGCTCGAGCGCTCTCGGCGCTTCGGGCGTGCACGTCAGCGTCGGATATCTGGGCGCTAAAACTCCGCGAACTCGCCAGATGACCTAGATGACCTAGATGACATCGGCGAACCTCCGCTCCATGTGCGCGAAGGCGAACGAGCCGATGACGAAGAAGACGATTGAGCACCCGAAAGCCCACAGCGTCGGGAAGAGTTGCAGCGGCCCGATATCCAGTACCGCCCACCGGAACCCTTCGAGCAGGCCGGTCAGCGGGTTGAGCTCGTAGATGAAGCGCGCTGAATGCGGGACGCGCGCGAGCGCGTAGGCCACGGGGCTGATGAAGAGCAGCAACTGCGTGGCCACCGGCAGCACGTACTGCACGTCGCGGTAGGGCACCATCAGCGCGGCCGCGAGCAGCCCGAGGCCCGCCGCCAGCAGGAGCACCGCGGCCAGCCATATCGGCAGTGTGACGAGGCTCCACCCTGGCGCGACTCCCGATAGGGGCCAGATCGCCACCATCGTCCCCATCGACACGAAGAAATCGACGAGCACGGAACCGACACTGGACAGTGGCAACACGAGGCGCGGGAAGAAGATCTTCGACACAAGCTGCGCGTTGCCCACCAGCGAAGTGCTCATCCGCGTGAGTAATCCGCTGAACGCGTTCCATGCCAGCATCCCCGCGAACGCGAACGCGAAGTACGGAACTCCACCACTCGACAGCCCGGCGACGCTTCCGAACACGAACGCGAGCGCCCCCGCGGCGAGCANNAGCGGCTGGAGCACCACCCAGATCACGCCGAGGGCAGTTTGGCGATATCGCAGTGTGAGGTCGCGCCGGGCGAAGCGAACGAGCAGATCGCGAAACTGCCAGAGCTCCCGCAGGTTGAACGGCGCCCAGCGTCGGGGCGGGCGGATCACGAGGAAAGGACGCGGCTCCGCCGGCGCGCTCGGGGCGGACATCGCTACGCAGTCTCGCAAGGCACGGTCGCGCCGATATGCGCGCCAGACTTCACTGCCTGCACCATGTCGTCAGACTCCAGCCCTGCAATCCCTAGTCCGAGGCCGTCTCATCCGCCGCTCGACGCNNACCGAGTGCAGGCGCTCCCCAAAACGGGCTTGGGAGTACTCCTCGGCGCGCTTCGTGAGAAACTCCGGAGCGAACTGGATTTGCTGTAGTTCGCGTACAGCGCGTGCGATCGCCGGTGCCGTCGGCTCGTCGAAGAACACCCCGGTCTCGCCCTCGATCACGGTTTCCAAGAAGCCCCCGTAGCGCAGGACCACCGACGGCTTGCCGAAGGCCATCGCCTCGACGGGGGTCAGGCCGAAGTCTTCGTATGACGCGGCGACCAGCGCTTCGCAGTGCGCGTAGAGCCAGCGCAGCTCGGCCTCACTGACTGCGCCGGCCAGCTTGACGTTGTGAGGCAGCACCGCTTGCAGGTGGCGTTCCGTGGGGCCGCGGCCGACTACGACGAGGCGTTCGTGCGGAAGAGTCCTGAAAGCGTCGACGATCGCCTCGACATTCTTGTAGGGGAGGAGCCGCGAGACNNTGGCACCCGCATCCCGCTCGGCTGGATCGCGATCGGAGGTTCGACAATGTCAGCGTCGATTCCGTAGACCGCGAGCACTCGCCGGCGAACGACGTCGGAGTTCGCGAGATACGCGTTCGCCGAATGCGCGGCTCGACGGTCCCATCGGCGTAACGGGCTGCCAACGACGCCTACCGCGGCCGCGGGGAGAGACCGTGACGGGCCGGTGTATTGCGCGGTTTGGTAGAGCCACCGCGCCGGGTTATGACAGTACACGACCTTGGCGCCGCGCGCGCGGGTGCCGTGCGCCCAGCCGCTCGAGCTGCAGATCGTCACGTCGGCGTCGATCTCGAGCCGGGAGAAGGCTGATGCGAACAACGGCAG
>PLBO01000010.1 GCA_003134555.1 Actinomycetota bacterium
CCGCGATCATCTTCGCTGCCGAAACGACCGGCCGACCCGGCTTCGTTGTCCCCGCAGTCATCGCGGCGGTCGTTGCCGAGCTAGCGATGGGCACCGCATCGGTCACAACCCATCAGAACGTGTCGCCGCCCGGAGCCGCACCAAACTCCGCAGAACCCTGAACGCGGCAGCCGCCCCGCCGATGAGTCCGGTCCCGCTCGGTTCACCCTCGGTATCTGCCTCACCGTTGCCGGTGCACGACGCGCCAGCCTCCTCGATGGCGGCCGGACGTTCATTCCGTGCCCACATCGCGTCGAAGAGCGCATCGAAATGCGGGAACGCCGGGCTCACATCCGTCGCCACCAGAAACGACGTCAACTCGTCGCGCTCCATCCTCACCCCTATCGACCCACTCACCCAACGACCTAAGCGCCACGCATAACTCACCGGCCCGACCTTGGGCGACATTCAGGCGGTTCGTGGCCGAGGGAGTAAGGCTGATCACAGCCTGCAGCGATCGGCGCTACCGTTGGCCCTCTTGGATGGTGGTTGTCGTCGCAGGCGTTCAGGCCTCGACGTCCGACCGGCCGATCGCACCTTGCTGATGTCGCTGAGGTCGAACGTGTCTGCCTGACAGCCGGACGAGCGGGGCGGCATTGCTCCGTGTGAGACTCGGTGATGGCAGGACGCCTGTTCGGAGGTCGACGGCTGGCGTCTTTGGTCGTTGCGGTCACGGTGGTGGTGACAGCTTGCGCCTTGATCTTCAGCATCAGCGGGGGCGTCTCACGGGTATCCGATGCGACGGTCTCGTTCTCGCCCACTTCGATCACCGGTGTTCACTGTCCGAAGGTGGCGCCCGTCAAGGGACCAGTAGCTCCGGTGTCCGTTGCGGAGAAGCGGGCGCTCACGCGCCTTGCCCGTGTCGAGGCAGCCCCGCAGCTCGCGTCAGCGCAGACCNNGGACCGGTATGACGAATGACCCCGGGGACGCCATCGCCGTGAACCTGTCTGTCGCTGAGCGCAACGCGTTGATGTCCGAGCTACGGCGTGCCGCTGAGGCGAGCTGTCACCTCCTCACCGTCGCTGCGGCCGAATCGGCTGGTTACTACCTCGCGTCGCCCTACGTCGATGGCGTCGGAACCCATTGGGTCAACTGGGACTACGTCGATCGGCCATTCGATCCGGCCCGACCCTCCATGTTGGTATTCAAGACGACCGGCGGTGTGGCACGACTCGCCGGATTCTCGTATTGGGTGCGAAGCGCCGCCCCCCCGAGTGGCTTCAGCGGTCCGCTTGATCACTGGCACCGCCATTCGGGCCTGTGCTTCCGCGCCGGAATCTGGATTGGAGAGCAGTTGACCCGATCGGAATGCAACGGTGTCTGGCTCAACGGCCGATACCTCTGGATGCTGCACGCCTGGGTTGTACCCAACAACGAGAACCCCGCAGGCATATTCGCGCCCCGATCAAACTCACTCTGTCGCCCGCGTACACCCGAGATCGACGCGTGCCCCGGCCGAAGGCGCCCCGGCGACTAGCACACCATGTCGCCAAGGAACACCGAGCCGCATTGTGGTGTGAGTCTTGGAATCGAGACCCGGCATCTGGAGAGGTCAAGTACGGTGGAAAGGGTCCGTGCAGTCGTTCGACGAGACCTAGACGAACTGTGAAACCGCGCTACTCGACCGGCGTTTGGTACTCCGCCAGCAGGTCCGGCAACTGGCCCATCGCCCGGGCGTACTCATCCGGGTGTTCGACCAGCAAGTGCTCGTCCCAAACTCCGACGATGATCTCGACTGGATCAAGCTCGGGAACCTCCCAGCCAAAACGTCGAGCACCGTCAATCCCGACGCACTGAGCGCCCGATGTTGCTCCCGTGTCAGTGCGGCGTCGATGATCTCGTCGAGGACGAACGGCTCCTCGTCATCACCGGACACGATCGTCGGGATCGTTCTCCGTTGCACTGGTTCCTCGGACATGTCGTCGCTCACTCCTGCGGGGATGTGTGCCACTCGGCACAGCTCGTGTTCATCGGCGGCAGCTCCTGCGACCGAGGAGCGGAGGGTCGGGGAACCCCGCGCACTCGGCAACAGGAACGCGCCGTATCTAGTTTCAACCGCGCGCGTTCTCGCGGGCGGTTAGCAGAGCCCGGTGGGGTTGCTGGTCTGGCAGAGGTTGGGTTTCAGGACGTTGCCGGTGCCGTTGCCATCCCAGATGATGTCGGTCGAGTTGTGCAGGATGACGTTTCCCTGGACCCGGTTGTTCATGGGTGGGGTGCCAGTGCCGTTGTGGCCGGTGAGAACGCCCACCCCTGCGCTGGCGATGGTGCGACCGCTCGGGTTGTTGTCGAGGATCGCATTGGCGTGGATGTTGACGTCGTGCGCGCCGTTGATCACCACGCCGAGACCCGACAACGACGCACTTCCCGTATCGGGGTTTCCGACGCATGCTTTGTCGTTATGGCGGATCAGGTTCCCGGTCACGTTGAATGCACCAGCCGGGCCGGGCGCGTCGGCGAGGAACAGGATACCGACGCAGTTGTCGTGCGCGTTGTTCGCTACGAGCTGTCCGTGCTCCGCGTCGCGCACGAAGAACCCGAACTGGTTGTCGACCGAGGTGTTCGCGACCAGGGTGGCGTTCGCGTCGGGCGAGTCGCCGATGTAGAAGCCTGCCTCGGCACTGCCGCGAGCGGTGTTGAACAGTTCGGTCGTGCCGGTCGAGTTGAAGGCCACGATGCCGTACGCGCCGTTGCCGGAGGCGGTGTTGGCGACGAATGTTGATCCATCGCCGCCGATCTGGGCGATCCCCGAACCGGGGAAGCCGACGACGGTCAAACCCAAAATGTGCACGTCGTTGACGTAGTGGTTCACCGTGATGCTGCCGGTGTTCTGATCCACGGTGAGGTCACCGGCAATGCACACGCCGTCCATGTTCGATGGGTCTCCTACA
>PLBO01000125.1 GCA_003134555.1 Actinomycetota bacterium
CCTTAGCTCAGTCGGCAGAGCACTTCCATGGTAAGGAAGGGGTCTACGGTTCGAGTCCGTAAGGGGGCTCGGCGGTGTAGCTCAGTTGGTCAGAGCACGCGGCTCATAATCGCGGCGTCGCGGGTTCGAGTCCCGCCACCGCTACAACGCACCATCCAGTGTTGGACAGAGCAAGGAGTGCACGCGGTGGCCACGGACAAGCGGGTCAAGGTGACCCTCGCCTGCGAGGAATGCAAGCGCCGGAACTACATCACGATCAAGAACAAGACGAACGACCGCGAGCGCATCGAGATGAAGAAGTACTGCCGCTGGGACAAGCGCCACACCGTCCACAAGGAGACGCGCTAGCCGGATCCGGGCCGAGCCGCCGCCGGGCGGTTCGGCGCGTAACCTTTCTCGGGAGCACGCGGTCGAAGCGTGTAGCCATCAGGAGGTCCGGTTGGACGAGGCCGAGCTGGTCGGTGCCGCCCGTGGCGGTGACCGTCAGGCGTTCGACGAGTTGGTGCGACGCACCTTCGTCGACACGTTCACGCTCGCGCGTCGCCTCACCGGCAACGAGGAGGACGCGCGCGACGTGGTGCAGGACGCATACCTGCGGGCCTGGAAGGGCATCGGGAAGTTCCGCGGTGACGCGGCCTTTTCCACCTGGCTCTACCGCATCACCGCCAACGCCGCCGCGAGTCATGTCCAACGTCGTCGCCGGCACCGGGCCGAGCCGTTCGGCGACGATTTCGAGCCCATAGACACCCGCGCCGAGCAGCTGGTCTCGCAGGGCGCCGAGTCGGCCGAGTCGCTCGACCGCATCGCGGTCGCGCTCGACGACCTCCCGGCGAAGCTGCGCAGCGTGGTCGTTTTGAAGGACGTCTACGGGATGTCACACGAGGCGATCGCCGACGAGCTCGGCATCACGGTCGCAGCGGCGAAGGTGCGGCTGCACCGGGCGCGGCGCAAGTTGCGCGACGTGTTGTACGACGAAGGAGCCGAGGCCAATGCGGTGTGACGAGATGACTGCGCTGTTGCCGGCGCTCGTCGACGGCGAGACGGTCGGTTTCGAGGCCGAGAGCCACGTCGAGACGTGCCTGCGGTGCCAGGCCGAGCTCGCGCGCTACCGCCGGCTCCTGCGCACGCTGTCGATGCTGCGGACCCGCTACGCGGAGCCGACTCCGGGGCTACTCGGCGAGACGCTCGCCGTGATCACCGAGGCCGCCGAGCACGGTGCGAGACGGACGTTGCTGTCGGGTCGTCGGCTCGCGTACGCCGGCGCGATCGGCGGCAGCGCGCTCGCCGCGGGGGCCACCGCCGCGGTCTTGATCGCGCGATCCCGCAAACGGGCCCTGAGCCTCGCCGGGTAGCCACTCCTGGTCGTAGCGGGCCGGACAGTGCCGGGGGCGCCGGGAGAACGCGCTGCTATCCTTTCGCGCCTGGCCCCCACGGCCCGGAGGGCAGTAGCTCAATTGGTAGAGCTCCGGTCTCCAAAACCGGCGGTTGGGGGTTCGAGTCCCTCCTGCCCTGCTCGAAGTCCCTGCTCGAAGTCCCTGCTCGAAGTCCCTGCTCGAAGTCCCTGCTCGAAGTCCCAGCTCGAAGTCCCAGCTCGTAGTCAACGCGTCGAGGCGACATGAACCGACAGACCAAGCGACAGATGGCGCGTCAGGGATCAGATCGACCGCGCGCGCCCGAGCGGAGGTCGGCCCCGAGTCCCCAGGTCGAACGCACCGGCCCGACGCAGTACTTCTCCGAAGTACGCGGCGAGATGAAGAAGGTGGCGTGGCCGCCGCGAGCGGAGATCGTGAACTCCTCGCTCGTCGTGCTGGTCGGTCTGGTCGTGATGACGACCCTGATCTTCTTGTTCGACTGGGCGGCCGTCCACGTCGTCAACTTCGTGTTCAAGTAATGGTCGAACCTTTCGAGCTTCCCCCGGACGACGACGACAGCGACGAGATGACTTCCTCCGAAACCCAGGTCCCTGACGCCCAGAGCGCCACCGGCGCCGACAGCGACGCGGAAGCCGACAACGCCGTCGTCGACACTGTCGACGACGCGGACGCGAGCGAAACGGTGGTCGCGGTCCCCGACCTTGCCAACGCCGAGCTCGTCGAGGTCGAAGAGGTCGCCGAGGCCGAAGCGGCCCCGTCGAGCGCCGAGCTCAGCCCGTTCGACCGGTCCGGGCGCTGGTACGTCGTGCACACGTACGCGGGTTACGAGAACAAGGTGAAGTCGAACCTGGCGAGTCGTGTCCGTTCGATGGCGGTGGAGGACCGGATCTTCGAGGTTGTCATCCCGATGGAAGACGTCATCGAGTTCAAGAACGGTCGCAAGGTCGTGGTGCAGAAGAAGGTCTTCCCCGGCTACCTGCTGGTGCGGATGGGTCTCGACGATCACGCGTGGTATGTCGTGCGCAATACGCCCGGCGTCACGGGGTTCGTCGGGAGCGGCGCCAAGCCCACGCCCTTGTCGCGCAAGGAGGTCGAGGACATCCTCGGCACCGGCGTGAAAGAGGAAGGTCCGCAGGCCGAGAAGAAGGTGCGCCCGCGTCTCGAGTACGAGGTGAGCGAGCAGGTGCGCGTGGTCACGGGCCCCTTCGCCGACTTCAACGGTGTGATCAGCGAGATCGACGTCGACCGCTCGAAGCTCAAGGTGCTCGTGAACATCTTCGGGCGCGAGACCCCGGTCGAGCTCGAATTCGGCGACGTCGCAAAGTTGTAGAGCAGAGAGAGCGAGCGAACAAGAAAATGGCTAAGAGACGAGTTGCTGCGGTTGTGAAGATCCAGATCCAGGCCGGCGCGGCCACGCCCGCGCCGCCGGTCGGAACCGCGCTCGGACCGCACGGCATCAACATCATGGACTTCTGCAAGGCGTACAACGCGGCGACGGAGTCGCAGCGGGGCACGGTGATTCCCGCAGAGATCACGATCTACGAAGACCGTTCCTTCACGTTCGTGACCAAGACGCCGCCGACTCCGGTGTTGCTGCGCCAGGCCGCGGGCATCGAGAAGGGCGCGGCGAACCCGCGCCTCGAGACGGTCGCGAGCGTGAGCAAGGATCAGGTCCGTCAGATCGCCGAGACCAAGATGCCCGACCTGAACGCGATCGATATCGACGGTGCGATGGCACAGGTCGCCGGCACCGCGCGTTCGATGGGCATCGAGGTCGTCTAGTCGTCTTTCTTACGAATGCCCGCCGCCGGAGCACCTCGCCGGCGGATCACCGGGTCTGAGCGAGGGAGCTTCGAAAGGAGCGAAACCATGGCGAAATCGAAGAAATACGTCGATGCATCCCGCCGCTACGACAAGCAGGCGCTGCACGAGCCGGCCGAGGCGTTCGAGCTCGTGAAGTCGATGGCGACCAAGAAGTTCGACGAGACGGTCGAGGCGGCCTTCCGGCTCGGCGTCGACCCCCGCAAGGCCGACCAGATGTTGCGCGGCACCGTGTCGTTACCGGCGGGCACCGGCAAGGACGTTCGGGTCGCGGTCTTCGCAACGGGCGACGCCGCGCAAGAGGCGCGCGATGCCGGAGCCGACGTCGTCGGGGCCGAGGATCTCGTGAACCGGGTGCAGAACGAGGGCTTCATGGACTTCGACATCGCGATCGCGACGCCCGACCTGATGGGCCAAGTCGGCCGCCTCGGTCGCGTGCTCGGACCGCGCGGTCTGATGCCGAACCCCAAGACCGGCACCGTGACGACCGACGTCGGTCGTGCGGTTTCCGAGTTCAAGGGCGGCAAGGTCGAGTACCGGACCGACCGGAACGGCAACGTGCACGTTCCGCTCGGCAAAGCCAGCTTCCCGACCGAGAGCCTGCTGAGGAATTACGGCGCGGTGCTCGACGAGCTCCAGCGGGCACGGCCGGCCTCGGCGAAGGGTCGCTACCTCAAAGGCGTCGCGACGTCGTCGACGATGGGCCCGGGCGTCAGGATCTCGCCCGACTCCCGCGTCGAGGACGACTAACGGCCGAAGCCGACGGCGCGCCGCTCGATGCGCGGTCGGAGTGAGGGCCACGGCATGCGCGTACGGCGGAACGGGACCGTTTGCCCGTCGCGGTAGCTGCGCATCGTGGTCCACAGCAGCCCGTGCGCGATCTCGAGCTCGACCCGCCCCTGGCAGAGCATCTCGACGAAGCGAAGTGCCTCGTCGGGGCTCGTGAACACGACCCGCTCGGGCGGGTATCCGACGACGACCCGCCGGTCGTCGATCTCGATCTCGACGTCGCGGGCGTGATCTGATTCGTGGGGGAGGCGTACGAGCGCGGCGGCGTCGCCGGTCGTGATCGTCATCTTCTCCCGCTGCAGTCCTGCCGGAGGATCGCGGTCGAGCAGTTCCTCGAGCTGGACGAGAAAGTCGCGGATCGTCGGGGTGAGGCTCACGCGTCCCGATCCAATCACGAATCCCGTTCCGAAGATTCTTCCGAAGAATCGTTGCGACGCGATTCTTCGGAGGTGCCAGGGGCTTTCGGCTACTGTTCTCAGCCGTCCATAGAACGCCGAAGACTTCCGGTCTCGACACGAGGTAATGGGCCGACCTCCCGAAGGGGAGCGAGGCCCGCCGGGTGAGGCGCTTCCGGGGTGTGCGCGGCCAACGCCGCGCGCCGCTCGCGAGCCCTCCCGCCCGAGCCCCCCGAGGAGCACGAAATGCCCACCAAGGCACCCGCCGACAGCGCCCAGATGCACCGCAAGAGCGCGGTCATCGACGACATCAAGGCGCGGCTCGAGTCGGCCGACGCCGCGGTGCTCACCGAGTACCGCGGTCTCACCGTCAAGGACATCGCCGCGTTGCGGGCCGCGCTGCGCCCGGCGGCCACCGACTACAAGATCTTCAAGAACACCCTCGCCCGGCGCGCCGCTCGCGACGCCGGCCTCGACGACATCGTCGAGAGCCTCGAGGGGCCCATTGCGATCGCCTTCGTCCGCCGCGACGGCGGCGACGCGGTGACGGCCGCGAAGGCGTTGCGTGACTTCGCCCGCACCAACCCCAACCTGGTGCTGAAGGGCGGAATCCTCGGTCCGCGACTCCTGACGAGCCGCGACGTCGAAGCCCTGGCCGACGTGCCGCCCCGCGAGCAGCTGCTCGCCCGGTTGGCCGGCGGCTTCCAGGCCCCGATGGTCAAAGCGGCCGGTCTGTTCCAGGCGTTCACCCGGAACATGGCCTACGGCGTCAAGGCGCTGATCGACCAGCGCATCGCCGGCGGCGAGGCCGCCCCTGCCGAGCCCGCCGCCGAGGTTGCGGACGAAGCGCCCGAGAGCGAGAGCCCGGCCGAACCCACCGAAATCGAGGCTCCGGCCGCGGAAGCGACCGAGCCGGAACAAGCATCCGAAAACGAGGAGTGACACAGATGGCAACCATGAGCACGACCGACCTGCTCGACGTCTTCAAGAACATGACGGTGCTCGAGCTGAACGACTTCCTGAAGGCGTTCGAGGAGGAGTTCGGCGTCACCGCCGCGGCACCCGTCGCGGTCGCCGCCGCGGCCGGCGGCGGAGCTGCTCCGGCCGAGGCCGCCGAGGAGAAGGACGAATTCGACGTCATCCTCACAGCCGCGGGCGACAAGAAGATCCAGGTGATCAAGGTGGTGCGCGAGCTCACGAGCCTGGGCTTGAAGGAGGCCAAGGACCTCGTCGACGGCGCCCCCAAGCCGGTGGTCGAGAAGGCGTCGAAGGAAGACGCCGAGAAGGCCAAGGCCAAGCTCGAGGACGCGGGCGCCTCGGTCGAGCTCAAGTAGCTACGACCCAGGGCCTGGGCCCAGCGGGCACAGGGCACCGGAGTTCGGTCGGGAAATTCTGTCGGGAAAAGCGTTGCCACCCGGCGGGTTCGGGCTTATCCTGCACCGAACATCCGGGCTCCGGCCGCTTCGGCGGGCGGTGTCCTCACCGCGGACTGGCAGCCGGCATGGCGACTCGCTATGCTAGGCGTACCCGTGTCTGCCCGTTCGTGCTCTCCGATCTTCCAGGCCCTTCCCGACGCGCGCCCGATTGTCCGGGTTGCCTTGCGTCGACGCCTTTCGTTGCACATCTCGCAGCACGGCTCGCACGACAGCATTTCCGCAGCTTGATTCTCTCCGGATTGGAGTGACGTTGGCCCGTCTCGCGTCCCGTGAGCGTCTTTCCTTCTCGAAACTTCGCGAAGTGAAAGAACTTCCCAACCTCATCGAAGTACAGACCGACTCGTTTCGCTGGTTCTTGGAAGACGGTGTCGCCGAGGTGTTGCGCGACATCTCGCCCATCGAGGACTTCACCGGCCAGCTCAAGCTCGAGCTGACCGACCACGTCTTCGACCCGCCCAAGCACTCCGAGGACGAGTGCCGAGAGCGCGACATGACCTACGCGCGCCCGCTGTTCGTCACCGCTCGGTTCATGAACGCGCAGACCGGTGAGATCAAAGAGCAGACGGTCTTCATGGGCGACTTCCCGATGATGACCGACCGCGGAACGTTCATCATCAACGGCACCGAGCGCATCGTCGTGTCGCAGCTCGTGCGTTCGCCGGGCGTCTACTTCGGCGTCACGCCCGACAAGACGGCACCCGAGCGCGAGGTCATCGACGCCAAGATCATCCCGAGTCGCGGCGCCTGGCTCGAGTTCGAGGTCGACAAGAAGGACGTCGTGTACGTCCGCATCGACCGCAAGCGCAAGCAGCCGGTCACGGTCTTGTTGAAGGCACTCGGCTTCGGCGAGAGCGACGAGGAGCTGCTGAACCTGATCGTCGACGAGCAGGGCCGCCCCTACGAGTCGATGCGCAACACGCTCGAGAAGGACCACACCGCCAGTGTCGACGAGGCCTTCATCGACATCTACCGCAAGCTGCGTCCGGGCGAGCCGCCCACGCCCGACTCCGCGCGCGCGCTGCTCGAGAACCTGTTCTTCAACCCGAAGCGCTACGACCTCGCCAAGGTCGGCCGCCACAAGGTCTCGAAGAAGCTCTCCAAGGAATACCCGCTCCTCGGGCTCGAGCGCTTCGACCTCCCGATCCCGCAGGCGAACGTCGACCTCGGCCGGGCCGGCGCCGACTTCACCTTGATCCGGTCCGACATCCTCGCCGTGGTCGCGTACATCGTGAAGCTGCACAACCGCGACTCGGGCTACTTCCCCGACGACATCGACCACTTCGGCAACCGCCGGGTGCGCACTGTCGGCGAGCTCATCCAGAACCAGCTGCGCGTCGGCCTGAGCCGCATGGAGCGCGTCGTGCGCGAGCGCATGACCACCCAGGACGTCGAGGCGATCACGCCGCAGACGCTCATCAACATCCGTCCGGTCGTGGCCGCGATCAAGGAGTTCTTCGGCTCCTCGCAGCTGTCACAGTTCATGGACCAGACGAACCCGCTCGCGGGTCTCACGCACAAGCGCCGCCTGTCGGCCCTCGGCCCGGGTGGGCTCTCGCGTGAGCGCGCCGGGTTCGAGGTGCGAGACGTGCACCCGAGCCACTACGGCCGTATGTGCCCGATCGAGACGCCGGAGGGCCCGAACATCGGCCTCATCGGCTACCTCTCGAGCTTCGCGCGCATCAACCGCTTCGGGTTCATCGAGACGCCGTACCGCAAGGTCGAGAAGGGTCGCGTCACCGACGAGATCGAGTACCTCGCGGCCGACGACGAGGACGAGTACGTCATCGCGCAGGCGAACGTGCGCGTCGACGAGCAGGGCACGTTCCTCGACGACCGCGTGCTCGTGCGCGCGGGCCGGGGCGAGATCGGGTTCTTCGCCCCCGACGAGGTCCAGTACATGGACGTGTCGCCGAAGCAGCTCGTCTCGGTGGCCACCGCGCTCATCCCGTTCCTCGAGCACGACGACGCGAACCGCGCGCTCATGGGCGCCAACATGCAGCGTCAGGCGGTGCCGCTACTGCGCGCCACCGCTCCCTACATCGGTACCGGTGTCGAGGCCCGCGCCGCTCGCGACGCGGGCGACGCGCTCCTTGCGAGCGACGACGGCACCGTCGTCGACGTTGCCGGCGACACCGTCACCGTCGACTACAAGACCGGTGGCCGCACCACACACCGCCTGTCGAAGTTCCGGCGCTCGAACCAGGGCACCTGCATCAACCAGAAGCCCCTGGTCGGCGGCGGCGACATCGTGAAGAAGGGCGACGTCCTGGCCGACGGCCCCTCGACGCACCTGGGCGAGCTCGCGCTGGGCAAGAACCTGCTCGTCGCGTTCATGCCCTGGAAGGGTCACAACTTCGAGGACGCGATCGTGCTCTCGGAGCGCCTCGTGAAGGACGACGTGCTCACGTCGATCCACATCGAGGAGCACGAGATCGACGCGCGCGACACGAAGCTCGGCGCCGAGGAGATCACGCGCGACATCCCGAACCTCAGCGAGGACATCCTGAAGGACCTCGACGAGCGCGGCATCATCCGCATCGGTGCCGAGGTCGGCGCGGGCGACATCCTCGTCGGCAAGGTGACGCCCAAGGGCGAGACGGAGCTGACGCCCGAGGAACGACTGCTGCGCGCGATCTTCGGTGAGAAGGCGCGTGAGGTGCGCGACACGAGCTTGAAGGTGCCGCACGGCGAGACCGGCAAGGTCATCGACGTGCGCGTGTTCAGCCGCGACGACGGCCACGAGCTGCCGCCCGGCGTGAACCAGCTCGTGCGCGTGTACGTCGCGCAGAAGCGCAAGATCAGCGAGGGCGACAAGCTCGCCGGCCGCCACGGCAACAAGGGTGTGATCTCGAAGATCCTCCCGATCGAGGACATGCCGTATCTGGCCGACGGCACTCCCGTCGACATCGTGCTCAACCCGCTCGGTGTGCCGAGCCGTATGAACGTGGGTCAGGTGCTCGAAGCGCACCTCGGCTACGCGGCGCGTCACGGTTGGGACGACGAGCACCGCAAGCCCGCAGAGTTGAACAAGACGCGCACGCGCACGGAGCCGGCGGTGTGGATCTCGAGCCCCGTGTTCGACGGCGCGCACTGGGACGAGGTCGACCAGGCCGGTCCCACCGGGACCATCCGCGAGCTGTTCGAGCGGCTCAACCCCGACGGTGCCGACGGCCAGAAGCTCATCGGCACCGACGGCAAGGTCACGTTGACCGACGGCCGCACCGGCCAGCAGTTCGACCGGCCGGTGACCGTCGGATACATGTACATCCTGAAGCTGTCGCACCTCGTCGACGACAAGATTCACGCGCGGTCGACGGGTCCGTACTCGATGATCACGCAGCAGCCGCTCGGCGGAAAGGCGCAGTTCGGCGGACAGCGGTTCGGTGAGATGGAGGTGTGGGCCCTCGAGGCCTACGGCGCGGCGTACGCACTCCAGGAGATCCTCACCATCAAGTCCGACGACGTGCTCGGCCGGGTGAAGGTGTACGAGGCGATCGTCAAGGGCGAGAACATCCCCGAGCCCGGTATCCCCGAGAGCTTCAAGGTTCTCATCAAGGAGATGCAGGCGTTGTGCCTCAACGTCCGGGTCATCGACGAGAACGGTCAGGAAATCGAGATCCGCGAGCTCGACGAGGACGCGTTCCGCACGACCGAGTCGCTGGGCATCGACCTCTCGAGACCTGAACGCGGTACAGACGAAGAAGACGCGGCGCGCGCAAGAGCGAGGATCTGATCATGGGAACTGTTTTCGACGTCAACTCGAGCCGCCGTCTCACGATCAACCTCGCGACGGCGGGTGACATCCTCACCTGGTCGAACGGCGAGGTGAAGAAGCCGGAGACCATCAACTACCGCACNNTACTGCGGCAAGTACAAGCGCGTGCGCTTCAAGGGCATCATCTGCGAACGTTGCGGTGTCGAGGTCACGCGCTCGAAGGTGCGGCGCGAGCGCATGGGTCACATCCAGCTCGCCGCGCCCGTGACGCACATCTGGTACTTCAAGGGTGTGCCGAGCCGGCTTGGTTACCTGCTCGACATCGCACCGAAGAGTCTCGAGAAGGTCATCTACTTCGCCGCGCACCTCATCACGTGGGTCGACGTCGAGCGTCTGCACAAGGATCTCCCTTCACTCGAAGCCGAGATGAAGGCGGAGATCGGCGACGTCGAGCGCGAGCGCGAAGTGAAGCTGCGCGAGCGCGACGAGACGTACATCGCCGAGCTCGAGGAGCTCGAAGGCCGGAGCGCGAAGAAGAACGAGATCGAGCGCGCCGAGAAGGCCAAGAACAAGGACTTCGAGGACATCCGTCTCCGTTACGAAGAGGAGATCGGGCAGCTCCGTCAGGTCTGGGACACGCTGAAGTCGATGAAGCCGAAGCAGCTCACCGACGACGAGCGCGTGTGGCGCGAGCTGGTCGACCGCTACCACGACTACTTCGCGGGCGGTATGGGCGCGGAGGCCGTGAAGGACCTCGTCTCGCGACTCGACCTCGACGCGGTGGAGGTCGAGCTCAAGGAGACGATCGCCACCGCCAAGGGCCAGCGCAAGGCGAAGGCGATCAAGCGGCTGAAGGTCGTCTCCGCGTTCAACCGTCGCGACCAGAACGGCCGGGCGATCAACTCCCCGTTGGGCATGATCCTCGACGTCGTGCCGGTGATCCCGCCCGACCTGCGACCGATGGTGCAGCTCGACGGCGGGCGCTTCGCGACCTCCGACCTCAACGACCTCTACCGGCGCGTGATCAACCGCAACAACCGGTTGAAGCGACTTCTCGACCTCGGTGCACCCGAGATCATCATCAACAACGAGAAGCGCATGCTGCAAGAGGCCGTCGACGCGCTGTTCGACAACGGCCGACGCGGCCGACCGGTCACCGGTCCCGGCAACCGCGCGCTGAAGTCACTGTCCGACATGTTGAAGGGCAAGCAGGG
>PLBO01000053.1 GCA_003134555.1 Actinomycetota bacterium
TACGCGGCGACCATCTTCAGCCACGCGGCTTCGAGCGCGTCGAGTTCGCGTCGGCGTTGCGAGAGCGTTTCCAGCGATACGAACATGTGTTCGATAATAGCCGAAAAAGCTATACAAAACAAGGATTATTCGGTAGTTCAGCGCAGCGTTGGTTGGTGGTCGACGAGGTCGGCGAGCTCGTGGTCGACGTCGTCGATGGGTTCGACGAGAAGTCTCGGGATGATGCGGTCGAGGATGCGGGGGAACCACCAGTTGCTGTCGCCCAGCAACTCCATGGTCGCCGGCACGAGGACCATCCGCACGACGGTGGCGTCGATGAGAATCGCCGCGGCGAGCCCGAGTCCGAAGAGTTTCACGACGGAATTGTCGCCGAAGACGAAGCTGCCGAAGACGGTGACCATGATGAGCGCGGCGGCGGTGATGACGCGTGCCGTTGCTGCGAGGCCGTCGGCGACGGCGAGGGCGTTGTCACCGGTGCGGTCGTACTCCTCGCGGATGCGGGAGAGCAGGAACACCTCGTAGTCCATCGAGAGGCCGAAGAGGATGGCGAACATCATCATGGGGATGAAGGGCGCGATGGGTCCGGGCTTGTCGATCCCGACGATTCCGGCGAGCCATCCCCATTGGAAGATGGCGACGATGATTCCGTACGCGGCGCCGATCGACAACAGGTTCATGACGACCGCCTTGAGCGGCACGAGCACACTGCGGAACACGGCGAGGAGGAACAAGAAACTCAGTGCGAGCACCGCGCCGATGAACAACGGGAGGCGCGCGGCCAAGCGATCGGAGACGTCGATGCCGGCCGCGGTGAGCCCGCCGACGTGCACGCTCACCTTCGTGCCCTGCACGGCGGCCGGGATGGTGTGGTCGCGCAGCGCGTGGACGAGCGCGGAGGTGCGGTCGGATTGCGGCGCCGCCGTCGGCAGAACGGTGATCACGGCCGCGGCGCCCGTGGTACTCACGACGGGTGGCAGGACGGCTGACACGTCGGGAGTCGCGCGCAGCGCCCGTTCGAGCTGAGCCAAGACCGGCGTCGGATCGGTGCCGGGCGGGTATTCGGCGGCGAGCACGAGGGGGCCGTTCAACCCGGCGCCGAATCCGTCGGCGACGAGGTCGTACGCGCGGCGGGTGGTGTCGGATTTCGGGTTGGCGCCGGCATCGGGGAACCCGAGCCGGATCGAGAACAACGGGACGGCGAACACCGCGAGAACGATGAGCCCGGCGGCGAAAGCGGGCCAGGGTCGGCGTTGCACGACGCGACTCCACCGGAACCAGATGCTGTCACGGACGCCCTTTCGGCGGCTGCGAAACACCGACAGCTTGTCGATCGTGTGGCCGGCGAAACCGAGGACGGCCGGGAGCAGCGTGACGGATGCGGCCATCACGACCGCCACCGTGATCGACGTTCCGATTGCGAGCCCGTACACGAAGGACACGCCCATGAGGAACAGACCGAGGATCGAGATCACAACCGTCGAACCCGCGAACACCACCGCGCGCCCAGCCGTGTCGATCGCGCGCACGACCGCGGCCTCGGGTTCGAGCCCGTCGTGGAGCGCTTCTCGATAACGCGTGACGATGAACAACGCGTAGTCGATGCCGACGCCGATCCCGATCATCGACGCGAGCTGCGTCGTGAAGTCGGGTGTCGAGATCGTGTGGCTCAAGATCTCGACGAAGGCCGCGCCGATGCCGACGCCGAACAGGGCGACCATGATCGGCAGTCCCATCGCGAGTACGGATCCGAATGCGATGAGCAGAATGACGATCGCGGCGACGATGCCGATGAGCTCAGCCGGACCGAGACTGCCCATCTGTTGGAAGACGCGGCCACCGAGCTCGATCCGCACGCCCGCGGTGTCGGCGTTCGCGCGGTCGACGAGCGTATGAACGGCGTCCTTGGTCGAAGTCGCGATGTCGGATTCCTGGCGGTCGAACTGCACCGTCGCAAACGCGATGGAGCCGTCGTGCGCGATCTGGCCCGCGCCGCTCTTTGCATACGGGCTCGCGACGTTGACGACCTCCGGAATGCGGCTGACGCCGGTGAGCAGTTGTTCCATGCGCGACTGCACCGTGGCCGAACGCACGCCGGCGCGAGCCGCGAAGACGATTTGCCCGGAGTCGCCGGCGCGGGCGGGGAAGCGGGCTGTGAGCACGTCGGCCGCGCGCTGCGATTCCGTACCCGAAAGCGACAAGCTCTGGGAGTACGCGCCGCCGACTTGTGCGCCGAGATAGCCCAAACCGACGAAGGCGAGCAACCACAACAAGACGACGCGCCGGCGGTTGCGATACGAGACGCGTGCGAGCGCTTGGAACATCGTCATCCTTGGGTCGGCCCGTGGGGGGAAAGCGGGTTGACGCGACCAACCTAGGGCCTCCGCGTCACTGAAGGATCACGCGCAGAGGGGTTCATCGAGTTCGACCCGATGCCCTCGCCCATCCCTATGGTTGGCCCGATGCGGCTCGGGGACGTGGCGAACGAGGGTGCCCGGCACTACGGCAAGCCGCTCGACGGCGTTCGTGTGCTCGCGGCGGAACAGATGCAGGCGCTGCCGTATGCCACGCAACTGCTCGCGCGATTGGGCGCCGACGTCGTGAAGGTCGAGCACCCGCTCCACGGCGAGTCGGGTCGCGCGTCGACGCCGGCGATGCTCGACCCCGACGGCCGCGCGGTCGGCGCGACCTACTTGCGCAACAACTTCAACAAGCGCAGCGTCGGCATCGACTTGAAGACCGAAGAGGGACGGGAGTTGTTCCTCGCGCTCGTGCCAAAGTTCGACGTGATCGCCGAGAACTTCAAGCCGGGCACGATGGACCGCATGGGACTCGGCTACGACGTGATCGCCGCACGCCATCGCCGCGCCGTGTACGTCTCGATCTCCGGATTCGGCAACACGGTGGAAACGCCGTACCGCGACTGGCCGGCGTACGCGTCGATCGTCGAGGCGATGTCGGGGATCTACGACTACCGCAACCCCGACCGCCCGCCGGTGACGATCCCGGTCGGGGCGTTGGGCGACATCAGTTCGGCGCTGTTCGGCGTGATCGGCATCCTGGCCGCGTTGCGGCATCGCGATTCCACCGGCGAGGGCCAATACGTCGACATCGCGATGTTCGACGCGATGGTCGCGATGACCGACATCGTGACGAACTTCTGGTCGCTCGGGGTTCGACCCGAGCCCGACAAGGCGCTGCAGGTGATCTGCGAGGGATTCCGCGCCTCGGACGGCTACGTCGTCGCGCAGATCGTGCGTGAGCACCAGTTCTGGAACCTCGGCGACCTCGTCGGTCATCCGGAGTGGAGGGACGATCCGCGTTTCGCGACGCGCGCGGGCTGGGGGCCATACCTCGAGTCGGAGATCCGACCCGCGGTCGATGCGTGGGCCTCGAAGCGCACGAAGCTCGACGCGGCGCGCGACCTCACCGCGGCGGGGGTGGTCGCGGGCCCGAGCAACCACGCGTCCGACGTGATCGCCGACCCCCACGTGGCGGCGCGGCACATGCTCGTCGAGATGCCGCGCACCGACGACGTGCCGGAACCCGTGCTGGTGCCCGGCAATCCGGTGAAGCTGTCGAAGATGAGCGAGGGCCCGGAGACGCGCGTCCCTTGGGTGGGGGAGCACACCACGGCCGTTTTGACCGCCGAGCTCGGCCTGAACGAGGCCGAGCTCACACGGCTTCGGGAGCGTGGCGTCATCTCCTGACGCGTCATCTGCGAGCGGCGCGTCCCGAAGGGCGTCGGTCGCGGCGCTGCTCGTACAATCCGGCTCATGGACTTCGATTTCTCGCCCGAGCAGCGCGCCTTCGAGGCCGAGGTCGAGCGGTTCCTCGACGATCACGACGATCCCGACGTCTTCGACCTAACGCGCGAGAACATGGCCCAGATCGTCGACACGCCGAAGCGCCGCGCGTTCATGCGGGAGGTCGGCGAGCGCGGCTGGCTCGGTCTGACGTGGCCGAAGCAGTACGGCGGTTCCGACGGCGAAGGCGTATACGAATACCTGCTGAACGAGGCACTCGCGGCGCGCGGCGGCCCCCAGATCGGCAAGGGCGTCGGCATCATCGGCAAGACGCTGATCAAGGAGGCCAGCGAATTCCTGAAGCAAGAGTTCCTCCCGAAGATCCTGCGCAACGACGTGGAATTCGCCGTCGGCTACAGCGAACCGAACGCGGGTTCCGACGCGGCGTCGATGCGGCTGAAGGCCGAGCGCGGTGAGCGCGACGGCACGCCGGGGTGGATCCTGAACGGGCAGAAGACGTGGACCACGTCGGCGCACTTCGCCGAGTGGTACTGGCTCGGCACCCGCACCGACCCCGACAACAAGCACATGGGCATCACGCTCATGCTCGTGCCGCTCGACCAGCCCGGCGTGACCATCAAGGGCATCTGGACCATGGGCGACGAACGGACGAACGAGGTCTTCATCGAAGACGTGTTCGTGCCCGACGAGTACGTCGTCGGTGAGGTAAATCGTGGTTTCCAGTACATCTCGCAGGCGCTCGACCTCGAGCGCTTCACCCTGTTCACGTTCTCGCCGATCCGGCAACGGCTCGACCTGCTCATCGACTACGTGCGCGCGACCGAGCGCGACGGCGTCCCTCTGCGCGACGACCCGGTCGTGCGCCAGCGCATCGCCCAACTCGTGACCGACGCGGAGGTCGCGCGCGTGCTCGGTCTGCGTGTCGTCGCAGCATCGATGAAGGGCGAGAGGGTTCCGGGTACGCCGCCGCCGACCGTCGAGTCGTCTCAGTACAAGCTGTTCGCGACCGAGTTCTCGCGGCGGCTCGCGAACGCGTCGATGGACATCGGCGGTCCCGGCACGCAACTCCGGATTCGCACGAAGACCGCGCCGATGGAGGGCCGGGCCGAATCGACGTACCGCTACACCGTGATCGACACGATCGGCGGCGGGTCGTCGGAGATCCAGAAGAACATCATCGCCCGGCGCGGGCTCGGGCTCCCGAAGACCTTCTGAGCCCGTGCTGAAGAACGTAACGGTTCTCGATCTCGCGTCGGTCGGTCCAGCGGCGCGCACCTCGCGCTGGTTGGCCGACTACGGCGCGCGCGTCGTGAAGATCGGCCCGCCGCCGAAGCAGTCGGGCGTGCAGATCGTCCCGCCGTTCTACGCGTACAGCGGGCACCGCGGGATGGAACGCGTGTTGCTCGACTTGAAATCCGACGCGGGGCGCGATGCCTTCTTGCGGCTCGCGGCGCGCGCCGACGTGGTGATCGAGAGCTTCCGTCCGGGGGTCATGGACCGGCTCGGTCTCGGCGACGCCGCGGTGCGCGCGGTGAACTCCTCGATCGTCTACTGCTCGACGAGCGGCTACGGGCAGACCGGGCCCCGTTCGCAGTGGGCCGGCCACGATCTCAACTACCTCGCGGTCGGCGGGTACCTCGAATGTTCGGGCCGCGCGGCCGACGGCGGCCCGGCATTGCCGGGCGCGACGATCGGCGACGCCGCGGGCGGCGGGATGCAAGCGGTGATCGCGATCCTCGCCGCGCTCGTGCAGCGGTCGGCGACGGGCGCCGGCGCGTACCTCGACGTCTCGGTGGCCGATGGAGTGGTCGCGCTCATGTCGCTCTACGTCGACGAGTTCCTCGCGACCGGCGAAGTGCCCGGCCCGGGCCACAACATCCTCACCGGTCGGTATGCGTGCTACGACGTCTACCGCTGTTTCGACGACCGGTGGATCGCGGTCGGCGCCATCGAGCCGCATTTCTACGCGAACCTGTGTCGCGCGCTCGGATGCGAGCAATGGCTCGCGCACCAGACCGACGACGGTGTCCAGGATGCGATCCGCGCCGATTTCGGCGCCGCGTTCGCCACCCGGCCCCGCGACGAATGGGTCGCGCGGCTGGGCCCGGCCAACACGTGTGTGTCCGAGGTCGCGTCGGTGCCCGAGCTCGTGCGCGACGCGCACTTCCGTGCCCGCCAGGTGTTCGTCGAGGCGAGCGCGCCCGCGTCGGGGACCTTCGAGCAGGTCGGTTGGGTGTTCGCGGGGATGGACCGCGCCCAACCCGGTCCGGTCGTGCGCGACGCGACCGTCACCGATACCGACGCGCTGTTGCAGGAGGTCGGCTACTCGCCTGCGGAGATCGCGGTCCTACGCGACGAAGGAGTTGCCGCGTGAGCGATCTGCCGCCCGAAGTGGAGAAGCTGATCGACCAGGTGCAGTACGAGGAAGCGGGTGAGTTCCCGGTCGAGCGCGGCTACATCTACACGTCGTGCTCCTCGGTCGAGAACGGCAATCCGTTGTTCTGGGACGACGCGGTCGCGCGAGCCGTCACCGACGGTCCGATCGCGCCGCCGACGATGATCTCGGTGTGGTTCCGGCCGCACCAGTGGTCGCCGGGCCGCACCGAGCCCGGAGTGCCGTTGAAGTCGCACTTCGACCTGAAGGAGATCTTCGAACTACCCGAGGCGGTGATGACCGACAACACGATCGTGTTCCACGAGCCGGTCCGTCCGGGCGACCGGTTGCGCACGCGCCAGATCCTGCGCTCGGTCAGCCAACCGAAGACCACGAAGCTCGGCACCGGGCGTTTCTGGGTGATCGACGTCGAGTATCTCAACCAGCACGACGAGCTGGTGGGTGTCGAGTCGTATACCGGCTTCGGCTACCGGCGAGGTGAGGCATGACCGCGACCACGACGAAGGTCACACTCGCCGACGTGCACGTCGGCGACACGCTCCCCGAGCTCGCCTACCGGGTGACCGCGACGACGATCGTGCTCGGCGCGCTGGCGGCGCGCGACTGGCGACCCATGCACCACGACTACGACTTTGCGGTCAATCGCAACGGTACGAAGGACATCTTCATGAACACGCCGAACCAGGCGGCCTGGTTCGAGCGTTTCCTCACCGACTGGTCGGGGCCGACCGGCCGGCTCGGGCGCATGAAATTCCGCATGAAGGGTTCCGTGTTCCCGGGTGACACGATGGTGCTCGCGGGAACGGTCGAGCAGGTCGACACCGACGAGACGGGTTGTGGTTGGGCAACCGTGCTCGTCCGGCTGACGGTCGACGGCGAACTGATGACCGACTGCACCGCGCGCATCGCGCTGCCCACCACCGACGACGACAACCCCTGGACCCGCCGCGGCGACCAGTGGCGACCAGTGGCGACCCTAGGGAGCTGAACGGATGGATCTCGACCTCACTGGAGAGCAGGAGATGCTGCGGGAGATGGTGCGCGGTGTCTGCAGCTCGTACGCGAACCTCGACACGGTGCGCGCGCTCGAGGACGACCCGACCGGGTTCCCGGCGGAGCTGTGGAAGCAGATGGCCGAGCTCGACCTGATCGGTCTCATGTTGCCCTCCGAATACGGCGGCTCGGAGATGGGCGCGCTCGAAGGTGCGGTCGTTTACCAGGAGCTGGGGCGCGCGCTCGCACCGTCGCCTCACTTCGTGAGCGCGGTGATGGGCGCGGGGGTGTTGCTCCGCGCGGGGAGCGACGAGCAGAAGCAGTCGTGGATGGCGCGCATCGCGTCGGGAGATGCGATCGTCACCTCCGCGTGGTTGGAGCCGGGGAACGGATTCGGCGCCCGCGGCGTGCAGACGCGCGCGCAGGCCGACGGCGACGACTTCGTGCTCGACGGAGTGAAGCTGCACGTGCCCTTCGCCCGGGCTGCAACCGCGATGATCGTGTTGGCCCGCACCGGCGATGCCGGCACCGACGTCGACCTGTTCCTCGTCGACCCGTCCGCGGCCGGCGTGACGATGCAACAACAAGTCACCCTCGCGTCCGACGCTCAGTACGAGGTCACGCTGTCGGGGGTGCGCGTGCCGGGTTCGGCGCGCATCGGCGCCGCGAGGTCGGGCTGGGCGACCTGGCACGAAACCATGCTCGACGGAATCATCATGCTGGCGGCCCAGGCGGTCGGCGGCGCGCGCTACGCACTCGAGATCACGGTTCAGTACGCCAAGGACCGTGAGCAGTTCGACAAGCCGCTCGGTGCGTTCCAGGCGATCTCTCACTACCTGGCGGATGCCGCGACCGCGGTCGACGGGGCCGAGACGCTGGTGTTCGAAGCGGCGTGGGCCCGGGCGAACGGCCGGCCGATCGACCGCCTCGCGCCGATGGCGAAGCTGTTCGCGTGCAAGACGTTCCGCGACGTCACGGCGATGGCGCAGCAGGTGTTCGGCGGCGTCGGTTTCACGGTCGAGTACGACGTCCAGCTCTACTTCCGCCGGGCCAAGGTGCAGCAGATCACGTGGTGGGACGACCGTGTCCTCGAGGAACTCGTCGCGAGCAGCGTCTTCGACGCGTAGGCAGGTACCATGGCTGCCCGACCCGCCCGGTTCGAAGACGCCGACGCCATCACCGAGACGATCGCGACCTCGTTTCACAAGGATCCGTTGTGGAGTTGGGCATTCGCCGACGAGACCAGGCGACCGGCGCAGTTCCGGATCTGGTGGCGCGTGTTCGTCGACGCCGCGTTTCGCAACGACAACTGGACGTGGGTCACGAATTCGTGTGAGTCGGTCGCGCTGTGGACGCGGCCGGGCGGGACGGAGTTGACCACTGCCGACGAGACGCAGCTCGTCCGGCTCGTCGGTGACTTCATCGGCGGCGACCATGGCAACGCGGTGTTGCATGTGCTCGCGCAGTTCGACGCGAGCCATCCGCACGACGTGCCGCACTACTACCTGAGCATCGTGGGCACGCACGACGATCACCGGGGCCACGGAATTGGTGAGGCGCTCCTCGCCGAGAACCTCGAA
>PLBO01000068.1 GCA_003134555.1 Actinomycetota bacterium
GTCCTCGCCCGTCGTGAGTTGCGACCGAAAGCTTCGCACCGACTCCGGCGACAGCCGCGAAGATGCCGGAGCGGGCAGATCTTCGGGCGGGG
Source organism: Actinomycetota bacterium (assembly GCA_003134555.1). Classification (GTDB taxonomy): domain Bacteria; phylum Actinomycetota; class Acidimicrobiia; order IMCC26256; family PALSA-610; genus PALSA-610. The sequence continues at coordinate 93 of PLBO01000068.1, forward strand.
GCCGGTCGACGCGGTCAGACATCGATCTCAACTCCTGTACCTGCGTCCCGGTGGAACAGCACGCTGTGCGAGGGCGATCTACCCGAAACTGCCCCGACCGTTCGAAGCGAGGTAGAAGAACTGTCGCCGCTCAAGGCTAGGAACGAGGCGGGAACGGCGGAGCGAGGAAGGCCAGCAGGGTGAGGCCGCTCAGACCCTCGTTGGACACACGCAACTCTTCATCGCCCCGAAAAAAGGCAAGGGATCCGGCCCCGAAGCGGACCCTGCCCGCGTCGGTGTCGAGCACCNNCCTCGGAAGAAGGCAAGCGAGCCGGCCCCGAAGCCGACCCGGCCAGCCTCGGTATCGAGCACCCCTTCACCTTCCACCACGAAGAGCATGAGATCAGACGAGCCATGAGTGTGCGGGGGTAATGCCTGGCCCGGGCTGAGCCGGATGAGACGCACATTGGACTGCGCGCCCTCAAGAAGCGGCTCCGCCACCACCCGGCCGCTGTCGTAGCCAGAACCGTCGCTGAGCGTGATGATGTCCATCAGCGTGGCATCGCACGTTGTGAGATGAGGCGAAGCCGTTGCTCGCTTGGACTCACGGCCTGATTCCTGGTTTCGGTCACGGGATCAACTACCTCTCTGGCCTGACGTTCTTCAGATGCCCTAACGATCGTCGAATCGATCTTGTCCTCGTGCGGAACGAGGTAGCGAACGTTTGGTGACATTAGGTCCTGCGTGCGCTTACCGGCCCGGACTCGCGACGAGGCCTCGTGCATGTTCGAATCGGGCGGCGACATCGGCCCAGTCGATGACGTTCCAGATTGCGGCGACGTAGTCGGGTCGACGGTTCTCATACTGCAGGTAGTACGCGTGCTCCCAGGCGTCGATGACGAGCAAAGGCGTACCACCTTGGCCGATGTTGCCTTGGTGATCGTAGATCTGTTCGATAAAGAGGCGTTCACCGAGCGGTTCCCACGTGAGCGCACCCCAACCNNGTGGTCGTAGACCTGCTCCACGATCAGGCGGCCGGCCAGCGGCTCGTAGGCGAGCGCTCCCCATCCTGAACCCTGGATGGTGGACGTGGCCTGGGTGAAGTGGGCCTTGAACTTGTCGAACGAGCCGAAGTGCTCGTCGATTGCGGGCCACCAGACCGACCATCGGAGCCCCAGCGTCCGCGAATATCACCTCGGGGGTGTCCCGGATCGCCGGGACTGTGACCTTACGACGGTGGTCGAGCGAGTCTCGTTCGAGCAGTCACGGCCGACGGGCTGAACGTTCGAGATCGCGTCGAATGAGAACATCACGTTGCCTACGGCATCGGCATCGGCGGCGAGGCCGCCGCGTCCGCCGAGACGCACGCCGTCCTAGTCAGATGGGACAGGACCGCTTCCGATGACGAGTCCGCTCCACGACCAATGCGGGATTCGCAGACCGTCCGGCACCTCACTTGCAGAGCGGTGGTAACGGGACATGGTGGTCGTCGTTGCCCACTCGAAGTAGTCGTGCAGCACTTTGCGAGGCCGGTCGTCGCCGCTGAGGCCGACGTCGACGAGCGCCTGATCGAAACACGCGATCGCTCGACGGTCCATCTCCTCGTGCGGACCATCGCCGCTGTGAATCCGCACAACCGAGGTCTCGTCACCGTACGTCTCGGAATACGTCGTCGGACCACCGAGTGCCTCTACCCAGTACGCAGCGAGCCGCTCGGTGTGGTCGGGCCGGTACCCGTGGCTGAACGCGTGGCTCACTACTTCGTCTGCCATCACCCTGACATGCCACGCGCGCGCCAAACTCACCACGCCGTCGGCACCCCCGACGGCCTCGTACACCGTCTGCATGCTCCCAAGCATCGCATCTTTCGGAGAGTTCGCAGTCGCGTGCACACCGACGGCGAGCGCATTCCCAACGACCGACGCTCCGCAATCGAGCCCGTTGGTGATGACTCGCGCCGAGACGTATCCCAGAACGCGCGTCCCCGAATCTCGCGTCCCGGGTATCCCAGATCGCCGGGTCGGAGGCGTTCGCGATCGGCTGGATCNNCAGTACGGCACTTATGCCACGCGGTGTCGTGACCGCGCTGGCGGGATATTGGGACACCGCCGACGGACGATCCGGCTCCTCTCTTTGAGGCCGGTTGTGGTCGGGCGTCTTGACCCGTGGTCGCCGCGGCCTGCAGGTCAGTTCCTCTTGCGCTGGAGCACGGTCTTTAGGGTTCTCCGGCTTGTTGGGTCGGGTCTGGAGCAGCGCCGGGCTTCGACACTCGCTGATGGGTCGTGACCGACGCGGTTCCCATAACCAGCTCGGCGACGACTGCGGCGATGACTGCGGGCACGACAAAGCCGGGTCGGCCAGTGGTTTCTGCGACGAAGATGATCGCGGCCAGGGGGACGCGATAACCGGCGCCGAGAAACGCGGCAATCCCGACGACCAGGAAGAGTGCGTCGTTGCCTCCGACGATGAGGCCGAACGCGCGTCCGAGCAACGCGCCCGCGACGACNNAGAGGGCCGCGGTCGTCGCGAGACAGCGGAGCACCAACATCGCGAGCAGGATCGCGATGCTGCGCTTGGGGTCGAGTGCCCAGGTGACGACGCCATACCCCGGCGTCAGCACCAGTGATTCGCCGGTGAGGCCGCGTCCGATGGCGAACAACACCGCGATCGCTCCGGCCGCGGAGACGACGCGCACGATCGTATGACCGTGGTCGGCGATCCGTTTCGCCCACCCCAACATCCACGCGAACACTCGGGCGCCGAACGCGGCNNGCCGAGTCCCGCCGCACCTGCGAGATCCACGATCGAGAACGCTGGCACCCCGCGAACAGAGAACAGCGGCGCAGTGCCGTTCACCGCGACCAACGCGAGGTAACCCGACGCGGCGGCGACGAGTGCGGGCAACAGCATCCGGCGCGCGAGGTCATTCTGATATGGCACCTCGATAGCGAATACCGCGCCAGTGGCGGGAGCTTTGAAGATCGCGGCGATCCCCGCGGCGGCGCCCGCGACCAGCAACAGGTCTCGGTCGGCGCCGGCGAATAAGCGGGTGAAGCGACGCTGCACGACTGCCCCGATCGACGCGCCCAGATAGATCGACGGTCCTTCGAGCCCCATCGCGCCACCGCTACCTAACGTCGCGACCGCGGCGACCAGCTTGTTCACCAGGTCACGCATCCCCAAGCGGCGGTCCTGGTGAAACGCTTCGAGGTACTCGTCCGCTGTCGCGGGACTCAGCCCGCGGCCCGGCCAGCGCAACCACAACGCCGCGAGCGCGAGCCCGACACCTGGTGCGAACGCAAGCAGCGCGACCGGCAATTTGCTGACCACGTCTTCGAACACCACGTTCACCGTGACTCGTTCAAAGCCCGCAACCGTGAAACCCGTCGCAGCACCCACAAGAGCGGCACCGATCACAAAATGGCGTGTCCGCACCAACAGCGCACGGAACTCCTCACGACGTCGGCTCACGTCCAGATGCAATCACACGCACAAGGGTTGACTCGTAGCACAGGACGCTCTAGCCGGTGCTCGCTGCGCCGGCGGGTCATCGGCAGAAGACACCTCGTGTGTGACTGGGGTTATTCCGCCGCGATGAAGATCGCAATCGCCAGCGATCGTCCGCAACCATCTGATCCCTTCGCGCATCCGCGCGGGCCCGGACAGTGCTCAGCATGCGTGTTCCCGATCCGCACTCGGGCTGTCGCCATCGCCTGTTGGGTGGCGTTCGCGATCGTGGCGGACCGGCCCGCTGGCGTCCTACCAGAG
>PLBO01000048.1:0-421 GCA_003134555.1 Actinomycetota bacterium
GGCCGGGCGCTTGCTACGGTGCGCGAGTGCCGCCTGGTTCGGTTGCCCGTGCTCGCGCGGCAGTCTCGCGGGGCGACGTGCTGGCCGCGTACGACTAGGCCGTCTCGGCGGTCGAGGCCGATCCCGAAGATCTCGAGGCCCGATTCGTTGCCGCGCTCGCGCTGGCGCGCTCCGGCGCCGTCGAGCGCGCGAGGGCGGCGGCGGCCGAGTTGCTGACCAGGATCGAGTCGACTCCCGACGTCACGATCTTGCTGCGCGAAGACGCGGCGGCACTGGTGGCCCGGCTCGCCAAGGACGAGGCGCTCACCGCGCACGGGCCCGACCGCGTGACGCGTCTCCGCCAGGCCGCCGATCTCTACGAAGAAGTCGCCAACCGGTTCGGACGCTTCTATACGTGCATCAACGCCGCGACGCTGCGGCT
>PLBO01000048.1:429-1678 GCA_003134555.1 Actinomycetota bacterium
CGACTACTGGCGCGAGGCGACCGCCGCGGAGGCCGCCCTGATCCTCGGCGACGTCGACGACGCACGGCATTTGCTCGCACGCGCCGCCGCGATCGGGGGCGACGATTTCGCGGCGCTCGCAGTCACGCCTCGCCAGCTGCGACTGGTGTGCGAATCGACCGCCACCGAAGCCGCCGTGCTCGAAGATCTCTCGCCGCCGCTGGTGTTGAACTACTCCGGTCATCTCATCGATGCCACGAAAGCGAACACCCGGTTCCCGCCCGATCTCGAAGGTCGGGTGCAGAGCGAGATCCGTGCGTTTCTCGCCGCGCATCGCGTTGGGTTCGCATACGGCTCGCTCGCGTCCGGCGCCGACATCATGATCGCCGAGGCGCTGCTCGAAGCCGGCGTGGGTCTCGAGGCGGTACTGCCGTTCGACACCGACGAGTTCGAACGCGTATCGGTGGCGCCGGCCGGGCCGGGTTGGCCGGCGCGGTTCCGTTCCTGCCTCGAGNNGAGCGGGCGTCGGCGGTCGTGCACGCGTCCGACTCCTCGTTCATGGGAGACGACGAGCTGTTCGGCTACGCCGGACGAATCGCGATGGGCCACGCCCTCAACCACGCGGCGTTCCTCGACGCCCCCGCCATGCAGCTCGCGGTGTGGGACGAAACTCCGCCCGACGGCGTCGCCGGCACCGCCCACGACGTCGCCGTCTGGCGTGCCGCCGGCCACCCGACCCACGTCATCGAACTCCCCTCGACACCACGCCACGCGAAGGCTTCCGACCGGTCGGGGTCGAACCGCGAGATCGGAACGATTCTCTTCACCGACCTGCACGGGTTCAGCCGCCTCCGCGACGAACAATTCGCGACGTACGTCACGCACGTGCTCGCCGCGCTCGGCGCCGANNTACGCCGGCACCGTTCGGTGGGTGAACACCTGGGGTGACGCCATCGCCGCCGTTTTCACCGATGTCACCGCCGCCGCCGACTGCGCCCTCGGGTTCCACGACGCGCTCCAGCACGTCGACCTCGCCGCGATCGGTCTCCCGATCGACCTCGAGCTCCGCATCGGCGCGCACGCCGGCCCGGTGATGGCGATCACCGACCCCATCAGCCATAAGCCGAACTATTGGGGACGGGAATTGACGCGCGCGGCTCGAATCGAGCCGCGTACTCCTGAAGGGGAGGTCTACGTGACCGACGCGTTCGCCGCGCTGCTCGCGCTCGAGCCCAACGCGCCGTTCGCGACCGAGTACGTCGGGCGTGTC
>PLBO01000048.1:1689-3376 GCA_003134555.1 Actinomycetota bacterium
ACACCTTTTCCCTCGGCCGCGCGCAACACGCGGTTCGCCGTGGGGCGGGTCGTTCCCGCGAGCTGTGCGAGATCATCCTGGGTGACCGGGATCACCACGGGCGGGTCGCCTCCGTAGAGCGACACGAGCTCGCGTAGGCGTCGCAAGACCCGCCGGTCGGCCGGCACGTACAACGCGTCGACGAGCGCGGCCGCGAGCCGTCGTACCTCAGACACCAGCGCGGTGGTCAACACCTCGTCGAGCTCCGGGATCGTGGCCCGCAACCGCGCGAAGTCGTCACGGTGCAGGCTCATCGTCTCGCCGGCCTCCAACGAAGCGACGCTGCCCCGCCGTGCACCCGGCGCCAGCACGGCCAGCTCTCCGAAATGCTCACCCGGCCCCAGCACCCGCAACGTCGCGACGTCGCCCAAGGGAGTGGTNNACGCTTGAAGCGCCGCCGGTGGGCGGCGGCCAACACGGCCTGCCGCTCGGCGTCATCGAGCGGATCGAGGAGTAGCTGATCCATCGCCTCGAGTCTCGCACGCGTGCTTCACGAACGCGTCGAACCTGATCGGCGCGAGTGTCTAACCTCTCCCGCGTGGAGGCAGAGGTCGGAGTATTCGGTGGGTCGGGCTTCTACAGCTTCCTCGACGATGTCAACGAGGTCGCGGTCGACACGCCCTTCGGGCCCACGAGCGCACCGGTCACGATCGGCACCGTCGGCGAGCGGCGCGTCGCGTTCATCCCGCGCCACGGCCGCGACCATCAGCACNNTGCTCGACCAGCTCGTCGATCGCACGTGGGGACGGCCCGACACGTACTACGACGCCGGCCTCGCGCACCACGTGTCGTTCGCCTATCCGTACTGTGCCGTCGTGGCCGCGGCGGCCGTCGCCGCGGGGCGGCGCACCGGTGTAACGATGCACGAGCGCGGAACGGTCGTGGTCGTGCAGGGCCCTCGCTTCTCGACGCGCGCCGAGTCGCAGTGGTTCCGCGCGCAGGGCTGGGAAGTCGTGAACATGACCCAGTATCCCGAGGCGTATCTCGCGCGCGAGCTCGGGATGCACTACGCGGGGATCGCGTTGATCACCGACTACGACACCGGGGTGGAGCACGATCCCGGGGTCGACGCCGTCACCCAAGACCGCGTGTTCGCGTTCTTCGAGGAGAACCTGCACCGCATGCGCGATCTGCTGCTCGATCTGATTCCGCGACTGCCGGCCGACCCGTCGTCATACGACTGCTCGTGCACCGAGGCAATCGGACCCCTCGAACCGCACGAAGACAGCTGATAGGTTGCGGGCGCTTCCTCGCGCGCTTCCCCGAGCCGCAATTCGGTCGGGAGGATGCGCGTGCGCCGTTCGCCTCGGGTCTGGCTCGCGTGGTTCGCCGCGCTGGCCGTCGCTCTCACAACCGCGCGGGTGGTCGGCGGCGATCTCGCGACCTTGCACCGCCGCGCCGCGTCGCTCGGTCCGCAGCAAACAGTGATCGTGGCCACTCGCGATCTCGCGCTCGGTCAGACGATCGCGGCCGGCGAAGTTCACGTCGAGCGGCGCTATCGGAGTGAGCTGCCGCGCCAGGCGATCGCGAGCATGACGGGCGCGGTCGGTCGGGTAGTGATCGTGCCGGTGCTCCGCAACGCGATCCTGTTCGCGGGCCACGTCGCACCGGCTGATCGCACCGGGCTCGACGGCGTCATCCCGCTCGG